>DAHUYQ010000057.1 GCA_027315115.1 Solirubrobacterales bacterium | reverse complement strand
GCGAGGCCCCGCGTGCGAACACCAGTCCCGCCGAGAGGATCACGACCCGGACCGGGCGCGTCGCGACCCCGACCTTGCACGCGACCCCGAGCGCCTCCGCGCGAGCGCGCGTGGAGGACACCATCAGTGACCCGAGCACGCCCGCGACGACGGCGGCAACCGCCAGCTGTTCGTGCCGGGCGGCGAAGTACGCGGCGACCGCGGTCAGCACGATCCCCTCCTCGAGCCGGTCGAGGGTCGAGTCAAGGAACGCGCCGAACTGCGTGCCCTTGCCCGACATCCGGCTGTAGCGGCCGTCCAGCGTGTCCATGATCGAGCCGACGATGAACGCGACCCCGGCCAGGAAGAACAGGCGCTCGACGACCAGCGCCGCGGCCGCGCAGTTGAGCACGAAGCCGGTCAGGCTGATCGCGTTCGGGGTCAGGCGCGACTCGATCAGGCGGTTGCGGACCATCTCGCGCCGCTCCGGCGCGATCAGCGGCGCGCGCGTGCCGCGCGCGGGACGCTCGCGGTGCCCGGCGCCGCGGCGGCGGCCCGGGGCGCCCGGGCGACGCTGAGGCTGGGTGTGAGGACTGTCGGCCATCGGCTTCGCCGCGCGCTATCCGCGCGCCTCCGCAGGCGAGGGAGAGAGGCTCCAGGCGACCGGCCGCAGGCGAGCCAGCCGGGCTGCCGCCAGCGCCGAGACGCCGGCGGTCAGCGCTCCCAGCAGCGAGTCGAAGATGAAGTGGTTGGCGGTCGCGATGATCACGAAGGCGATCAGGAAGGGGTAGAGGGCCCACGCCGCCTTCAGGGTCCGCGGCTTGACGAGCCCGACCAGCCGCCAGCCGATCATCATCGCGAAGGCCACGTGCATCGAGGGCACGGCCGCGTAGGGATTGAACAGGGCGCTCATCGACTGGCTGGTGTGTTCGACGTGCACGCCTGTGAACGCGGCGACCGTGTCCACGAAGCCCCATTCGGGCATGAAGCGCGGCGGCGCGGTGGGGAACAGCGCGTAGCCGGCCAGCGCGATCACCATCGAGACCATCAGCATGTTGCGCACGAAGTAGAAGGAGCGGTTGTGGCGCAGGTAGATGTAGACCAGCGCCGTGATCGTCACGGTCGTCTGGGCGTTGACGTAGAGCCAACTGCAGAGGTCGATCAGCGCATGGCTGCCCATCGCCCATGCCTGGATCGAGGGCTCCGCGAAGATGTGCAGAGCCCGCTCGAGCTGGATCACCTCGCGCGTGTGGTCGAAGGCGATCGTCGTCTGCACCTCGGCCACGCCCCGGATCAGGCTGTAGAAGAGGTAGGCGGCGCCGAAGAGCGCGAGCTGGCGCAGCACGTCCAGCCATCCGGCGGGCAGCAGGTATGCCTGCAGAGCCCGCAGCCCGAGTGGGCGTGTCTCCAGGGCGCGAGGCTGGGCGTCCATCGCGAACAAAGGGTAGTGCATGCTCCGCCGCCTTTGATCCGTCAATGCGCGCAACGTGGGCTGTCGGCGAGGAGGCGGCCCAGCGAGAACGCGGCGTCGACGCGGATCGTGCCCGCGCCGCGCACGGTCACCTCGGTGAAGCCGGCCGGGGCTCGCGAGACGCATACGGCGGAGCCGCCGGGCGTTGGGCGGGTGGGCGTTGGGCGGGTGGGGATCCAATACGGGCTCCAGTGCAGCCGCACCTCGTAGCTGCCCGCGCGCGGCGTCCGCAGCGTGAATGAGTCGGTGCCCACCGCGAGCATGCGGGCGGGCGGCTGCGCAAGCGGCGTGGCGCCGCTGACCGCGAACAGCCGCCATCGAGCGCTCGACCAGACCTGTCGCAGGTAGGGCAGGCCGGAGTCGATCAGGCGCCGCTCTTGCCGTCCCGCCGAGTCGAGCTTGGCGTCGGGCAGCGCCACGTAGGCGATCGCGTTGCTCGCGAGCCAGCGGCGGTAGGCGGAGGCGCTCAGGCCCGCGCGGTAGAAGATCTGGTCATAGCGGGTGTCGAGCTGGCGCTCCCAGCCCCTCGCGATCGAGATCGGGCCGCCCGGCAGGTACGCGGACTCCCAGTGCGCGTTGGTGAGCTGCACCTCCACCCGGATCGGGTGCCCGTCGGCCAGCCGCAGCAGCTCGCTTCGCAGTGGCGCGTAGAAGGAGGCGTCGACCGTGGGGTCGCCGGCCAGCGCGACCTGGTCGTCGATCGCGGTCGCGAGCTGCCAGTAGAGCAGCAGCGGCGCGAGCGTCGCCAGCACCAGCCGCCCGGCGTTGCGGCGGGCGCGCAGCGAGACGCCGGCGCCGGTCCAGAGCACGCCGACCACGATCGGGGCTCCGAACATCGCGCCCAGCCGCACGACGTTGCCGCCCATCGGCGTCCGAATCAGGAAGCTTGCGCATAGCGCGAGCGCGTAGAGGCCGGCGCCGACCCGCACGGTGCGCCGGCCGGTCGCGCTCAGGCAGCCCTGAGGCAGCAGCGCCGCGATTGCCACCGACGCGCCGAGCTCTGGCCAGAACGCGCCGGGGGCGAAGGGCTCGTAGCCGCCCTCGGGGAACGCGACCGCGAGCAGCAGGATGTACGCCAGCGCCGGGACGGCCGCGACCGCGCCGGCCAGCACGCCGCCACGGCGGCGCTGCCGCAGCGCCACGGCCGCGACCGCGACGCTCGCGAGCGCGAGGAAGGCGCCGGCGACCGGGCTTGCGGCCGAGGCCAGGACCGCCAGCACGGCCGTCGCGGCCAGCGCCGCGGCGCGGCCTCGGCCGGGAGTGTCGGCGGCCGGGCCCCCGCCGGGGGTGTCGGCGGCCGGGGGCCCGCCGGGGCTCTCGGAGCCGGCGGCGGCTCTGGCCATCGCGATCGCGCCGGCCAGCGCGACTGCCGCGCCCAGGTCGTAGGGCACCCGACCCGAGGGCAGCTCCGCGCAGAACCCGAACGCGAAGGCGAGCGTCGCGGCGCGTGCCGCGCTCGGGGGCAGCCAGCGGGGAGCGAGCAGCCCGAAGAGCGCGGCGGCCAGGACGGCGCTGAGCGCGAGCAGCACTCGCAGGCCGAGCCACGCCCCGAGCGCCGGCGCAAGCAGCGAGTAGGCGGGCAGCGCATGGCCTGCGTACCAGCCGTTGTCCCAGATCGTGAACCCGGCGCGCGCGAACAGGTCGGAGCGGTAGGTGGCGGCCGCGAGGTCGCCGCTCGGCGGCGAGACGATCAGGTAGCCCGCAGCGAGCGGGACCGCCAGCGCGACGCCCAGCAGCCACGGCGGCACGCGGCGCGCGGCGGCGGGGAGCGAGCCAAGTGCGGGGGTGGGCGCGCCTGGCGCAGGGCTCGGCGCGCCCGACGCGGGGCCCGGTGGTTTTGCGGTCGCGGCGCCTTGCACGAGGCCGAGGATACGGTCGCGCTCGGTTCGGCGGCGCGGGCCGGCACGGTCCGGCGAGCCCGCGGGTGGCGGCCGGTCGTCCCCTGGAGGCATGCTCCGGGAGGCGTCGGCTAGCGTGGGCGCGTGGCCGTTATGAGCCCGAGAACGACCAAGGCAGACTGGCGGCCGCCCACGCCTGCCCGCGTGCGCGCGATCTCCGCGCGCCTGCGGGAGATCTACGGCGTGCCGCTGATGGCTCCGCACGGCGACCCGCTCGCCGAGCTGGTCCTGACGGTGCTCTCGCAGAGCACCAACGACCGCAACCGCGACGTCGCGTTTCTGCGGCTGCGGCAGCGGCTGGGAAGCTGGGAGGCGGTCAGGCGGGCTCCGCTGGAGGTCGTGGAGGAGGCGATCCGTCCCGGCGGCATCTCCAAGGTCAAGTCGGTGAGGATCAAGGCGATCCTCGACGCGATCGCCGAGCGCCTTGCCGCCCACCCCAATGACCGACCGCCCGCCCGCTCGGACCCGCTTTCGCTGGCGTGGCTGGCCGACGTGCCGTTGGAGCAGGCCCGCGACTATCTGACCTCACTGCCGGGGGTGGGCCGCAAGACGGCCGCCTGCGTGCTGCTGTTCAGCTTTGGCCTGCACGACGTGCCCGTCGACACGCACGTCTCACGTGTCGGCATGCGCCTGGAGCTGCTGCGCCCTGGCGCGGGGTTCGAGGAGCTCCACGACCAGATGCTCGCGATCACCGCGCCAGGCCAGGAGCTGGAGCTGCATGTGAACCTGCTTCGGCACGGCCGGCGCACGTGCCACGCGCGCAACCCCGCGTGCGGGCGCTGCGCGCTGGCGCGGATGTGCCCGAGCCGGGGCTTGGGCATCGCCCCGCGGTGATCGCCTACGCGCGGGCAGCCGAGCCGGGTGTCTCGGCGGAGCCTTCGGCGATCTTCTGCCGCTGACTCTCGGCGCTCACCCTCACCACCTCCCAAGCCAGCCCGACCTTCGCCATCGCGAGGATCAGCCAGCCCGAGGGGTCGAGCTCCCACCAGCGCAGACCGTGGAAGGCCGAGCGCGGGAACGCGTGGTGGTTGTGGTGCCATGCCTCGCCGAGCGAGGGCAGCGCGAGCCAGAAGACGTTCGTGGAGTGGTCTTCGAGCTCGAAGCGGCGCGTGCCGAAGAAGTGGCAGATGGAGTTGATGCTCCAGGTGATGTGGTGCACGAGGAAGATCCGCACCAGCCCGCCCCACAGCAGCGCCTCCAGCCCGGCGCTCAGGGAGCCGCCGCTGATTGCCAGCCCGAGCAGGAATGGGACCAGCAGGCCGGAGAGCACCAGCAGCGGGAAGGCCCGGTTGAGGGCGCGCATGACCGGGTCTTCGAGCAGATCGGGCGCGAACCGTTTGGAGGAGGCCTGGCCGTGGGTGCTGAAGAGCCATCCCACGTGGGCGTGCCAGAGGCCGCGCAGCATTCCGGCCAGGCCGGCGCCCTGCCCGGCGTGCGGGCTGTGCGGGTCGCCCTCTTCGTCGGTGAAGGTGTGATGCTTGCGGTGGTCGGCGACCCAGTCGATCGCCGGGCCCTGGACGGCCATCGAGCCCAGCGCCGTGAGCACGTAGCGGGTGAGCCGGTGGGTCTTGAAGGCGCGGTGCGTGAGCAGCCGGTGGAAGCCGACCGTGATGCCGACCGCCGTCAGCACGTACATGCCCGCGAGGATCGCCAGGTCGCGCACCCCGAAGAAGTGGTTCCACAGCAGCGCGGCCCCGGCGATCACGGCCAGGAACGGCAGCACCACCGCGGCGATGTTCACGTTGCGCTCCAGGCGCGTCACGTTTTTGAGCATACGCGATGCAATTGGCCGTTTCTCATCATGTATGCGACTATCGGTGGCGGGATTTTTGTGCAGATCGAACAAAAAACACACGTAGGGCATATGTCTGCGCCGCGGCCACCGAGATCGCCGTCGCCGCCGCGACCGCCAGCGGTCGCGGACCGACCCTGGGAGCGCCTGCGGCGGGAGCTGGCGGCGGCGCTGGCGCCCGAGTTGCCGCCGCTCGCCGACGAGGTGATCGCCGCGATCGGCGAGGCGGTGCCCGAGTACCGCCGGCCGCTGGAGGGAGCCTTCGGGCACGGCCTGCGCGCGGGCGTGCGACGGTCGCTGCAGCAGTTCGTGGACCTGATCGGCCGCTCCGGCGGGGTCTCCATCTCCAGCCGCGAGGTCTACCGCGACCTGGGGCGCGGCGAGCAGCGCGCGGGCAGGACGCTCGATGCGCTGCAGGCCGCATACCGGCTGGGGGCGCGGCTGTCCTGGCGGCGGCTCTCAGAGGTCGCTCGCGCCCGTGGCGCGGACGCCGAGACCGTCTCGCTGCTGGCGGAGTCGATCTTCGCCTACGTGGAGGAGGTCTCGGCCAGCTCCGTCGAGGGCTACGCGCAGGCGCAGGCGGAGGTCGCGAGCGAGCGGGAGCGCCGGCTGCGCAGGCTGGTCGCGATCCTGGTGCAACATCAGCCAGACGACGCCGACATCGATCTATACACGCTCGCGACGGAGGCCGGCTGGCGGCTGCCGCGGCGCGTCGCCGTGCTCGCGTGCGAGCACCCCGACGTCACCCGCCTGAGCGCAATGATCGGCGAGGGCGCGATCGGCGCGCGGCTCGAGGACGTGACCTGCGTGCTCGTCCCGGGTGCCGGCGAGCGCAGGGTGGAAGAGGTGGAGAGAGCGGTGAGGCGGCTCGAGAAACGGACGGTCTGGCGTGCCGCCATGGGGCCGTTCGCCACGGTGGGCGAGGCGCCCATCGGCTTCGCGCGCGCCAGCTCCACCCTGGCGCTGCAGCAGGCGGGCGTGTTGTCCGCGAGCCGCCTGGCGCTCGCCTCGCAGCACCTGCTGACGCTGCTGCTGCACCAGGATCCATCGCTGATCTCCGAGCTCGCGGCAGGCTGCCTCGCCCCCCTGCGCGAGACTCCTCCGCGGTCCCGGGCGCGCTTGGAGCGCACCCTGCTCGCATGGTTGCGACATCGCGGCAACGTGCCGGCCACGGCGGCGGAGCTGCAGGTGCACAGCCAGACCGTTCGCTACCGCCTTGGCCGGCTGCGCGAGCTGCTCGGCGACGCGCTGGATGATCCCGATCGGCGCCTGGAGCTCGAGCTGGCTCTGCGCGCCCGTCTGCACCGCGACTGAGGCGGCCGGGGACCGGTGCCGGCGCGGCCGCCGACCAGGGGTGTTGAAGACCGCGAAAAATCTGCCATACTCAGACTCAGATTTTGTAAGCAACCAAGGAGTCCCCTCTCATCATGGCCAAGACCATAGGCATCGATCTCGGCACGACCAACTCGTGCATGGCCGTGCTCGAGGGCGGCGAGCCGACGGTGATCGAGAACGCCGAGGGTGGCCGCACAACCCCCTCGGTCGTCGCTTTCGCCGCCTCCGGCGAGCGCCTCGTCGGCACGGTCGCCAAGCGGCAGGCGGTCACCAACCCGCAGAACACGATCTTCTCCATCAAGCGCTTCATGGGCCGCAAGGAGGCCGAGGTGCGCGAGGAGGAGTCGATCGTCCCCTACAAGGTCGCGAGCGGTCCCAACGGCGACGTGCGCGTCGACGTCAGCGGCGAGCAGTACTCCCCGCCGCAGATCTCCGCGATGATCCTGCAGAAGCTGAAGGCGGACGCGGAAGCGTATCTGGGCGAGACCGTCGACTCGGCCGTCATCACCGTCCCCGCCTACTTCAACGACGACCAGCGCCAGGCCACCAAGGACGCCGGCAAGATCGCCGGGCTGGACGTCAAGCGGATCATCAACGAGCCGACCGCCGCCTCGCTGGCCTACGGGCTGGACAAGGAGCACGACCAGACGATTCTCGTCTTCGACCTCGGCGGCGGCACCTTCGACGTATCGGTGCTGGAGATCGGCGACGGCGTCTTCGAGGTCAAGGCGACCGCGGGCGACAACCATCTCGGCGGCGACAACTTCGACAAGGCACTGGTCGACTGGCTGGTGGCTGAGTTCCGCAAGGCCCAGGCGATCGATCTGAGCGCCGACCCGATGGCGCTGCAGCGTCTTTACGAGGCGGCCGAGAAGGCGAAGATCGAGCTGTCGACAACGCAGGAGACGCAGATCAACCTGCCGTTCATCACGGCCGACGCGTCGGGGCCCAAGCACCTGGACATGCGGCTCACGCGCGCCAAGCTCAACGAGCTGACCTCCGCCCTGCTTGACCGCACGGTCGCGCCGGTCCGCCAGGCGCTCGACGACGCCAAGGAGAAGGGCGCCGCGACGATCGACCACGTCGTCCTGGTCGGCGGTATGACCCGTATGCCGGCCGTGCAGGAGAAGGTCAAGGAGCTGACCGGCAAGGAGCCGCACCGGGGCGTCAACCCGGATGAGGTCGTCGCCGTCGGCGCCGCGATCCAGGCGGGCGTGCTCGCCGGCGACGTCAAGGACGTGCTGCTGCTCGACGTGACCCCGCTGACGCTGGGAATCGAGACCAAGGGCGGCGTCATGACCAAGCTGATCGAGCGCAACACGACGATCCCGACCCGCAAGTCGGAGGTCTTCTCCACGGCGGAGGACAACCAGCCGTCAGTGGAGATCCACGTGCTCCAGGGCGAGCGCGAGATGGCGACCTACAACAAGTCGCTGGGCAAGTTCCAGCTGACCGGCATCCCGCCGGCGCCGCGGGGAATCCCGCAGATCGAGGTCGCGTTCGACATCGACGCCAACGGGATCCTGAACGTGTCCGCCAAGGACCTCGGTACCGGCAAGGAGCAGAAGATCGAGATCCGGTCGGGCTCCGGGCTGTCTGACGATGAGATCAAGCGGATGGTCACCGACGCCGAGGCGCACGCGGATGAGGACAGGCGCCAGCGCGAAGTGGCGGAGGCTCGCAACAACGCCGAGAACGCGGCGTATCAGGCCGAGCGCCAGCTCAAGGATCTGGGCGACAGCGTCGACGCCGACTCGAAGACGGAGATCGAAGCGGCGATCAAGGAAGTCCGTGACGCTCTCACCTCCGAGGACGCGGCGGACATCAACGCCAAGACCGAAGCGCTGCA
>DAHUYQ010000056.1 GCA_027315115.1 Solirubrobacterales bacterium | reverse complement strand
TGTAGCCCCCAGCCGCACTACGCCCTCATCAGGGGCATCAAGACCCGCCGCCACCCGCAGCAACGTCGTCTTGCCCGACAGCCTCGCACCCACGATCCCAATCACTTCACCCGGCCGCACATCGAACGAGACATCAGAGAGCACCTGCACCCACGGCCCGCCACGGCCCCGCGCGAAACCCCGGCTGACTCCCTCCACGACCAACCCGGACACCGACACCTCCGATCGCCTGGTCGCAGCGTATCGGAGTGGGATCGCGCGCCTCAACTCCTGCACGTGCTCGCACACCTCAGCGGCGTAGGAGAGGCGCAGGGCAGAGTCCTTCTGGATGGCTCAACGGCTTCGCAGGCAGGCGTCTGCTGCGCGTCGGCAACGTCCCCGACCGCCATGTGATCGAGCCTTAGATGTGCCAAAGGCCCGGCACAACACCGGGCCTCGGCGCGCGATCGACACCGCTCCCAAGAGTGGCGTCGATCCCGTACTCCGTAGGCTGGCGTAGATAGGCGCGGCAGCGGTGCCACGCTGCCCTGCCGCCGCCTCCTAACACCCCCTCTACCCGCAGAGCTCGGCCACAGCCGCGCGCACGTCCGCCTCGGGCACGGTGCAGCCGACCTGCGCCTGGCCCGGTGCCTGCAGCAGCACGAAGGGCACCTCGGCGCCCAGCCGCTTCTTGTCGCGCCTGATCGCGGCCACCACGTCCTCCACCGCGGCGCCCTCAAGGCGCAACGGCAGGTCGCGGATGCGCATCAGCGACCGCACCTGGCCGCGCAGCTCGGCCGCGCCCGAGAGGCGCAGGGCGGCCAGCAGGCCGAGGCCGACCGCCTCCCCGTGCAGGTAGCGCTCGTAGCCGGTGACGGTCTCGATCGCGTGGCCGATCGTGTGGCCGAGGTTCAGCATCTGCCTGGCGCCCGCGTCGCGCTCGTCCTCGCGGACGACGTCGGTCTTGGTCTTGGCGCAGAGCATGATCGTGCGCTGGTCCAGCGGCGAGTGTGAGCTGACGCGCCGCCACAGCTCCCCGCCCGCGATCAGGGCGGTCTTCAGCACCTCCACCCAGCCGGCCGCGAGCTCACGGTCGGGCAGGCTGGACAGCGTCTCCGGGTCGACGATCACTCCGCTTGGCTGGTGGTAGGCGCCGACGTAGTTCTTTGCCTGCGGAAGGTCGACGCCGGTCTTGCCGCCGTAGGCAGAGTCGACCTGCGCCACCACCGTCGTGGGCACCTGCACATGCGGGATGCCGCGCTGGTAGGTGGCCGCGCAGAACCCCGCCAGGTCGCCGACTACCCCGCCGCCGAGCGCCACCACGTGGTCGGCGCGCGTGAGGCCCGCCTGCACCATCGCGCTCCACACCGTCTCCGCGCTCGCAAGGGTCTTGCTGCGCTCGCCGGGCTGGATAGTGACGGCGCCGGCCAGCTCGCCCAGACGATCGCCGTAGAGCGCGCCGACGCTGGCATCGGTGACGCAGAATGGGCGCGAGCGCTCGCGATCCAGCGGCCATGCCTGCGCCGTCCGCCCGTGACCGAGCAGGCCCCGCGTGACCAGTCCGCCGCCCACGATCACCGGGTAGGAGCCGCCGGCCGCGCTCGCCCAGATCATCTTCGTGCCGGCAGGTGCGTCGCGCAGCCGCGCAAGCGACTGCGCGGCCGCACGCCCGACGCCCCGCACGCCCGCGGGCAGCGTCGCGTCGGCCAGCGTGCTGTAGATCGGCGCGCGCTGCGCCAGCAGCGCATCGAAGCGGTCCCGGTCGCGCGCGAGCGGACGCTCCACGTCGTGGGCGCGGGCGCGCTCCCAGGCGCTTTGCGCGTCGATGTCAAGTAGCACCACCAGATGGCGCGCAAGCTCTGCCTGCACGCGGGGCGAGAGCACGCTGCCTCCGCCGAGCGAGATCGCCGTGCGTGCGTCGGCGCCCTGCAGCAGCTCGAGGACCACCTCCTCCTCGAGATGCCTGAAGCCAGGCTCGCCGAGCTGCGCAAAGAGCGCGGCGATGCTCGCGCCACGACGCCGCTCGATCTCCGCGTCGCTGTCGATCGCGCGCAGGCGCAGCGCTTCGGCGAGCTCGACCGCCGCGGTCGACTTGCCGGCGCCCATGAAGCCGATCAGCACGAACGCGCCGGATGTGGCCGCGGGGTGCTTGCCCTGCCGGGCAATGGCTTCTCCCGCTACCTCCTCCATCCGATCCGCTCCTCGTAGGCGCGCACCGCTTGCTTGACGTCGTCGATGTGGTCGCCGCCGAACTTGCGACGGTAGGCGTCGGCGAGCACGAAGCAGAGCATCGCCTCCCCCACCACGCCGGCGGCGGGCACCGTGCAGGAGTCGGTGCGCTCGCGCAGCGCCTGGGTGGGCTCGTGGCTGACGGTGTCCACCGATCGCAGTGGCTTTGTGAGCGTCGGCAGCGGCTTCATCGCGGCGCGCACCACCAGCGGCTCGCCGGTGCTCATGCCGCCCTCCAGCCCGCCGGAGCGGTTGGTGGTGCGGTAGAAGCCCTGCTGCTGCGAGTAGAAGATCTCGTCGTGGGCCTGCGAGCCGGGCCTGCCGGCGATGTCGAACCCGTCGCCGATCGACACGCCCTTGACGGCCTGGATGGAGCACATCGCCATCGCGATCCGGCCGTCCAGCCGCTCCTCCCAGGAGATGTGGGAGCCAAGGCCGGGCGTCAGCCCGAACGCCAGCACCTCGAAGACGCCGCCCAGCGACTCGTTGGCCTTCCGCAGCGCGTCGATCTCGGCGACCATCGCGCGCGCGGCCTCCGGGTCCAGGCAGCGCACCGGCGAGGCGTCGACACCCTCGAAGTCCTTCACCGTCAGCTCGCGCTCGGCGGCGGGCGCCTTCACCGAGGCGATCTGCAACACGTGGGAGCGGACCTCCACGCCGAGCGCCACCAGGAACGCGCGGCAGACCGCTCCGCCTGCCACGCGGGCCGCCGTCTCGCGCGCCGAGGCGCGCTCCAGGATGTCGCGCACGTCGGTCAGCCCGTACTTCCAGGTCCCGACCAGGTCGGCGTGGCCGGGCCGCGGCAGGTGAACCTCGGGAACCTCGGCCTCCACCGGCCAGGGGCTCATCCGCTCCTCCCAGTTGGCGTAGTCGCGGTTTGCCACGCGCAGCGCGACCGGCCCGCCGAGCGTATGCCCGTGGCGCACGCCGCCGGTCAGATCGGCTTTGTCGGTCTCGATCTTCATGCGCCCGCCGCGCCCGTGACCGAGCTGGCGGCGCGCGAGATCGGAGTCGATCCCCTCGCGCTGCAGGACCAGGCCGGCGGGCAGGCCCTCCAGGATGCAGGTGAGGCCGGGCCCGTGGGACTCCCCGGCTGTGATCATGCGCAGCGCCATCGTGGCGCTCAGCTTATCTGCGCCGCTCGCGGCGGCGTCCCGCGCGCCTCGCGGCGGGCTCGCCGCGCTGCCTGCGGGCCGATCACTTCTGAGTGTGCCGCGAGCGCTTGGCGGCGTGGGCGCTTGCCGGGCCGCTGTTGCCGACGATCGTTCCCAGCTTCCCGTCGAACGCGGCGCTGGAGGGGATGCTCAGGTGCCGCCGCACGAGCAGGGCGCTGCCTGCCGCGGAGGGGTGAGCCGAGGCGGCGGACGCCGAGCCGCTCACCTTTTCGATCTTCGTGACGGTCAGCTTGTAGGAGACGACCGTGCCATCTTCTTCGAGGTCCTGGAGTTCCTCGGGCACGCCCAGCTTCAGATCGATCACCTGGCAGTTGGCTGGGCTGGGAATGCAGGTCGCCTTGCCGTGGATGATCTCTTCGCCGATCAGCACGAACGCGAGACCGGTGCCGTTGCCGGTCACACCCTCCGGCGCTACGAGCGGCTTGCGCTTGCTCGGCAGCGGCTGCAGCTCGATCACGTCGTGGAAGCTCTGCGGCTTGCCCACCGGCTTGCCTTCTTCTGAGAGGCGCTGCAGACTCACGTCGACGTGGTAGAGGGCGATCGATGCCGGCGTGCCGGAGCTGCCTTCGCCCGATGGCCGCGGGCTTCCGCTGGAGCCGGAGCCGGCGCCCGAGCCGCCCGAGGAGGGGGGCGAGCCGCCGGTGCTCGGGGCGCCACCGCCGCCGGAGGAAGAGCTCGTGCCGCTCGCACCCGACCCGCCGCCGCCGTTCGAGGAGCTCGCGGACTTCGGGCTGCTCGTGCCGGGCACGGGCGCAAAGGGGTTGCGCATCTTGCCGCGGTGCTGATAGGTGGCGCCGACGGTGGTCTCGGAGGCGGCCGCGTTCGGGTTCGCCGGGGCGGCGGAGACGGTCGGCCCCGGCAGCGCGGCGACATGCTCTGTGGGCGCCGGCGCGGTGGTGCTCGTGGTCGGAGCGCTCGATTTGGAGCCCAGCGCGACGAATGCGAGCGCGCCGAGGAGCGCGAGCCCGGCGATCGCCAGCAGCGGCAGCATCCTGCGGCTGGTCAGATCGGCCTTCAGGGAGGAGAGCAGGCCGCTCATGGCAGGGGCCTCACGATCGCGGGAGTGGCGGGCGAGGCGCCCGATCCGCTGGATGCCGGCGTGGCGCCGGCGGGCGCGCCGGCGCTGCCCGTCAGGGTCTGGCCCGGCGGCAGGATGTAGGCGGTCGCGGTCACTGTCGCTTTCAGTTCGCCGGCTTTGGAAGAGGCCGAGGCGCCCGAGGCGCCCGAGGCGCTGCCTCCGGTGAGGGAGAGCCCCTGGATGCTCAGCAGCCGGCCGTTGACGTCGACGCTGCCGTCGGTCTTGCTGACGGTGAAGCCCTGCAGTCGCTGCATCAGTTCGTAGAGCTGCTTGTAGGTGCCTGAGAAGGAGAAGGTGAAGGGAAGCTGCCGGAACCCGCCGGTGGACGCCACGGTCGTGCTCGAAGCGCTGGAGGAGCCGCCCGCGCCCCCGGAGGTGATCGATTCGAAGTCGACCTTGTCTTTGGAGGTGGCGTGGTCGAGTTCGTAGACCAGCGAGGAGACCTCGCTCTCGGCGGGCACGGCCTGCCCGAGGCTGACGATCGAGGAGTAGGCCGCCGCGTAGCGCTTCTCGTCCTGCTGCGCTTCGGAGAGCTTGCTCTGCGCCACGCTCAGCTCGGCCCGTGCGGACTGCACCTTGGCCTGCACCTGCGCCGCCTTCTTGCGCTCGGGAGAGACGACCATCATCCATGCCACCGCGAGCACCGCGAGGCCGGCAAGGACGATGATCACGATTCGGTCGCGCGCGGTCATCTGGGCCTCACCTCGGGAGCTTGGTCGTCGCCGCTTTGGCCGCGGGCGACGTGTCGTTGGATGTGCTGGTCGCGGCAGGCGCGGGCGTCTTGACGGCTGGCGCGGGCAGCGGGTCGAAGCTCACCTGCATGTTGAACACCGGGTCTCCGGCCGGGCAGCCGCCGGCCGCTCCGCCGCCACCACCACCGCCGCCTGCCTTGCTGGAGCTCTGCAGGGTGACTTCGCTGACGCCGTCCATCAGCCTCAGCCTGTTCATCGTCAGCGCCACCTCCGACTGGGTGGTCGCGCAGCCGCCGATGGTGAAGGTGGGGGTGCTGCCCGCCGGCGTGGCGGATGTGACCGTGCTGGCCGCGGTGGAGGTGGCGCCGGCCGCGGGAGCGGGTGCGGCCGCGGCGGCCGTCGTGGCGGCGCCGACGGTCGCGGTGACCTGGCTCAGCGAGGCGTCTGTCGGCAGCACGCGTCCGAGTTCGTGCATCACGTGCGCCCAGTCGAAGCGGGTGTTGGCGAGCTCCTGGACGTCCTTCAACCGTTCTTCGCGCATCGCCACGAAGCTCGTGTACGGCGCGAGCTTGCTCGCTTCGCTCTGCGCCCGCGCCGCTTCCCCCCTGAGCTTGGTGGCTTGCGCCTGCTTGGCGCTGATTTCGTGGTCGGCCTCGCCGTAGAGCAGCGCGAGCGCCGCCAGGCCGCCGATCAGGCCGACGACGACGTATTGGGCGCCGCCGGAGCGGCCCGCCAGCCCGACGCCGCCGCCGCGCCGCTGCTCGGATGGGATCAGGTTCACGGCCTTCATGCCGTGACCTCCTCGACCGCGAGTCCGGCGGCGATCGTCAGCCGCTCGGCGGGCACGCCGCTGCTCTGGGGGTCCACGCCGTCCACGCTTCGGCATGTCAGCGAGGCGCCAAGCTCGTTCTCCAGCGCCTTCGCGAAGCCCTTGATCTCCAGCGCCGGCCCGCTCAGCACGATGCCGCTGACCTCGCCGCCGCCCTGGGAGCGGTGGAAGTCCAGCGAGTTGCGGACCTCGCCGGCGATCTCGCGCACGCCGCTGGCCAGCACGGCGCGGACGTCCTGGGCGACGTGGTCGACTTCCGGCTCTGGGGCGGGCTCGGCGGCGGGCTCGGCCTCGGCGCCGGCCTCGGTCTCCGCCTCGGCCTGGTCTGGGACCGGAGCCGGGGCCTGCGGACCCAGGTCCGCTTCGCTCATCAGCTCGCGCGCCTGCGGCAGCGCGACCGAGTGGCGCGCGGCCAGCTCGCTGGCGATCGACTCCAGGCCGCCGCTGACCATTCTCGTGAAGCGGCACGCGAGACCTTCGGCGATCGCGAGGTTGGTGAGGCCGCCGACGTTCAGATAGAGGGTCGATGGCTGCGCCAGGAGCGTGGCGTCCGGCCCGGCCTGCGACGCCGCGTCATCCGCGCCGTCCGCCTCGCCGCGATGCAGCGCGCGGATCATCGCGAAGGCGGCGAGATCGACGCCGGCGGGCCGCAGGCCCGCCGCCTGGACCGCTTGGAGCAGCCTCTGCACCATGTCGCGCTGGGCAGCGACGACGACGACCCGCAGCCTCGGCCCGGCGGGGGTGCCCACGACGCCGAGCGACTGATAGTCGAGCGTCGCGTTGGCCAGCGGCATCGGCATGTGGTCCTGGGCCTGGAAGCGCACCGCGGCGTCCAGCGCCTTGCGGTCGTCGATCGGCGGGAGCTCCAGCACGCGCAGGACCGTGCGCTGGTTGGCCACGCCGAGCCGCACGCGCCGCGGCAGCTTGCCGTCGTCGAAGAGCTCGCGCAGCGCGTCGGTCAGCAGCGACTCGTCCAGCAGCTCGCCCTCGCGCATCGTTTCGGGCGGCAACTCGATGCCCGCCGCCTTCTGCACCTTCAGCGACCCGTTGGCGCGCGCCTGCACGGCGGCCACGTAGCCGGGCTGGATGTCCAGGCCGACCACCGACGAGGAGGAGGACTTCTTGGAGCGGCCGATCCCGCCTCCGCCGCGCGCGATCTTCGGCGCGGAGGGCATCCGCAGCGACGGCGCTTTGACGTCCATCTTCGCCAGCTCCTTCAGCGAGGCCATCAATGCACCACCGAGGTCGAGTACCAGTGCATGATCGGGTGGCCGGCGAAGAGCGCTATGAGCGCCCCAAGCGCCAGGAACGGGCCGAACGGGACCGCCGTCTTGCGCCCTGCGCTGACGCCCACCCGCGCGATCACCGCGCCGCCGACCAGCACGCCGGACAGCAGCGCGATCATGACCGCCGGGATCACCGCGGCGCCGAGGAACAGCCCGATCATCGTGGCGAGCTTCACGTCCCCCATGCCCATGCCGCGGGGGCTGATCAGCGTGACCAGCAGGAACGCGCCGCCGGCGCCGAGCCCCGCCAGCAGGCGGGCAGGCTCACCGGATGCGTCCAGGGCGAAGCCGAGCACGATCGCGATCAGGCACCCCGGCAGCGTGATCGCGTTCGGGATGCGCTTGTGGTCCAGGTCGATCGCGGCCGCGGGCACGAGCAGCAGCACCATCGCCAGCCCGAGCGCGAGGCCGACCCCCGAGCTCTTGGCCAGCACGACCGCCACGCAGAGCGCGGCGGTGCCCGCCTCGACCAGCGGGTATCTCGCCGAGATGCGTGTGCCGCAGCTTCGGCAGCGTCCCCGCAGCAGAAGCCAGGAGAGCACCGGGATGTTGTCGTAGGGCTTGATCGCCGTGCCGCAGGCCACGCAGTGCGAGGCGGGCGCGACCAGCGACTCGCGTCGCGGCAGCCTGTGGGCCACCACGTTCAGGAACGATCCGAAGATCGCTCCGAGGACTCCGGCAAAGGCGGTCTCCATGAGGCACTCATCGACCGCAGCAAGCGGGTTCTTGAGGATGGTCCACGCGCCACCTGGACCGGAACGCAAAGAGGGCGGCCCGAAGGCCGCCCCCAATGCGCTCTGCCTGCACATCCGCCCGTGTCGAGATGGGCCGGTGGATGTGGTCAGGGCAGTTGGTTACCAGTCGCCGCCTGTTGGGCAGCCGCCCTTGCCACCCGTCGAGCAACCCCTAATCGTTTCACCTTCTGCGTTGCGTTCTATCCAGAACTTGTTCGACGTAGCTGGAGACAGCACTTCGACCTTGTAGGTTTCAGCGGTGCCTTTAGCTTCCAACAGGCAGGGGTTTTCGTTGCCAGTGCATTTTCCCCCGCTGGCAAGTTCTATGCTCTTTTCGAGTTTGTTGATGTTCGTCGTGCTTACTTCCGTATAGGACCCGTTGTGTTCGGTCGCAATCGTCTGCGCAAAAGTAGCCGCATTGCGAGCAAGCGACTTGGCGGACGAGTCATTCGCCTTCTGGGTCTGGTTGAGGAAGGCCGGGATCGCGATCGCGGCGAGGATGCCGATGATCAGGATCACGACCAGCAGCTCGATGAGCGTGAAGCCACTCTCATCGGATGCGCGCTGGCGCAGTCTTTGCATCATGGGTGGAGCTCCTTGTGTGACGCTGGTTGCATGTAGCCAGCCCTCAAGCTCACCGCCCAACGGCGGCGCTTCCCCCGGTTCGCATATGACTGCTCGCCAAGTGAGTCGCGGGCTTTGTCACGCGCCTGCTTTTGACGCTTTGCCCGATGAACCCCGGCACTGGCCTGTCCGACAACGCCAGCATCGGTCGCAGCCGCAGGATCTTTAATCGTGGAACGCGCCCGCTGGACGCTTTTGCTACGAGCCCGCCGGGGACTGCTCGCCCTCGGCGTCCTGATCGGGCGGCCGATCGCCCCAGTGCGCCTGCGCGTCGATGCCCGGCCGCCGCTGCCCGGAGCCTTCGCACCACGGGCACTGGACGGTGCTCTGCTCTCCGCCGAGGTTGGAGATCACGCTGCCGCGCCCGCCGCAGGGCATGCACTCCTGCGGAGCGGCGGGCTCGTTCTGCTGCGTGCTGTCTGCTCTTCGCGTGGGCAACGGAGCCAGCAGGTTAGCGGGCGCGCTAGCGTTTGACCGCAGAAGATCCGATGCCGGACACGCTGAAGACCCTGAACATCCTCGTTGTGGACGACGAGGCGCCGCTGCGCGAGACCCTTACGCGCTCGTTTTCGCGCGAGGGCCATCACGTCGACTCGGTCGCCGGCGGCCAGGACGCGATCGAACGCGCCGGCCGCGATCACTACGACATCATCCTGCTCGACGTGGCGCTGGGCCCCGGCCCCAACGGCTACGAGGTCTGCCGGACGCTGCGCGAGCGCCGCAACGTGGTGCCGATCATCATGCTCACGGCGCTGGACAGCGAGGCGGACGCCGTCCAGGGCCTGGAGGCCGGCGCCGACGACTACGTCACCAAGCCCTTCGGCCTGGCTGAGCTTCGCAGCCGCGTCAGGGCGGTCCTGCGCCGCGCGTCGGGCAGGGCGGTCGGCCGCGAGGTCGTCACGATCGGCGACGTGAGCCTGGACCACGGCCGCCGCGAGGTCACCGTCCGCGGCGAGGGCGTGCGGCTGACCTTCTCGGAGTTCGAGCTGCTGGCGCGGCTGATGTCCGAACCGGGCCACCTCTTCAACCGCCAGGAGCTGCTGCGAGCGATCTGGGGCGACTCCGCCTACCGCGACCCGCGCGCGATCGACGTCCACATCCGGCACCTGCGCGAGAAGCTGGAGGTCACCCCCGAGGACCCGAAGCTGATCCTCACCGTCCGCGGCGCGGGCTACAGGTTCCAGTCGCCGTGAGCAGGCGGCTGACCGGCATCGAGCGGATGCTCACCGGTCTGCGTCCGCGTCTGCTGGCCGCGATGCTGCTTGTCAGCGCCGTCACGCTCGGCGTCGCTGCGATCGCGGTGCTCTCCCCCCTGGAGCAGCGGCTGCGCGAAGACGGCGTGCGGGAAGTGCAGTACGCGATCCTCGCCGACCGTCCGCGCTTCGCGCACATGCCGGTCGAACCGCGCACCGGGCTGCCGGCGCGGCACCGGCTGCATCGCGTGGAGGCCGAACTCGGTCACCGCGCAGGCGACGCGGACGCGACGCTGCTCAACAAAGAGATGGAAGTCATCCACCCGCCGCGATATCGCGACCTCAACATTCCCGCCTACTTCCCGGTGGCCCGGCGAGCGCTGACCAAGAAGAGCTTCGTGCACAAAGTCGTGGACGAATCGCTGATCGTCGCGCTGCGCTTGAAGATCGGCGGGCGGCGCTACGTGCTGGTCGTCAACAAGCACCTCCAGTACGTCGCCCAGGCGGTGGGCGTGGTGCGCAAAGCCTTCCTGGTCGCCGCCGCGGCGGGCCTGCTCACCGCGCTGCTGCTGGGGATCGGGATCGCCACCGCGATGCTGCGCCGCCTGGAGCGCCTGCGGGACGCGACCGCGCGGCTGGAGCGGCGCGGCCTGGACGCGCCGGCGCCGCAGGACAGCGGCCGCGACGAGATCGGCGACCTTGCCCGCTCCTTCGCGGGCATGCAGTCCCAGCTTCAGCGCCAGGAGGACGCGCGCCGGGCGTTCGTGGCCACCGCCTCGCACGAGCTCCGCACGCCGCTCGCCTCTCTTGACGGCATGCTCGAGCTGCTCGAAGACGACCTCAGCGCCGGCAGCCTCGACCTGGAGGACGCCCGCCTGCGCACCGAGAACGCGCGGGAACAGACCCGGCGGCTCTCGCAGCTTGCCACCGACCTGCTGGACCTCAGCCGCCTGGACACCGAGGCGCCGCTTCGCAGCGAGCCGCTAGAGCTCGGCGAGCTGACCCGAGCGGTGGCCGCCGAGTTCGAGCTGACCGCCGAAAAGCGCGAGGTGAGCCTGGACATCCAGCCGCCGCGCGAGCCGTGCTGGACCAGCGCCGACCCCGGCTCGGTGGCGCGCATCGTGAGGATCCTGATCGACAACGCGCTGCGCTTCGCGCCGCCCGCCACCAGCATCGAGGTGTCCGCCGGCCGCGACCGCGACTTCGCGCAGATTCTCGTTCGCGACTATGGTCCAGGCGTGCCGCCACATGAGCGCGACCGCATCTTCGAACGCTTCACCCGAGGGCACGGTGCCGCCGCCGGCCGCGGCGCGGGCTTCGGGCTGGGCCTTGCGATCGGCCGCGAGCTCGCGACCAGGATGGGCGGCAGCCTCGAGCTGGTCGACGAGACCGCCCTGACCGCCGAGGGCGGCCTGGCCAGCGCGAACGGCGGGGCGCCCGCCGCGCGCAACGGCAGCGCAGGTGAGGGCGCCTGCTTCGCTCTGCGGCTGCCCGCCATGCGCGTCGAGTCGGAGATCGCGATCGCATGAGCGCGAGCGATCGCATGGATGCGGCCGATCCCCTCGGCGCGACCGATCGCGTGGGCGCGCCCGATCCCGCGCGGGAGGCGCTGCCGCGGTGATCGAGGACGCCGGGGAGCTTGCGCGGCTCGTCGCTCAGGCGCAAGCCGCGAAAGCGATTGCCATAGACACGGAGTTCATGGGCGAGGGCCGCTACCGCACCCTGCTGTGCCTGATCCAGCTCGCGGTGCCGCTCGACGGCCACGACGGCGGCGCATGGATCGAGCTGATCGACCCCCTGGAGCACGAGCTCGACGCCGCGCCGCTGGCCGGCCTGCTCGCCGACCCGGAGGTGGAGGTCGTCGTGCACGCCGGCCGCCAGGACGTCGCGCTGCTGCGCAGAGCGCTCTCCACGGAGGTCACAAACGTCTTCGACACCCAGGTCGCCGCCGGCTTCACCGGCCTTGGCGCGCAGATCTCCTACGACTCGCTGCTGCAGGAGACGCTCAGCCTGCGCCTGGCCAAGAGCGCGAGCTTCACCCGCTGGGACAAACGCCCGCTGACCGCCGAGCAGCTCGCCTACGCCCGCGAGGACGTCGTGCACCTGCTGGAGGCCGCCGATGTGCTCAAGGCGCGCCTGAGCAAGCTCGGCCGTCTGGAGTGGGCCGTCCAGGAGTGCGAGCCGATCGCGGCCGCCAGCGACGAGCGAGACCTGGAGAGCGTCTTCGCGCGCCTGCCCCGCATCGCCTCGGCCTCGGGGGCCGCGCAGGCACTCGCGCGCGACCTGGTGCAGTGGCGAGAGAGCACCGCCGAGCGCCAGAACCGCCCCGTCCAGGGCGTGCTGCCAGACGCCGCGCTGGTGGAGATCGCCCGCCGCCGTCCAGGCTCGATCGGCGAGCTGGTCAACATCAGAGGCGTCACCCAGCCGATCGTCAAGCGCTGCGGCACAGAGCTCCTGGAGCGCATCCGCACCGGCGGCAACCGCGAGGTGGCCCCTCTGCGCCCACCCGAGCGCTCACGCCCGCCCGACCCCTCCGACGCTCCGATAGTCGCCCTCGCCGAGGCGCTCGCCCGCTCCAGAGCCCGCGAGGCCGGCCTCGCCTACGAGCTGATCGCCACCAAATCCGACCTGCAGACCCTGGTCGCCGCCCACCGCCTCGGCGAGCCCGAGCCCCCCGTCCGAATGCTCACCGGCTGGCGCCGCGAGCTGATCGGCGAGCAGGTGCTGCGGCTGCTCGCCGGCGAGGTCTCTCTGTCGGTCAGCGACGGGCGGCTGCACATGCAGGGGTCCTAACGATCGGCAAGCCGCCTGACGAGCGAGCCGCCTCGCCACGGCTTCGAGCTCGCTGGGCCGGTGGCGTCAACAGCCGCCGCCCGTCGATTGCGCCATGTATCGACTGGCGGATCGCCTACTCTGCTGCGCTGTGGCTCAGCCAATTCAACTCAGCGGATCCGCGAGCAGGACCAGGATAGTCGTTCGCGACTGGCCCAATCGGCGGGCGGCATGGCGCGTTGAGAGCGCATCGCATGACGGACGGCAACTCGCAGTGCTCGGGTGGCACAGCTTCTCGCCCGATCTGCCGGTGGGCCGACTGGATCTGCACGTGTCGCAGCGTCGCGCGCTGCTCATAGTTCGCTACGAGCTGGTCGGCACGCTCATCCGAGGCGAGCGTGCCGATGCACTGGGCGCCTTGGTCGCATGCGCCGCGGCCATAGCTCAGCGGCTGAAGACAGACATTAATGTCGGGAACGGCTGCCTGGAGTGGCAGCTGGCGCCCGATCGAGCCATCGCCATGCAGCAGGCGTTTCCCGGGTTCCGCCGAGTCCGCAAGACCAAACCACTCAAGCGTGGCATGCACTACCTCCGCTTGGACCCATGACCCACGTCGTACTGATCGATCCCCTTTGCTGCTTCAGAGTTCCTGAGCGAGATGCTCGAACTGCTCTTGCGACATGCTCTGCCAAGACTCAACCCACTTGGATACCGTCTCGGCGGTGCGAGAATCCATGTAGCGCGCATCTGACAACAGACGCTCACCGGGCTTTGGCGCTCCCCCAGCAACGGGGCTCAGCGCGTCGGATCCGGGCTTGGCGCGCCGCTGATCTGCAGCTTTCGCAGGCTTCATAGCGACAATGAGGCTACCACTTGGAGCATCGACCTCAAACGGCCGGCCGCCACGCCTACGCCGCGCGCCTGCCCTCAATCTATGCTCCTGATGGCGAGACCATCGTCACGACGGACTCTACGCTAGGCGCACCAAGCGCTTTGCGCAACCTGACCGGACTCATGCGGGTCATGTCGGTAGAAGTGGTGTAGCGGGCGTCGCGGGCTGAGCCTTGTTGGAGAGGGTTCGGCCACCGTGGCGCCGAACTCGTCGGCTGTTCTGGCAGTTCGACGTGAAGGAGACACCACGATGGCCGAAGAGCGAAGCATGACGGTTGCCGATGTCGTTGCGCGGGTGCGTGATGGCCGGCTTGAGGA
>DAHUYQ010000045.1 GCA_027315115.1 Solirubrobacterales bacterium | reverse complement strand
TGCACCGGCCGGTTCACCGCCGCCATGAGCACCTCATCAGCGAACGCCTCCAACCGCTCGCGCACCGCCACCGGACCATCCACCATCGCCTCCAACACCGCCATCACGACCTCCTCACGCCGATCACCAGACGCAAGAAGGATTCGCCGGACCAGCCACGAATCCTACAAAAAAGCTAACAGAGCACTACTAAGCCGCTGGGCGTGGGCGCAATTGTGGCGGCACGCAAGCGGGGGCGGGCGGACGAGCGGCTGATGAAAGATGCGATCGCCACTATGGTTGCGCTGAACGCTGACGCCTCGGCGGCGGCGCTCGCGGCGGGCGTACATGCGATGACAGATGTGACCGGCTTTGGGTTGCTCGGCCATCTGCATCATCTCTGCCGTGAGAGCGGGGTGAGCGCCGTGATCGACGCTGAGACGGTGCCCTGCCTGCAAGGCGTGGAGCAGTTGCTGTGCGACGATCGTGCTGTTTCAGGCGGCAGCCGTCGCAATGCCGCCTGGACAGCGAGCTTTGCAAGCTTCGCACCGGGGGTGGAGCTGTGGCGCCAGCGCCTACTCAACGACGCCACTACCTCGGGAGGGCTACTCGCGGCCGTTTCGGCGGATTGCGTGACCGTGCCGGGCGTTGTGATCGGCCGCCTGATGGACGGCGACGCTGGCACGATTATGGTTCGTTGAACGTATATCCGGTGATAGTGACACGAGTATCTGGAGCGGCCCGGGGCCGGTGCCCCGAACGGCCTTCAAAGCCGTCGGCGGCGCGCCGCGCGCGCCGGGAAGGTTCGACTCCTTCGCCGCTCCGTCGATGGCGTGGGCCTTCCGTCAGCGGAACGTCGGGGTTCGATGACTAGCCCGCTCACGGTCGGCACAGCTGGCCATGTCGACCACGGCAAGACTGCTCTCGTCCGTGCGCTCACTGGCGTGGACACCGATCGGTTGCCCGAAGAGCGCGCTCGCGGGCTGACGATCGTGCTCGGCTATGCACCGCTGAGCCTCCCGTCGAGGCGGTGTCTGTCAGTCATCGACGTGCCAGGGCATGAGCGGTTCGTGCACACGATGGTCGCTGGCGCGAGTGGCATCGACATCTTCCTGATGGTGGTCGCAGCGGATGATGGCGTGATGCCTCAGACGCTGGAGCACGCCACAGTGCTCAGAGCGCTCGACATCGAGCGGGGTGTCGTGGCTGTGACAAAGACCGATCTCGTCGAGCCGGTGCGCGCAGAAGAGGAAGCTAGGGCGCTGATGCCTAACTGCCCTGTGGTTGCTTGCTCCTCCCACACCGGCAAGGGTCTGAGTGACGTTTGTGCCGCGCTCGACATGGTCGCCGCACGTACTTACAGCCGCGCCGGCACGAAAGACGCTCCGTTGCGTCTGCATGTCGACCGCGCATTCGTGATCCCTGGACGGGGAACGGTGCTGACCGGAACCCTGTGGTCGGGAGCGATTATGATTGGCGCGAGCCTCGATCTGATCCACCCCGACGGTCGTCGTGACCAAGTGCGGGTGCGCGGCTTGCAGATACACGACCGGCAGGTCGAGCGGGCGGAGGCCGGTCAGCGCGTAGCCGTCAACCTGACTGGTGTGCGAACGTCGCACGCAGGTCGCGGAGACGTCCTCGTTGAGCCTGGGCATGCACGACAGACGCAGATACTTGACTGCGCGCTGGAACTCGATGGCGCTCGCCATGGCGAGCGCGTTCAGGTGCACCACGGCACACGGAACGTTCTAGGGCGCGTATGTCAGCTCGAAGGCGAACTCTGGCAGCTACGACTCGAGCGACCGCTGCTGGCCTTCGATGGCGACCGCGTAGTTGTCCGGCGGTTGGCGCCGCCCGACACGCTGGGAGGCGGCCGCGTGCTGGATGCAGGCGCGCGGCGGCATGGTGCTCGCGCGGAGACTCTGCGTCGCTTGGCTGCGCTTCGAGACGGACATCCGATCAACGAGGATGCGAGTCCTACCTGTCAGCGTGCGTGCGGTAGTTCTGCGGCGGGAAGCGTTGCACGCGCTCGTGTCGATGTGGCCGAGTACGAGCTTGCCGGTCTAGAACGCGATCTGCTGCGGGCCGGCACCGCGCTTCTCTCCGAGCCGCAGATGGACGACCGCCGCGCCGCTTTGCAGGAGCTGCGACGCCGAGGCCGTGCAGTACGGGTCAGTGGCCGCCTTTATGCGCACACAGATGTGGTGACCGACGCCAGTCGCCGGATCGTCGATCTGCTGGAGAGGAAGGGCTCTGTCACGCTCGCCGATGCGCGCGACGCACTGGGCTTCTCCCGCAAGTCGACGCAGGCGTTCCTTGAGCACTTGGACGCCGAACGGGTGACGCGCCGTATGCCAGACAACCGGCGCGTGCTGAGCAGGCGACGGCCCTGAAGGCCGATGACCGGTAGGAAGGAGCGCTACGTGAGCAATGACCAGGGGCACCGTTCGCGGCTGCGAGAACTGCCTGCGGTAGACCGGCTTGCAGCGGAACTGATGCGATTCCCGCTCGATGGCGGACGTATTCCAACGTGTGCTGAGGCAACCGCCGTCGCTAGGATGGTGCTCGCAGAACGGCGCGCCGAGTTGACCTCGCCACGGCGGATCGACGACGACCCCGACTTGCTGACACGAGCGCGCGAACGCCTGCGGCCCTCGCTGCGGCGTGTACTCAACGGCACCGGAGTTGTGATCCACACCAACCTGGGACGCGCGCCGCTCGCGCAGGCTGCCATTGCTGCGGTGGCGGCTGCTGCATTCGGCTACTCGAACCTGGAGCTGAACCTAGACGCTGGAGTTCGGGGATCGCGGGATGAGCATGTGCGCGCGCTGCTGGTTGAACTCACGGGTGCTGAGGACGCACTCGTCGTCAACAATGGCGCTGGTGCGACGCTGCTCGCGATCGCCGCGCTCGCTCGAGAGCAAGGAATCGCGGTCTCGCGTGGACAGATCATCGAGATCGGCGGTGGCTTCCGGATGCCCGATGTTCTTACGCTGGCCGGCGTACCGCTGATCGAGGTGGGCACTACGAACCGTACCCGTCTCGCCGACTACGAGCGCGCGATCTCCGAGCGAGGAGTCACTACGATCCTGCGGGTGCACCAGTCGAACTTCAGGATGTTTGGCTTCGTCGAGGAGGTCCCAATTGAGCGTCTGTGCTCGCTTGGCGTGCCCGTGATTGACGACCTCGGCTCCGGGGCGCTCGGAAAGGGCCTGCAAGTGCTTGCCGATGAGCCTCTGGTGCATCGCTCGGTCGCCGCCGGTGCTGCCCTTGTCTGTTTCAGTGGTGACAAGCTGCTCGGAGGTCCACAGGCGGGCATCCTCGTCGGTGGCAGCGATGCTATCGAAGCCTGCCGCCGTCACCCCCTGGTGCGGGCGCTGCGGATCGGCAGGCTGCCGCTCGCGGGCCTCGAGGCAACGCTCGCGCTTTACCGTGACCCTCAGCGCGCGATCCGCGAGGTGCCGGTGCTCGCGATGCTGTCATACGATCCACTGACACTCGCGGATCGGGCAGAACGGCTTGCCGCTGCGTGTGGAGGCAAGGTTGTTCAGACGGTTGCGCGCGTGGGTGGTGGTGCGCTGCCGCTCCTCGAACTGCATGGTCCTGCAGTCGCGATCGGCGATCCAGACCGCGACCCGACAGTGCTTGCCAATGCACTGCGGACCGGCGATCCGGTGCTCGTCCCGCGCATCTCTGATGGGCGGGTGCTGGTCGATCCACGCACGCTGGCCGATGATGAGATCGAGGTAGCCGCGGCGGCGATCTGCCGGGCGCTTCAAGCAGCAACGTAAACCTCCGTATAGTCTGCATCTGGCCCGTGGAGATGGCTGCGCCCCTAGCGCTCAGCACCGCGCGAGGCGCGTCAGAGCGGGCACGCCTGGACGAGAGCCGGGCTTGACTGCGAGAAACGGTCCGGGAATCGGAATCTACCGTGCACCGACACGGGCAGATTCGTGTATGACTACGGATCATGGCAGTTGGGTCCGAGATCGCGGGTGCCGGATGAGCGGCGGAGGCAAAGCGCCGCTCAGATCGGCTGACGCCTCCATCCTGGATCAGTCGTTTGCGTCAGCAAAGTTGTCTCCGGGGCCGAGCATCTCGCGTCGGGAGGCAGCTTCGCATCAGCGCACGCGGCTTTGCCGGGCGATGATCGAGTTGGCCGCCGAGCAGGGCTACGGTGCCGTGACCATTGAAGGGCTCCGCCGCCGCGCGCGCGTATCAAAGCACACCATCTACGAGCACTTTGCGGGCAAGGACGAGTGTTTTCTCTACACCTATGACATTATGGTCGCGGGCATGGCCAACCGAGTGATCGCCGCGCAAGAGGGCTGCGATGACTGGCAGGAGCAACTGCACCACACGCTGCTGGCGTTCGCCAGAGAGATTACGCATGAGCCCAAGACGGCGCAGCTTGTTCTGGTAGAGGTGTTCGCTGGCGGACCTGCGGCGATAAAGGGCATGCGGCGTGCCTTACGCCGATTTGAAAAGATCATCGCGCGGAGCTTTGCCTCCGCTCCATAAGAGGTGGAAGTGGCGCCGCTTGTCGTGACGGGCATTGTCGCCGGGCTGGCGCGTGTGGCACGTGCACGGCTTCTCGCGGGGCGCGCGGACGAGTTGCCAGGGCTCGCCAGAGAGTTGTCGGAGTGGGCCCTCTCGCTGAGTTGTCCCAGGAGAGCGATGCTCGATGTCCTTGGGGGTGCGGCGCCTATACACGGGCTGGGACCGAGGCTCCGAGCCACCGATCCCCGAGAGCCCTCCGACGAGCGGGCGCGGATTCTTCACGCTACGGCGCTGCTGGCCGCGCAAGAAGGCTACTGGCAGTTGAGGATTCCCCGGATCCGCGCTCAGGCCAGCGTCTCCAGAGCGAGCTTCGATGAGCACTTCGAGAGCTTGCAGAGCTGCTTCGTCTGCGCGCTTGAACGGCTTGCGGCCGATGCTCTGGCCGATGTCGTTCGCGAGGGAGCGACCGGCCATAGCTGGTCCGGAGGCGTGCACCGGGCGCTTGCGGCGCTGTGCGCGCGCATCGCCGCCGACTCAGACTTCGCCAACCTCGGGTTCGTCGAGGTATTTGCGCCAGGGCCGAGCGGAATGCGCTGCCGCGAACACGTGATCACCGGTGCTGCCAAACGCCTCCTTGAGAGTGCGCCAATCGGTCAGCGTCCGAGCGACCTGGCAGCCGAAGCGTCAGCCGGCGCTGTCTGGGGTATGGTCCACAGATACGTAGCCAGCGGTCGCGCGCATTTGTTGCCGGCCATCTCGGGAGTTTGCTCCTTCGTTTCGCTCGCCCCTGCGGTCGGCGCGCAGTGCGCGCTCGACGCAATCGTCACAGAGCAGGCGCGGTTTCGTAGCGGCAGCACATCGCGTGTCGGCGGCGCTCTGGGTCGCGGGAAGGGCCATCCCCCGCCCCGGCGCTGATCTGGCTAAAGGCGACTGAAAGGACGCGGCGTCGCCGGGCTTCGCGGCACCTCATGCAGTTTAGCTGGCTAGCCAGTTAGGAACCTTTTCGCTTGATACCTTGATTTTCCCGGCATGGCATGGTTTCTACTGTTCGTATGTCCACGAAACCGCTGTATACGTCCTGGCCCGGGCTGTAACGCTCGTGTTCGGCTTGGTCACCTCCGCCGCGTCGCTGGTCGTCGGGCTGGTGATGCTCGGTGCGGGGTTGTCGAAGGTTCGCGTTGCTGCTGCGTTTGCGGATCAGATCGACGACTATCAGCTGATTCCAGGGGCCGCAACGCGGTTCACAGCGCGACTCATCACGTTCGCTGAGATCCTGTCTGGAGCCTTGCTCCTCGCGGGGCTCGCCGTACCCGCTCCGGTTGGACGGACTGGAGCGGGCATCGGAGCCGTGCTGCTCGCGGTCTTCTTGACGGCGCTCATCAATGCGCACCTACGCGGGCGAAATATCGCATGCGCCTGCTTCGGTGGCGATGGGGAGCTCGAGACAATCGGACCGCACAGCATCGTGCGCACAGGCCTGCTGCTCGTGCTCGCAAGCGTGGCAACAGCTTCGTCTCCGGTTGACCGACCGCTTGAGACGGTCGGAGTTGCAGCGATCTTTGCAGCGCTGCTCGCGCTGCTCAGCGAGATGGCACGCCTGCTCGGCCCGCTGCGCCAGACCACAACCGCGATCGTGGCCCAAATGACCGCAGCTACCACCGTCGCTTCAGAGCGCCACTAGGTCGCATCGTGACCATTCTACAGTTGTCGGTCGTCCTGCTCGCTGCGCTGTCGCTCCTCAATGCTGTTGGAGTGGTAGCGCTTATCCGGCAAGTGGGCGTGCTTCATCTCCGAATCCAGCCAGTCGCAGGGATGCCAGCGGGGGACGGACCCGAGTATGGATCGCAGCTATCGCTACCTGCGGCTTTGGGCGAGATTGCGCATCGAGACGCCACCCGATATCTGGTGGGGTTCGTGTCACCAGGCTGCGGCCTGTGCGGCGGCCTTACGACCGCCTTTGGGCGTATAGCGAAGTCGACCGATAGCCATACCGCAGTCTTGCTCGTCCTCGACGCCACTGTCGAAGAAGCCGATGAATATCTCCGGAGCAAGGGGGCGGCATTCCTGCCTCACATCGCCGACAGGTCAAGCTTTACGAAGAACGTACCGGGTGCGCCGTGGGCCGTCGTTACCGACCGCGACGGTGCGGTCATCGTTTCCGGTGGTGTCAACACACTCGACAATGTTGAGGAGATGTTGGCTCAGGCCGACTACCTGATCGTCAACCCGCCTGTTTCAGTCATACCGCCAAAGGATCAGTCAAGCCTATCATTGGAGGCTAGCGAGAATGTCGTTTGACAAACTATTCGAAAATGCGACACGGCGAGTCGGCGGAAGCGTGACGCGCCGAAGCTTCCTTGGTCGCACGGCGCTAGCGGCGACTGCAGTCGGAGTTGGCGGTTTGGGATTCCAGCCAGCGCAGGCCCTGCCGGCCAGCTGTCCGTGCAGCGTATGTGGCGATACCACGTCCTGCGGCGGATCGTTCGGTCATGGGTGCCCGAGTGGGACCTGCCCAGGTGGCTCGTGGTACATGTGCACATCGTTCTGCGCCAAATACTTCTACACGCGATACCGCGACTGCATGACGACCAGCAATTGCAAAGTGTACTGCGGCAGTGATGGCCGTCCTGGCTGCTACTACACGACGCCATACGGTGCATGCGGCGGGCGTACCACCGTCTGGTGCCGCGCGGTAACATGCCTCGGGCCGGCGCCCTGTTAGATGGGCGCGCTACACGCTGCTGCATTCGCGTGGCTCGGCTTTACGGTCGGGCTTGTCGCGCTTTGGTCGCCCTGAGGCCTATCGATGGCTGCGGCCCTCCGGCCCGCCGTGAGCGGAGCCACATCGAGATCCCTCCGTCGTGTGACTTTGCTTCATGGCGCAGGGCTATTCGCCGGTGCCATTTTGATGGGCCTCATGCTCGCCCTGGTCCGGGGGGCGGCAATAGCCCTAGGGCTTCACTCCGTCCTCGTAATCCCAGCGGCCGCTGGTCTCGTACTCGCCGTCCTGCAGTGCGTTGGAGGGGGACTGCCTCAGAGTCCATGGCAGGTGCCCGACTACTGGCGGCGTACGCTCGATGTCGACACGCTTCCGATTGCTTACGGAGTGCTTCTCGGCCTGGGCGTGTTCACGGCCGTCGTGGTCGGAGCCTTCTGGGTATTCGTTGCGGCGACACTTATCTACGCGGCGCCACTCGCACTCGTGGGATGGTCAGCCTATGCGCTGGGACGCTTGATCGGTTTTCGTGCGGCCCTACAGGTGCAACCGCTTGAGCGGATCTTTTTGACTGCGCGCCAACGTAGGGTGTTGATCGCAGTGACGACTGTCATTGCAGCCATGGTGATCATCACATAATCCGACCCGAAGGGAGTCCTGAATGTTGACTCGTGCAGCGCAAGGAAGCGGTTTCGGCGTAGACGTACAATACCCCGATACCGGCTGGTTCATAGCGCCTAGTGTCGTCCCGGCGCTTCGGTCGCCTCATGAGCTATGCGTGATATCGAATCGTCCGCTTCAGCAAGTACCCGTCGCAAGCGAAGACAACACACCTGACATCAGTGCACTCGATGAAGCGGGAATCCTTATTTGGGTGTACTATGAGGTCTTGGGTGATCCAGCGATCGACGATCCGGACCGGCCTCCGATCCCAGACTATAGTCATTACTCATATCCACTCGTGTACAGTCAGTCTCAGGTGTTCCCCGTCCAGCTAGATTACGAGTGGGGCGCCAAGTTCGTCTGGCGGCGGGTAGGACACAATCTCGCTCCGACCACCGAACGTCCCGAGCCGGCTGCACTCACGGTGATGATCTGGGAGGGACTCGCGGCGTCGGCGGACGACATCCACACGGCCGAAGCAATCGTCGAATCAGTTTCCGTGTCGGTGTCGGCCGGAGTCTTGGGGTGAGACGAACGCTTGCTACGATCGGGTGCTGTGCGCTCGTGCTTGGCGCGGCTGCATGTGGAGCCACCCACAAACCGTCCAAGCACGCAGGCGGCAGCCTCGTTCATACCAGCGCTATCGTGGGACGACCGCAAGCAGCCGCCCTGTCTCTGTCCGAGGGGAGCGCGTCGGCGCGATATCGAATTACCGCGCCATCGCCAGCGATGTACGTGTTCGACGTCGCCGTGGCCGCTCCGGAGGCGACTAACATCAGTGTGCATATTCACACGTGGTACGGAGCGACCTTGAGCGTCCTTAACTCAACGCGCAATCCAGAATCATGTAGGCGCCGTGGGTCGCAGATCAGTTGTGTCGAGCGGTTCCCACGGTTGCCAGCGCAGCGTGCCGGGAGTTGGACAGTCGTCGTGACTAAGCAGTCAGGGTATGCGGCCAAGGTGCATATAGCTGTAACCTTCATGAAAGTCTAGTGGTCTCAGTGAGGGAGCACGACGTCGGCAGCTCAAATTTCCCGTTGTGCCCGAGTAGCTGCGGCTGTGAGTTCGGCGTCCAACCGCGAGCGCATGGCAGCGGGGACGCGGGAGTTCCGGATCGCCTCGGCGCTTCCCAGGCGCGGCAAGTACAGCGCGCACGTGCTTGGCGCGGTGAGCCAGACGGCGAGGGCGGTGCGCCGGGGCCTACCCCGCGATCGGGCCCAGGTTGGGGGTCAGGTCGTAGGTCTCGAAGGCCAGGAACTTCGAGAAGAGGCGGTTCTCGGGGCCGTGGAAGTCGGCCGAGCCGGTGCTCAGCAGCCCGTGCTGCTCGCAGTGGCCGAAGAGCAGCCGCGTCTGCTCCTCGGTGTGGGTGATGTAGAAGGCCTCCACGCCGTCGATGCCCGCCGCGCGGAAGCGCTCGATGCTCTGGATCGTCTCCTGCGGGTCGGTGAGGTCCCAGAACGGATGCGCCCAGACGGCCACGCCGCCGGCGGCGTGGATCGCCTCGATCGACTGCGCGACGGTCGGGGTCTCGCGCAGACGGAACGCCGGCTTGCCCTCGATCAGATAGGCCCTGATCAGGCCGCCGATGTCCTCGATCCCCTCCCGCGCAAGCCGCTCCGCGTTGGCGGGCGCGCCCAGCACCGCGCCCGCCAGGTGGGGGCGCCCGATCGGCCTGCCCTGCTCGATCCGCTGCTGGATCTCGGCTTCGTCCAGCTCGAACCCTACGTCCACGAGCGCGTCGCGCATCCGCAGGGTGCGATGCTCGCGGTCGCCGAGGAACTCCTGCAGCTTGGCTGTGAACGCCTGGTCCTCGTGGTCGATCAGGTAGCCGAGGATGTGCAGTTCGCGCGGCTCGCCGGCACCGTCGTCCAGCGCGGAGATCTCCACGGCGGTCACCACGCGAACGCCGTGCCGCTCCCCGGCGGCCAGCGCGTCAGAGACACCGGCAACCGTGTCGTGGTCGCTGAGGGCCAGCAGCTCCACGCCTGCCCGCGCGGCCGCGGCGACCACCTCGTCGGGCTCGAGCGTCCCGTCGGAGCGGGTGGAATGGGACTGGAGATCGAAGCGCGGAACGGATGTCATGGGGCTCCTGGGTTGGTCTGTGGCTACGATGGGCTTGCAGGGCGATAAGCCGGACAGATCGCCTCGGAGAGACGTTTGAGGGCATCCGGCAGAGCCTATGTAATGGGAGCAATGCAGCGACGCAAAGAACTGCGAAGGCGCGCCGACGCCCCGCAACCACCGGACACCGACGCGGCGGAGCGTACCGACCGGCTGCTCGGTCGGCTGCCCGCTCGCGACTGGGACGTGATCTCGGGAGTGCAGGCGCGGCACGGCGTGGACCACGTGGTGGTCGGGCCCGCCGGGGTGTTCGCGATCACCTCGCGGATGCCGGCCGGGGTCGGCGCCGCGCGGGTGAAGGACGGGATGCTGTGGCTGCGCAAGGGCGGCGACCCGAGGGCCGACAAACCGGGTGGCGCGATCGGCCGGCAGGTGCAGGAGGCGGCCAAAGCGCTGCACAAGGAGATCCGCGCGCGGACCGGGCGCGGGCCGCACGTGACGCCGGTCGTGGTGCTCTGGTGCGAGTTCCCGCAGTCGGTGGCCGAATCGCCGCGGATCGCGTTCGTGCGCGGGCGCGACCTGCTCGAATGGCTCTCGCACAGGCCGCAGCAGCTCGACGTGCAGGGTCGCGGCGAGGTCGCGCGGGCGCTGGCGGCGATCCCGAAGGAAAGGGATGCCCATTTCTCGCGCTGGCGGCCGCTGCGGGCGAGCCGGCGCGGATCGGCGTAGGGGCAACGGCCTCTCGCCGCGCCGCGTCCGGGCCCGCGCGCCGCTCAGCCCGCGAGGCGGCCGAGACGCAGCGCGGGCGCCGTCTCGCCGCCGGGCAGCAACCGGCCAACCCGCCGGGCCAGGCGATCGCGCTGCGCTCTGGCGGCTTCGTAGTAGCGGCAGGCCCCAACCAAGAGATCCTCCTCCTCTCCCCCCTCAACAAGAGCGTCATCGCTCGCGCGGCGGAGCGTGCACAGACGCGCGTGAGCCGCATCGCTCTCCGAGGCGCACCTGCGTGCCTCGCTCCAGGCGAGCTCCAGATAGGCGAGGGCCGCGTCGTGCTGATCCTCCGGCAGCCCAGCTCCCGTCTCGAGATGGCGCAGCACGGGGAGCACCTCGCGGGTCAGGGAGCGCAGCTCCGCGTGAGCGCGCAGCATGAGGCTCACGTCCGCGGGGACGGCCTCGATCTTGTTGACGTGTTCTGACATGCTGAAGACGCTCATGCTCCCGATTGAGGTCGCTGCACCCATGCTTGGCTTCGGCGACCCCCATCGGCCGCTTTAGCAATGCCTTCGCAAGTCCACCCCTTGTCGGCCGGCGTTGTCGGAGCAATGACCGTCTTTGGGGGGTCGATCCAACGAGCGCTCGGCTTCTCCGAATTATCTAAAGCGTGCGTCATGCGGAACCGATGCGCGTGCGGGAGCGATGCCGACGATCAGCATCCAAAGACCGGCGCCCGGATCGCCTGGAGGTCGTGCTCGCACGATCGTCCTGCGGCTGCGGATGCGCACCCTGATGGCGCTTGGCGTGCTCGGGATACAGACCACCTTCGCCGGCCGCGCCTTCGGCCTGCGCAGCCCTCTGTTCATCGGCTCCGAGCTGCTGCTGCTGCTCTGCATCCTGTTCGTCTCGCGTGTCGTGCTGCCGATGCTGGACCGGCAAGACCGCGGCGCCAGTGGGGAGGAGCACGTCGGCGGGCTGCTCGACAGCCTCGCGCGCGAGGGCTGGCAGGTGATCCACGACGCGAGCTTCGGACGCGGCGACGTCGATCACATCGCGATCGGGCCAGGCGGAGCCTTCACGGTGGAGACCAAGAGCCATCCCGGCCCGATCGCGGTCGGCCGCGTGCACGGCGCGCTGCTGCGGCAGGCGCATGCCCAGCGCGAGCTGCTGGAAGCGGCCGTGGCGATGCCGGTCGAGCCGCTGATCGTCTACAGCAGAGCCTGGGTGGACAGGCCCCTGGCGCGGCGCAAGGGCGTCAGGGTGCTGCCGGCGCGGATGCTGCTGCGCTACCTGCGCGAGCGCGAGCGGCGGCTGAGCGCGCAGGAGGTCGAGGGCGCCGGGCGCGCGCTGCGCCTCGCGCTGCGGGCGCATGAGGCGCAGGAGGCGGGCGCGGCGCCGGAGGGCGGCGATTGCGCCGGGCGTCCGCGCACGCTGACCGGCCTCGTCCCGCCCGGCCCGCGCGCGCTGACCGGCCCCGTCCCGCCCGGCCCTGTCCCGCCCGGTCCGCGCGCGCCGACCGGGACTGGAGGTAGCGTCATGGGTCGTGCCCGCAACCGCAGATCGCGCAACCGCACGCCGCACGCCTGAGGAGTTGCTCGCCCGGTTCGGGCTGAGCAGCTTCCGCGCCGGCCAGCGCGAGGCGGTGCAGGCTGCGCTCGACGGTCGCGACAGCCTGGTCGTGATGCCCACCGGCGCTGGCAAGTCGCTCTGCTACCAGCTTCCCGCGCTCGACGACTTAGCTCCCGGCAACCCGCTGGTGCTCGTCGTCAGCCCGCTGATCGCGCTGATGGACGACCAGCGCAACCGCCTTGCGCAGGCCGGCGTCAGGGTGGCGATGCTCGCCTCCAGCCTGGAGGCATCGCGCAACGCCGCCGAACTGCAGCGGATCGTCGACGGGGAGGCACAGATCGCGCTAGTGGCCCCCGAGCGCTTCGCATCGCGCGGCTTTCGCGACGCTCTGAGCCGTCGCAAGGTGGGCCTGTTCGTCGTGGACGAGGCGCACTGCGTGGCCGAGTGGGGCCACGACTTCCGGCCCGACTACCTGCGCCTGCACGGCGCGATCGAGGCGCTCGGCCGCCCGACGGTGATGGCCAGCACCGCGACCGCGACCCCGCGCGTGGCGGGCGAGATCGCCGCCCGCCTGCAGCTCCGTGACTGGATGAAGATCAGCGGCGGCTTCGATCGCCCCAACATCTGCTTCGACGTGGTCGGCGTGGAGGGCAAGGGCGCGCTCGCGCGCAAGCGGGCCGCGCTGGCGCACGTGCTGGGCGACCCACGCGCTCGGCCGGCGATCGTCTACTGCGGCACGCGCAAGGACACCGACGCGCTGGCGGCGGAGATCTCTGGATGGGGGTTGCACGCTGTCGCCTACCACGCGGGCATGGAGGCGCAGGCGCGCCGGCGCGCTCAGGAGGCGTTCATGGGCGGCGCGGCCGAGGTGATCGTCGCCACCAACGCCTTCGGGATGGGCGTCGACAAGGCCGACGTGCGGACCGTCGCGCACTGGGCGATCCCCACCAGCCTGGAGGGCTACTACCAGGAGGCCGGCAGGGGCGGCCGCGACGGGCTGCCGGCGCGCGCGCTGCTGCTCGCCGCCAGGATGGACCTCGGCAGGCTGATCCGCTTCAACACCGAGCGGGACATCACCGTCGAGGAGGTGCGCGGTTTCGTCGGCCGCCTGCGCGCCGGCGCTCAGCGAGAAGGGGACGCGCATGTGGTGCGCATCGAGCATGGCGAGCTCGACGATCGCGGCAGGCTGCTGCTCTCGATCGCCGAGCGGGCGGGGGCCGCGGTGCTGGAGCCCGGCGCCGGCGGCGGCCTGCTCGTCGAGCTGACCGGTCGCGGCTCCCCGCGCGCGGCGCATCTGGCGATCAAGGCGGCCAAGGACCGCGGCTGGGAGGCGTACCGCTCGATCGAGGGCTTCGTGGCCAACGGCAGGGTCTGCCGCAGGGAGCAGATGCTGACGCACTTCGGGGATGCGCGGCGTGTGGCGGCGGAGGGGCGGTGCTGCGATGTCTGCGATCCCGATCCGCTGCTGGCCGCGGCCGTGCAGGCGGCGCCGGTGGCGGGTGCGCGCTCGGGGCGGGCGCGCGGGGTGGCGGGTGCGGGCGCGGGCGCGGGGGCGCTTGGCGGCGGGGCCGGGGTCGGGCAGGCTTCGGGCGCTGGGGCCGCGGGTGCGGCGTCGGGCGCGGTCCCGGCGGAGCCGGTTGACGAGCGCGCATTCGAGCGGCTGCGCCAGTGGCGAGCGGGCCGCGCCGAAGGAAAGCCCGCCTACACGGTCGCAAGCAACGCGGTGCTCGAAGAGGTGCTGCGGCGCAAGCCCGCCGGCGAGCGCGAGCTGCTGGCGATCAAGGGCATCGGCCCCGCATTCTGCGCCAAGCACGGCGAGTCGCTGCTCGCCGAGCTCGAGAAGGTGTGAGGATGTGAGCCGGCGATGGATCTGATCGAGGCGATGAAGACAGTCGGCACCTGCCGCAGCTTCCGCGAGCAGCCGGTGCCGCAGACGGTGCTGTGGAAGGCGATCGAGGCCGCGCGCTTCGGCCCGCAGGGCGGCAACCGCCAGCCGGTGCGCTTCATCGTCGTCAGCGAGCCGCGGCGCAAGGCGCGCCTCGGCGAGCTCTACCTCGAGCAGTGGGAGCCATACCTGGCGCGGCTGCGCGCTGCGGCCGCGCAGGCGTCGGATCGGCCTGGCTCGTCGCCCCGGCCTGGTCCGCCGGTTGGGCCTGCAGAGCCGCCCCGGGCTGGAGAGTCGCCCCGGCCTGCAGAGCTGCCCCGGGCTGGAGAGTCGCCGCCCCGGACCGACCCGCCGCGCCGGGCGAGCGCCGACGACTTCGCGCGCGCCTTCGGCGGCCACCCCGCGATCGTGGTGGTCTGCGCGCATCTGGAGAGCCTGCTCGCCACCGACGCGCAGCTTGGACGCCTGAGCATCGTCGGCGGCGCCTCCGTCTACCCGATCGTGCAGAACTTCATGCTGGCCCTGCGCGACCAGGGCGTCGCCAGCGCGCTGACGACGCTGCTCTGCGCGCGCGAGCCAGAGGTCAGGGAACTGCTCGCGATCCCGCCCGAGTACGCGACGGCCTGCCACGTCGCGGTCGGCTACCCGGCGCAGGGATTCCCGCGCCGTTTGCGGCGCAGGCCCGTCGAGGAGCTCGCGTTCCTGGACAGCTTCGACGGGCCGCCGCTGCGCGAGGTCTGATCCTGGCGGTGCGCCCGCTCGCGGACGCGCCTCGCCGCGCCAGGCCGCACGCCCCGGCGCAGATGGCCGCAGAGCCGGAGGAGCGGTATCCTCGACGGCTCTGGCACCCGTGTTGTGCGCGACGGTCCACCGCGCGTCAGCCGGGCGTTGCGCCGACGTAGCTCAGTTGGTAGAGCACTTCACTCGTAATGAAGGGGTCGGGAGTTCGAGTCTCCCCGTCGGCTTGGTCTCGCTCGATTCTGCCGCTGTGCGATCCGCGGGGAGTGCATCGTTGACATGGCTGGGCTCAAGGCCGGCTTGCGCGAAGGTCTCAATAAGAACGCGGCAAGCGCGGAATGGTATGGCGGCAGACGCGGAAAGTTGGGCCGGCAAACGCGGATAGCTTGCGTCCAGACACCGGACACTCGTCCTGTGGCGTCGACGCCGGACCCGGGCGCCCGAACACGACGGACCGCCGCCGCGCAGGCGCTCGGCGAGCATGCCACTTCTATAGCCGGTTCGGGTATAGACCGGGATAGAAGCTCGGTCGGGCACTTCGCGCCCCCGCGCTTGTTGGTTCGCGAGGCCATCATCTACGCGCCGGCTCGAGGCGAGCTCGCGTTCACTGTTCCACACTGTGCCCGCTTCGTCCGGCGGCGGTACGGCTGACGGCACCCGCCCCTCAGACCAGCCGCCACCGCGCCAGCGGCAACGGGTGCGCGGCGCCGGGGCGGGCGCACAGAACCTGGAAGATCGAGAGCATCCCGCGCTCGAAGGCGCGGGCCGAGCCGGTCAGGTACACCTGCCAGATCCGCTCCCGCTCGCTGCCGGCGATCGCGATCGCCTGCTCGCGGTTGGTGCTCAGGTTGGCGATCCAGCGGCGCAGCGTGAGGCCGTAGTGCTCGCGCAGGGCCTCCACGTCGCGCACCTCCAGTCGCTGCGACTCCAGCGAGCGGATCAGATGGCCGACGGGGTGAAGCTCTCCGTCGGGAAAGATGAAGCGGTCGATGAAGGCGCTGCGCCGCGGCGGCTGCCGCAGGCGTGCGATCCCGTGGTTGAGGAACAGCCCGCCCGGGCGCAGCAGCCGGGCGATGGTCGCGGTGTATTCGTCGAGCTTGTCCAGCCCCACGTGCTCGTACATCCCCACGCTGGCGATCGCGTCGTAGGGGCCGTCGCCGACCTCGCGGTAGTCGGCGACCCTGATCTCACAGCGCGAGGCGATCTCGCCGCCGGCCTGCCTGATCCGCTCGCGCGCCTCCTTGGCCTGCAGCTCCGAGAGCGTCACGCCGACCGCCTTCGCTCCGTGCTCGCGCGCGGCGTGCAGCACCAGCGAGCCCCAGCCGCAGCCGACGTCCAGCAGGCGCATCCCGGGTTTCAGCCGCAGCTTGCGGCAGATCACCTCGAGCTTGCGCTCCTGCGCCTCCTCCAGCGTGTCGGTCGGCTCGCTGAAGTACGCGCACGAGTAGACCATGCTCGGCCCGATCACCAGACGGTGGAAGTCGGTGGGCACGTCGTAGTGGTGACGGACGGACTCGCGGTCCCGGCTCCTGGAGTGAAGCGCGCCGCGCCGCGCGCGAAGCTCGCCGGCAGGCATCGGCAGGCCGATCAGGCCGCCTGCGCCCACGAGCTGCCAGGCGGCGCGCAGCGCGTCGAGACGATCGCGAGCGGAGATGCGCAGCTTCGGCAGCCGCTCGCCGATGTTGAAGGCGTCGTCGAGATCGCCGGCCAGGTCGATCAGGCCGAGCCCCCATGCGCGGGCCAGGCCGAGCTCGTTGGGCTCCCTGACGATGTGCGCGATCGCCGCGGGGTGGGTGACCAGGACCGTCGGCGGCGTTGCTCGCTCCGCGGAGGCGGGGTCTGCCGCCGCTGCCAGCGGCGCCGCGGTCGCGGCCGGCGCCGCTGTCGCCGGCAGCTCGCTGCCGTCCCAGAAGCGCACCGCGAACGGGCGCGAGCGCAGGCTGCCGGCGGCCAGGCGATCGACCACGCGCTGGACGATGCTCGCGGCCTCCCGGCGGCGCGAGGGAGCGGCCGATCGCTTGATCTCGACGTCTGCAAGGGACATGAGCACACTCCTGTGTCGGTTGCTTGCACGACGTGGAGGCCGCCCCTGACCGCAACGCACCCGGCGGAGCGCCTCATCGCTCGCCTTCCACTTTAGGACGCGATCGGTGGGATCGCGATCGAGCCGCCGGGCGCGAGTGCGCTCGGCCCGCGCGATCAGGCCCCGGACGCGATCAGGTGCGCCCCCGGCCCGGGGCGAACCTCTCGCGCGCCCGGCGGCGGCTGCGCTCCGGGCGCGAACAGGCCGAGCACGCTGCCGCCGAAGCCGCCGCCGATCAGCCGCGCGCCGGCGGCGCCCGCTTCTCGCATTCGTCTCACCGCGGCCTCCAAGGCGGGGGTGGAGACCTCGTAGCGGTCGCGCAGGCTCGCGTGCGCGGCATCGAGCAACGCGCCCAGCGCGGGCATGTCGCCACCCGCCAGCGCCGCGACGGCCTCGCGCACGCGCTCGTTTTCGCCGAGCACGTGCGTGGCGCGGTCGCGCAGCGGCCGCGGCAGCCCGGCCAGCGCGTCGAGATCGGCCTCGCGCAGCGAGTGCACGCCGAGCAGCTCGCACGCCCGCTCGCACTCGCGGCGGCGCTCGTTGTAGCCCGAGCTCGCGTGCGAGTGCCGCTGCCCCGAGTCGAGCACGAACAGGCTCCAGTCGCCGAGCACGAAGGAGACCGGCTCGATCTCCAGCGAGCGGAAGTCGATCAGCAGGGCGGTCTCCGGCTGGCCGTAGAGGCAGGCGAGCTGATCCAGCAGGCCGGTCTGCGCTCCCACCCACTCGTTCTCCACGCGCGCGCAGAGCCTCGCTATCTCGATGCGGTCGAGATCCTCCTCGCCGTGGCGACCGCAGAGGCCGAGCAGCGCCAGGCAGAGCGCGACCTCCATCGCGGCGGATGAGGAGAGGCCGGCGCCCCGCGGCAGCTCGCCGGCGATCTCCAGGCGGGCGCCGGGAATCCGCGCCCCGGCCCGTGCGAGCTCGGCGACGACGCCTCGCACGAAGGCGCGCCAGCCTGTGCTCGGCGGCGGGTCGGCCACCGGGAACTCGTCGACGGCGTGCAGATCGCGCGCGTGCGCGACGAGCCGCGCCGGCGAGCCTCCGGTCGTCTCGGCGCTGACGCTCACTCCCTCCCGGATCGCGAACGGCAGCGCGAGCCCCTGGTTGTAGTCGGTGTGCTCGCCGATCAGGTTCACGCGGCCGGGCGCGAATGCGCGGCTGCGCCGCGGCTGCACGCCGGGCGCGCGCTCGAGGCCGGCCTCACGCTCGTGGCCAGGCTCGTGCTCAGCCGGCACGGGAGATCGCCTCCCGCAGCGCGGCGGCGGACTCCTCCGGGAGCGTGTCGGAGATGAACGTGCCCGCCCCCTGCTCGGATCCGGCGAGGTACTTGAGCTTCGTGGCGGTGCGCAGCGGCGTGTAGAGCTCGACGTGCAGGTGGCCGCGCTCGCTCCCGTCTGTGGGGGCCTGATGGACGACCATCATGTAGGGAAAGGGGCGCGCGAAGAGCGCGTCATAGCCCCTGGTCAGCCGTTGCAGCGCGTCGGCCAGCGGCTCCAGCTCGCGGCGCTGGCAGTCGCCCAGGCTGGGCCGGTGCTCGCGCAGCACCACGTGCGCTTCGTAGGGCCAGCGCGCCGCGTAGGGCACGTAGCAGACGACCGCGTCGTTCTCGAAGAGCACCCTGCGCCCATCCCGCAGCTCGCCGGCCAGCAGGCGGCAGAGCCCGCAGCCGCCGAGGCGCTCGTCGGCGGCGATCTCCTGCGACGCCACCGGCGGCAGGAAGGGAAAGGCGTAGATCTGGCCGTGGGGGTGGTGCAGCGTGACGCCGACCTCCACGCCGCGGTTCTCGAAGATGAACACGTACTCGACGTCCTCGCGTGCGCCGAGCTCCAGGTAGCGGTGCCGCCAGACCCACATCAGATCCCGCGCGCGCTGCGCGGGCAGCGAGCCGAAGCTGCCTTCGTGCTGGTCGGTGTAGACGACCACCTCGGCCGCGCCGAGCGGCGCCTGGAAGGCCGGGAAGCGGTTCTCGAAGACCGCGATCTCGAAGGCGGGGAACGGGATCTCGGTGGGCGGCCCGCCGGGCCTGGTCGGGCACAGCGGGCAGTGCTCGCGGTCCGGCAGGAACGTGCGGTCCTGGCGGTGGATGGCGTAATCGACCTGCTCGCCGCGCAGCTCGTTGAAGCGCAGCTCCGTCACGTCCCGCTCGCCTCGCCGTCGGCGTGCCTGTAGAGCAGCAGCGTGCGTCGGTCGTCCTTGACGTAGCGGTCCAGCAGCAGTGGTCCCACGCGCTCCTCGCGCTCTCCGACCCTGCTCGCGCCGCCGATGGGGGGCCGCGCTGTGTCATCGGGCTGACTGTCAGCTTCGCTGCGTGTCCCGGCGGCGTTCCGGGGTGAGTCCGCGCCGCCCGTCTGCGGATTGTCTGCCTGCATCGCATTGAGGGTACACGCGGCATCCGGCGCCGGATCGAAGGCTGACCGCGGTGGATTGCATTTCCGCCAAGCGGGTAGTTTCCCTGACCGTGATTGCGGGATTGCCGCAGGGCTGTGGGTTGACTCGCGTGCCGCGACGCGCGACGCTATATCGCAGTCAGAAAGCAGCGGGCGGCGTGCGCCCGCGATCTGCACAATCGAGGAGGCAGATATGACAGAGATCGAGGAGCGCTTCGCAGAGGCCGAACGCTCCGGTCAATCTGACCAGTCTGAGGCGCTCAGACCCGGGTTCGATCGGCGGGCGTTTCTGCGCCGGACCGCGATCACGGGCGCCGCGGTCGGGGGCGTGAGTTCTCTGCTGGCGGCCTGCGGCTCCAGCGCGTCCAGTGGCAGCAACACCTCTGATGAAGTTTTCGGCAAACACCCCAAGTACAAATTCGTGGTGGTAAATCACGTAACTACGAACACGTTCTTCGTCCCGACCCAGTACGGGCTCGCGGACGCCTGCAAGCTGCTCGGCTGCTCCTACCAGTGGACGGGGTCGGAAAGCAGCAACGTCAACCAGATGGTCAACGCGATCAACACCGCCATCTCCAGCGGCGCCGACGGGATCGCGGTCGCGCTGGTCGACCTGCACGCCTTCAACGCGCCGGTCGAATCGGCGCTGAAGGCCGGCATCCCCGTGGTGGCCTACAACGCCGACGCGCCCACCAACAAGAGGCTTTCCTACATCGGCCAGGACCTGCGGCTGGCCGGCGAAAGGATGGGGCAGCGGATCGTCGCGGCGGTGAAGTCCGGCGAAGTCGCGTTGTTCATCGCGACGCCGGGCTCGGCCAACCTGCAGCCCCGGATCGAAGGCGCGGAAGCCGCGATCAAGGCATCGGGCGCGCCGATCACCGTCCACACGGTGGCCACAGGCGCAGCGGTGCCGGGCGAGCTCTCGACCATCGAAGCGTATTGGACCGGCCACAAAAACACGAAGGGGATGTACGCGGTCGACGGGGGCTCCACCGAAAGCCTTGCGCGCGTGATGCAGAAGTTCGGCCTCGCGGCCAAGGGCGTCAAGGCAGGGGGCTTCGATCTGACCGAAGGCACGCAGAAGCTGCTCAAGGAAGGCAACATCGAATTCACGATCGACCAGCAGCCCTACCTGCAGGGGTTCCTGCCGGTCCTGCAGCTCTTCCAATGGCAGGTCTCCGGGTCGCTGACGGGGCCGGCCGAGGTGGACACCGGTCTGAAGTTCCTGGACAAGGAAACCGTCAAGCCGTACGTCGAATCCAAGAGCCGCTACGAGGGGACGACCTCAGAAGTCAAAGTCGTGGCGATTCCGGCAGGCACACCGGCCTAGACGGTGGCCAGCGTGACAGGAGGACCCGCGCCGGGCAGCCCGGCTACCGCGGAGGGGCCGGGAGCCCGGTCACACCCCAGCGAGACCAACGGGCTCCTGGCGCGGATTCTCTCGTTGCGCGAGGGCAGCATCATCGTCGTCACGCTCGTGACGGCGATCTACTTCGCGATCAACACGAGCACCTTCCTCACCGGCAGCAACTTCAAGTCGCTGCTGCCGTACTTCGCGCCGCTGGCGATCCTCGCCGCGGGCGAGGTGTTCGTGATGATCCTCGGCGAGATCGACCTCTCGATCGGCGCGATGTACCTGATCGCGCCGTTCATCTTCTACAAGCTCTCCACGGCCGGCATCCCGCTCGTGCCGTGCGTGATCCTCGCGCTGCTGTGCTGCATGGTGGTCGGCTTCGTGAACGGGTTCTTCGTCGCGGTCGTCGGCATCAGCTCGTTCGTGACCACGCTGGGGATGCTCTTCACCTTCGAGGGGTTGACGCTGATCATCTCCCACGGCGCGCCGGTGAACACGCCCGGCGCCCAGATCCAGCAGGTCCAGGTGAAGGTCGACCATGTGATCAACGGCCATCACGTCGTGCTCACCGAAACGGTGAACAAGATCAGCACGTTCGCCCACGTCTTCGGCGGCGGCACCTACTCTGAGCTGATCTGGGCGCTCGTGATCGTGATCGTGCTGCAGGTCACGCTCAGCTTCAGCCGCTGGGGCCTCTACACGGTCGCGATCGGCTCCAACAAGCTCGGCGCAGCCGAGGCCGGCGTCGGCGTCAGGCTGGTGACGGTGCGCAACTTCATCCTCTGCGCTCTGACCGCCGGGATGGTGGGCGTCCTGGAGGCCGTGCGGGCCGGCTCGGTTCAGCCCGACCCGGCCGGCGCCAACGAAATCCTGTTCTTCGCGATCGCCTCGGCGGTGATCGGCGGGACGCTGCTGGCCGGCGGCTCTGGCACCGTGATCGGCGCGCTGATCGGGGCGCTGTTCCTGGGCGTGCTGCAGGACGGGCTGATCCTGCAGGGGGTCAACGCCAACTACAAGCTCTTCTATCTCGGCCTGGCGATCATCGTCGCGATGACCGTCAATGTCTATGTGCAGCGCGTCCGCAGGGGGTACCGAAGTGGCTGATCAGGCTCCGATCTTGCCCGTCGTGCCACCGAGATCGGCGCCCGACGACGTGCTGCGCGTCGAGCACATCGCCAAGCGGTTCGGGCCTGTGACGGCGCTGCGCGACGTGAGCCTGCACCTGCGCAAGGGCGAGGTGCTCGGCCTGCTCGGCGACAACGGCTCCGGCAAGTCGACGCTGATCAAGATCATCTGCGGCTTCCAGAAGCAGGACTCCGGGCGGATGTTCCTGCACGGGCAGCCCTACCAGCCAAGGAGCGTCGACGACGCGCGCAGCAAGGGCATCGACACCGTCTACCAGGACCTCGCCCTGATCGACGAACTCTCCGTCTACCACAACCTCTTCCTGCGGCGCGAGCTCGTCCACCGTCCGTTGCCGCTGCTTGCCAACAGGCAGATGAAGCGGCAGGCGCGCGCCGCGCTGGACGAGATCGGGATCAACATTCCCCGCATCGACGTCGCGGTCGCGCGTCTCTCCGGCGGCCAGCGCCAGGCGATCGCGGTCGCGCGCACAGTCAACTCCGACGCGGACATCCTGCTGCTCGACGAGCCGTTGGCGGCGATGGGCGCAAAGGAGGGGGCGATGATCCTCGACCTGGTCGCGCGCCTGAAGGCCGAGGGCCGGGTCTCGATCATCATGATCCTCCACAACTACGTCCACGTGCTGGAAGCGTGCGACCGCGTCAGCATGATCCAGGACGGCGAGATCGCGTTGGACAAGCCGACCGTCGAGACCTCGGTCGAGGAGCTCACCGACATCGTGGTCAACGAGTACCGCCGCGCGCGAATCGCTGCCCATGAGGCGGAGGCGCGCGCCGGTCGGGGCCCCGGCGCGGACGGCGGGGCTGCCGGGGCCGGTGGGGCTGGCGGGGCTGGTGGGGCTGCCGGGGCTGGTGGGGCTGCCGGGGCCGGCGGGGCCGAGGGTGCCGACGCATCCGGCTGAGGTTCACCGGGGCTTGCAAACGAAATGTCCATTTGCTTTGAAAGGCTGTCTGCATGGAGCGCAAGCAGTTCACGGCACGCGCGCCCGGCGAGCTCATCGCGAGGTGCACGAGGTGCGCAACCACATCCAGGCGCACGTTCTCGGCCTCTCCAGCCTGGGGCGCCGGCGTCCGCTCAGCCTGCGTCTGATCCGTGATCTGCACGAGCGGCTGATGCGTGGCGTTCGCGAACGCGAAAGCTTGCCCGGCAGGTTTCGCGCCAGCCAGAGCTTCGTCGGGTGGTCGGGCGGCGCCATCGAGGAAGGGACCTACGCGCCTCCGCCGCCTCTCCAGATGCGCGAGGCGCTCCGCGATCTCGAGCGCTTCCTGCGCGAGGACGGGCTGCCGCTGCTGGTGCAGGCCGCGCTCATGCACTATCAGTTCGAAGCGATCAGGCCGTTCGCCGAGGGCAACGGCCGCGTCGGCCGCCTGCTGATCCCGCTGCTGCTGCGCCGGCGGGGGACGCTTCCGCAGCCGCTGCTCTACCTGTCCGCGCATTTCGAGCGCACGAGCGCCGACTGCTACGAGCTGTCGACGCGGGTGAGCACCATGGCGACTGGGATGCCTGGCTGTGCTACTTCCTCGACGGCGTGCGCGCGCAGGCGAGCGAGGCGGCGAGGGACGCGAAGCGCCTCATCGAGCTGCGGGCGCGCTGCCGCGCGCTGCTGCTGGCATCGAAGGGCCGGCCCGCGACGCTCCGGCTCGCGGACGCGCTGTTCGCGACCCCGTACCTCACCGCCGCGGGGGTGGCGCGGCGCCTGGAGGTGAGCGACCCGACCGCGCGGGCGGCGATCTCAGATCTCATGCGAGCAGGCATCCTCAGCGGGATGACCGGTCGCCAGTGGGGCAAGGTCTACCTCGCGCCCGAGGTGCTCGATGCGCTGCGGGGCACGCGCGCGCCGCTCGTCGATCGCCGGCGACGATAGGGGTGCACGTTCGCTTTCAAACGAAAGCCCCATTTGCTTTGAAAGCCGGTAGGCACGGATCGCAAGCAGCCAGCGCCGCACGCGCCCGGCGCGTGCGGGCACGATCAGCCCCGCCGCCGCCCGGCGACGCTGCCCACCAGCAGCCCGATCACTACCACCACGTAGATCTGGCCCACGAGCATCTCCAGCACGGCCAGCGCCCGGCCGATCTGCGTGGCCGCGGTGAGGTCACCGAGCCCGGTGGTGGTCATCACCGTGAAGCTGTAATAGGTCGCGCTGCTGGTGTCCACGTCGCTCTGCTGGGTGAAGTAGCGGCCGCCGTGGACCTTGGCCACGAACCCGATCGTCCACGCGAACAGCAGACCTACGAGCAGGTAGACGCTGAGCGCGCCCGCGACCGCCTGGACGGTGACGCCGCGGTCGCGCAGCAGCCGCAGCAGCCCGCCCGCCAGCGCGACGGGGATCGCGGCGGTGACCAGCCCGCTGAGCGCGAAGGTGACCGCGACCGGGATCGCTTTGGCGCCGATCGCGACGATCAGCGCGACGCCGAACGCGACCACCGCGGTCGCGCGGCGGCCGCGGGCGGCGGGGGCGCTGCGGGAGGTCGCCACCGCAGCCGTCAGGGCGGCGACGTCGAGGCTGAAGCCGACCACGCGCGACCAGGTCGCACTCGGCGCGATGATCGCGAAGGCGACAAGGACGAGGAGGATCGCAAGGACGGCCCCGTACCGGTAGCCGGCCTCCTCATCCGTGCCCCGCGGCGCGGTCATCGCCCTCATGCACTGGCGACTATAGCCCTGGGCGAGGCGCTCCGAAACCGCATCCCCCATAACCTTCCCCCCATGAACTCGACCGAGCTCCAGGCGAGCTTCACCGAGATCGGCGGCCTGCGCGTCAGGCACATGCGCGAGGGCGCTGGCCCTCCCGTGGTTGTCCTGCACGGCTGGGGCTCGAGCATCGAGACGGTGCTCTCCATCGTGCGCGCGCTCCGGGACATCGCCGAGGTGCACGCGCTGGACCTGCCCGGGTTCGGCGAGAGCCAGCCGCCGCCGGCGGCGTGGGGGGTTGAGGACTACCGCCGCTTCCTTTCCAGCTTCATGGACGCGGTCGCGATCGACTCGCCCGCGGCGCTGATCGGGCACTCCAACGGCGGCCGGGTGGCGATCGCGATGGCCGCCGCCGAGCCGAGGCGGGTCTCGCGGATGATCCTGGTCGACAGCGCCGGCATCAAGCCAAAACGCGGCTTCACCTACTATCGAAAGGTCGCGATGGCCAAGGTCGGAAAGCACGCCGCGCGCCTGCTCGGCGCCCCCGGAGCCAGGCTGCGCGACCTGCTGGTGGGCAGGGCCGCCTCCGCGGACTACGCGGCGGCCTCCCCGCAGATGCGACCCACGTTCGTGCGCCTCGTGAACTCCGATCTGCGCGATCTGATGCCGGCGGTGAAGGCCCCCACGCTGCTGATCTGGGGAGAACAGGACACCGCGACGCCGCTCGACGACGCACACCAGATGGAGCGCTTGATCCCGGACGCCGGCCTCGTGGTCTTCCCGGGCGCCGGCCACTTCAGCTACCTCGACCAGCCCAAGCAGTTCGCGACGATCGCGCGGCACTTCATCGGCGAGGGCCGGGCCGCGTGAGCACCTTCGCCGCGGCGGCGGCCGCGCTTGCGATCCTCGCGCTGGCCGTGCGAATGGCCGGCCTTCAGCACCGGCTGCTGCACCTGCTGCAGATCGAGCACTACGAGTCGGCGCGCCTGATCCTGTGGCTGCGCCGTCGCGGAGAGCTGATTGCGCCGCTGGAGCTGATCTCGGTTGGCGCGCTGTACGCCGCGGGGGTGGCGAACATCTGGGTTGGACAGGGATGGGTAGGGGGAGCGCTGCTGGCGATCAGCGCGCCGATCGGGGCCCTCGGGCCGCGTGACTGGCGGCGGCCGGCGGCCAAGCCGCTGGTCTTCACCGCCCGCGCCAAGCGCCTGTTCGCGCTCGCGCTGGCGCCGTCGGCGCTCGTCGCGGCGGCTGCGATCGCGGGCGCCGCCCTGGGGGTGAAAGCGCCCGGCATCGCGATCCTGCTCGGCGTCGCCCTGCTGCTCTTCGCGCTGGCGCCCCTGGTCATGACCGCCGCCAACTTCGCGCTGCGACCGGTGGAGGCTGCGGTCAACCGGCGGTTCGTGAGCAACGCGCGGCGGACGCTGGCGCGCGTGGACCCGCTGGTGGTGGGCATCACCGGCAGCTACGGCAAGACGAGCACCAAGTTCTGCGTGGGCGCCGTGCTCGACGCCGACCGTCCCACCCTGGTCACGCCCGCGAGCTTCAACAGCTACCTCGGCATCGTGCGCACGATCAACGAGCATCTGCAGCCCCGGCACAGGGCCTTCGTGGCGGAGATGGGCATGTTTCGCCGCGGCGACATCGCCGAGCTGTGCGAGCTGGTCTCGCCAAAGATCGGGGTGATCACCGCGATCGGGCCGATGCACTTGGAGCGGCTGGGCTCGATCGAGGCGATCGAGGCGGCCAAGGCGGAGCTGATGGAGGCGCTGCCCTCCGACGGACGTCTGATCACCAACGCCGACGACCCGCGCTGCCTGGCGATCGCAGCCCGCTCGCACGCGCCGGTCGCCCTGTTCGGAATCGACAATCCCGATGCCCAGGTGCGGGCCACGAGCATCGCGCTGGTCGGCGGGCGCACCGAGCTGGACGTGAGTCTCGACGGCGGGCAGAGCATCCACATCTCCGCGCAGCTTCTCGGGCGCCACAACGTCTACAACATGCTCGCGGCGGTCGCGGTCGGCCGGGCGCTTGACATCGCGCCCGAGGCGACCGCACGCGCGCTGGCCGGTGTCAGCGCGCCCGAGCATCGCCTGGCGCCGATCCACAACGCCGCCGCGGGCGTGGTCGTGATCGACGACGCCTACAACTCCAACCCGGACGGCGCCGCCGCCGCGCTGGAGGTGCTGCGCGACCACGAAGCAACGCGCCGGCTGCTGGTGACCCCGGGCATGGTCGAGCTCGGCGAGCTGGAAGAGCAGCTCAACCGGCGCTTCGGCGAGCAGGCCGCGGCGGTCTGCGATCTCGTGGTGCTGGTCGGCCGCCGCCGCACCCGGCCGATCCACGAGGGCCTGATCGCGGCGGGCATGAACGCCGAGAGCGTGCACGTGGTCGCCGACCTGGCGCAGGCGACCGGCCTGCTCGGCCAGATCAGGCGCCGGGGAGATGTGATCCTCTTCGAGAACGACCTCCCCGACACCTACGCCGAGAACGGGCGAGGGTAGCCGCGCCGGTCGGGCTGGCGCCGGTCGGGCTGGCGCTCAGCTCCAGAGCCCGCTGATCGGCACCGCCCAGATGCGTTCGCCGAGCGGGACCGTGCGGCGGCCGGTGTAGAGCACGACGCCGGCCCTGAAACGATCGGGGCGGCTGTCGCGCAGGCGCTGAATCGCACGCCAGTCCGCCGGCCGCACGGAGGCGCTCGCCTTCACCTCGATCGCGACGAGCTCGCCTGACTGCGCCTCGAGGATGAGGTCGATCTCAGTGTCCCCGGTGCGGTAGTGGCGCAGGTCGCATTCGATGTCGGCGAAGCTCTGGAGCTTGAGAATCTCCATCGAGCAGAACGTCTCCAGGGCAGGGCCGCTGACCTGAGGATCGCGGGCGATCCGCCCCCGATCGACCCCTAGCTGCTGGGTGAGCAGGCCTGTGTCGGTCAGGTGCAGCTTGGGGGCCTGCAGCTCTCGCGCACGAAGCCCCGGACGCCATGCGGGAACCACGTGCAGCAGGTATGTCGTGCGCAGAAGCTCCACGTAGGCGCGCACCGTCTTGTCGGAGAGCTGCAGGTCGCGGGCGAGCTTGCGGTAGTCGAGCAGCTTGCCGGAGGTTGCGGCGAGCAGCCGGATGAGCTGCGGCATCTGTGAGAGCTTGGTGGCGGAGGCGATGTCGCGAAGATCGCGCTCGAGGATGCTCTGGACGTAGTCGCGACACCAGAGCAGCCGTTGGCGCTCCGGGAGCTCGCGCACAGCCGGATAGCCGCCGCGCGCTACGAGATCCGCGAACGCCTCCCCGCCGATCGGCGCGTCGCTGACGTGCGGTGGCTGCCCCGCGAAGAGCCTGTCGACGAAGTTGGTGCGCGTGCCGTGGATCTCTGATTGCGCGAGCGGCCAGAGCTCGATCCTGCGCGTCCTGCCGGCAAGCGACTCGGAGATCCTTGGCGCCGTCAGCACGTTCGCCGATCCGGTCAGCAGGAACCTTCCCGGCGTGGGATCCTCGTCCACCGCCTGCTTGATCGCGTGCAAGAGCTCCGGTGCAAGCTGAACCTCGTCGATCAACGTGGGGCCGCCGCCCAAGTCGGCGACGAAGCCGTGCGGGTCGGCGCGCGCGGCATCGCGGGTGGCCTGGTCGTCCAGGCTCACGATCTCCGCCGGGTGCTCGTCTTGCACGATCTGCCTGGCGAGCGTGCTCTTGCCGACCTGGCGGGCGCCGAGCACGAGCACCACGCGGCTGTAGGCGAGCCCCTCGACGATCAGGGCACGAGCGTGTCGCTCGATCAGGGCGGGGGGCTTCACGGCCACCGGCGATCACCTGCAAATGCGGAATCCTGTGCCTGCAAATGCGGAAAAAGATAGCGTGCAAGCGCGGAAAACAGTAGGTGCAAGCGCGGAAAGCATCCTGGCGCAAGCGCGGAAAGCGGCACCGGCCTACCATCAATAGGCTTACGCCATGCCAGGCACGGGACTACGCGTCGGCGTCGCGTTCGGCGGCAGGTCGGTCGAGCACGACGTCTCGATCATCACCGGGTTGCAGGCCGTCGAGGTGCTCAGCGAGCGCCACCGGCCGCTGCCGATCTACATCTCGCGCACGGGGAGCTGGTACGCGGGGCCCGAGCTGCGCGACCTGGCCGCCTACCGCAGCGGACAGGCGCCGAGCGCGCCCGAGGTGAGCTTCGACCTGCATCGCGGCAGGCTCGTGCCGCTCGCCGGCGGCGGTTCGCTGCTGCGCGGCGCCCGCCGGCAGGCGCCGATCGAGCTGGACGTGATCGTGCTCGCCACCCACGGCACCCAGGGCGAGGACGGCTGCCTGCAGGGTGCGTTGGAGCTGGCCTGCATGCCCTATGTCGGGCCGCCCGTCGGCGCCGCCGCGGCGGCGATGGACAAGATCGTGACCAAGGCGATTCTGGGCGCCGCCGGGCTGCCGGTGCTCGAGCACATGGCCTTGCGCCGCGAGGGCTTCGAGCGCGATCCAGAGGGCATGGTCGCTTCGATCCCGCGGCGCTTCTCTCTTCCTGTCTACGTGAAGCCTGCCAATCTCGGCTCCAGCGTCGGCGTCAGCCGCTGCGTGGAGGCATCGCAGCTTCAGGAGGCGTTGCAGCTCTGCTTCGAGCTCGACCGCGCCTGCGTCGTGGAGCCCGCGGTCGAGGGCGGCGTCGAGGTCAACTGCGCGGTGCTGGGCCGGCCCGGCGCGCAGGGCCGGGTCTCGGTCTGCGAGCAGCCGGTCGCCGGGGAGGGCTTCCTCTCCTTCCAGGACAAGTACATGGGGGGCGGCAAGGGCGACGGCGAAGGCAAGCAGCAGCCGGCGGCGCCCGCGAGCGGCGCCGGGGGCGCCAAGACTGCCGGGGACGCCGGGGCCGCCGAGGGCGCCAAGGCCGCCGAGGGCGCCAAGGGCCCCGGCATGCAGAGCGCGCGCCGGCTGATCCCGGCGCCGATCGGGGAGCAGGCCACGGCGCGCGTCCAGGACCTGGCCAGGCGCGCCTTCGAGGCGTTCGGCTGCGCCGGCGTGGCGCGCGTCGACTTCCTGATCGACGCCGCGGGCGAGATCTACGTCAACGAGTGCAACACGATCCCCGGATCGTTCTCCTTCTATCTGTGGGAGCCGGCGGGCCTGCCATTCGCTGACCTGATGGACGAGCTGATCGAGATCGCCTTCGCCGAGCACGCGGAGAACGGCAAGACCACGACCGTGTTCGACACCAACCTGCTCGCGCAGCGAGCCGGCGGCGCGAAGGTCTGAGGCGTCATGGCCTCCCAGCCAGTCGTGGTCGCGATGGGAGGGGCCTCGCTGGAGCGCGAGATCAGCCTCCGCGGCGGGCACCGCGTCGCGAGGGCGCTGCGCGAGCTCGGCTACAAGGTGCACAGCCTCGACGTGGACGCGCGCTTCATCGACGCGGTGCTGGAGATCCAGCCGGGATTCGTGTTCATCGCGATGCACGGCCGCGGCGGCGAGGACGGCACCCTCCAGGAGCTGCTGCAGACCCTTTCGATCCCCTACACCGGCTCCGACGTGCTGGCCAGCGCGCTCTGCATGGACAAGGTGCTCTTCAAGCGGATGCTCGCCCAGCACGGGATTCCCACGCCGGCCTTCCACTCCTTCAGCGAAACGGCCTTTCGGGAGATGGGCGGCGCATCGACGTTCCCCTCTCTGCTGGAGCAGCTCGGCATGCCGGTCGTCGTCAAGCCCGTCGCGCAGGGCTCGGCGATCGGGATCAAGTTCGTGGAGTCCGCCGAGCAGTTTCCCGCCGCGATCCTCGGCGCCTTCGGCTACGGCGACCGTGTGCTCGTCGAGCGCCGGATCCTGGGCCGCGAGCTCGCCGTCTCGATAATGGGCCCGCCCGCCCCGCCCGCCCCGCCCGCCCCGCCCGCCCCGCCCGCCACGCCCGCCACGCCCGCCACGCCCGCCTTGCCCGAGAGCCCCACCGCGCTGCCGATCGTGGAGCTCCACACCCCGGGCGGCTTCTACAGCTACGAGGCGCACTACACGATCGGCGGCGTGCGGCTGGAGGTGCCGGCGCCGCTGAGCGAGCAGGAGCGCGCACGGGTCGAGGAGGTCGCCCTGCAGAGCTATTCCCTGATGGGCTGCAGAGACTTCGCGCGTGTGGACGTGATCCTCGAAGAGGACGGCCAGCCGCAGGTTCTGGAGATCAACACCATCCCCGGGCTGACCGAGACGGGCATCACGCCCGCGGCCGCCGACGCCGCGGGCATGAGCTTCAACGAGCTGGTGGCCGAGATCGTCCGGCGCCCTACAGCCGCAGCCGCCCTACAACCTGAACGTTGAGCTTGAGCTGCACGCGGTTGAACGAGCCGTAGAGGCTCGCCGTGCCGGAGGCGCCGGCATAGCGGCCGGTGCCGTGCTTGATCGTCAATGACCCCTTGAAGCTCACCCACTGCCCTGAGACGTGCGGCGTGGCCGCGGCGTAGCCGCTGATCGAGCCGCCCTTCAGGTTCGCGGTGAAGGACCCCGTGATCTTCGAGACTTTGATCGTGAGATCGATGTCGAGGCCGGCGCTGAAGGTGCCGGTCGCATAGCCCTGCTCGACGATCGCCGATCCGCCGTTTTTGCTGACGAAGTGAAGGTGCCCTTGCTCTTTGACGTACGTGTTGGTCAGGGACGTGTGCGCCCTGCCTGCCGCCTTGGCGCCCGCGCCGGTCGCCGTCGCTGCACACACGGCGCCGCACAGCAGCAGCGCCGAGAGCAGCGCAAGGGCGCGACGGCTCGCGTCATCGACCAGCGCGGCCGCGCTGGTGTTCAGGCTCCGCCCCACGGGCGCGCAGGAATCGTTCATTCCCATTCTCCAGTCTCTCCTCGGTATGGACCTCAACCCCGCCGAATATTCTCAACAAGACTATCCGGCCAGAGGTGCGCCGTGACGGGACTGAGGTGCGCCGTGACGCCAAGATGTCATTGGCATGACCGCTACGCGGCCAGCAGCACCTTCACCTTGTCGGGAAGCACGGCCAAGACGTCGTCGATCTCGCCCGCGGTCACGTGCCTGCGCAGCACGCGCGAGACCGCGCCCACGGCCACCGAGGCCTCGGTCTCGCCCCCCATCCGGCCCTCCTTGACGATGTGGTCCAGGAACGCCTCGGCGTCGTGGATGGGAAGCGGGGTGCGGCTGGGGTCCCAGTCCTCGTAGTAGATCCCGCGGATCAGCATCGGTAGCTGCGCCGCGAGCTTGGCGGCGACGTCGACGGTCAGTCGGTCGCGCAGCGTGTGCAGCACCGCGCGCAGCGCGCGGTAGGCGTAGCGCCGGTCCTCCACCCCCAGCTCCTGAGCGGTCTCGTTGAGCCAGATGTGGGCCTTCTCGGCACTCTGATCGATGATGTGCGGATCGACGTCGCTCATACTGCCTCCCGGGCCGGTGCTCTGTTGCCTGCAGGAAGCGTTCCGCGGCGGCCGCCCCCACGCATCGGTGGCATCTACGGAACGCGCCCGTGCGAGCTACGCGGCACGGGCGGGCGGAACCGCGGTTGCACGCCCGCCAGCGCCGTCGAACGCGTAGTTCTCCCAGAGCAAAGCCGTTGCTGCTGCGGATTTGGCGGCGCACGCCGGCGCGCAGAATGAGTCGATCATGGCTATCGACGGCGCCGTGCACAGAACCGGCTCGGCCAGCGAGGCGCTCAAACGCCTGGCGGGCCTGGAAGTGGACGGCCAGAGCGTCCTGAGCCTCTACCTCGACTTCGATCCCGCGCGCTTTCCCGCCATCGGCGAGCGGCGCACGCAGGCAGATGCGCTGCTCAGCAACGTCGAGCACAGGCATCCGATCGAGCCCGGGACGCCGCACGAGCAGCGGATGGCGCGGCGCGAGGATCTCGAACAGGTGCGCGCGCTGCTCAGCGACCGCGAGCTGAGCCCGCAGGGAGCACGCGGCCTGGCCGTCTTTAGCTGCGCGCCGGCCAAGGCGCTGGAGGTGGTCCGCCTGCCCCGCCCCGTGGAGGGAAGGGCGACCGTGCAGATCGGCCCGTACGTGGAGCCGCTTGCCGAGCTGGTCGCACCCGAGCGCTGGGGCGTGCTCCTGATCAGCCGGCGCGCGGCGCGCATCCTGCGGGGAACGCGCGACCGGCTCAGCGAGGTGGCGGAGGTGCTCGACGACGTGCACGGCCGCCATTCGCAGGGCGGCTGGTCTCAGGCTCGCTACCAGCGGGGAATCGAGCACGAAGTCGACGAGCACATCCGCGGCGCCTGCGCGGTGCTGCAGGAGCGATTTGCCGTGGCCGCCTTCGACAGGCTGCTGATCGGATGTCATGCGGAGATGAGCAGCCGCGTGGCGGCGCAACTCCCGGCGGAGCTCGCCTCGCGCCTGGGCGGGAGCTTCGAGATCGACGTCGAGCGGGCCGGCCCCGACGAGGTCCGCCGCCGCGCCCTGCCGGCGATCGAAGCGGACGAGCGGCGCCGGGAGGCCGAGATGCTCGACCGCCTCGAACAGGCGCTTGCGCGCGGAGGGGCAGCGGCAGCGGGCCTGGACGAGGTGCTCGATCTGCTCAGCGACGGCAGGGTGCAGACGCTGCTGCTCGCAGATGGCTACGCCGCCCCCGGCTTCGCCTGCCCCGACTGCGATCGCCTCTTCAGCACCGGCGGGCGCTGCCCCGCCGACGGCGCGGTGCGCGTCCCGCGCGAAGACGTGGTCGAGAGCGCGATCGAGCTGGCCCTCAACCGCTCGGGAACTGTGACGATCGTGCGTCACGACCCCGACGGGCTCGCTGAGCACGGCCCTATCGCCGCGGTGTTGCGGTACTGAGCGGCGGCGCCGCGCGCCTCGCCGGCGCTCAGCAGGATCACCGGCGCGTGGGCGTGTCCGGCGCAGGCCGGTTCGTCTCGGCCGGCGTGGGCGTGGGTGCCGCCGCCGCGGGCCCCGCGACCTCGCCGGCCGATCGGCCCTTCGCCGGCTCTATCCCCGCGATCTCATAGGCCTCGTCCTGCTCGAGCGTCTCGTGCTCCAGCAGCGCATGGGCGAGCGCGTCGAGCCTGCCGCGGTTCTCGCTCAGCAGGCGCGTGACGCGGTCGTGCGCGTCCTCCACCAGCCGCCGCACCTCTTCGTCGAGAAGCTGGCGGGTGGCCGGCGAGATCATCTCGCCGCCGGGATAGGCGAGCATCTGTGGATCCTCCGCGTTCAGCACCAGCGGCCCGATCACGTCGCTCATGCCCCAGCTTCCGACGATGTTGCGCGCCAGCTCCGTGACCTGCTTGAGGTCGTTCTGGGCGCCGGTGGTGATTTCGTCGAAGACCAGCTCCTCGGCGACGCGGCCGCCCAGCGCGACCTCGATCTTGCCGAGCAGGTAGGAGCGGTCGTAGCTGAAGCGGTCGGCCTCGGGCGCCGAGAGCGTTACGCCCAGCGCGACCCCGCGCGGGATGATCGAGACCTTCCGCACGGGGTCGCCGCCGGGGGTGAGCATCGCCACGATCGCGTGGCCTGCCTCGTGGAAGGCGGTGCGCTCCCGCTCGTGCGCGCTCAGCAGGATGCGCCGCTCGGTGCCCAGCACGAGCTTCTCCAGCGCATCGTGCAGGTCGGCCATGCTGACCTTGTCGTGGCCGCGGCGGGCGGCCATCAGCGCGCCCTCGTTGACGACGTTGGCCAGGTCGGCGCCCACCATGCCGGCGGTCGTGGCGGCGAGCCGGTCGAGGTCTACGTCCTGCGAGAGCGGCACCGAGCGCGTGTGGACTTCGAGGATCTTGCGGCGTCCGGCGGTGTCCGGCGGCTGCAGCGCCACGCGGCGGTCGAAGCGCCCCGGACGCAGCAACGCCGCGTCGAGCACTTCCGGGCGGTTGGTCGCCGAGAGCACGATCACGCCCACGGACGGGTCGAAGCCGTCCATTTCGGTGAGTATCTGGTTGAGCGTCTGCTCGCGCTCGTCGTGCCCGCCACCGAAGCCGCCGATCGCCCCGGCGCGCGAGCGCCCGATCGCGTCGAGCTCGTCGATGAAGATGATCGCCGGCGCCGCCTCCTTGGCCTGGTTGAAGAGGTCGCGCACGCGGGAGGCGCCGACGCCCACGAACATCTCCACGAACTCGGAGGCCGAGATGGAGAAGAACGGGACCTGCGCCTCGCCGGCCAGCGCACGGGCCAGCAGCGTCTTGCCGGTGCCGGGCGATCCGGTCAGCAGCACGCCGCGCGGAATCCGTCCTCCCAGCCGCCGGTACTTCTCCGGGTCGCGCAGGAAGTCCACGAGCTCGCTGAGCTCCGCCTTGGCTTCGTCGATCCCGGCCACGTCGTCGAAGGTCACGTGCTGCTCGGAGGGCTCCACGCGCTGCGCGCGCGAGCGGCCGAAGGCGCCGATGCCTCCCGCGCCGCCGATCCCGCGGGCCATCCCTCGCATCAGCCACACGAACAGCAGGATGATCAGCAGCGCCGGCCCGAAGCTCAGCAGCAGCGTGACCAGCAGCGAGGAGCCCGTCGAGGGCGCCGAGGCGTTGATCGTGACTTTCTTTTCTTCCAGCAGCGCCAGCAGCGACTTGTCGTCGGCGAAGGAGGGGATCTGCGTGACGAACCGGTTGGTCGGCGTCGCTTTCTGGTCGGGGTAGCGGACCTGTTTGCGGAACTTCCCGTTCACCGTGGAGCTGGTGGAGGAGATCGTTTCCACGTTCCCCGCCTTGACTTCGGAGAGGAAGGTGGGGCTGTAGGGAATCCGCACCCGCGGCTGCGTGGCTGGCTGCTGGATCAGCGAAGCCACGACGATGTTGAAGATCAGCAGCAGCGCGAAGAAGATCAGCAGGCCCCTGCCGATGCGAGGCGACGGCTGCGGCGGGCTGCCGCGCCCGTCCGGTCCCGGCCGCACCCGCCAGCCGTTGGGATGCCGCTCGCCCCGCGGATCGCCATCGCCTCGTGGATCGGGGTCCGACCGGCGCTGCTGAGCGGGCTCGTCTGCGCCCTTTGGCATGGCCCGAACCTAGGATGCGGCCTGAATGCGAACATCGGGGGTCTGCCGTGCGCGTTCAGCGAAAACTACGCGGGCATGTGCCTCTGGCCGGCCACGGAAGGGATCGGTAGCCTTCTGTTGGACGCGCGCTGGGAAGGGTGGCAGAGCGGTTGAATGCACTGGTCTTGAAAACCAGCAGGCGGGCAACCCCCGCCTCGAGGGTTCGAATCCCTCCCCTTCCGTGGTCGAATGCCCGCAGGAGCCGCCTGTCGCGTCCAGACGCGACGCGGACGCGAGGGAGTCGGCCCAGGGCTGGAGACGAACTGCGCGCCAGGGAGCCTCTGCGCCGGCGCCGGTCCGCCGAGGCTCAGTGCGTCTGTTGCCTGCGACGCCCGAGCAGGAAATAGCCGAGCGGCCCGAACGTGTTGACCAGCAGCGCCAGCCGCCAGAGCATCTTGCTGCCGCGGATCTGATCGGCAGGCCTGCGCTGGATGTCGCGGGCGGCCAAGGCCTTCAAGCCGAGCTCGAGCAGGCCGAGCGAGACGATCGCCGCACGCTGGCGCGGCGAGAAGCGCTGCTTGAAGTCTTCGATGGCGCGGCGCATCCAGCCGACATCTTAGATCGGCGCCCCCGGCGCGCACGCAGGCCGATGCCTGCATTCGCCCAGGCCGCTCAGGGTCTAAACTGGTCTGCTGACCTCCCGGGAGAGGTGGCCGAGTGGCTGAAGGCACTCGCCTGCTAAGCGAGTATGGGGTTGAAAACTCCATCGAGGGTTCGAATCCCTCCCTCTCCGTTGGCGGCCTTTGCCGGCCGTTTTTGGCTTGGGAAAGCCTGAAACGCCGATGGGACAGGGCTGCTTGGCGCTTGTGCGAACCTCGCTGGGCGCGGCCGCAACGAGAATGTTGGCGGAGCCGCCGCCTTCAGTTGCCGCGGGCCGGCTGATCGGTGGGCGCGGCGGGCTCGGGCGGGCTTTCGGCGGCTTTGATCTCTTCTTCGGCCCACGTATGCACCTCTTCGAGCAGCGCAAGAGATGCCGCACGATCGAGGGCAGGCGGCTGTTCGCCTTCGTAGCGGAACTCGACCGCCCACGGGGAGAGCACGTCGGCTTCGGAGAGCGCCTCTGGCGCGGTGATGTCGTGTTCTTCGACCAGGCCGATGAGATAGCTCAGCGCATGGCTCTTGATGAACGCCACGCCGCGAGCGGCGAGTACTGCCTTTATCGACTTCTCGACGGCTTGCTGGGCGTGAAAGCCGATGATCGCGTCCGCGATCTCTGTGTCAGGGCCGACCTTCCGCACCAGCGTCTGGTCATCCAGTGATCTGGCGAGCAGCACGCGCGCCAAGTCGAGTTGGTCATGGCGCGGCATGCAGAACACGCCCCTCGCTCAGCGCGGCATGCACCATAGATCCCTCGACGTCTGCCCAGTCCTCGGCGTAACGCTCGCTGACCACGACGATGTCAAACGGCACCTTCAACGGACGCAGCGCGCGTCCCAGGCGCACCATCTCGGCGTGTCGGTCCAGCGGATCGCGCTCGATGACCAGGAAGTCGAAGTCGCTGTCAGGGCCTGCATCGTCGCGAGCGCGCGAGCCGAAGAGCACAATCTTGACGGGGTCTGTGGCCACGGCCGCCAATGTCCTTCCAGCGGCCTCGATCACATCCTTGGTACCCATGCCGACACCGTAGCGGAGCAGCAGGCGACAGGACGCTCCTCGCAGCCGGGGATCAGCGGACCCGCTCGCGCACCGCCTCAGCCGCTCGCCGCCGCGCCGCTCGTCCAACCGGCTCCATCAGCGCCTCCAGCAGCCGCTCCAGGGCAGCCTCGGGGTTCGCATGTTGTTCGGATCTCCCCGTTGCTTTTTGAGCCGAGACGCCCGGCTCCCGCCCCAGTCAGATGGACAGGCGCGCGATCACGGGATCGTGGTCGGATGCGCGGTGGTCCCTTCCCTTCGTCGGGCCGATCCCGATCGAGGCTTTCGCCTGGTGGTGGACGGTCGCATCCATGGTCGGGTCGGCGAGCTTGCGGCTCACGAGGATGTGGTCGATCAGGCATCGGGCGCCGGCGCGCCAATGTGAGCGCTCCGCGGCGCTCCTGCTCGAAGGCCGCAGCGCCGCTCCGTAGAGTCGGGCGAGCCTGCCGCTCTCACCCCCGCGCGACCGCGAAGCTCTGCTGCGGCGCCTCCTGCGCCGGGCTGGTGGCCATCAGCATGTCGCTCATCGTGACCTGGCCGACCAGGCGTCCGCGCTCGTCGACCAGGAGGATCGGGTCGTGGCGGTGTTCGAGCGGGCGCGCGAGGGACTTGCGGGCCAGCTCCTGCATCGAGGTGCCTGCGGGCAGGCGCAGGCAGTAGCGGTCGGCGATCCGCGTCACGGGTCGCTCTCCCCAGAGCGCGTAGCCGAATCGGTGGCCGAGCACGGTCAGCAGCCGGTGGCGGGTGATCAGGGCAAGCGGGCGGCGCTCGCCATCGACGATCGCGAGGCTCTCCAGCTCCGGCAGGGCCATGAAGCGCTGCCGGGCCTGGTCCGCCGTCGTCTCCGGCGGGATCGTCACCGGGCGCGAGCCTCGCGCCAGGTCGCGTCTGGGCGGCTGCTCGCCGGCGGGCAGGCTGACGCTCGGCCACGGCGGCGCCGGCCTTGCCAGCAGGTACCCCTGGCCGTATGAGATGCCGAGCGACCTGATCACCTCCAGCTCGGACTCCGTCTCGATGCCCTCGGCGACGATCTCGGCGCCCGTACGCTGCGCGTAGCCGGTGAGGGCGTCGATCAGCAGACGCTGGGAGGGATCGCGGTCGATCCCGCGCACGAGCGTGCGGTCGAGCTTGAGCATCGTCGGCGCGAGCGCGATCACCTGGCGCAGGTTCGAATAGCCGGCGCCCATGTCGTCCACCGCGAGCGTGATCCCGCGGGCGAGCAGCGGGTCGAGATCGGCGCGCAGGCCGCGCGCGTCCGTCACCAGGCTCTCCTCGGTGAGCTCGACGATCAGCCGCTCCGGGGCGCCTTCGCGTAGCATCGTGCGTGTGCGAGGGTCGTGCAGCGCGGCGGCCGAGAGGTTGACCGAGAGCTTGGCGCCCGAGGGCAGACGCGGGAGCAGTTGCAGTGAGCGCCGCAGGCAGGCCTGTTCGAGCTCGACTCTCATGCCCAACGGCTCGGCCATCGCCATCCACTGCGCCGGGCTGGTGGGGTGAGCGGGGTGGGCGGGGTGGGCGGGCTCGAGTCCCACGAACCGCGAGAGCGCCTCGAAGGCATGGATGCGGCCGGCCGCGAGATCCACGATCGGCTGCACGACGATCTGGATCGCATCCGAGTCGATCGCCTCCCGCACGTGCCTGCGCTTGATCTGCTCTTCGGCGTCGATGCCCTCGGCGAACACCACCGCCTTGCTCTTGCCGTTCCGCTTGGCGGCCCGCAGCGCGACATCCGCCTCGCGCAGCAGCGCGACCCAATCACCCCGCTCGTGATGGCTGCAGGCCACGCCGATCGACGCGCTGATCGGCTCCGGTTGGGCAAGCAGCGCTCTGAGCACGTCCCCGCCGAGCGCCTGTGCCCTCTCCGCGGGGACCAGCGCCGCGAACTCGTCGCCTCCCAGGCGCCCGACGATGCCCTCCTGCCCGACGGCGTGGCGCAGACGCTGGACCGCGCTGCGGAGCAGCCGGTCGCCGGCGAGATGCCCGCTGCGCTTGTTGAGCAGCCCGAAGTCGTCGAGGTCGATCATCACCACGCCCCACGCGGAGTCGTGCCGGGCGCTCTGCAGCCTGCCCGCCGCGGCGCGGGTGAACGCGGCGCTGTTGAGCACCCTGGTCAGCGGGTCTATGTCAGCCTCTTCACGCGACCTCGCGAGCATCCGCTCCAGAATCCGCATGAGCGCCGCCAGGGCGAGCGCCGCGAGCGCGAACTGCACGGCGGAGAAGGCGCGCGCGGGGTCCAGGGGAATCATGGTCAGCGCGCCGATCGCCGCGCCGATGCCGAGGTCGATCTCGCGCGTGCCTCGGGAGACGGTCGCGAGCGACAGCGCGACCAGGAACGGCCCGCACAGCGGCGAGGACATCTGGCCGTTCGCGCCGATCGCAAGCGCGGCCGCCAGGCCGCAGCAGCACGCCGTCCACAGACGCCAGGGGCGGGCTTGCGCTTGGTGCGGGGCGCCTGCTTCCGCCCGGGAACGGGCGCCGGCGCGGCCGGACGCGGCGAGCGCGAGCATCCCGCCGAGCGCCAGCAGGACGAGCATTCCGGCCAGGGCCGCGACCGGGTGCGCAAACGATCCCCAGCGGGCAAGCAGGTAGGCGAGCATCGCCGCGATCAAGCCCAGAGACGCGCATGCGTGCGTGCGCGTCTCGAAGATGGTGACTGGTGGTCTGCTGTCGTCGAAGAGCATTGGCGTCGTGCCGGCCCAGCCGCTTGGGCCTGGCGGGCATCGGCACGATGCGAACCGTCTTCAAGCCGCGATAACAGCCTGGAAACAGCGTTCGACTATGCGGTCGGCGCTATTCGGGTCCGTGGTCAGCTCGGCTGCTGCTCGCCGTCGGCGAGCACCGCGAAGACAATGTGCCGGCGCGCCACGGCAAGGAAGCCGTGGCGCTCGCCCGGTCCGCCGGCGATCGGAGTGACCGTGGCGTCGGTGAGCGTGAGGAAGTCCCGCTCGGAGGCGTTGAGCATGTCCGAGACGCGGCTGCGGAAGCCGTCCCTGGCAAGCGTGACGTTGCCCTCGATCCGGTGCGTGGCGGTCTGCACCCGGATGCGCTCGCGACGGTGGTCGATCGAGCCATGGTCGGCACGGCTCGCCGGCGCTGTCTCCGGCGCCTGCGGCGGCGCGCTAGCGGACGGCGCGCTAGCCGACGGCGCGCTACCCGACGGCGCGCTAGCGGACGGCGCGCTACCGGACGGCGCGCTAGCGGACGGCGCGCTACCCGACGTGCTCATGCACGTGCTCCTCGACGGCGGCGGCCTGGAGCGAGAGGCCCGCGCGCACCAGCGGCCCACGTCCGTTGGTGGGACGGTTGCGCTCATCGCGCACGATGTAGAGCGGCCGGTGCTTGACCTCGTCGTAGATGCGGCCCACGTACTCGCCGATCACTCCCAGGGCGATGAGCTGGATGCCGCCCAACAGCAGGATCGCGATCGTCAGCGAGCCGAAGCCGGGCAGATAGGAGCCCGCGAAGTGCAGCGCGACCACCACGGGTATCCCGATGAACGCGATCCCGGCCGAGATCAGCCCGACGTAGGTGGCAAGCTGCAGCGGCAGGTGCGAGAAGGAGGCGATCGCGTCCAGCGAGAAGCGCAGCATCTTGCGCAGCGTGTACTTCGTCTCGCCGGCAGCCCTCGCGTCGCGCTCGTAGGAGACCGCGGTCTGGGTGAAGCCGACCCAGACGGTCATGCCGCGCAGGAAGCGGGAGCGCTCGGTCATCGACAGCAGCGCGTCCAGCGCTTTGCGATCCAGCAGCCTGAAGTCGCCCGAGTTGGGCTCCAGGTCGACCTGCGCCAGCTTGCGGAACAGCTTGTAGAAGAGAGAGGCGGTCCCCAGCTTGAACGCCGTCTCGCCCTCCCGCTGCCTGCGCACCGCGTAGACCACGTCGGCGCCGTCGCACCAGCGGGCGACCATCTCGGGGATCAGCTCCGGCGGGTCCTGGAGGTCGGCGTCGATCATCGCCACCACGTCGCCGATCGCGTGCTCCAGCCCGGCCGTCAGCGCCGCCTGGTGGCCGAAGTTGCGCGACAGATGCACGACTCGCACGCGCGGGTCCCGGTCGGCGATCGCGTCCAGCTTCTCCGGTGTGGAGTCGGCGCTGCCGTCGTTGACGAGGATGAGCTCAAAGTTGAAGTCCGCGACGGCGGCGGTCGCGCGCCCCACAAAGGCGTCGATCAGCTCCTCCTCGTTGTACACGGGAGCGACAACGCTGAGCAGTGTGGGAGTGCGCTGTGCAGGTGCGTTCGACATGCCGGACCTCGAAGCTGGTTAAGTTGGGGAGCTATGAGAAGACTAGGGGACATGGCGGCCTTCGCGTTGCGCATGCCCGTCGTGGAGCAGTTCCTCAAGTTCGGGCTCGTCGGCGTGAGCAACACGCTGCTGACCTTCGTGGTGTTCACGATCCTCGTGAAGGTGCTCGGCGTGTGGTACGTGGCCGCCTCCGCGATCGGCTTCGTGGTGGGGGCGTGCAACGGCTTTCTGCTGAACCGGAGCTGGACGTTCAAGGGCCACAGCGGCGGGTCGAGCGCCGCGCTGCGCTGGACCGTCGTGCAGGGCTGCGGGCTGGGCGCCGACCTCGGCCTGATCTACCTGTTCGTCAACGGCGCGGGGCTTGCCGACCTCGTCGGCCAGGCGATCGCGATCGCGCTGGTCGTCGGCGCGACCTTCTTCGCCAACCGCACCTGGACCTTCCGGATGCACCTCGCGGAGCCCGAGCGCACAGTAGTGCCTTGAAATAGGTTTTGGCATGCCATAACATGGGTTTGTGGCCTCCACAGACACAGACCGCTCGTCCGCTGTCGAGGACTACTGCAAGGCGATCTTCACGCTGCAGTCGCGCACCGGGGGGCCGGTGTCGACAAACTCGCTGGCGCAGCGCCTGGCGATCACGCCGGGATCGGTGTCGGCGATGGTCCGCCGCCTCGGCGAGCTGGGGCTGACAGAGCACGTCCCGTACAAGGGCGTGGAGCTCACGCAGCGCGGCCGGCAGGTGGCGCTTGAGGTGATCAGGCACCACCGGCTGCTCGAGCTCTTCTTGGCCAAGACGCTCGACATGCCGTGGGACCGCGTGCACGACGAGGCAGAGGTGCTGGAGCACGTGATCTCCGAGGAGCTGGAGCAGCTCATCGCGGCCAAGCTCGGAGAACCGACCTTCGACCCGCATGGAGATCCGATCCCGAGCGCCCAGCTCGAGCTGGTCGAGCGCAGCGGCCAGTCGCTGGACAGCCTCGGGGAGGGCCAGGAAGGCGTCTTCGTGCGCGTGTCGGACTCGGACCCGGAGATGCTTCGCTACCTGAGCGCGCACGGCATCTCGCCGGGAGCGCATCTACGGGTGGTCGAGCGCCAGCCCTTCGGCGGCCCGCTGCTGATCGACTTCGACGGCACAGAGCAGGCGATCGGCGGCCTGCTCGCCAAGGCGATGCGAGTGGAGCTCGACGGCGCGCAGGCGCCGGCTGGCGGAGCGCTCGCGGCCGGCCCGCCCGTGGGCGGGGTGCCACAGAGGGGTGAGATGCCCCTCCAGGAGGCCCGGTGACGCCGCCGCCGCCGAGCGGCGCCGCGGCCGACGCGGCAGTCGCGCTGCCGCCGGGCGCCCTGGGCGGAGTCGCCGCAGAGCCCTTCGGCCCGAGCGCTCTGGACCGCCTGCTGGCCAAGGGGCGCCTGCGGGCGACGCTGTGGATGCTGGGTCCGGCGTTCGTCGCCTCGATCGCCTACGTGGACCCCGGCAACTTCGCCACCAACATCGAAGGCGGGGCGCGCTACGGATACCTGCTGCTGTGGGTCGTGCTGGCGGCGAACCTGATCGCGATGCTGGTGCAGTACCTGTCCGCGAAGCTCGGGATCGTCACCGACCACAACCTGCCGGAGGTGATCCGCGAGCGCTTCCCGCGCCCAGTCGCCTGGGGAATGTGGGTGCAGGCGGAGATCATGGCGATGTCGACCGACATCGCCGAGTTCCTGGGCGCGGCGCTCGGGCTCAACCTTCTCTTCGGCGTGCCGCTGCTGCCCGCGGGCCTGATCACCGGCGTGATCGCGTTCGCGATCCTCGAGCTCCAGGCGCACGGCGTCAAGCGCTTCGAGCTGGCGATCACGGCGCTGCTGGGCATCATCTTCCTCGGCTTCCTCTACGAGACCTTCCGCATCGGCCCCTCGGCGCACGAGTCGCTGCACGGCCTGATCCCCGGCCTGCACGGCGCCACCTCGCTCTACCTCGCGGTCGGCATCATCGGCGCGACCGTGATGCCGCACGTCATCTACTTGCATTCGGCGCTCACCAACGGCCGCATGCCGTGCCGCAACGATCGCGAGCGCGGCCGGGTGCTGCGCTTCGAGCGCCTGGACGTGCTGATCGCGCTCGGGCTGGCGGGGATCATCAACATGGCGATGCTCGCCGTGGCCGCGAAGCTCTTCCACGGAGAGGGTCTGATCCACATCAGCGGCATCCAGGAAGCGCACGCGCAGTTCGGCCACCTGGTCGGCGGCGGCGCGGCGCTCGCGTTCGCCGTGGCCCTGCTGGCCTCCGGCGCCTCCTCCTCGAGCGTGGGCACCTACGCCGGGCAGGTCGTGATGGCGGGCTTCATCAACGTTCGCGTCCCGCTGCTGGCGCGGCGCGCGATCACCATGATCCCGGCGCTCGCGGTGCTCGCGGCCGGCATGAACCCGACCAGCGCGCTGGTGCTCAGCCAGGTCGTGCTCTCCTTCGGGATTCCCTTCGCGCTGATTCCGCTGGTGCTGCTGACCAGCAACCGCGAGGTGATGGGCGTGCACGTCAACTCTCGCCTCACGACGGCCGTGGCGTTCGGCATCGCCGGCTTGATCGTCGCGCTCAACGTGTTCCTGATCGTCCAGCAGCTTTTCTAAGCGGCGCCTGCCTGATCGTCCAGCAGCTTTTCTAGGCGGCGCCTGCCCGCGAGGCCGGGCGGCGGCGCCTGCAGGCCGCCTGTGGCGGCCCTCGCCGGGGCGCTCGCTCGCGCATGGTGCGCCAGACTCTGGCGAACCGTTGTATTGTCAACTTGTCAAGGTGGCGCGACACTCGGCCGCGCGACAGAAGAGGTGTCGCATGGAGCAAGCTGGCATCGACCAGCCGCAGTCTGCGCGGCGGTGGACGTCCGCCTCGTGGGTGAAGCGGATGAGCCCGCTGGGCGACCAGCATCATCACGTGGAGGCTTTGGAGGTCGTGTCCGACCTCCTGCTGGGCATCGGCGAGGGGTCTCCGCCCGACGCCTTCTTCAGCAGCCTCTGCGAGGCGATCTGCCGCCTGGCCGCGATGCGCCGCGCGATCCTGTTCCGCTACGACCCCGTGCGCCGCAGGGTGCGCGCCGTCGGTGCCCACAACCTGGAGATAGAGCGCTTCAGCGACCTCTTCGTGACCGTCGACTCGGTGCCGATCGCGCGCCAGGCACTGGCCGAAGACCGCGTGCTGGAAGTGGTGGGTGCCAAGGACTTCGACATTCCCGAGTCGCTGCGCGAGCTGCTTGACGGCCTGCTGATCGTCTGCACGCCGATGGCGGCCGCCGGCCGCTACGTCGGCGTGGTCTTCAGCGAGCGCGATCCGGCCTACCCGGAGATCAGCGCCGACGAGCGACACCTGCTCTGGACGCTGGGCAAGGCGATCGCGATGGCCTCCGTGGCGCGGCGCGCGGCCGCCTATGGCGAGCGCAACCGTCAGCTCCAACACCGCATCGACCTGGCCCGCGAGATCCACGAGGGGGTGATCCAACGTTTGTTCGGCGTATCGCTGGTGCTCTCCGGCGAGGAGCTGCTGGACCAGGAGTCGCAGCAGCGCTGCGCCGAGGAGGTGCACGCCGCGCTCGGCGAGCTGCGCGCGGCGTTGCAGCGACCGCTGGGGCGCTCCTCGCCGCCCACCGCCGTGACCTTCTTCGAGGAGCTCGACCGCCTGCGCGGCATGCACCCCGACCTGGAGATCGCGCTGGAGGGGCAGCGAAGCGAAGTGCCCGCACAGCTTGAGGCGCTGTCCCAGTCGATCCTCGTGGAGGCGGTCCGCAACGCGATCAAGCACGCCGACGCCCGGCGCGTCGAAGTGCGCCTGGCGGCCGGCGAGGAGGCATTCACGCTGGACATCCGCAACGAGTGCAAGGCCGGGGCCGACGCAGCCGCCGGCATCGCCGCGCGTGGCGGCATCGGGCTGCGCCTGGCCACTCTGGAGGCGCTCCAGCACGGGGCGGTGCTCGAGTACGGCGAGTGCGCCCCCGGCATCTGGCAGGTGCGGCTGGTGGCGCCCACGGCATGAGCGCTAGAGCTCCGCAGCGACCCGAGGACCGCGAGGATGAGATCCTCGGCAGCCGCAGGCTGCGCGTGCTGGTCGTCGACGACCACGACGTCGTGCACTGGGGCTTTCGCCTGATGCTCGGCCAGCAGCCCTGGGTCGAGCGCTGCCTGAGCGCCCATAACGGTGAGGAGGCGATCGAGATCTGCCGCCGCTACGAGCCGCACGTCGCGCTGGTCGACCTCTTCCTGGGCGGCGAGTCGGGTCCGGAGATCTGCGAGCGCCTGCGCGCGCAGGCGCCGGCTCCGCGCGTACTGCTGCTCTCCGGCGCCGGCCGCATCTCTCCGCGCGCGGCGCGTGCCGCGGGAGCCGCCGGCTTCATCTCCAAGGACGCCCCCGCCGGCGAGATCGCGCGCGTGGTCAAGCTGGTGGGCGCCGGGGAGACCGTCTTCAGCGAGCCTCCTGTCAACCCCGACGTTCCCGCGCTCACCGAGCGCGAGAGCGAGATCCTCGGGCTGATCGCCGGCGGTGCCACCAACCGCGAGATCGCCGGCGCGCTCTTCCTCTCCCCGCACACGGTCAAGGAGCACACCAGCGCCCTGTACCGCAAGCTCGGCGTGCGCAACCGCGCCGAGGCGGTGGAGCGCAGCCAGCGGCTGGGGCTGCGCACCTGAGGGCGCGCCCCCGCATCTGAGCGCGCGGGCGCACTGAGGGCGCCCGGGCGTCGCCGAAGCGCGCGCGGGCGCATCCGCACAAGCCAGAGCGACCCCCAAATGCCGGAGCGACCCCCGATCGAACGGGATCACCCCCCCATTCGGGGGGCATTGCGCGGGCGACGCTTGTCGCCGAGGGCCAGATCGCGCAAGCTCCCCGGGCACCGAGATTTGGCATCCAATCCCGCACGGAACGGAGCGAGAGGGAGCAACTCGCTTGGATGCGCAAGGCTCTGTCGGTCCTGGACCCGGGCCGGCAGAGAGAGACCCCCCCGGTCTCTCCTCCTCGGGGTGGTGGGGCGGTCTTCGGACCGCCCCACCACCTGTTTAACGAGACGATCGCCGATGGGAGCCGGTCGACCCGCGGCCACGGTCGCCCCCCTGGCACCGGTCGCCCGCGGCCGGCCCGCAGGCGACGCGTGAGCCGGGAATCCTGCCGCGTTCCCCCGAAGGCACCTGATCACCCCCCGATCGGGGGGCGCTGAGCCGCCCGCGGTTGCCGGGCGGCGGCCCGGCGTGGATCGTGAGGCTGTGTCATCCGGGCAGTCAAGGGCGAGCAGCCTTCCGCGCGGTCCCGTGGCGGGGATGTTCCCCGGCCAGGGCAGCCAGACGCCCACGATGCGCGAGGCGGTGGCCGAGCTCGCCCCGGAGCTGCTCGCGCGGTGCATCGACCTCGTCGGCGAGGACCCGTTCCCGCGGGTCGCGCAGAGCACCCGCTTTGCCCAGCCGGCGATCTTCTGCGCGAGCGTCGCCTCATGGATCGCGCTGCGAGCGGCGATCGACTCTGGAGAGCTGGAGCGCTCATGGGAGCCGCGCGCATTCGCGGGCCACTCGCTCGGCGAGCTCGCGGCGCTGGTGGCGGCCGCCTCGATCACCGCTGAGACCGGGCTGCTGCTGGCCGTGCGTCGCGGAGAGCTGATGGCGCAGGCGGGCGAGCGTGACGGCGGCGGCGGGCTGGTCGCGCTGCTCGGCGCCGACGAGCGGCAGGTCGCCCTGCTCGCTGAGGCGCACGAGGCGAGCGTTGCCAACGACAACGCCCCCGGCCAGGTCGTGCTGGCCGGCGCTCGGGATGCCCTGCGCGAGCTCGTCGGCCAGGCCCGGGAGATCGGCGTGAGGGCGATCCTGCTCGACGTGGCGGGTGCCTTCCATTCGCCCGCGATGGCGCCGGCGGTGGAGCCGTTCCGGGATCTGCTGGACACCGTCGAGATATCCACGCCGCGAGCGCCGGTGATCTCATGTGCGAGCGGGCAGCCGATCGCCGACGTGCGCTCAGAGCTGGCGCAGGGCATCGTGCGCCCGGTGCGCTGGCGCGCGACGGTGCTCCACCTCTTCGAGCAGGGCGCCAGGGAGCTCGTGGACCTCGGTCCCGGGAAGGTGCTCGCCGGGCTGGTGGGGCGCAACCTGCCCGAGCTTGCCGGCATCGAGGCCGCGTCACTGATCGCCGGCGGCGGGAGGATCGAGATTGCGGCCTGAGCTGGACACGGTGCAGCAGGGCTCCGCGCCGTCGGAGCCCGCGGGAGCCGCAGGCAAGGGCGAGCAGCCTGCGCGCGTGCGCAGCGCCGGGATCGTCGGGCTGGGCACCGCGCTGCCGGAGCGGCGCGTCGGCAACCAGGAGATAGCCGGGCGGCTGGGCCTGGCCGACGGCTGGATCGAGCGCCGCACCGGAATCCACGAGCGCCGCTACGCGGCGAGCGGCGAGCGCGTCAGCGACCTGGCGGTGCGCGCCGGCCGCGCCGCGCTGCTGGATGCCGGCATGCAGGCGACCGACATCGACCTGGTGCTCGTGGCCACGCTCGCGTCGGACGAGATCACGCCGCCCGTGGCGCCGCTGGTCGCCCACACGCTCGGCACGCTGCAGGCCGCCGCGGTGGACATCGGCGCCGCTTGCTCGGGCGCGATCGCGGCGCTCTCCTTCGCGACCGCCTGGATCGAGGCCGGTCGCGCACGGCACGCGCTGGTGATCGGCGCGGAGGTCATGTCGCGCTTCCTGGACCCCGACGATCGCCGCACGGCGCCGATCTTCGGCGACGGCGCCGGCGCGCTGGTGCTGGCGGCCAACGCCGCGGGCAGCGTCGGCCCGGCGCTGCTGGGCAGCGACGGCTCCGCGGCGCAGACGATCCAGGCCACGCGCGAGAAGGGCGTGCTGGAGATGGAAGGCCACGAGACCTTCCTGCGCGCGGTGCACCTGCTGCACACCTCGACCCGCCGGGTGACCGACATCGCGGGACTGAGCCTGCGGGAGATCGATCTCTTCGTCTTCCACCAAGCCAACTCACGGATCCTCGCCGCCGTCGCCGACCGGCTGGGCCTCGGGCGCGACCGCATCTACGACTGCATCGCCGAGACTGGCAACACCAGCGCCGCCAGCATCCCGCTGGCGCTCGCGGCCGCGCGCGCCGACGGCCTGCTCAAGCCCGGCGCGAAGGTCGTGCTGGGTGCTGTGGGCGCCGGTCTGAGCTGGGGAGCGGCCGTCGTGGAGTGGGGCTCGTGAGCGCCGCCACGCAGCGCGGCTGCGCGCTGGTGACCGGCGGCTCGCGCGGCATCGGCGCGGCGATCAGCGCCGCGCTTGCGGCCGAGGGCTGGGCGGTCGGCGTCAACTACCGCAGCGAGCGGTCCGCCGCGGCGGAGACGGTTGCCCGGATAGAGAAGGCCGGCGGCAGGGCGCTCGCGCTCCAGGCCGACGTGACCGACCAGCAGCAGGTGCAGGACGCCTTCGAGCGCCTGACGGCAGAGCTCGGGCCGGTGCTCGTGCTCGTCAACAACGCCGGGGTGCGCGCCGACGACCTGGCGCTCAGCATGGGCGACGGCGAGTGGGCGCGGGTGCTGGACACCAACCTGACCGCCGCCTTCCGCCTGACCCGCAAGGCGCTGCGCGGGATGATCCGGGCGCGCTTCGGGCGCGTGATCAACCTCGCCTCCGTCGTCGGTCCTCGCGCCAATCCCGGACAGAGCAACTACGCGGCGGCCAAGGCGGGCCTGATCGGGATGACCAAGACGATCGCGACCGAGGTCGCGCGCCGCGGCGTGACGGTCAACGCGATCGCGCCGGGCCTGATCGACACCGACATGACCGCTGGCCTCGACGGCACGCTGCTTGCGAGCGTGCCCGCCCGGCGCGCCGGCACACCGCAGGAGGTCGCGGCCTGCGCGGCCTTCCTGGCCTCCGAGCAGGCGGGGTACGTGACCGGAAGCGTCCTGTACGTGGATGGCGGGCTGGGCGCCTGAGGGCACGCGAGTAGTTGACAAACGCAAACAAGGAGAACAGATGAGCACAACTTCAACCGAGGAGCAGGTCGAGCAGGTGGTGATCGAGTCGCTGGTGAGCTTCGGCGCCGAGCGCTCCGAGATCGACCGCGAGGCGACCTTCGAGGCGCTCGACGTCGACTCGCTCGACCTGGCCGAGCTGGCCCAGATCGTCGAAGAGCGCTTCGGCGTCGAGCTGCGCGGCTCCGACGTGGCCAACGTCAAGACCGTCGGCGACGCGGTCACGCTGATCGCCGACCGGGTCTCCTAGAGCGTGGCGGCGGAGCCCACATCGGAGCGGATCGTCGTGACCGGCGTGGGCGCCGTGACCCCGCTCGGGGTTGGCGCGCGCACGCTGCACGAGCGCTGGAGCGCGGGTGTCTGCGGGATCGCGGACGGCGAGGCGCCCTGCGCCGACTTCGACCCGCGCGAGTTCCTCTCCGCCAAGGAGGTGCGCCGCGCGGACCGCTTCACGCAACTGGCGATCGCCGCCTGCCAGGAGGCGCTGCTGGACGCCGGCTGGGCTCCGGCCGCCGGCTCGGACGGGATTCCCTACGACCCGCGTCGCGTGGGCTGCGTGCTGGGCACCGGCATCGGCGGCATCCACACGCTGGTGGATGGCCAGGACGCGCTTCGCGAACAGGGGCCGCAGCGGGTCTCGCCGCTGTCGGTGCCGCTGATGATGGCCAACGCGGGCGCCGCCGCGCTCTCGCTGCGGCACGGCCTGCGCGGGCCCTCATTCGCTCTTAGCACCGCCTGCTCCTCCGGCGCCGACGCGATCGGCTCGGCGATGCGGATGCTGCGTGCGGGCGAGGTCGACGCGGTCCTGGCCGGAGGCTCGGAGGCGGGGCTGACGCCGCTCGCGCGCGCGGCTTTCGGCGCGCTGGAAGCGCTGTCGAAGAGCGGCATCTCGCGTCCCTTCGACGCGCGCCGCGACGGCTTCGTGATGGGCGAGGGCGCGGCGGTGCTCGTGCTGGAGCGCGAGAGCGCCGCAGGCGAGCGCGGCGCGCGCGTGCTGGGGGCGCTGCGCGGCTACGCCGCGACCTCTGACGCCCACCACATCACCGCGCCCCGCGACGACGGGGCAGGTCAGGCGGACGCGATGCTGATGGCGATGGCCGACGCGGGCGTGGAGGCGCAGGACATCGACTACGTCAACGCCCATGGCACCTCCACGCCGCTCAACGACCGGGCCGAGACCAAGGCGATCAAGCTCGCGCTCGGCGATCACGCCAGCCGGATCCCCGTCTCCTCGACCAAGTCCGCGATCGGGCATCTGCTGGGCGCCGCCGGCGCGGTCGAGGCGGTGGCGACGCTGCTGGCGCTGCGCGATCGGATCGCGCCGCCGACGCTCGGCTGGGCGGAGGCCGAGGAGGGCCTCGACCTCGATTACGTGCCCGGCGCGGCTCGGCCGCTGGCCTTAGGACAGCAGCGGCCGGCGCTCGCGCTCTCCAACTCCTTCGGCTTCGGGGGTCACAACACGGTCCTATGCATGGAGGCGCCATGAGCCCTGCGACACAGAGTGCACCGAATCTGCTCCGCCCGGAGGTCCGCGCCGCAGCGGAGGTCCCAGCCGCCGTCGAGCATCGCGAAGAGCGTCTGAGCCCGCGCGAGCGCCTGGAGGCGCTGCTGGACCCGGGCACCCTGCAGCCGCTGCGTGCGCGCGTGCTCTCACGCCGGATGGGGGAGCGCGCGCGGCCCGGCGATGGGGTGCTGACCGCGCACGGGCGCGTCAACGGGCGCCCGGTCTACTGCTACGCCCAGGACGGCAGCTTCGCCGGCGGGTCGCTGGGCGAGGCGCACGCCGAGTCGATCGTGGAAGTGCTGCGCCTGGCAGGCCGCGCGCGCGTGCCGGTGATCGGCTTCATCGAGTCGGCCGGCGCGCGGATGCAGGAGGGCCTGGCGGCGCTCTCCGGCTACGGGGCGATCTTCCGCGAGCACGTGATGCTCTCCGGCCTGGTGCCGCAGATCTCGATCCTGTGCGGCCCATCCGCCGGCGGCGCCTGCTACGGCCCGGCGCTCACCGACTTCGTGATCATGACCGCGGAGGCGGCGATGTTCCTCACCGGTCCCGCCGTGGTCGCCGAGGTGACGGGCGAGCAGATCGACACATTCGCGCTGGGCGGCCAGCGCGTGCACGAGCGAAACGGCGTGTGTCACCTGACCGCTCCGAGCGCGCGCGCGGCCGCCGGGCTGGCTCGCGAGCTGCTCGACCATCTGCCCCAGCACCGGGAGGCCCCCGCGCCGCTGCGGGCCGCCGCTCCACCCAGCCCGGGCTCGCCGGGCGCAACCGTGCCATCCGAGCAACGCAAGGTGTATGACGTTCGCCGGGCCATCTCTTCGATTGTCGACTCCGGGAAGATGCTCGAGATATCGCCCAAGTTCGCGCGCAACGTCGTGTGCGCGCTCGCGCGAATCGAGGGTCGCCCGGTCGGCGTGCTGGCAAACCAGCCGCGCCACCTCGGCGGCGTGCTGGACGTCGACTCCGCGCAGAAGGCCGCTCGCTTCGTGCGCACATGCAACGCGTTCGGGCTGCCGCTGGTGGTGCTCGTGGACACGCCCGGCTTCCTGCCCGGCTCTGGCCAGGAGCGCGAGGGCGTGATCCGCCACGGCGCGAAGCTCGTCCACGCCTTCGCGGAGTGCACGGTCCCGAGCGTCACGGTCGTGCTGCGCAAGGCGTTCGGGGGCGCGTTCATCGCGATGAACTCAAAGGCGCTGGGCGCCGACCACGTCTTCGCCTGGCACGGCGCCGAACTGGGCGTGATGGGCGCCGGGCAGGCTGTCGGGATCCTCAACCGCCGCCAGATCGAGGCGGCGCCGGACGGGCCCGCCGAGCGCAGCCGCCTGGCCGACGCCTACGCCGAAGAGCACCTGCACGTGGAGAGCGCCGGCGCCGAGGGCTTCATCGACGAAGTGATCGAACCCGAGCAGACCCGGCAGCGGATCGCCGCCACGCTGGAGATGCTGCGCGACGTGCAGGTCCCGGCAGCGCCGATCCGCAACATCCCGCTCTGATGCCGCACGACTCGCAGCCTGAGATGCCGGACGACTCCCAGCAGCTCATCTGGTCGGCCCCCTTCGAGCGACTGCGGGAGGGGCAGAGCTTCCAGAGCGACTGCCGCGAGGTGCGCGAGGCGGACGTGGTCGCCTTCTGCGCGCTAACCGGCGACTGGCACCCTCAGCACTGGGATGCGGGCTGGGCGGCCGGCAGCTCCTTCGGGGAGCGGATCGCCCACGGGATGCTGATCCTCTCGCTGGCGGTGGGGCTGGTGCCGCTGCAGCCCGAACGCGTGCGGGCGCTGCGCAGGGTGGGAGAGACCGTCTTCAAGCGGCCCGTGCGGTTCGGCGAGAGCATCGCGGTCACCGCGCAGGTGACGGGGCTGCGGCCCGTGGACCACAGCGCGGGGCTGGTCGATCTCGCGCTGGCGATCCGAAACGGGGAGGGCGCGCTTGTGGCACGCGGCAGCGTGCAGGTGCTGTGGGCCGCCGAAGGCGAGCAGGCCGCGTACTGGCGTGAGGCGATTCCCGACTCGGTGCACACGCCGCCTTCGGTGTCGGTGCCGATGTGATGCTGTCCGGGCGACGTCTGCTGATAACCGGCGTGCTGAACCGCCACTCGATCGCGTTCGCGACCGCGGAGCGGGCGCAGGAGCTCGGAGCGGAGGTCCTGCTGAGCGGCTTTGGCCGCACCCGCAGGATGACCGAGCGGGCCGCCGCGCAGCTTGCCAGGCCCGCGGAGGTGATCGAGCTCGACGTCAACAGCTCGGAGAACCTCGCCGGCCTCGCGGACGAGGTCGCCGGGCGCCTCGGTGGCCTGGACGGCGTCCTGCACGCGATCGCGCACGCGCCGCTGGACGCGCTCGGCGGAGCCTTCCTGCAGGCGCCGCGGCAGAGCGCGATCTCCGCGTACGAGACCAGCGCCTACTCGCTGAAGGCGCTCGTGGAGGCGCTGCTTCCGCTGCTGGAGGCGGCTCCCGACGGCGCGGGCGTGGTGGGGCTGGACTTCGACGGAGGGGTGGCCTGGCCCGCCTATGACTGGATGGGGGTCGCCAAGGCGGCCCTGGAGGCCGTCTCGCGCTACCTCGCGCGCGACCTGGGCACCAAGGAGATCCGCGTCAACCTGGTCTCGGCCGGGCCGGTGGAGACGCTGGCCGCCGGCGGCATCCCCGGCTTCAGCGACCTCGCGGCTGCCTGGTCGCAGGTCGCGCCGATGGCCTGGGACGCGAGCGACCCCACGCCGGTCGCGGACGCCTGCTGCTTCCTGCTCTCTCCGATGGCGCGCCGGATTACGGGGGAGATCCTGCACGTGGACGGCGGCTACCATGCGATGGGCGCTCCGATGCCGAGCAGGGCAGGGATCGGAAAGCGATAGGCAGGGGCGCCGCCGAGGATGCGGTGCCTGAGATCAGGAGAGCTCGAAATCGTCTGCCTGACGCCCTCGTGGCGGCGGCGCTCGCCGCGCTGTGGCTCGCCGGCTGCGGATCCTCCGGCGCCCCCGGCACCTTGCCGCGCCCCTCGGCGCAGCGCTTCCTGAGCGTGGATGCCTCGGCGCGCACGGTGCGCGTCAAGGTCGTGCTGGGCTACGGCCACGAAGCCTCGATGCTGGACGTCGACGGGGCCAGGAAGGGCGGCCTGCTGTTCACCGTGCCGGTCGGATGGAGGGCAACCTTCGAGTGTGAGAACAGACTGAAGACCGCTCGCTTTGCGTGCGGGCTGGCGCCCGCTCCGGGCACCGCGGCGCCGCAGCCCGGCGTGGCCTACGTCGCGCACCCCGCGGACGGCATGGCGACCGCGCAGCGTGCGAGCTTCACCGTCACGTTCACCAGGCCGGGCCGTTACCGGATCGTGGGTCTCACGCGGGCGCGCGGCACCTGGGAAGCGGCCGCGGGCATGTGGGCTGTGCTGCGAGTCGGCTCGGGTCGCCTGCCACAGGCTCGCTGGCTGCGCTGATGTGAGAATCGGGCCGGACGCGCGGGTCTGGGCTTTTCCACAGTTGCGTCGCTTTCCGTACCAGCATTTCCTCGCAGAGGTCATTGGCATGACCTCTGCTTCGTCGGCGCTTATCTGTGGGTTGACGCCGCCTTGTGGCAGTGGTAGCTAATGGGCCGAGAAGGCGGCTCCCGGCCGGCTTCGGGTCAAAACGACACTGGAAGGAGGCGCGGGCGAATGTCGGCCAGGCGGTTGGGCGCATTGCTGGCGGCTGTGCTGGTCGTGGGCGGTGGCGTCGCGATCGGTCTCTACGTCGCCCTCTTCCTGGAGGCGTCCCCGCCGCCGGTGCAGGCGGCAGTGATCGGCCGCCGGGTGGCGGCGCTGGAACTGCAGACGGTCGCCGAAGTCGGGCACGGCGAAAACAGCTTCTGGGTCTCCTACTACGCGAGGACTCCCGGCCACAAATGGGTGCACTCCACGATCCTGCGGGTGCCCGCCTACTCGCTGGTCCACGTGACCGTCTACCAGTACGACTCCGCGACCGGGCTGCGCAACCCGCTCTGGGGGCAGCCGCGCGGCGTGGTCGGAGGCGTGATGTACGTCAACGGCAAGCCGGTGAAGGTGCTCAACCCCGAACTGGCCTCGCACACGTTCGCGATCCCTGAGCTGGGTGTGAGCGTGCCGCTTCCGGGCGTCGACGAAGAAGCGCCGAACCAGTGCTCCAACGCTCCCTGCACCCTCGCCGAGGCGCACAACACGATCACATTCACCTTCCGCACGCGCGGCCCCGGCAAGTACCGCTGGCAGTGCTTCGTGCCCTGCGCGGCCGGGTTCATCTTCGGGTTCGGCGGGCCGATGCAGTCGATCGGCTACATGGACGGCGAGCTGGAAGTGCAGAGCTCATGAGCACGGGCGGAGAGGGGGGCCTGAAAGTGCCGCCCGAGCTGCGGCGCATCGCCTGGCTGTGGCTGGTCCTGAGCGTGGTCGCCACCCCGCTGGTGGTGATCTTCGTCGGGCCGCTGCTGCCGCCGGGGTCGGCCAGCGACGCCGCTCACGGCCAGCAGCAGGACAACACGGTGATGGTCGCGATCGTGGTGCCGATCATGATCGGCCTGCTGCTCTACTTCATCAACGCGCTGATCATGTTCCGCGGCAAGGACGAGGCGGACGCGCTCACCGACGGGCCGGCGATCAGAGGCCAGACGCGCGTGATGGTGCTCTGGATCGCAACGACGTTCGTCATCGTGCTGCTCCTGGCCGCATGGGGCGCATACGAGCTCTTCCCGGGCGAGGAAGGCGCGGGCGGTGGCCTGGGCTCCGCCCCGATCTCGGTCGCGCTGCCGGCGAACGCCAGCAGCGCGTTGCCGGTGCAGGTGATCGGGCAGCAGTGGACCTGGACCTACCGCTATCCCACCTTCGGCGGGGTGGAGACCACCGAACTGGTGCTGCCGGTCGGTCAGGAGGTGAGGTTCTCGGTCACCTCGATCGACGTGATCCACTCCTTCTGGGCGGTGCACCTGGCGGTGAAGGCGGACGCCGTTCCCGGCAACGCCAACGTGGCGTTCGTCAAGCCGGTGCGCGAGGAATCCTCGACGGTCCGCTGCGCCGAGCTCTGCGGGCTCTGGCACGGCCACATGACCTCGCGTCTGCGCGTCGTCTCGCCGGCCGCGTTCCGCGCCTGGATCGCCCACGAGCGCGAAAAGTGGGCGCCGATCCAGCACTACCTGCCGGCATACAAGCCGACCTATGCCCCCGAACCGACCTACCGGGCCGAATGAAAAGGAGTGTGAGCAGATGAGCGCCGCAGCGATCCCGGCAGCCGGGCCAGTGCGCGAGCCGTGGTGGCGCGGGCTCGGTCGCTTCAACGTCTTCACCGGGATCGTGCTCGGGATCGGCGGCTACCTGATCGGTGCGCTGGTGATCGGGCACGTGCTCAGCAAAGGGATTCCGGCTCAAACCGAAACCAACCAGAACGACATCGAATTCGTCTGCGGGATCCTGCTCGGGATCGTCGGCTTCCTGGTCGGGATGGGCTTCCTGAACTACCCGATCGCGCGCCTGACCGGCGCAGCGCCGACGCTGCGCGAGAAGGAGGAGAAGGGCATCGCCCGCTACTTCACGCTCTGCACCGACCACAAGGTGGTCGGCATCCAATACCTCTGGGGCGTGCTGTTCTTCTTCCTGGTCGCGGGCCTGAACGCGATGCTGATCCGCACCCAGCTCCTCTATCCCACCGAGCACTTCTGGTCAGCGGACAACTACATCACGCTGGTCGGCCTGCACGGCACGATGATGATGATGATGACGACCTCGATGGTGCTGGGGCCGTTCGGCAACTACTTCGTGCCGGTGATGGTCGGCGCCAAGCGGATGGCCTTCCCGCGCATAGAGGCGCTGAGCTTCTGGCTGCTGCCCGTCGCGGGCGTCGTGCTGCTGGCGGCCGTTGGCGCCAAGGGCTTCCCGACCGGGTGGACCGGCTACGCCAACCTCTCCGTGCAGGCGAAGCTCGGCATGGACTGCTACCTGATCTCCTTCGCGCTGATCGGGATCTCGATGGCGCTGGTCGGCTTCAACATGCTCGTGACCGTCTACACGATGCGCGCGCCCGGCATGACCTGGACGCGGCTGCCGATCTTCGTGTGGTCTGTGATCGCGACCGCCTTCCTGCAGCTTCTGGCGGCGCCGGTGCTGATCGCCGGCATGTCGCTGGTGCTGCTGGACCGGGTCGTGGGCACCACGTTCTTCATGCCCTTCTCAGGCGGCTCGCCCTTCCTCTACGAGAACCTGTTCTGGTTCTTCGGGCACCCCGAGGTCTACATCCTGGCGCTGCCCGGCTTCGGGTTGGTGCTGGAAATCCTGCCCGTCTTCTCGCGCAAGCCGCTGTGGGGATACCGGCTGGCCGTCGCGGGCCTGATGGGCGTGGCGCTCCTGAGCTTCTTCGTCTGGCAGCACCACCTCTTCGTGAGTGGCATCAACCCGGACCTGCGGCCCTTCTTCATGTTCACCACCGAGCTCATATCGATCCCCACGGCGCTCGTGTTCCTGAACGCGATGGGCACGTTGTTTCGAGGAAAAATCCGCTTCAGCGTGCCGATGCTGTTCGCGCTGGCGCTGTTCTTCAACTTCTTCATCGGCGGCGCCTCGGGCGTGTTCCTCTCCGACGCTCCGAGTGACGTGAGCACGCACGGCAGCTTCTTCGTGATGGCGCACTTCCACTACACGATCATGGGCGGACTGGTCTTCGCCTTCTTCGGCGGGCTCTTCTACTGGTTCCCGAAGATGTTCGGCGTCCACCTCAACGAAAAGCTGGGCAAGCTCCAGTTCTGGCTCTTCTTCATCTTCTTCAACCTCACCTTCTTCCCGCTCTTCGCGGTCGGGATGCTCGGCCAGCCGCGCCGCGTATCGGCCTACTCTCCCAGCCTCCAGTGGCTGAACGACTGGGTCACCGCCGCCGCCTACATGATCGGTCTCTCCTTCGCGGTCTTCGTGGTCAACGTGGTCTACTCGTGCTTCTTCGAGCGGCGCAGACCCGAGGCCAACCCGTGGCACTCGAAGGGCATCGAGTGGCAGCTTCCCACGCCGATCCCGGTCGACAACTTCGAGCGCGTGCCGGTGATCAACGCGTCCCCCTACGAATACGGGACGCCCGAGGCGCCGCTGGTGGCAAACCTGAATCCAAGTCATGCAGAGGTGGTGGCGGCCGGTGGCTGATCCGATGCAGGAGATGGGCTTTCAGACGGCGGGCTACGAGGCCGAGCCGCCGGAGGTGATGGCACGCAACATCAACGTCGGCGTGCGACTGCTGAGCGCGGCGATGGTCTCCTTCTTCGGAGCCTTCCTCTTCGCCTACGTCTACCTGAAGGAGCGCGACGCCGGCGCGGTGTGGCGCCCATCCTCGGTGAAAGTGCCGACGGGCACAGGAATCGGAGTGCTCGCGTGCGTGCTGGTGAGCGCGCTGCTGACCGGCGTCGCCGTGGACGCGTTGCGCCGGCGCGGCGAGGGGGCCTGGCGGGGGCCGGCCGCGATCAGCCTGCTGCTGATCTACGCGGCGCTCGGCGTCCAGTGCTACCAGTGGGCCTCGCTGCCCTTCACGCCCGGCAGCGGTCCCTACGCAAGCGTGTTCGTGGCGTGGACCGGGTTCTACGGCGGCGTCGCGCTGCTGACCTCGATCTACTGGCTGCAGACGATGGTGACCGGCTCGTTTCGCACGCGGCACGTGCCGGCCGGCCCGGTCGTCTCGGTGGCGGGGGCGGCGGGCGGAGAGGGCGCCATCAGCGGCCGCATCCAGGTCGAGGCGCGATCCTTCGCGTTCTACTGGTACTTCCTGGCAGGTGTCCAGGTTGTCACCTTCCTGCTGCTCTACGTCGTCGCGTAAGCGGCGCGCGGGAGTGCGGTGATGGGCACGCCGGCAACCCCCTCCGTGCCCGTGCTCGCGCCCGCGAGCTTCCTGCTGGGAAGCAGCGCCTCCAGCAACCTGCCGTTGATGCTGGGGATGCTGGGGGGCGCGATGTACTGGCTCGGGGGAGCGCGCTTCCGCGCGGCCTGCCGGGCGGGCACGATCGGCGAGCAGCGGCGCAGGCTGGAGCGCCGGCGCACCTTCTCCTTCGCGAGTGGCCTGACGATCCTCGCGCTCGCGCTGCAGGAGCCGATGGACGGAATGGCGGACAAGTACTTCTGGGCGCACATGTGCCAGCACGTGCTGCTGATCATGGTGGTGCCGCCGCTGATGATGCTGGCCGCGCCCTGGATGCGGCTCTGGCGGGCCTTTCCGCTGCGTTTCCGGCGCTCGCTGGGCCGCTGGGTGGTTGGCAGCGAGAGCGCCGCGCCCGTGCGCGGGCTGGCGCACGCGCTCGGCACGCCATGGGTGGCATTCACGCTGCTGGCGGTGGACCTGATCGTCTGGCACATCCCGGCCGCCTACGACCTGACGCTGCGCAGCGCGCCCGTCCACTACGCCGAGCACGCCACGTTCCTGGCCTTCGGTCTGCTGGCATGGGGCCAACTGATCGACTCGCCGCCCTTCCACAGCCGCCTGAGCGGACCTCTGCGGGTCGCGTTCGCGATCGGGCAGATGCTGGTGGGCTGGGCGCTCGCGATCCTGCTGGCCTTCTCGTCGAGCCCGTGGTACACGGTGTACGCGACGGTGAGGCAGCGTGAAGGCGGGCTCTCGGCGATCGACGACCAGCACCTCGCCGCGGGGATCATGTGGGTGCCGGCGTCGTTGCCCTGGTCGCTGCTGGTCTTCATGACCATCTATTACTGGCTCGCCGACGACGTCTCCGGGCGCCCGCCGCCGAGTGAGCTCGTGCGCGCCGGCAGCGACGGAGCGCCGCCGGAGCGCCCGGGCGGGCGCAACGGGCACGCAGTGCCCTCGCTGCTCCCCGGCTCGACGTCATCCTCAGTCCCGCGGTCGCCTGCGCGGCCGCGCCAAACCACCTCGGTCGCCGGCGACGGCGACCGTGCCGACCGCCCCGACAGGAGGATCCATGCTGCACACCCTGCTGCCCATCGCTGACTCGACGGTCGCCAACGAGGTGACCCTGATCATCCCACTCGGCCTGCTCGTGCTGACGCTGCTCTGGCTGGGCTGGCAGCTCAGCCGCCGGCACGAACGCTCGCGCGACCAATCGCGATAGCCCCGCGCGCCAGCGCCAGCGCCGGCTCCTAGCCGGCGATCTTGAGCATGTTGCCGCTGCTGCGGTCGGGCACGGCGACCGGCTGCTGCTGCTGCTGCGGATCCGCGGAGGGCGTGGCGAGGACGGCGGGGCGCTGCCCATGCAGCAGCCACGAGCGGTCGCGGCGCCTGGTCAGCGCGCCACTTTCCTCCAGCGCCTTCAGCGCCGTGGTGACGGAGGGGCGGCGGGCGCCGATCACTCCCGCGAGCAGGCGATGCGTGAGCTCGAGCTCCAGCAGCACTCCGTCGGGGGTGACCCGCCCCCAGCGATCGGAGTAGGACCATAGGGTCGCAAGCAGACGGTCATCGACCCGCCTGATGCCCTGGATCGCCGAGAAGAGCGCCATCCAGCCGACGCGCATCGCGACGCGATCGCTGATGTTGGCCGCGATCTCGGGCCAGGCGCCCACCGACATCGCGAAGCTGCGGTCCAGCAGCGCAAGCCGCGCTCGCCTCGTCACGATCCAGCTCTCGTTCACCTGCTGGGCGACCTCGCGATCCACTTCCGCCCACGGCCGCAGCACGTCGCCCGGGCCGATCAGCTCGACAGCCTCCATGTCCCCGACCATAAGCTGCCTTGCGATCAGCCCCTCGATCACCATCAAGCCGAGACTGCCACGACGGTCGAACATCCACGGCTCGCTCTGCCAGCGCCCGCGCGAGAGCGTCCAGGTAGCCGCCGCCGCAGAGCGGGCGGCGCTCGGCAGGCTGCGCGGGTCCAGGCCGTCGCAGAGCGCCGGCTCGACCTCCAGCACGCTCACCCGCTGCACGCCGGCGCGGCCGTCCAGGCCCAGTCGCCTGGACTCCCCAAGGCCCACGGCCGGCTCCACTACGCGCATCGCTCGCAATCCATCAGACATCCCGTCTGCGCCCCCATGTGCGAACTCCTTTCATCACCGAGCACCTACCCGTCAGCGGGCGTGCTCAATCATCAGATCGAGCGCCGGCGCTCGCGACTCCTTCCGCGCGCGCGGCGGTGATCTCCTCCAGCGAGCGCTCCAGCGAGCGTTCGTTGACGCCTCGAGCACGGCGATAGCGGTTGATGGCGGCGAGCATCTGCTCCACCTCGCTGTTCTTCATGCGCGCTTCGGCCTCGGCCGAGCGAGTCGGCTTCCAGTCGATCAGGCTTGCGTCGCCGCCTTCGTGGAAATGCGATCCCACGAGCGCGATCAGGCACATCAGCAGCGGCCCGCCCAGCACCACCGACAGGAAGGCCACCTCCATCAAGCCGCCGCCCCTGCGTCTCCCATGCACCCAGACTACTCCGATCAACGTCGGGGGTGGGGCCCACGCATGTCCATTCTGATAGGAGCTATAAGAATATCTTGCATCCGAGATCGAAAGTGAAGGGGCGTTGATATGTCGCACGAGGCGTTGCGCGAGGCGGTGGCGGAGCTGATGGGGAGCGCCCGGCAGCACCTGGAGCGGCTGGTCGCGATCCCGAGCGTGGCGCAATCCACGCAGTTTCCGCCGGAGCGTTGCCTGGAGGCGGCGCGGTACGTGGCGGCCGCGGCCACGCAGGCAGGGGTGCGGGACTGCCGGCTGCTGGAAATGCCAGACGGCCATCCGGCCGTCTTCGGACACACCCCCGCACCCGCGGGGGCTCCCACCGTGCTGCTCTACTGCCACTACGACGTCCAGCCGCCGCTGGGTGAGGAGGAGTGGACCTCTCCGCCCTTCGCGCTGACCGAGCGCGACGGGCGCTGGTACGGGCGGGGAGCGGCCGACTGCAAGGGCAACGTGGTCGCGCACCTGACCGCCTTGCGGGCGCTCGGGGGCGCCGCGGGCGGTGGCGCGGCGGGCCCCGGTGGCGCGGCGGGCCCTGGCGGCGCGGCCGATCTGGGCGCTGCGGCTGGACCGGCCGGCGCGCCGGCCGGCTTTCCGGTCGGCATCAAGCTGATCGCCGAGGGCGCCGAGGAGCGCGGAACCGGTGGCCTGGAGCAGTTCGTGCGCCAGTCGCCGGAGGTGCTCGCCGCCGACGTGGTGATCGTCTGCGACACAGGCAACTTCGCCGTTGGCGTGCCCACCGTGACCACCTCGCTGCGCGGGATCGCCAGCGTGACGCTGACCGTCGCCACGTTGGAGAGCGCGATGCACTCGGGGATGTTCGGCGGCCCCGCCCCCGACGCGCTGATCGCGCTGGCGCGCATGATCGCCACGCTGCACGACGAGCAGGGCAACGCCACGATCGAGGGGCTGGCGGCAGACGGCCACTGGAGCGGCGTGGACTATCCGGCCGACCAGTTCCGCGCGGACGCGCACGTGCTGCCCGGCGTCTCCCTGATCGGCAGCGGCTCGATCTCGGAGATGCTGTGGGCGAGGCCGTCGGTGAACGTGCTCGGGATCGACTGCCCGTCGGTGGCCGACGCGACCGCATCGTTGCAGCCGCGGGCGCGGGCGCGGGTGAGCCTGCGAGTGCCGCCGGGCATGGACCCGGTGGCCGCCCAGGACGCCCTCGTGGCTCACCTGGAAGACGTCGCGCCGTGGAACGCGCGCGTGCAGATCGAGCGCGACGCGGTGGCCGCGCCCTTCGCGGCCCGCACCGACGGGCCCGCCTACGAGCTGATGGCCCAGGCGATGCGCTTCGCGTTCGGACGCGAGATGACCACCGAGGGCGAGGGCGGCTCGATCCCGCTCTGCACGGTGCTGCAGGAGACCTACCCCGAGGCGGAGATCATCCTGATGGGCGTCGAGGAGCCGCGGTGCCTGATCCACGCTCCCGACGAGAGCGTCGACCCGCGCGAGATCGAAAGGATCGCGCTCGCGGAGGCGGTGTTCCTGCAGGCGTGCGCGGGGCTGCGGCGCTGAGTCGCGCTCACGCTGCGGCGCCAGGCCGCGCAGGCCGGCGATTGCGTCTGGACTGAGGCCGGGCCCGGATCAGCGCTCGCGGGCGCCGGAGAACATCGCCCGCTGACGGCGCGCGTGCGCTTCCAGCGCGCTGACCTGGGCGCCGATCTGCTCACGCAGCAGCTTGACTTCCCTGCGCTTGCGCAACACCAGGACGGCAAGCACCATGAGCGCGATCAACGCCAGCCCGCCGAGCAGCTCCGCGATCCGCCGGTAGCTCGTGGCGCTGGTGGTCGAGGCGGAGGGCAGCCGCAATGCCGCTTCGGCGCCTTTGGCGCGCGCGATCGGCGCCCGTGAGACCGCGCGATCCACCGGCTGGGTTTCCTCCGCGATTTCGATCATCTCGCGCGGCGAGACGCTGTTGACGAGCGTGTTCTCGACCCAGTAGGTGCCTCCCCGTTCATGCCACGCGACGGTCGTGATGTGTTCGCCGCTGTAGTAGAGGGAGTATTCGCGTGGGCCGATCTTCACCGTGTTGCTGGGTTTTTCCAGGATCGGCGGGCTGCTCCAGGTCGTGCCCTCCACGTCGTAGTACTGGCCGAGCAGGCCCCTGTCGATCACGATCACGTAGCTCTTGTAGGGGTGGTGATCCGGGCCGTGAAGGATGTATGGGCGCAGCACGTCCGGTTCTGATTCCTCGTAGGTGTTGCGGATCCGTGGGTACTCCAGCGGGAAGGGCAGGTCGGGGGCGATCGATCGGGCGTGGTCGAGCGCTTGCGCGCTGGTGGGCGTCATCGATGGCTGCTGCGGCGGCGCTTTGCGCGAGCGCTCGGCCTTCGCGCGCGCCTGCTTCGCGCCGCTCAGCGCGTTGTCGATCCTGCTCTGCGAGAGCGGCGCCGTGCCGCCGAGGAACTGGTCGCGGGCTTCCTGGATCTCCTGCGGGGTCGCAAGCACGCACGCGCAGTTGGTCGCGCTGGTCGGCACCAGTTCGACGTTGAAGTGAATCTGCCGCACCGGCTTGCCCTGCGCGCCCACCAGGAGCTTGAGCAGATCGAAGACCTGCCCTTCTCCGTGCAGGTCGGTTTCTACGTTCTTGCCGAAGATGTGCTCGAACTTTTCGCGTTCTTCGAAGAGGTTGCCGCCGTACTGTTTCTTGACTTCGAGCATGAAGCGCTGGTCGCGCGCGTCGCGCACGAGCGAGGTGCTTTCGTGACGGTTGGCGACATATTCGAGCGCTTCTTTGCCACAGAGAGTCTGGTAGCCGGGCTTCAGGTTGATTTCGAAGTACTGTTCAGCGCCCGGTTCGTGGTTGTTGTGGTAGTAGCGCTTGTCCACGGGGAAGTAGACGCAGCCCATTTCCTCGATCGCGTGTTCGAACTTTTTGAAGTCGATGACGAACACGTGGTTGACGCCGAGGCCGAGCACCCTTTTGATGGTTTCGACCATCAGCTTGATGCCGCCCTTGGTCCCGCCGCCCTCTTCGTAGCCGTAGGTGTAGGCGGAGTTGAAGCGATTGGTGATCGATTCACCGTTCGGCGTGGTGAAGGTGACCTGCAGCTCGCGCGGGATCGAGAGCATCGAGATCACCGGCCTGCTCGGGTCGATCCGCACGAGCAGCATCTCGTTGGAGTGCGGCACCACGGGCGAGGTCGTCGTGTGCCGGCGCGCGTCGTTGCCCACCAGCAGCAGCGTCTGCGGGCCGCCTTCGTAGGTCGGCTCCAACACTTTCGAGGCGACCGTGATGTGCTTGTGCCCGATCGCTTCGGCGACCTTGCCGATCTCGTTGTGGGCGACCGCATAGGCCGCGCCGCCCGCGAGCGCCATCACCAGCAGCGCGCCGACGACCATGCGCGCTAGGCCGAGGCCGAAGCGCCTTCGCGGCTCGGGTGCGCTCCAGGGAGGCGGGGGCATCTGCGGCGCGGCGGCCGCGCTGTCCTTTGGGCTCGATGGCACGGCCGCTCATTATGGGCGCCAGGGCGGCTGGCTGCGCCTCCCGCGCGTCGTCCTGACGCTCCCCGGTGGCTCAGCCGGCCGCGGCCGGGCGCGTTTCTCCGCCCAAGAGAGCGGAGATGCCATCGGCGGGCAGCGGCTTGTGGAAGTGGAAGCCCTGGCCGAGCCGGCAGCCCAGATCGTGAAGCTCCCCCACCTGCAGCTCGTTCTCGACGCCCTCGGCGATCACCTCGATTGAGAGCGCCTGCGCCATCCGCACGATCGCCGTGGTGATCTCGGTGGAGCGCGTTTTGCGGCCCAGCGCCTCCACGAAGGAGCGGTCGATCTTCAGCCCGGAGATCGGCAGACGCGTCAGATAACCGAGCGAGGAGTACCCGGTGCCGAAGTCGTCGAGCACGAAGGCCACGCCGCGACTTGCGAGGTGGGTCATGGTGTCGCGCACGCCGTCGGACTCCTGCAGCAGCACGGACTCGGTGATCTCGATGCAGAGGGTGGAGGGCGCGATGCCCGACCGCGTGAGCGCCGCGGTGATGCTCGTCTCCAGATCGCGCTGCCGGAACTGCTGGACGGAGAGGTTGACCGATATCCGCAGCGGCGGCCGGTCCCGGTGCTCTGCCTGCCAGCGCGCGGCCTGCTCGCAGGCGCTGTCAAGCACCCAGCGCCCGATCGGGTCGATCAGGCCGCTCTCCTCGGCGACCGGGATGAACGCCTTCGGGTCGAGCATGCCGCGCGTGGGGTGCCGCCAGCGCACGAGCGCCTCCACGGAGACCAGCCGCCTCTCCTCCAGGCTGACGATCGGCTGGTAGAGCAGCTCGAGCTCGCCGCGCTGCGCGGCCCTGCGGAGGTCGTTCTCCACCGACAGGCGCTCCACCACCCGCGCCCGCATCGCGCCGTCGAAGATCTCGAAGCGCGCCCGGCCGCGCTCCTTGGCCTGGTACATGGCCGCGTCTGCGTCGCTGATCAGGCTCGTGGGGGTGCCGTCGCTGCCGTGGGAGATCGCCACGCCCAGGCTCACCTTCGCGAAGTGCTCGCCGGCGTGCAGCTCGAACGGCGTATCGAAGGCCGCGACGATGCGCCGGGCGACCGCCGCCGCCGCATGCTCGTCCTCGACGTCCTGCAGGAGCACCACGAACTCGTCTCCGCCGAGCCTGGCGATCGTGTCATGCGGTCGCAGCGCCGCCCTCAGGCGGGGCGCGACCTGCATCAGCAGCTCGTCACCGGCGCTGTGGCCGAAGCTGTCGTTGATCAGCTTGAAGTTGTCGATGTCCAGCAGCGCCACCGCCACCTTCGCGCGAGCCTGCGAGAGGGCGTGCGCCAGCCTGTCCAGGAAGAGGATCCGGTTGGGAAGGCCGGTGAGCGGATCGTGCAGCGCCTGGTGGCGGATGTCCTGTTCTGTGGCTCGCTGCCGGATCGCGTCGGCGAGGATGTTCGCGAGCGCCTGCACGAAGTCGACGTCCGCGGCCTCGAAGAGCCGATCGGGGGCGCCTGCCAGCCACAGCATTCCCCAGCGCCCGCTCGCGCTCTCGATCTGGCAGCAGAGGCTGCCGGCGGGCTCGCCGGACAACGTGGCAGGCAGCCAGCGGCTGCTGGGTGAGGCGGCGATGGTCGCGTCCGGCGGGGCGCCGATCTCACCGAGCTGCGCACGCACGATCGCCGGGCCGGCCTCGACGGCGTGCTCGAAGACCGCGCCGGCCTCCACGCCGAGCGTGCGCCGTGCCTCCCCCAGCGCGCCGTCCATCAGCTCGGCCACCTGCGCCCCTTCCAAAGCGCGCTTTCCCAGCCGCGCCACGGCCGCCTGCTGCTCGGCCCGCCCTTCGAGCTTGGCCTCGCTGCGCTTGCGGTCGCTGATGTCGGAGATCACGCCGTGCCACCGCGCCTGTCCGTCGGAGTCGCTGACCAGCGCCGCTTCGTCGCGGACCCAGACCATGCTGCCGTCGCGGTGCAGCATCCGGTATTCCTCGGGCGCGCCCGGGGCGATCAGATCGTCTTCGCGGGCGAAGACGCGGGCCCTGTCATCGGGATGGACCTGGCGCGCCCACAGCCCCACGTCCTGGAGCATCTCGGCTGCGGTGAAGCCCAGGATCGCCTCCACGCCGGGGCTCACGTAGCGCCACCTGCCCTCGATGCCCACGTCGGCCACGTAGACGATCGCCGGCAGTCGCTCTACGAGCTGCCGGAGGTCGAGTTGGCGCAGCGGGCCGGCGGCCTGGCGCGCGGCGAACGTCGTCGCTGGATCGGCGCGGGGCATGTTGACCTGGGTATCGGCTGATCTGCCGGAAATTCTGAGCTTTGGAGAGTTTGGCGCAGCTCCGCCCCGCGCCGAGCTAGTCCCGCGCATCGGAACGAGCCGTCGCTTTGGTAGCGCTCGCGCCGTGTGCCGGGCGGTCCTGGCGCTGGAAGCGCGCGCTCGGGGAGTCGGCGCCCGGCAGCCGGGGATCGTGCTGCACGCAGCGGCGCTGCTCTGCCTGGCGGCGCCGCTAGCGTGAGCCCTTCACGAAGTCCGCGCCCGCGCAGAGCGCCGCCACCAAGCGCGGGTCTCGCGCGGGTCGGTCGAGCGTCTCGGCAAGTGCGACGAAGGCGGCGCCATACGCGCTGAGATTGTGCCGCTGCTCCCAGATGCGGTCGCTCAGCGGCTCGTGTGGGCAGCGGAGCGGTGCCGCCTCCGCAAGATCGGTGCGTGCGTCGGCGGCGCGCTCAGGCGTGATCTCTGCGCGAATCGGCACTCCGCGCAAGGCGTGCAGAATCTCGACGTCGATCAAGTCGGGACCCGCTCGGATTGCGGCGGCGGCAGTGCGCGGCCGCCAGCGTGACCGGAGTTCTGGCGTCGCCGCCAGATCGTAGGCCGTTAGCGTCCGGCTCCGCCTCAACCAGTCCAGCGTCTTGACGGTTGACGCCATCGAGCCATCGTGGGTTGCATAGCTCGGCGCAAGACGACGTACTACGTCGATGAAGGCGTGCTGATCGCAGCGAAGATGACCGCGGTGGCGAGGGATCTTATGGGCGCGGCGGGTTTCGAACCTGCGACCTCTCGCGTGTGAAGCGAGCGCTCTCCCACTGAGCTACGCGCCCTCTGAACCATCGATTCTATTGGGGACCGGGTGGAGTCGTCGTCGCGGGCGAGCGTGGGCGGCGGCCCAGACGCTGAGATAGTGTGCGCGCACCTGGAGGCGAGTGCGGGAGGAGGGGATCGTGGAGGTGGCAGACAAGGTGGCGCTGGTGACCGGCGGCGCGAGCGGGATCGGGCGCGCGGTCGCGACGGCGCTGGCCGAGCGCGGCACGCTGGTCGCGATCGTGGACGTGGACGAGCAGGAGGGAGCCGCGGTGGCCGCGCGGCTGGGCGGCGAGTTCGTCGCCGCCGACGTTAGCGACCTGCACCAGTGCCTGCATGCCGTCGAGGTGGTCGGCGAGCGGCTCGGCGGCGTCGATCTGGTGCATTTGAACGCCGGGGTGTCGACGGGATGCGGTCTCGGAGAGGACTTCGATCTGGACGCCTACCGGCGGGCGATGGGCGTGAACCTGGACGGCGTGGTGTTCGGCGTCCACGCCGCGCTGCCCGCGCTGAAGGCCAGGGGCGGCGGCGCGATCGTTGCGACCGCGTCGCTGGCCGGTCTGACGGGCATGCCGTTCGATCCGGTCTACAGCGCCAACAAGCACGCGGTCGTCGGGCTCGTGCGTGCGCTCGGGCCGGCGCTCGTCGGCGAGGGCGTCCGCGTGAACGCGGTCTGCCCGGGCTTCGCGGAGTCGAAGATCATCGAGCCGATCCGCGATGCGCTGAGCGCTCAGGGCTTGCCGATCATCCCCGCCGAGCGCGTGGCGGAGACCGTGATTACCCTCTTCGAGGGCGAGATGTCAGGCGAGTGCTGGTACGTGCAGGCAGGCCGGCCCAGCGAGCCGTTTGCCTTCCGTGGCATCCCCGGGCCACGGCCGGAAGGCTGAGCGAAGACTGGCGAGCCCCCGGCGCGCGGGTGGCGGCTTGCGCGGGGGTCGGCCCGGCGCTCGGCCCGGCGCG
>DAHUYQ010000036.1 GCA_027315115.1 Solirubrobacterales bacterium | reverse complement strand
AGCACCGCTCACCGCGATCCCACGCGGTTCGCGGAACTGACCCGCTCCGCTACCTTCCCCACCAAACTCCCGCACAAATTCGCCTTTAGCATCGAACTCCTGCACCCGATCATGACCCGTATCCGCAACCCACACATCACCTTCAGCATCCGTCGCCTCCCCCGCAGGCTTTTCCAACCGGCCAGCACCCGAACCTTCACCACCGAAGGAGAAGAAGGATTTGATTGCTTCGCTGCCTTCTTTGTTGGCTGTCGCCGACCGGGTTTCGATCACGTTGCCAGTGCTTGGGTCGTAGACGGTCTGGTGCACGAGGTTCAGGCCCTGTGGGTCTGTCGTGGTTGATGTCGGAGACCGCAGCTGCCAGCCAAGGTTGGCTTGGCCTGAATAGTCGGTCGTTGATTCCCGCTTTTCGAATTCTTTGCCGCCGGCGACGGCCGCGTCTGTGGTGCTGGTGACCAGCCCGTATTCTTCTCCTGCGGGGGCGCCTTGGTCGTAGCTGTAGTGGACGGTGTTGCGCGCCTGCATCTTTTCGCCGTCTTTCAGCTGCACAAGGTGTTCCGGGCCCTTGGTTTCCGTCAGCGTGCCCGTTGCCGCGTTATAGACGCTTTGGGTGTCAAGGTTGGCTGCGACTTCAGCCGACTTGCATTGCGTTTTCGATTCGCAGCCTTCCGCGAGCGCCCGTGCCCGGTTGCGTGCACTTAGGGCGCGCTTCACCTCGTTTTCCGCGTTGTATTCGGTCGTGGCGATCCCGCCGTTCGGACCGGCGGCATTCACCGTCCGTGCCTGGGAGTCCATGTAGTAGATGGACGCGCCGGCGTAGCTTTCCGCGGGCCAGCCTTGTGGATGCTCCGGTGGAAGAATCGCCATAGCGTACACCGGGACATCTGTCTGACCCCACTTTTCCAGTTCCTGTGCGGTCATCTGGTACGGCGCGCTTTCGCCTTCGACTGGCACGTTGTACTCCACCGTAGTACCCTGACCCAGAGGGTATTTCGTGCCGTTTTCTGTTGCGGTCGCAATGTCAGCGACCATCGCGAAGTTGCCAAAGCCCGATTCGGCGGCCAAGCCGACCCAAAGGTCTTTGTTCGGGCCTTCACCGATCGGCATCCCGCCCGTCGTTCGTTGGTATTCACGCGCAGACACGGTGTATTCGTGCGTTTCGCCGGCCGTCGTGATTTCGCCGATCTTGCCCACGCCGGGGACCGTGTACCACAGCTTGCCGTCCGATGTCACGATTTCGTCCGGTGAGCACGTGAGCGGATATTCGGTCATTACTCCGGAAGGCGTAATCTTGCCGATTCTGTCCTTGCGTTCGTTGGTGTACCACAGGTTGCCGTCAGGCCCGACGGTGATGTGCTTCGCCAAGCCTTCGAAGGTTTTGTACATCGTGAACGCGCCGGACGAAGGCACATACTTCCCGATCACGCCCGTCGTACCCAGTTCGTTTTCCTTCGCTGCCGTAAACCACAAGTCACCTTCGGGTCCGACTACGATGCCGTAAGGACTCGTGTACCCTGCGGGCAGTGCGTGTTCGGTGATGCTGCCGGACTGCGTGATCCTGGCGATCGAGTTTGCGAAGCCCCCGCCCTCTGTGAACCACATGTCTTCTTCCGGGCCCTCAACAATATCGTTCGGGCCGGTACTCGCCCATTCGTTGACCTGATATGTGCTCACCGAGCCCGCCGCTGTCATCATGGAGACTTTGTTGCTCCACATGCTCGTAAACCACACGGTGTTTGCGGGGCCGGCAGCCATGGATTCAGGCAGCGGAGCGTTGTATTCAGCTTCTACACGCCCTGAGCTAGTCATCTTGGCGATCTCGCCATCACTCTCGCCGACCCACAGGTCTTTTTCGGGGCCCGTTACGATGCTCTCGACGTTGAAAGGGTCGGTCACGTTTTCCTGAAGCACATATTCATGCTGAGCCATCTGCACCGCGACCGACGGGCGAGCGGAGACCGCGCCACCGCCGTTGATCGCGGTGACAGCCACGACCAGTTCGTGCCCATAGTCGCCTTGCGTAACCGTATAGCTCGGGTTTGTAGCGCCTTCAATCGGGTAGCACCCCGTGCCGCCATCACAAAGTTCCCACTGGTAGGTGTAGGCCACGGGAGCATTCAGCCATGTTCCCGAGGAGACCGTGAGCGTCACACCGGGATGCGGCGTGCCTGAAATCGCCGGACCGGCTCCGCTGACGACTTCAGGCAGCTTGCCATCCCAGACTTCCGCACTGGCCGGCGCCCTGGTGACCTTAAGGATCTTGCCCGCAAACTGGTCTCCGCTGCGGCGCTTATAGGTAAAGGCCCACGACTCCTGGCCCGGCGGCGTCAACGCCACCAGCCGTCCGTTTTCGTCGTAGGCGTAAATTGTCGCAAGACAGCCTTTTGCGGCGAGGTTCGTCGCGCACCCTTCCGATTCGGGTTCCGGTTCGGTCTGCGGATTCCAAACCGCCCGCAAACGTCCGCCCTTATCGTAAAGGTAGTGGGTTACCTCCTTCGTCTTCATCGATTTAGACGCCGGATCCCACGCGTGGAAATAGACCCGCGTGAGATCACCCTTGTAGTCGCCCCATTCGCTCAGCGCCTGCCCGGTCGCGGTCGTTTCCTTCGCATAGTTGAACGTCAACGCACGACAGCCGCGTTCCAAGTCGAACCGCGTTTCGTATTCTTCACCGACCTTCACCCGTTCAGAAGTACACGTCGCATTCGGATGCGGCGCGACCTCAAGCAGCGGCTCAACGATCTTCTGCCCTTCGACTTCCTGCACCTGATAGCTATCCGTCGTCGTGTCCGTCGCAATCGGACCTTCCGCGACCGTCGCCAGCCAGTCTTCTGCGCCTTCAGGCTTCGTGAAACGCGTAGTAATGCCTTCCTTGGCGTCCTTGAGCATATATTCGCTGGCGTGGGTTTCCTTCTTGCCTTCCTTTTCCACTTCTTCATACTTGCCTTCCAACGTCAGGTTCCCATCGCCAGGCGGTGCTTCAAACCCGCCGCCTTCCTTCTTCAAGAACTGCGCCAGGCCCTGCGGGCCTACCAGCATCACACTGCCATCCGGCAATTCTTCCAAGCTCGCCCCGCTGTTCAGACCGATCGTCCACTGCGGACCCACCGGACCTTCCAGACCCTCCCTCGGATTCAGCGAGTCGTAGTGACGCGTCACCGAGAGGCCACCCATCCCTCCGCTCATGCTTACATCCGTCGCTTCAAGCGCGAAGTCTCCCGACTGCGGGTTCACCGACCCGGGGCCGAGCGCCACCGGGCTCGCAGATGACACCAGCAATGGGACGCTCATCACAGGCGTCTTGTTCCCCGCATTGTCGGTCGCGATCGCTTCAAGCACGTGATAGCCGGCACCGAGTTCTGAACCGTTGATCGTCCATTCCGCCGTACCAGTACACGGCCCTGGAGAGCAATGCGCCGTGTACTCACGACCCAGACTATGCCCGTCTACCGCAAGTTCGATCGAGCTGATACCCGAGCTTTCCACTTCACCTTCGCCATCGCTTGCGGACACCTTCACAGGCGCTGGCACTTCACCAAGTTCGTAATCCTTTTGTTTCGCTTCGTTTTCTTTGTAGGGCATACCCGTGATCGCGATGCCGTGCGGCGGCGTTGTGTCAACGTGAATTGTCGTTTCACCTTCACCGTGTTCAGCAGACGAACTGTTGCTCGTCGGATCTTCAGCCGACACCCGAACATGATCCGTTCCGTTCGGCAGTTCCGCTTTGAGTGATGCCCACGTCAATTCTTGTTTTTGAGACGGCGCGCACTCCACCCCTATGCAACCTTCGGATTCCGCATAGCTCTTTGTCCATACCGTCTTCCAGGAGCCGCCTTCATCGACTTCCACATGCGCGGCCGAGACTCCGAGACCAGCATCTTCTGCTTCGTATTCAAACGCGCCGCTGTAGGGGCCAAACCATGCGTTAGTGCTGACCACGTTTGCGGTATGGCCAGGGCCAAGCTGATATTCCCGATTGTATTTGACGGTCGCGTGACTGCCGGCCGGCTCGGAGATGTATGTCGTCTCGTCGTAAAACTCAGCCCAGATTTCACAACAGGGATGGAATTCTGTCGATTCCTGGTACTGTTCGGTTGAAAGCGCCGTCTGAACCCGCAGATCCACGCCGTTGCCCGGCGCGCCAGCAGTCGTAGAGCAGCCAGATGCGCACACGGTCGCTTCCGAAGGCGCTTCGGTTGAGCCCGGCGTGGCGAGCACAGCCTTGTTGCTTTCAACGCCAGCCTTACCGATTTCGGCCCAGCTTTCAAGGTAACCAAAGCTCACCGTGGAGCCATACTTGCAATTGGCGGCGCAGATTGTGTCTTTCAGCGTCGCCTTGTATATTTTAGAGTCGCCGTTGGTCGTCATAGCAACGGCTGCCCAGTCTGCTTCGGGAAAGGAGCCTTCGCGAGTGATATACACGCCCCCGGCGTGCCACGGATCTTCGGGGTGGTAGAGGTATCCACCACCTTCTGGTTCTTTGTAATGCCAGTTCGTCGCATTACCGTTGGGGTATTTGGGGTATATGTATTCTTCGACCCCCGGATCGACCTCGATCGGGTATCGGTAGCTACCCGCCGGATGCGGCACCGCCACCGTCAGGACGTCGCCCGCCACGCTCATCGTCACTCCTTGGACGAGGTTGCTTTCCGCATCGAGCGCACTCGGTGGCAGGATGCTCGCAAGCGTCTCGCCGGCCTTGCGCACCAACACCCGACCGCCACCGCCCTGCACGAGAGTCGCGCCCTCCGGTAGCCCGACCCTAAAGCGCAGCGTTTCCGGGCTCGCCTGGGCCCGCAACACGGCGATGAGATCAAACCCGGCAGTCGTCGGCTTGGCCATCACATCCACCGCGGTCCCCATCGAGGAGCCACCCCAGAGCACCGCGTCGCCGTCAAGCCGCGCGTGCGCGGCGTTCGCCACGGATCCGGACGCACCTAGCGGGGTGAGCGTCACGCCCACGCCCGGCAGCGTGACACCCTGAGAGAGATCGCCAGGGAAACTGAGTGCCAGCGGCGCACGCTTCGGCACGAAGGAACCACCGCGTTCTTCCAACCCCAACTGGATCGGCTCAAGCGAGCCGCCTTCCCGCACAGCGATCGGGCCGAGCGATTCGAGCACCGCGTGCGCACCTTGCCCACCCGCACTCGCAGGCGTGACGAGCTGAGCCGCATGCGTGCTCAGCAACTTGCCGACCTGCTCCCCCGCCGGCAGCGTTGGCAGTCCGCCGTCGGGGCGATCAACATTGGCGAACCGTTCGCCCACGAGCTTCGCCGCGGCCTGCGGGCCGAGCGTTTCGTAGGCCGCCTCGGATTCTTCGCGCTCGCGCACAGCTTCGGGGCTCGCACTACGCGCTTCTTCTTCGGCCTTGAGCTGTGCGGCTTCGTCCGGCGAGCCCGTGATCACCAGGTTGCTGGAAAACGCGCCGCTACTCGACGGATCTTCGGCCTGTGCGGCCGGCGGCAAGCCGGCGCCGGCCGCACAGGCGCAGATGATGGACACGATCCAGCACTTCAGGCACCTCGAAACACACGGCACGGCCCGCTCCCCCTGCTCGATGGCTGTAGACGCTGCGCCGCACAGCCTCGCAGGCAGCCCGCGCCGCGTCTATCCCCCGGAAGGGTGATCTTCGGGGTATGCAAGGGTGAGAGAGGGGTGACACCCCTACGTAGACAAAACAAGCCATAACCCCATCCATCGGCACCGCAAAGCGACGCGAGACGGTCCGGTTGCCGCGGGCAAGGCTCAGTCGCGGCCAGGAAGCTCAAGCGCGCGCAGATGGCGTCGACCGCTGATGCCAAGCTTGCGATACAGGTGACGCGCATGCGTGCGGACCGTCTCCTGTGAAATGTCAAGCTTGTGCGCGACCTCGGCATTGGTGTCGCCGGCCTGGAGGAGACGCAACACCTCCCACTCCCGCGGAGTCAGCGAAGAGACCCGGCCATCGTCACGGTCTCCCGGGCCCGCGACCAGCATGCATCCGCCCTCGGCGGCGACCTTCAGCGCCGCGACGATCTGCTCGGCGGGCGCCTCCTGATAGACGCACGCATTGACGCCGCAGCTCAGTAACCACGTGCCGCGCTGCGTTGAGAGACCGTGTGAGATCACCATCACGCCGAGACCGGGGCGAGCGGCACGAAGGCGCGCAAAGACCGACGGAGCACCGATCTGCGCATCGCCGAGAACCGCGACATCCGGCTGGTCAGTGGCGACACGCGCTTCGAGCTGGTGCAGATCGAGACGGCCGGCGATCACGTGGATCGCCGGCTCTGCGTTGAGCAGCGCCATCAGCCCCTCGTCGAACACGCCGCCGAGTCGCGCGGTCACGACCCTGACCAGCAACCCGCCGCCATCGTGCACACCTGTTTGCGGACCCGCCCCGCCTGACAACGATCTATCCCTCTCCGGGTCAAAGCTACGGCATCCCGATCGCCACTCGGGATGCTACCTTAACGGCGTCGCATTCGCTTGGTGAAGGTCTGCCATCCGTCCATATGCTCGAAGAGGCTGGGCGTATGCGCTCAGCGAAGCGGCCGAGCCGCAGCCCTTCAGCCGCGCGTGAAGCGCCGCCCCGCCACCGGGGAGACCGCCTCGTCCATCTCGACCGCCGGCGTGAGCATCGTGCCAAGCACGTCCTGCGCCTCGGCGTCCTGCGCGGCCGCCTGCGCCTCCAGCGCCGCCAGTTTCTCCGGCGTCATCGCCGTGGCATCCTCGTTCTCGGCCAGCCACGCGCGGGCCTGCGCGGCCAGCTCCTCGTCGCGCTCCACCTTCTTGCCGGCGGCGTAGTAGCGGTCGATCTCGGCGAAGAGCTCGTCCACCAGGCGCTCGGTGGGGACCTTCTTCAGCGGCTCGCCCTTGCTGTAGATCATCCCCATGTCCTTGGCGCCGGTGATGCCGAAGTCGGCGTGGCGCGCCTCGCCGATGCCGTTTACCGCGCAGCCGAGCACCGAGACCTCGATCGGGTCCGCGTATGCCTCCAGTCGCGCCTCGACTTCGGCGACCACGCGGTCCATGTCGAACTGCAGGCGGCCGCAGGTCGGGCAGGCGATCAGCACCGGTCCCTTCTCGCGCAGCTTCAGCGCCTTCAGGATCTCCCAGGCGACCTTGACCTCCTCCTCGGCGTGGAAGGTGGAGAGCGAGATCCGGATCGTGTCGCCGATCCCGTCGGCCAGCAGCGTGCCCAGGCCGACCGCGGACTTCAGCGAGCCCGACCACTTGGTGCCGGCCTCGGTGACGCCGAGATGCAGCGGGTAGGGGATCTTCTGCGAGAGCAGCCGGTTGGAGGCGATCGTGTTGGGCACCGATGTGGACTTCATCGAGACCTTGAAGTTCTCGAAGTCGAGCCGCTCCATGAGCTGCACCGTCTCGATCGCGGCGGTGACGAGCGCCTCGACGGGGTTGTCGTACTCCATCTGGCGCAGATGCTTGGGCAGCGAGCCCGAGTTGACCCCGACCCGCAGCGGCGTGCCGTGCTCAGTGGCGACCTTCACGACCTCGGCGACCTTCTCCTCGCCGCCGATGTTGCCGGGGTTGATCCGCACGCAGTGCGCGCCCGCCTCGATCGCCTTGATCGCCAGCGTGTGGTTGAAGTGGATGTCCGCGATCACCGGGATCGGCGACTTGCCGACGATGCTCTTCAGCGCCTCGACGTCCTGCTCGCGCGGCACCGCGACGCGCACGATGTCCGCGCCCGCCTCCGCGACCTGGAGGATCTGGTCCATCGTGGCGGCGAGGTTCGCCGTCTCGGTCTTCGTCATCGTCTGCACGACGACCGGCGCGCCGCCGCCGATCGGGATGCCGCCCACGTGTATCTGCCGCTTCGATGCCATGGCCCTGATTCTACGGAAGCGCGCCGGTGCGCCGGTGAAGGCGGCGTGAAGGCGCGCTCGCTCGAACGCCCCCAAGCTCGTCGATCGCGGGCGGCGCTGCCGCCGTGCGACTCACGTGCCGCGCGCGCCGCCGCCAGCGCTCTGCCTGAGAGATCATCTCGGGCCAGACATGTTCGCGGTCGCAGAGCACGCGACCTCGCTCCAGCACGTCTGCCATCAGGGGCGGCGAGGCAACGCCATCCGCGAGGCGCACGAGTTGGACGCTACGTCCCGTGCGATCGGACAGGCGCCCGGCCAGGTCGGCCAGCCGAGCGACGGAATCGTTGCGCAGCGTGACCAGCAGGTCGACGTCGGAGCGTTCGTGGTCGGTTCCATCCGCGACGGACCCGAACAACACCGCAAGAGCGACGTTGGGCTCGGTCCGAAGGGCAGATCTCAGCGTGCTCACCAACGGCCAGTGCGAGCGGAGATAAGCCTCCTCACGGAGCGTCGTGCGAAAGCGGCGTGCGCTCAGGCGCTCTCCGCGCAGCAGCCCTTCCCCGGCGGCGCGCCTGAGCGTCCGCTCAGGGATCTCCAGTTCTGCGGCCAGCATCCTCAACGAGTTCATGGTGTGGCCGATATTCTACCGCCGTATGGCCGATCGCCCAACCTCGTGTGGCCGATCAATCCTCGCTCCATCACGCGCTGCGTTGAGCCTGTCAAGGCTGTTCGGCGAGATCGCCGGGGCGCCACAGATGCGACAGCGGCAGCGCCGCGAGCCGGTCGCCGGCGGGCAGAGCGTCGTCTCCGAGATAGAGCACCACGCCGGCCACGAAGCGGCCGCCGGTGCTGTCAAGACTCTCTCGCAGCTTGACCAGTGAGCGGAAGGCGTTCATGCCGACCGTCGAGGATGCCTTGATCTCAAAGGCGACCACGCGCCCGTCGGTGGTCTCGGCGACGACGTCCACCTCCGTCTGATCGCGCGTGCGGTAGTGGTAGAGGCTCGCTTCAGGCTCGTCCAGCAGCGACGCCTGCCTGACCAGCTCGCCCACGGCGAAGCTCTCGACCAGCGGGCCACGCACAGGGCTCGTCGGGTCAGCCAGCGCCTGCGGGTCCGCGCCCAGGAGATGCGCAGCGAGACCCGAGTCGACGATGAAGGCCTTCGGGTGCTTGATCGCGCGGCTTGTGAGGTTTCTGGACCAGGCAGGAAGTGTCTTGGTCAGGTAGATCGTTTCGAGCAGCGGCAAGTAGTTTCGACTCAGCACGGTCCGCTCGATCCCGGTCTCGCGTGCCACGTGCTCGATGACCAGCTCTTGCCCGGAGCGAGCGGCGAGTACGCCGATCAGCCTTGGCAACTCCCCCAGGTGCCTGCCACGCGCGATCTCCGGCACGTCGCGACCGACGATCGTCCGCAGATAGCTCTGAAACCAACGCCCACGAGCGGACGGGGGCAACTCGTTGACCTCGGGATAGCCACCGCGGCACAGCCGCGAGAAGTAGTCGGCTCGGGTCACGGCAGGCCCCGCGATCTGGCGGGCGATGCGCTCGTTGCCGGTCAGCAGTCGCCGAAGAAGGCCATCCGCGCCCGTGCCGAGCTCATCCGCCTCGCCCTGGGTGTAGGGCCAGAGGTCGACCATCTGCGCACGGCCGGCCAACGACTCGGAGATCGTGGCAACCGTCAGAAAGCGGCTCGAGCCCGTGAGCATGTACTGGCCGCGCGATCTGTCCCTGTCGACTTCGAGCTTGATCGCGCGCACGAGCGCGTCGCCGGCGCGTTGGAACTCGTCGATCACCAGCGGCTTCGGATATGCCTCCAGGAAGCCCGCGGGGTCGGCGATGCACGCGTCAAGCACAGCCTGCGAGTCCAGGCTGACCCAGTGGGCGTCAGGCAGGACCAGTCGGCTCAACGTCGTCTTGCCAGCCTGTCTGGCGCCGTTCACGATCACGACTCTCGACTCAGTCAGCGCCCGTGCGACCACCGCCTCCGTATGGCGGCGATGAAGTCCCCCGTCGGCACTCTCAGAGGCGGCGCTCAACGCGCGAGACTCGTCATGCACGTATGGCCAGGCTCACAACGCACGGTTCGCGAAAGTGTACTGCACGTTCCGCGGACTTCAAATGCACGTTCTGTCGCATCGCTGGCGGTGCCGGAGACGAGATTGAGCCGTCAGACCGGATGCGTGGCCGCTCTCCTCAGAAGCAGCGCGAAGAGCGAGCGCTCTGCGGCTCCTGGGAACGTACCCGGCGGCGCCAGCCCGTGGGTGGCGCAGCCGCGTCTTCGCCGCCCCGCCACATCCGCTCAGCCGTACATCCCCTCGATCGCCTGCGCGTACTTCTCGGCGATCGGGCGGCGCTTGAGCTTCATCGTCGGCGTCAGCTCCTCGCCGCCGGGCAGCCAGTCGCCGGGCAGGACCGTGAAGCGCTTGATCTGCTCCACCCGCGAGAGCTTCTCGTTGGCGGCCGCCACGCCCTTCTCGATCTCCGCGAGCAGCGCGGGCTCGTCGGCGAGCTGCTCCAGCGTGCGGTCCTGCAGGCCGCTGCGCGCTGCCCAGGCGGGCGCGAAGTCCGCGTCGAGCACGATCAGGGCCGTGTTGTAGCGGCGGCCGTCGCCGATCGCGCAGACCTGTCCGATCAGCGGGGAGGCGCTCTTCAGCGTCGCCTCGATGTTCGCCGGCGACATGTTCTTGCCGGCGGCGTTGATGATCAGCTCCTTCTTGCGGTCCACGATCCGCACGTAGCCGTCCTCGTCGACCTCGGCGACGTCGCCGGTGTGCAGCCAGCCCTCGGCGTCGATCGCCTCCGCGGTCCTCTCGGGCGCGGCACGATAGCCGGACATCACGACCGCGCCGCGCACGAGCAGCTCGCCGTCCTCGGCGAGCTTGATCTCCACGCCCTCCACGGGCGGGCCCACGGTGCCGAGCTTGACCGCCCCGACGGGGTTCACGCAGCCGGCGCCGCAGGTCTCCGACATGCCCCAGAGCTCCGCGAGCGGGATGCCGATCGCGTGGAAGAACTCGAGCACCTCGACGGGGGTCGGCGCCGCGCCCACGTTGACCGACACCGCCTGGTCGAGCCCCAGCATCGCCCGCAGGTTGGCGAAGACCCGCTCGTCCGCCTCCGCCACCCGCGCCGCAAGCTCGTCCGGCACCGGCTCCCCCGCCTGCTCCAGCCGCACGCGCGCAAGCGCCGCGGCGAAGGCCTGCTCGGTCGGCTCGCGCTGCTCGTCGGGCAGCCCGGCCAGCATCGCCTCCAGCCCCGCCTTCAGCTTCTCCCAGATCCGCGGGACCGCGAAGAACCATTGCGGGCGCACTTCCGGCAGGCAGGCCAGCACCTGCTGTGGGTCCGGGCAGGTCGTGACCTGCATGCCGTAGACGATCGGGATGTAGTGGTGGGCCGTGCGCTCGGCGACGTGCGCGGCAGGCAGCCAGGAGATCACCTTCGAGTCCTCGGGGAAGCTGATCACGCTCTCCACCGAGGCCACCGCGGCCATCGCGTTGCGATGCGTGAGCTGCACACCCTTCGGGTCGCCGGTCGTGCCCGAGGTGTAGATCAGCGTCAGCACGTCGTCGGGCTCGATCTGCGCTGCGGCGGCATCGACCTCGTGCTGCAGGTCATCCCCACCGCCGCTTGCCCGCACCGCCTCGAGGTCGAGCACGCCGGTGGGCGCCTCGTCAAGGCTCTCCGGGTCGATCAGGATCACGTGCTTCAGCTCCGGCAGCGCCGTTTGCGCGGCCAGCATCGCCGGCAGATAGCGGGCTTCGACGACCGCGACCCGCGCGCCGGCGTGCGCGATCACGAACTCGATCTGAGTTTGTGAGGAGGTTTGATAGATGGAAAAGGGGGTCGCGCCCAGCATGACCGCGGCGAGGTCGCAGACGTGGAACTCGGGTCGGTTGGCCATCAGCAGCGCGATCGCGTCGCCGCGTCGCAGCCCCAGTCGGTGAAGCCCGCCCGCGATCTCGCGTGAGCGCTGCCGCCACTGCGCCCAGGTCAGCGTCTGCTCGTCGCCCCGGCTCGCGATCGCGACATGGTCCGCGCGCGCGCCACAGGTCTGCTCGAACGCCTCGATCAGCGTGCGCGGATGAGCGCCCGCTGCGCTCGCGCCGCCATCGCCGACTACATCTGCCGCTGCCTGCTCACTCACGTTGGCCCCGTATCCTCGTTTGACTCCGCGGATCCTACGCCGCACAGGGTGAGCGCGCTATCCGGCGATGCGGCCGATGTCGTTGCTGATTCCGCTGATCACCAGGAACGCGAGCAGCACGAGGCCGACCGAGCTGAAGCGCCACATCGCCGCCATCGAGACCCTCCGTCCACGCACCTTTTCGGCGAGCGCCCAGAGGATGTGGCCGCCGTCGAGCGGCAGGAACGGGAAGAGGTTGATCACGCCGAGCACCATCGAGACGTAGCCGAGCACGACCAGCGCCTTGCCGGCGCCGGCCTGAACCGCTTCGTCTGTCACTTCGGTGATGCCGACGATGCTGTGCAGGTTGCTGCGTTCCTTGGAGCTCGTGAGCGCGCGGCCGAGGCCGGCCACGGTTTCCCCGGTCGCGTGCCACATCGCCGTGGCCGATGCGCTTGCCGCTCCCAGCAGCCCGAAGGAGCGGGGCGCGGCGCCGAAGTCGAAGCCGATCAGCATCCGTTTGTAGTCGGAGTCGTACTGAGGCCGCACCGCGACAGGCACGACCCGGCCGTCCCGCTTGACGGTCAGGTGCACCGGCGTGGCGGCCACGCAGCCCTGCACCTGCGTGCCGGCGCAGCGATGCGCCTCGACGGCTTTGACCACCGAGACCGGCGTGGCCTTATCGCCTTCCACGGTGAGTATCTTGTCGCCGGGCCGCAGCGCATGCTGCGCCGGCATGCCGCGCTGGACGCCGGCCACCTTGGTCGTGGAGACGACCGATTCGATGCTGGGATCGAGGTTGCCCAGGGTCAGCGCTCCCCCGTAGCTGCCGCCCCACAGCACCACCGCGAACAGCACGAACGCGATCACGATGTTGACCAGCGGGCCGGCGAGGATCACCGCGATCCGCTTCCACGGCGGCTGGCTGTAGTAGGCGCGAGACCGGACCTCCGGCGGCAGATCCTGGACTTCGTCGGGGTTCATCCCGGTGATCTTCACGTACCCCCCCGCGGGCAGGGCGCCGATCGCGTACTCGGTCTCTCCCCTGCGAATCCGCGCGATGGTCGGCGGGAAGAAGAGCGAGAAGCGCTCCACGCGCATCCCCACCGCCTTGGCGACGGAGAAGTGCCCGAGCTCGTGCAGCACGATCAGCGCCACGATGCCGAGGATGGTCAGAAGCCAGCTCATGCGATCAGTCTCGCAGGCGGCGGCCCGCGGAGCCGCAGATCAGGCGCGCGGAGCCGCAGATCAGGCCCGCGCCCCGACGGCCTCCTCCGCGGCCGCTCTGGCGAGCCGGTCCGCCTCGTACAGCGAGTCGAACGAGCGCACCTGCGCGGACCCCAGGCTCTGCAGCGCGTGGTCGATCACGGCCGGGATGCCGTCGAAGGGGATCCGCGAGCTCAGGAACGCATGGACGGCGACCTCGTTGGCGGCGTTGAGGATGCAGGGAGCGGTGCCTCCGGCGAGCGCCGCTTCGCGCGCCAGGCGCAGGCAGGGGAAGGTCTCCAGGTCCACCGGCTCGAAGCTGAGCGTGCCGGCGGCGGTGAGGTCCACCGGCTCGATCGGCAGGTCCACGCTCTCGCCGTGGTGCAGGGCGTAGGAGATCGCGATTCGCATGTCGTGCGGGCCGACGTGGGCGAGCATCGCCCCGTCGGCGAGCTGCACCAGGCCGTGGATCAGCGACTGCGGGTGAACGACGACGTCGATGTCCTCATACGGCGTGCCGAAGAGGTGATGGGCCTCCATCACCTCCAGCCCCTTGTTCATCAGCGTCGCCGAGTCGATCGTGATCTTGCCGCCCATCGACCAGGTCGGGTGGGCGAGCGCCTGCTCGACACTCACGTCGCGAAGCTGCTCGCGGCTCATGCCGCGGAACGGCCCGCCGCTGGCAGTGATCGTGAGCCGCCGCACGGAGCCGGGTGCCCGGCCACTGAGAAGCTGATGCAGCGCCGCATGCTCGGAGTCCACCGGCACGATCGCGGCGCCGGTCGCTTCCGCCAGCGCGGTGACGAGCTCGCCGCCGACGACCAGCGACTCCTTGTTGGCGAGCGCCAGCTCGATGCCCTCGCCGAGCGTGGCGATCGTCGGTCCGAGTCCCGCCGAGCCGACCAGCGCGTTGAGCACGAGGTCGGCCTGCGACTCCACGACGAGCCTGACCAGTCCCTCGGCTCCGCTGAGCACCTCGCCGTCGGTCCATGCCTCGGCGGCGCGCGCCGCGGCATCGGCGTCGGCGAGCGCGATGCGGCGCACGCCATGCTCGACGGCCTGCTCGACAAGGGTCTGCCAGGAGCGCTCGGCGGAGAGGCCGAGGATCTCGAACTCGCCGGTGTGCCGCACCACCTCCAAGGCTTGGGTTCCGATCGAGCCGGTCGACCCGAGTATCAGAAGTCCTCTGCGCTGACTCATTGCCGCCCAGCCTAGCCCGCGGCCGGCGTCGCTGCCGCGAGCACGCCTGCGCCGGCACCGCGGCGCCGTGGCAGGCTCACGTGTACGCCGACCAGATGTAGTACGCCACGACAGCGGTGAAGAGCACCGCGTCGAGGCGGTCGAGCGCGCCGCCGTGGGCGCCGAAGAGCTTTCCGGCGTCCTTGGTGCCGGCCTGGCGCTTGACGTAGGACTCGAAGAGATCGCCGATCGGGCCGAGCACCGCCACGCCGACGCCGAGCACCACCGCGTGGGAGACCGGCATCCAGTTCTGGTAGCGGCTCGCGAGCCACACCGAGGCCACGGCGCAGATCATGCCGATCACGAGCCCCTCGACGGTCTTGTTCGGCGAGATCTCGGGCGCCAGCGGCCGCCGGCCGAACAGGCGGCCGCCGAAGTAGGCGCCGGTGTCGCCCACGAAGGTGCCGACCAGCACGTCGATCACCACGCCGATGCCGTGGGGCAGGCCGCGCAGCATCACAGCGTGGGCGAACCCGAAGCCGATCCACCAGAGCGCCAGCATGGTGATCGCGATGCCGGCGGTGCCCGTGCGCGGCTGGCGCACCGCCAGCAGGAAGAGGATCGGGGTGCTCGCGACGGCCGCCAGCAGCACGTAGCGCGGCCCGCCGTACTGGGCGGCCAGCAGCATGCCCGCCAGTCCGATCAGGCCGGCCAGGCGGACCGGGTGCGCGCGCTCGTACATCGAGAAGAGCTCGTGCATGCAGATGCCGCCGAGCACCAACAGGCCCGCGGTCAGGACCAGCCCGCCCTCGATCACCAGGAACAGCGCCAGCGCGATCGCCGGCACAGCGGCCAGCACGCGCGCCGCCAGCTCCGAGCGGCCCCGCTCCCGAGGCTCCCGCGGCTGCTGCTCCTCGTGCTCTTCGCGTGAGCGCCGAGGTCTCGCGCGTCCGCTCATGCGCCTGGCGTGACCGCCGCCGGAGCCTCTCACGCCTCGCGCTCCTCCGGTCCCGCCTCGGCTGCCCACGCGCTCAACGTCCCCCGAACCTGCGCTGTCGCTCCCCGAACTCCGCCAGGGACTCCTGCAGGCTCTGTCGGGTGAAGTCCGGCCAGAGCTCGTCTCTAAAGACGAGCTCCGAGTAGGCGGACTGCCAGAGCAGGTAGTTGGAGAGCCGGCGCTCGCCACTGGTACGGATCACCAGATCGGGGTCGTGCATCTCGGGCGCGTAGAGGCAGGCGCGGAACTCCTCCTCGGTGGCGCCGGTGAAGCGGCGGGCGGCGTCGACGATCTCGGCTCGGCCGCCGTAGTTGAACGCCACGAACAGGGTGATCCGCGTGTTGGCGTCGGTCATCTGCTCAGCCGTGTCCATCTGCCTCTGCAGCTCGGCGGAGACGCCCTCGCGGCGGCCGATGAAGCGCATCCGCACGCCCTCCTCGTGCAGCTCGGGGGTCTCCCCGGCGATTCGCCTGGAGAGCATCTCCATCAGGCCCGCGACCTCCTCCGGCGGGCGCGACCAGTTCTCGGTCGAGAACGAGTAGACGGTCAGCTCCTTGATCCCGAGCTGGACCGCGTCCCGCAGCCGCGCCTTGACCGTGTCCGCGCCCGCGTCGTGGCCGGCGTTGACGGGCAGGCCGCGCGCCTTCGCCCAACGGCCGTTGCCGTCGGTGATGATCGCCACGTACCTGGCGAGCCCGAAGAGCTCAGGCTCGCTCGGCAGCTCCTCGGCGGGCGCGGCGGATGAGCGCGACGGGCGCGGCTCCGGCCCTTGCGGCCCTTCCGCGGCGCCCATCACACCTCGAGGATCTCCTGCTCCTTGGCCGCCAGCATCTTGTCGAGCTCCCCGACCTTCGCGTCGGTGAGCTTCTGCAGCTCCACCTCGGCGCGGTGCTCGTCGTCGGAGCCGGCCTGGCCTTCGGACTTCAGCTCGCGCAGGTCGCTCATCACGTCGCGCCGCACGTTGCGGATCGCCACGCGCCCCTCCTCTGCCAGATGGCGCACCACCTTCACGAGCTCGCGGCGGCGCTCTTCGGTCAGCTCGGGCACCACGAGGCGCACGAGGTTGCCGTCATTGGAGGGAGTCAGGCCGACGTCGGACTCGTTGATCGCCTTCTCGATCGCCTTGATCGAGGACTTGTCGTACGGCTGCACGGTGATCAGGCGCGCCTCCGGCGCGGAGATCGTCGAGAGCTGGCTCAGCGGGGTCTGCGCGCCGTAGTAGTCGACGGTGATGCGATCCAGCAGCGCCGAGCTCGCGCGCCCCGTGCGGACGGTGCCGAACTCATGCTGCGCGCTGTGGACCGCCTTGGCCATGCGGTCGGCGGCGTCCTCCAGCAGCGCATCGATCATTTCAGAGGCCATCTGGCTACTCCTCCTCGCCTGCCGCGGTCGTGACGAGCGTTCCCACCCGCTCACCCGAGATTATCTTGGAAATGGCGGTTTCGTCATCCATGTCGAAGACGTTGATCGGCATCCTGTTCTCCATGCAGAGCGCAAGCGCGGTGGAGTCCATCACGCGCAAACGGCGCTCCAGCGCTTCCATGTGGCTCAGCGCCGGGATGAACTGCGCGTTCGGGTCGCGCGCGGGGTCGGCGGTGTAGACCCCCTCCACCCCGTTCTTGGCCATCAGGATGATCTCGGCGTGGATCTCCGCCGCGCGCAGGGCCGCGGCGGTGTCGGTCGTGAAGAACGGGTTGCCCGTGCCGGCGGCGAAGATCACGATCCGGCTCTTCTCCAGGTGTCGCATCGCGCGGCGCCGGATGTAGGGCTCGGCCACCTCGGAGATCGCCAGCGCGGTCTGGACCCGCACCTCCAGCCCCTTCTTCTCCAGCGCGTCCTGCAGCGGCAGCGCGTTGAGCAGGGTGGCGACCATGCCGATGTAGTCGGCGGTGGCGCGGTCCATCCCGTCGGCGGCGCCCTTGACGCCGCGGAAGATGTTGCCGGCGCCCACGACGATCGCGACCTCGACGCCGCTGTCGTGGACGTCCTGCACCTGGGTGGCGATCGCGCGCACCCGCTCCGGGTCGGTGCCGTAGGGCAGCTCGCCCATCAGGGCCTCGCCGGAGAGCTTGAGCAGGATCCGTTTGAAGGCGGGTGCGGCCATCGTGGCGAGAGCTTACCCGCGCGGCGCGCGAGCGCGCATGAACGCCGCCGCGGCCATCACGGGCCGGGACGGGCGTTCAGATGGTGAGCGCCGATCGCGCAGGCCAACCCATTGCGCGGCGGCGTGGGCAGGCACATCATCGCTGCCGACCCGCCGCCTTACGCGGACACGCCAATCAGAAAGCGATGGAGGGAATGCCCCGCAGCCTCAACAGCCAACAGGCTCACGTCGGCTTTCGCGGTCGCACGGGCCTCCAGGAGTCCGTGCAGAGCACACGAGAGGTGGCGCTGGCGGTGGCACGCGCCAAGCAGGGCGACCGCGAGGCGCTGCGCTTCCTCTATCTGCGCTACTGCGACAACGTCTACGGCTACGTGTGCAGCATCGTGCGCGATCCCGCCGAGGCGGAGGACATAACCCAGCAGGTCTTCATGAAGCTGATCACCGTGATCGTCAAGTACGAGGACTGCGGCGTGCCGTTCTCCGGCTGGCTGCTGCGTCTGGCTCGCAACGCGGCGCTGGACAATCTGCGCAGACGGCGGGCCACGCCGACCGAAGAGGTGTTCGCCGGCGACGAAGCGGACGATCATCGACGTCACGAGCAGGCGCGCGACCTGCGCGCCGCACTGGACGCGCTGCCCGCCGAGCAGCGCGAGGTCGTGGTGATGCGCCATCTGGTCGGGCTCTCGCCGCCTGAGATCGCGCAGCGGCTCGGCCGATCGGAGAGCTCGATCCACGGTCTGCACCACCGCGGCCGGCGGGCGTTGCAGAGAGAGCTCACCCAACTCGGCTGGGCGCCCGTGACCGGCGTCGGCAGCGCATGCTGAGCGCGGAGGCGCAGTCCACAGGCGTGCGCGTGCCCTTCGCGCGCTTGGACTTCGACGATCCAGAGCTGCTAGAGGAGCTGATGGGCGCTGTGCGGCAGGTCGCCGAGCGCGGCGCGTTCACGCTCGGCGATCAGGTCGAGGAGCTCGAGCGCGAGCTCGCCGCCTACTGCGAGACCGATTTCGCCGTCGGTGTGGCATCCGGCACCTCGGCGCTGGAGCTCGCGCTGCGCGCGCTGGAGGTCGGCCCCGGCGACCAGGTGATCGTGCCCACCAACTCCTTCATCGCCACCGCGGAGGCGGTGAGCGCGGCCGGCGCCACGCCGCTGCTGGTGGACGTTGACCCCGACACCCACCTGATCGACGCCGAGATCGTCGCCGCCGCCCTCACGCCGCGCGTGCGGTGCGTGATCCCCGTGCACCTCTTCGGGGCGACCGTCGAGATGGGTCCGATAGTGGAGCTGGCGCGCGAAGCGGGCATCCACGTGGTCGAGGATGCCTGCCAAGCTCACGGCGCGCGTCACCACGGCGCGCGGGTCGGCTCGCTGGGGCAGATCGGCTGCTTCAGCTTCTATCCCACCAAGAACCTCGGCGCATGGGGCGACGCAGGCGCGGTCGTGACCTCCTCCCCGCGCCTGGCCGAGCGCGTGCGACTTCTGCGCGCGCATGGAGAGCGACCGCGCTACCGGCACAGGGTGGTGGGAGCGACCGCGCGCCTGGACGCGCTGCAGGCCGCAGTGCTGCGCCGCAAGCTCAGGCGTCTGGACACCTGGAACCGGCGGCGCCGCGAGCTTGGTGCCGCGCTGCGGCGGCGGCTTTGCGACGGCGAGGCGATCGACCTGCCTGCGACCGGCCCGGAGCGCATCGCCGACCACGTCTATCACCTGTTCGTGGTGCGCTGCGCGCAGCGCGACGCGCTCCGCGCTCACCTGGCCGGCCGCGGCGTCGCCTCGGCGATTCACTATCCGACACCGATTCACCTGACCGAGGCATACGCCCATCTCGGCCTGCCCGCAGGAAGCCTGCCCGTGAGCGAGATGCTCGCAGAGCAGATCTGTTCGCTTCCGCTGTTTCCCGGGATGACCGACGAAGAGCTTCGCCAGGTGGCACAGGCCGCTCTCGCATTCGCGAAAGCCCCGGCGCCCGCGGACGTTGATCTTGCAGGATGAGCCTCGACTGGACAGGAGCCAAGCCGGATCCCGCCCCCAAGCCGGATCTCACCGCCGAGACAGATCTCGCCGCCGAGACAGATCTCGCGGTCACGAGCGAGCCGGCTCCGGCTGTCGCTCAGTTGCGGCGCCAGAGCGCGCCTGCGACGGCGACGCGCGGCATCGGAGCCGCCGTCGTCGGCTACGGCTACTGGGGCCCCAACCTCGCCCGCAACCTCGACGAACGCGCCGAGTTCACCTTCAAGTGCCTCTGCGACCGCGACGCGACCCAGCGTCAGGCGTTCTCGCGCCGCTTCCCGCATGCGCGGGCGGTCGCGGACCTGGCGGAGGCGCTGCGCGACCGTGCGATCGAGGCGGTGGTGATCGCCACGCCTCCGCAGAGCCACTACGCGCTGGCGCGCGCCGCGCTGCAGGCCGGCAAGCACGTGCTGGTAGAGAAGCCGCTGGCCACGAGCATGGCGCATGCCCGCGAGCTCGCCGCTCTGGCACAGGAGCGGGAGCTCGTGCTGATGCCGGGCCACACCTTCATCTACAGCCCGGCGGTCAACGCCGTGCGGGACCTGATCAGCCAGGGCGAGGTCGGCGATGTGCACTTCGTGACCTCCTCGCGCATGAATCTCGGCAAGTACCAGGCCGACGGGGTGGTCTGCGATCTCGCGCCCCACGACCTGTCGATCCTGCTCTACTGGCTGGACCGGCCGGTGGTCGAGGTGGCGGCCAGCGGCCGCAGCGTCCTGCAGCGCGGGGTCCCGGAGACGGCGTTCCTTACGCTGTCCTTCGAGGGCGGCGCGACCGCCAACGTGCAGATCTCCTGGCTGGCGCCGCGGAAGGTGCGTCAGATGATCGTGGTCGGCAGCAAGCTGATGGTGCAGTACGACGACACCGCCGCCGACGAGCCGGTGCGCGTCTACGACCGCGGCCTGGACATCCAGGCGCCCACCAGCTTCGGCGAGCACCAGCTCATCTATCGCAGCGGCGACATCGTGATCCCGCGCGTCGCCTCCGCCGAGCCGCTCGGCTTGGAGCTCGCCGACTTCGCGCATGCGATCCGCACCGGAGAGCAGCCACGGTCCAACGTCGCACTGGGGCTCCAGATCGTCTCGGTCATGGAGAGCGCCGCGCGCTCGATGCGCGAGCGCGGCGTGCCCCGCCCGGTCGCGCCGGAGCATGAGCTCCGGCGGGCCGCCTGACCGGCGCCGGCGCTGGAGCGCTGACCGGCGCCGCTGCTCGGACCGCGATCCGAGCATCAGGCGGCTGACCGGGCGTCGGCCGCGGCCGCCACCGCGAGCCGCTGCTTGGCCCAGCGCAGGCCGCGCCGCTCCGGGACGGTGCGCTCCACGGTGGCCAGCAGCCAGCGCGCGACGCTCGGAAAGCAGAGGCGCAGCGCCGCCAGGTAGCCGGCGCCGGCTGCCAGGGCGATCGCGGGCAGCGCCAGCAGCGCGGGCGTCCCCGCCGCCTGCAGGGCGAGGCTCGCAGGCAGCCCGAGCGCGCCGAGGCCCAGACAGGAGACGCTCGCCGGCGCCACGTCGCGCCAGAGGCAGCGCAGCGGGCCCTCCGCCTGCCCCCGCTGCATCAGCGCGTAGGCGATCGCAGTGAAGAGCGTGTGCACGACCGCGGCGTCGATCGCCACCGCGGTGATGCCCAGCGGCGCCACCAGCAGCGCGGTGAGCGCGTAGAGAAGCCAGTGCCCCACCCCGAAGGCCAGGATCGCGCGCGTGCGCCCGGCCGCCATCAGGGTCGTGCCGGCGGCGTCGATCACCAGCGTCGCGGCGCCGCCGAGGGCGAGCACCTGGGCCGGCACGATCATCCCGTCCCAGCGCGGGCCGAACAGGAACGGGACCAGCAGCGGGCAGGAGAGCGTCAGCAGACACAGCGCCGGGAACAGCGTCAGCGTCAGCAGCCGCACCATCTGGCGGCGCATCCCCGCGATCGCGTCGCTGCCCTGCGCGCGGGAGAGCAGCGGGAAGCCGACCTGGCTCATCACGACGCTGACCTTCTTCTGATAGTCGATCGCCAGCGTGTAGGCGCGGAAGTAGAGGCCGGCCGCCAGCGCTCCCAGACGCGCGCCGACGATCGCGTAGTCGCTGTTGCGGAAGCCGACCCAGCTCACCCCTGCAAGCGCGGCCGGCGTTCCGAAGCGCAGCAGCTCCCGGCTCTCACGCCGGCGCAGCCGCGGCAGCGGCGGCGGCGCGCTGGCCCATGCGACGGCCGTGATGATCGCGCCGCCCGCGAGCGAGCCAAGCACGAGCGAGGCGCCGCCCAGCCCGCCCAGCGCGAGCGTGACCGAGACGGCCACGCGCCCCACCGCGCTGAGCAGTTCGATCTCGCTGAGCCGGCGAAAGCGCATCCGCCGTCTCAACATCGCGATCGAGACCGTTCCCAGTCCCGAGATCAGGCACAGCGGCGCCATCAGCCGCACAAGCTCCGCCGTGCGCGCGCCGAAGACCGGCGTCACGGCGACCCCCGCCAGCAGCACCACCGCGCCCGTCAGCCCGCAGCCGATCAGCAGCGAGAGCGCCATCCCTGCCTGAAGGTGCGCGCGACGGCACTCCGCCCGCTGCACCAGCGCGGCGCCGACGCCTTCCGCGGCGATCACGGCCGCCAGTTCCTGGGCGATCAGCGCGATCGCGTAGCGGCCGAATTCGGCGGGCTCGATCAACCGCGCGAGCGCGATCATCGCCGCCAGCAGCACCACCTCCGTGGCGGGTCGCGCGACCGAGGACCAGCGCACGCCCTCGATCGCGGCGGCGCGCAGATCCTCGGAGGCGTGCAGATCCTCGGAGGCGCGCAGATCCTCGGAGGCGCTCGCGGGCTCGGTCATCACGCAAGTCACGCGCGGGGCGCGGCGTTGCTTGCGCGTGAGAGGCTCCGCCTACCTGAGCACGCCGCTGCGGCGCACGCGCGTATGGAAGTACCGGGCGCTCTCCACCTGCCGGCGCGTGAGCGGCACGCCGCACGCCATGCAGCCGGTGCTCTATCTCGGGGAAGGCACGATCGTGATCGGCCGCCGGGTCGATCTCGGCTGGCCCACCTCCGCGCAGTTCTACTGCGGCTACATCCATCTGGAGGCGGCCACCCCGGACTCGCGCATCGAGCTCTGCGACGGAGTGCAGCTCAACAACGACGCGTTTCTGAAGAGCGAGGGCCCGGGCATCAGCATCGGAGCGCACGCCCTGCTGGGCAGCGGCGTGGCGATCCTGGACAGCGACTTCCACGACCTGCGCCCCGACCGCCGCCGTGGGGGCAGGCCGGCGATGGCGCCGGTGCGAATCGGCGAGAACGTGTTCGTCGGGGACGGCGTGCGGATACTCAAGGGCGTGAGCGTCGGCGCCCACTCCGTGATCGGCGCCGGCAGCGTGCTGACGCGCTCGATCCCCGAAGGGGTGGTCGCGGCGGGCAATCCGGCGCGTGTGATCAGGGAGCTCTGCGATGCGCAAGATCCCGCGCTCGGCGTGCGTTAGATGGCCATGAGGTGGCGGTGCGATGCGCGGTGAGCGAGCGCTGATCACAGGGGGCGCGGGGGCGATCGGCTCGAACGTCGCCGACCTGCTCGTGCGGTCCGGGGCGCGCGAGGTTGTCGTGGTCGACAACTTCGCCCGCGGACGCCGTGAGAACCTGGCGTGGGCGCTGGCCAACGGGCCGGTGAGGCTCGTCCACGGCGACGTCCGCGACCGCGCGCTGCTGGCCGACCTGACCGCCGGCGTCGACGTCGTCTTCCATCAGGCGGCGCTGCGGATCACGCAGTGCGCGGAGCAGCCGCGACTGGCGATGGAATCGCTCGTGGACGGCACCTACAACGTGATCGAGGCGGCGCTGGAGGCGGGCGTGCGCAAGCTCGTGGCCGCCTCCTCGGCGTCGGTCTACGGGCTGGCGCAGAGCTTCCCGACCGGGGAGTCCCACCATCCCTACGGAAACGACACGCTCTACGGAGCGGCCAAGACGTTCAACGAGGGGCTGCTGCGCAGCTTCCACGCGATGCGGGGACTCGACTACGTGGCGCTGCGCTACTTCAACGTCTACGGCCCGCGGATGGACATCCACGGCGCCTACACCGAGGTGCTGGTGCGCTGGATGGAGCGGATCGAGGCCGGCGAGCCTCCGATCATCCTCGGCGACGGCGCCCAGACGATGGACTTCGTCTACATCGGGGACGTGGCGCGCGCGAACCTGCTCGCCGCACAGTCGCAGGCGTGCGACGAGGTGTTCAACGTCGCGGCGGGCGTGGAGACCAGCCTCTCGCGGCTGGCGCAGATGCTGATCGCCGCGATGGGGTCCGACCTGCAGGTCCAGCATGGACCCGAGCGGGCGGTCAACAGGGTGCCGCGGCGCCTGGCGGACACCTCGCTCGCGCGCGAGCGACTGGGGTTCGAGGCGGAGGTGAGCCTGGAGCGGGGACTGCGGCTGCTGGTCGACTGGTGGCGTGGCGAGCGTGCGGGAGCGCCGCCCGCGGCTCTGGCGGTGACGCCGTGAACGCGCTCGCGGTGACGCGCCGCAATGGCGGTGGGCCGGTCGCGCCGATCCCGATCGCCAAGCCCCACCTGACCGGCGGAGAGGCCGCCGCGGCGGCCGAGGCGATCGCCTCGGGCTGGCTCTCCCAGGGGCCGCGGGTGCAGGAGCTCGAGCGGGCGTTCGCGGAGCGCGTCGGAGCGGCGCAGGCCGTGGCCACGAGCAACTGCACCACGGCGCTGGCGCTGGCGCTGCACGTAAGCGGGGTCGGCCCCGGCGACGAGGTGATCGTGCCCTCGCTCTCCTTCATCGCCACCGCCAACGCGGTCTGGCACTGCGGCGCCACCCCGGTCTTCGCCGACATCGACCCGTGCACCTACAACCTCGACCCGGCCGCGGCCGAGCGCGCGATCGGGCCGCGCACCAGGGCGATCATGCCGGTCCATCAGCTCGGGCTTCCCGCCGACATGGACGCCTTCTTCGACCTCGCGGCGCGCCACGAGCTTGCGATCGTGGAGGACGCCGCATGCGCGCTCGGCGCCTTCTATCGCACGGCGAGGATCGGCTCGCTTTCCTCGCCGGCCTGCTTCTCGCTGCATCCGCGCAAGGTGATCACCACCGGCGAGGGCGGCATGATCGCCCTCCAGGACGCCGACCTCGCGCAGCGGCTGCGACGGCTGCGCGGACACGGCATGGACGTCTCCGACCTGGCGCGCCACTCCGCCGGCGAGGTCGTGATCGAGGCGTACCCCGAGCGCGGCTGGAACGCGCGCATGACCGACGTGCAGGCGGCGGTCGGGCTCTGCCAGATGGGCGCGCTGGATGCGATCCTTCAGCGGCGCGCGCTGCTTGCGGCCCGGTACACCGCCGCGCTGGCGGAGATCCCGTATCTGCAGGCGCCGTTCGAGCCCGACTACGCGACGCGCACCTGGCAGTCCTACTGCGTGCGTCTGAGCCCGGATGCGCCGATCGGCCGCACCGAGCTGATGAGGGCGCTGCTGCGGGACGGCATCGCCACCCGCCGCGGGGTGATGGCGATCCACCGGACCCATGCGTATGCGAGCGCGCGCGCGCGACTGCCGCACACCGAGGCGGCGGCACGCGAGACGCTGCTGCTTCCCCTCTACCCAGACCTCACCGAGCAGCAGCAGGACTACGTGCTGGAGCGGCTCTCAGATGCGATCCGCCTCGGCTGAGCTGACACCGCCGCCTGAGCTGACACTGCCGCCGGAGGCGGAGCACCTGGCGCAGCGCACGGCTCGCGCGAGCCTCGGCGACGCGCTCTCCCGCGCGCTGGACGTCACGCTCGCGGCGGCGCTGCTGGTCCTGCTCTGCCCGCTGATGCTCCTGATCGCCCTGGCGGTGCGGCTGGACTCACCCGGCCCGGTGCTCTATCGCCAGCGCCGGCTGGGCCTCACGCTGCGGCCGTTCACGCTGAACAAGTTCCGCACCATGCAGCACGGCGCGAGCCACGACGCGCACCGCACCTACGTCCTCTCCCTGATCGCCGGGCAGGGCGCGCCGCCAAGCGACGGGTCCATCTACAAGCTCACCGAAGACGAGCGGGTCACGCGGGTCGGGCTGCTGCTGCGGCGCTCCAGCCTGGACGAGCTGCCGCAGCTCTGGAACGTGCTGCGTGGCGAGATGGCGCTCGTGGGACCGCGACCGCCGATCCCCTACGAGGTCGAGCACTACCCCGCCCACTGGTTCGAGCGCTTCGCGGTCAAGCCCGGCCTGACCGGGCTCTGGCAGGTCAGCGGTCGCTCGCAGCTCACCCTGGAGCAGATGGTCGCGCTGGACGTCGAGTACGTGCGGCGCCGCTCGCCGTGGCTGGATCTGAGCATCCTCGCGCGCACGCTGCCGGTCGTGCTGAGCGGAAGGGGCGCCTCGTGAGGCCGCGGCGCGCACACCTTGCCCGGCTGGCGGCGATGCTGACGCTCGCGCCGGCGGCCTGCCTGGCGACCCCGGCGCTCGCGCGCGCGGAAGAAGACAAATGCGCCTCGGCGCCCAACCCGATCGCCTGCGAGAACGCCCTGCCCGGCACCGCCCCGAGCGTCTGGGAGGTCAACGGCGCGGGCAGCGAATCGATCCAGGGCTTCGCGACCGCGATGAGCGTGAACGTCGGCGAAACCGAGCGCTTCAAGGTCAAGACCAACGCGAGCTCCTACCACATCGACATCCTGCGGCTGGGGTACTACAAAGGCGACGGCGCGCGGATGGTGACAGCCAACATCCCGATCAGCGCGAGCCTGCCCCAGAAACAGCCGGAATGCCTGAAGTACTCGAGCACCGGCCTGATCGACTGCGGCAACTGGGAAGTCTCCGCCTCATGGGCGGTGCCCGCCACGGCGGTCTCCGGCGTCTACATCGCGCTGCTGGAAGAAGGCAACGGGCACGCCAGCCAGATCCCGTTCGTGGTGCGAAACGAAGCCAGCCACTCCGAAATCCTGCTCTCGACCTCCGATGAGACCTGGCAGGCATACAACGACTGGGGCGGCAACAGCCTCTACACCTGCACGGTGGCCTGCCCACCGGGTGAACCGGAAGGCTACAAGGCCGCCTACGCGGTCTCATACAACCGGCCGTGGGAGGGCTCCTTCGAGGTGGACGGCGGCGCCTCGTACCTCTGGTACGCCGAGTACCAGATGATCTACTGGCTGGAGGAGCAGGGCTACAACGTCAGCTACACCAGCGAGAACAGCATCGCCGAAAACGGCGCGCAGCTCCTGAGCCACAAGCTCTTCGTCTCGAGCGGCCACGACGAGTACTGGTCCGCGAATCAGCGCGAACACGTGCAATCGGCGCTGGCGGCGGGGGTGAGTCTCGCCTTCTTCAGCGGCAACGAGATCTTCTGGAAGACGCGCTGGGCGCCCAGCACGGAAGGCGCGAACGTCCCGAACCGCACGCTGATCACCTACAAGGAGACCCACTTCAACAAGCCGGTGGACCCCGAAGACCCGCCGACCTGGACCGGCGCCTGGTCGGACCCGCGCTTCAGCCCGCCAGCCGACGGCGGCAGGCCCGCCAACGCGCTCACCGGCCAGCAGTTCGTGATCAACGCGGGCACCGCCGACCTCACGGTTCCCTACTCGTATTCGAAGCTGCGCCTCTGGCGTCACACCGCCGCCGAAAGACTCTCGCCGGGACAGTCGCTGACGCTCGCCCCCGGCAGCGGGACTCTCGGGTACGAGTGGGACGAGGACCTGGCCAACGGCTTCAGACCGGCCGGCGAGCTCGACCTCTCCTCCACGACGGTCACCGGCCTGCAGGCGTTCACCGACTACGGCACCCACGTCACCGAAGGCGCCACCGCCACCCACCATCTCACCCTCTACCGCGCGCCCAGCGGAGCGTTGGTCTTCGGCGCCGGCACGGTGCAGTGGTCCTGGGGCCTCGCGAACTTCAACGCCTGGGAATCTGAAACGACGGAGCCGAGCAACAAACCACCCGACCCGAACGTCGAGCAGGCGACGGTGAACCTGCTGGCCGAAATGGGCGCGCAGCCGGCGACGCTGAGCTCCGGCCTGACCGCTGCGTCGGCTGCCACCGTCACCACCCCGCCGACCTCCACGATCGAATCTCCGACGCAGAACGCGACCATCGCCGACGGCTCCAAGGTGAACGTCGCCGGCAGCGCGACCGCAGCCGGCGGAAGCGTGGTGGCGGGCGTGGAAGTCTCCACCGACGGCGGCGCCACCTGGCAGCCGGCCACGCTCACCGGCCCCGCGGAACAGAGCGTGAAATGGACCTACGCGTGGGCCGCGCACGGCTACCCCACGACCAAGATCCTCTCGCGGGCGGTCGACGACAGCGGGTACCTGGAGAAGCCCGGCGGCGGGGTGAGCGTGAACGTGTCGTGTCCGTGCTCGATCTGGGGCGCTGCGGTCAAGCCCAGCACCGTCGACGCCGGCGACCCGTCCTCGCTGGAGCTCGGCATGAAGTTCACCTCCAGCATGTACGGCTCTGTGAGCGGCGTGCGCTTCTACAAGTCGCCGCTGAACACGGGCACGCACGTGGGCAGCCTCTGGAGCGCCGAAGGCAAGCTGCTGGCGCAGGCGACGTTCGAAAACGAAACGGAAGCGGGCTGGCAGCAGGTCAACTTCGCCGAACCGGTGCCGATCGAAGCGGGCGCCACCTACGTGGTCGGCTACCTCGACCCGCACGGACACTACTCCGCCGATCCGTACTACTTCTACGACCCGCCACCGGTCGGCGGCAACATCCTCGTGAGCCCTCCGCTCAAAGCGGTGCAGGCGAACGCCTCCACCAGCAACGGGCTCTACCTCTACACCGCGGCGCCGGAGCTACCCACCAACTCCTTCCAGGCCACCAACTACTGGGTGGACCCCGTCTTCGATCCCGCGACAGTGCCGGGCCAGGTCGGGGAAGTGCACGCGACGCCGCAGGCCGGCGCCGCCACGATCACCTGGTCCGCCCCCAGCGGCGTTGTCAGCAAGTACACGATCACCCCCTACGTCGGCGCCAGCGCGCAGACGCCGACCGTGATCACCGGCTCCCCACCGGCTACGTCGACCACGATCTCCGGTCTGACCCCCGGCACCACCTACACGTTCACCGTGCAGGCGTCCAACCCGAACGGCGCCGGCCCGGTCTCGCAGCCATCCAACGCCGTCACGCCGCCGGCGACCTCGGTGCCCTCTCCCCCGACCGGCGTCTCCGCGAGCCCCGCGACAAGGCAGGCGCAGGTGAGCTGGCAGGCGCCGGAAATCGAAGGCGGCACGCCGATCACCGGCTACACGGTCACGCCGTATCTCGGGTCGGTCGCGCTGAGTCCTCTCAGCGCCTCCGCGCAGGCGCGCAGCGCGATCGTGAGCGGCCTGCGCAATGGCGCCTCCTACACCTTCCGCGTCACCGCGAGCAACGAAATCGGCGAAAGCGAACCCTCCAGCGCCTCGGCCGCCACAACGCCGGAGGACACGATCTTCGACTTCTCCACGCCGCCGCTGGTGGACGCCGGCGACCCGAGCGCGGTCGAGCTGGGAGTGAAGCTCACCGTCAGCGTGGAAGGGATGGCGACCGGCATTCGCTTCTACAAGTCCGAAACCAACACGGGCATCCACGTCGGCACGCTCTGGAACGACGAAGGCATCCAGCTCGCGACCGCGACCTTCACGCACGAAACGAGGTCGGGCTGGCAGCAGGTGAGCTTCGCCGAACCGGTGCCGCTGAAGCCCGGCGTCACCTATGTGGCGGGCTACTTCGCGCCCAACGGACACTACTCCGCCACCTCGGCGGGCTTCGCCTACTCGGGCGCGGTGCACCGGCCGCTGGAAGCGCCCGCCACCACGGTCAGCCCCGACGGCGTCTACAGCTACAACCCGGTCGCGACCTTCCCCACCCACACCTTCAACGCGACCAACTACTGGGTGGACGTGATGTTCGCGCCGATGCAGACGACCGGGCCGCCCTCCGCGCCCCTGGAAGTCAGCGCGACCGTCGCCTCCGGGCAGGCGCACGTGAGCTGGGACGAACCCGACAGCGAAGGCGGCGCCGCGATAACCGGCTACACGGTCACCCCCTATCAGGGCAGCACGCCGCTGCCCTCCACCAAGGTGTCCGCCTCCTCGACGCAGGCCACGATCGGCGGCCTCAGCAACGGCACGAGCTACACCTTCGTGGTGCGCGCGTCCAACGAACTGGGCGAAGGCGAACCGTCCAAGCCCTCCAGCCCGGTCACGCCCGCGAACACGATCTTCGAATTCGCCACCCCCGAAGTGAGCGACTCCGGCGACGCCTCCGCGATCGAGCTGGGAGCTCACTTCACCGCCCAGACCAGCGGGCAGGTGACCGGCATCCGCTTCTACAAGTCCGCCGCGAACATCGGCCCGCACGTCGGCAGCCTGTGGAACGCCGAAGGCAGGCTGCTCGCGCAGGCCACCCTCAGCCAGGAAACGCAGTCGGGCTGGCAGCAGGTCACCTTCTCTGAACCGGTCGCGGTGAAGGCCGGCGCGACCTATCTGGCGGGCTACTTCGCGCCGGGCGGCCACTACTCGGCCACGCCGCAGGCGTTCGCGAGCACCGCGATCAGCAACCCGCCGCTGCAGGCGCTCTCAGACCAGACCGTGGCCAACGGCGTCTTCAGCTACAGCGTCGGCAGCGTGCTGCCGCAAAGCAGCTTCGAGGCCACCAACTACTGGGTCGACGTGATGTTCCTTCCGGCCGCGCCGGCGCCGCCGGAAGCACCGGAAGACGTGACCGCCGTCGCCGCATCCGGGCAGGCGCAGGTGAGCTGGAAGGCGCCCGGCAGCAGCGCCGGCCCGATCACCGGGTACACGATCACCCCGTATGAAGGCGCCACGGCGCTTCCGTCCCTCTCCGCGCCCGGCACCGCGACCAGCCTGATCGTCAAAGGACTGACCAACGGCAGCACCTACACGTTCAAGGTGGCCGCCAGCAACGAACGCGGGCAGGGGCCGGCATCGGCGGCCTCCAACCCCGTCGTGCCGCAGGACACGATCTTCGAGCTCGCGACTCCCGAAGTGGCGGACTCCGGCGACGGCAGCCCGATCGAGCTCGGCGTGAAGCTGACCTCGGAAGTCTCCGGCGAGATCACAGGCATCCGCTTCTACAAGTCCGCCGCGAACGCCGGCCTGCACACCGTCAGCCTCTGGAGCGCCGAAGGAACGCTGCTCGCATCCGCCACACCGGCCGGGGAGTCGGAATCCGGATGGCAGCAGGCCACGTTCGCCGAACCGGTGCAGGTGAGCGCCGGCACGACCTACATCGCGGGCTACTACGCGCCCAAGGGCCACTACTCGGCGACCTCGGCCGCGTTCGCGATCGCCGGGGTGAGCAACCCGCCGCTGCGGGCGCTCTCCGCGGAAGCGAGCCCGAACGGGGTCTTCCTCTACTCACCGTCGAGCGCCTTCCCGACCGAAAGCTTCGACGCGACCAACTACTGGGTCGACGTGCTCTTCACGCCCGCGCCATGACCGTTGAGCCCGCACGCGGCGCCGCCGGCGCGATCCTCGCCGTCACGGCGCTGCTCGCCGCCGGCTGCGGCGGCTCGGAGCCACAGGAGCAGCAGCGCGAAGCCGGGCCGGTGCAGGCCGCGCGCGGAGTCCGCAAGCTGCCGGCTCCACGCGGCGCGGTGGCAGACATCGCGCCCACGCGCACGCAGAGCGCACGCCGGCAACGCGGCCTTCTCGACGACGAGGTCTCCGCCTCGGCCGCCAAGCCGGAAGACCCGTGCGCGCTGGTCAGCCGCGCGCAGGCCCAGGCGATCCTCGGTGCCGCGATGCGCGCGCCGGTCCTGGCGCCGCAGGGCCCAACCTGCATCTACGCCACGCGCGACGCCAAGCGGCAGGTGACTATCGCCGTCCAGGCGGCGCCCGGCACGCCCGGAGCGGCCGCCTCTGCGATCGGGCCGCGCGCCCTGCGCCACCGGATGCGCGTGCGCGTCGGCGCGCACCACGCCTATTGCGGCGTCGCCGGGACGCCGACGCTTTTGATGCCGCTCGGCGAAGGCCGGCTCATCGTCGTCGCTGCGCCCTGCCCGGTCGCCGCCGCCTTCGCCGCCGACGCTCTCGCGCACGCGAGTCGATCTGGTCGCTGACCTCTGCTTCGCGGCCGCCGACGGCGACCGTGGTCAGCGCCGCCACGATGAAGAACATGTACGGCGCCTGCGGGAATGACATCGCGTCGAAGAGCGCGTTGGCGACCAGGTAGGCGATGCAGCCTGCCGAGGCGGCCAGCGCGAGCGGCGCCACGTCCGGGTCACCGGCCCGGATGCTCGCGCGTGCCGCGACCACCGGCGCCGCGATCATCGCCAGGTAGGCGGCCAGCCCGATGAAGCCGACCTCCCACAGCTCGTCGATGTACTCGTTGTCGTTGATCCGGAAGAAGGTCGTCAGTTCGGGGTCCAGCGAGCCGAAGCCGCGTCCGAGCACCGGATGGGCCAGGATGTCCGGGGCCACGTCGGTGAAGTCGGCCAGGCGGTGCGTGGTCGAGCTGCTTTCGACCGCTTCGCTGCTCAGCAGGCTGCCCAGCGCGCCGGGCGATGCGAGGTGCACCAGCCCCACGAGCAGCACCAGCCCGATCGGCGCCAGCCGCAGAACCTGCCGCCGGCGATAGCAGGCCAGGTAGGCCACGACCGCGACCGGAACCACCAGCGCGCTCTTGCGATCGGTCGCCGCCGCGGCTCCGAGCATCAGGCCGAAGGCGCAGGCGTTGAGCAGCCAGGCGCGCCGCGAGCCCGCTTCGACGACCCGCACCAGGGCGAAGGGCATCACCACCATCAGCATCGTGGTGGCCGCCAGCCCGTGCACGGTGGGCCCCACGACGACCACGCGGCCGTCGGTGCCGTGGCCCGGGTGTATGTCGGTCGGCGAGGGCGCGACGGTCGCGATCGGTTTGAGCACCGTGGCGCTGATCGAGTAGAAGGCGTTGTAGCCGGTGTGGCGCTCGACCAGCATCCCGCAGGCCATCGCCGTCCCCAGGCCGATCAGGTAGGAGGCCATCCCGCGCATGTCCCGAAAGCGCAGGGCGACCATCGCGAACCACGAGATGAGCAGGAAGGAGCCAAGCAGCGCGAAGCGCTTGAAGGCCAGGCTCAGCTCCCCCATGTTGACGATCCGTTCCACGTCCAGCAGCAGGCTCGCCACCGCGATCAGCAGGAAGACGGTCGCGGCCGCGGGAAACAGGCGCGAGCGGCCGCTGCGGACGAAGGCTTTGCGATCGCCGCCGAGCCACATCCAGGCAAGCACCACCAGCAGCACAGCCAGGCGATCGATGCGCGAGTCGACCGGCAGATGGACCTTCAACTCCGTCGAGTCGATCGGGACCAGGAAGAGCATCCCCAGGAAGGCCGCGAGCACCCACGGCAGCGGCCGCCGGGTGCGCGGGAACGCGTCGACGCCGCGGGCCGGGACGCTCGCCTCCGCCAATCCTGTCGCTGGAAGTTGGCGGGGCGACTCGGGCTCGGCGAGCGCCGCCGCTGCCCGCGGCGCGCTCACGGCCTGCCGACGTCCGTGCGCCGCTTGGCGGACGACTCGCGCGCGATCTGCCGGGCGACCGCCGCCTTGCCGGCGGGGGCCTTGCCGTTGCCGGTGTGCGCCTTGCCGTTCGTGGAGGTCGCTGCCTTGGCAGCGCCCGCACGGCCGGCCGAGGAGGCTCCCAGGCTGGCGGCGATCCGCCAGCTCTCGCGGAACCGCGCGAACAGCAGCATGCCCACGCACCAGACCAGGAGCACCGCCACGAACACCAGGAATGCCACGGCCTTGCTGACGCCCGCATCCGAGACCCCACCGGTCGCCGATCCGAGCTGGCGGATCACGACCCGGGAGCTGGCCGGGATGTCGTTTTCGGCCTGCAGCTTGGCGACGTAGGACTGCAGCGCCCAGGCCGCTGCGTTGGCCAGATCGATCGCCTGCCTGGTGTTGGGCGCTTGGGCGGCGATCCCGATCGTCGGCAGGTTCGGGTCGTTGCTGAAGTTCAGGCGGTAGGGGGCGGCTTCGCCGCTGATCTGCACGTTGCGCACCACGGCGGTCGGTTCCTCGACCACACGCGGCACTAGGGTGTCGACCGGGCCGGCCGCATAGAGCCGGTCGCCCGCGATCCCGGCGCGCCGACCGACCAGCGCGAGCATCGCCGGGCTGGCCATGAAGTTCGCGTACGCCGTCGCGCGTGCCTGCAGCGGTTCGATCGCCTCCGTGGTGTTGCCCAGCACAGAGGAGTGCGAGTCCACGAACACCTCCGTGCTGGCGCTCGAGTGCTGCAGGCCGCGCGCTCCCAGGCCGAATCCTTCGATCCGGTAGACGCTCATGGTGGCGGCGAGCAGCGCGACCACCGCGCCGATCGTCAGCGCACGGCGACGGCCCAGCAACTCCTGAAGTACAAGCGCAAACTCCATATCTGGCGGTCCTCTCAGCCAACGTGCGCCTCGCCGCGTTTCTTGCGAGGCGTCCGTGAGAATCGCGCCGCTGCCACCGTGAGAATCACGCCGCTGCCCCGTTGCTTTGGCGATGAGCACCGACACGGCGGCGCGGCCGGACCTCAGCGTGATCGTGGTCACCCACAACCGGCTGGAGCTGGCGCTGCGCACCCTGGCATGCGCGCGGGCGGCAAGCGCGGGGTGCGAGGTTCAGTGGATCGTCGTCGACAGCGGCTCCGAGGGACGCGCCGTCGCGCGCCTGCGCGCGGAGTGCCCCTACGCAGAGGTCCTGGGCGAGCGTAACCTCGGCTTTGCGGCTGCCAACAACCGCGCGCTCTCGATCGCCCGCGGCCGCTACGTGCTGCTGCTCAACCCGGACGCCGAAGTCGTCTCCGGCACGTTCGCGGGCCTGCTGGCGGCGCTGGACGCCCAGCCACGCATCGGTGCGGCCAGCGTTCTGCAATGCGCGCCCGACGGGCATCTGCTGCTTTCGATCCGCCGCTTCCCCTCGCCCCTGCGGGCCTTCGGCGAGGCGATCGCGGCCGCTCGCTGGACGCCGTTTGCCACCTGGCGCGAGGAGGAGCCGCGCGCGTCCGCATACGCGCGCCAGACACCGGCCGACTGGCTGGTAGGCGCGTTCCTGGTCGTGCGCGCGCAGGCGCTGGAGCAGGTGGGTGGCCTGGACGAGCGGTTCTTCCTCTACTCCGAGGAGGCGGACTGGTGCAGGCGAATCGCGCGCGCCGGCTGGGAGGTGGCTCACATCCCGCGGATGACGGTCGTCCATCACACCGAACGCACCTCGCGGCCCGACCTCTGGGCGCAGCTAAGCTGGTCCAAGCTGCAGCTCGCGCGCAAGCACCACGGCACGCTCGGCGCCGCCGGCATGCGCCTCGCGCTGGCACTGCGCCACGCCCTGCGCGCGGCTGCCGCGCTGCCGGCGCCGCGGCGGCGCGCGCACGCGGCAGCCGAGAGGCAGGCTCTGGCGGTCGTGCTCGGGATCTCCCCGCCGCCGTTTGCGGCGCAGGAGGCTCCGCAACCGATCGGGCCGAGCACCCGCTGAGGCGGCCGCACGATGACGCTGGCCTGCGAGACCGTGGATCCGCTGCGCGACGAGCGCTGGCAGCGCTTCGTGCAGAGCAGCCCTGACGGCCGCGTCTTTCACCATCGCGAGTGGCTCGCGCTGCTGCACGAGCAGTACAGGTACCCGGTTCACGCGCACTGCGTCAGCCACGCGGGCGAGATCCTCGCCGGGCTGCCGCTGGCATACGTCCGCAGCGCCCTGACGGGCCGGCGCCTGGTCGCCGTGCCGTTCTCCGATACGTGTGCCCCGGTGCAGGTCGGCCCATCGCGCGCCGACTTCCCACACGCCGGCCCATCGCGCCCCGACTTCCCACACGCCGGCCCATCGCGCGCCGACTTCCTGCACGCCGATCCGCTGCACGCCGACCCCCGCCGGGAGGCGGCGCTGGAGCTGCTGCTGCATGAGCTGCGGGAGCTTCACCTGCGCCGGCACGTGGACGTCGAGATCCGCGCCAGCCTGCCCGGGATCGGACGTCCCGGAGATCGCTACTGCGTACACGAGGTGCCGCTGGAAGGCGACCCCGCGGCCGTGAGCGCCCGCTTCGCGAAGATGGCCACCCGCGGCGTCGCGCGCGCCCGCCGCGAAGGAGTGGAAGTGGTGCGCGCCGCCGACGCGGACGCGCTGCGCGAGTTCTACCGCCTGCACCTGGCGACCCGCCGCAGGCAGGGAGTGCCGACGCAGCCCAGGCGTTTCGTGGAGCGCTTCGAGGCACTGTTCGAGCGCTCGCTGGGCTTTGTCCTGCTGGCGCGCGTGGAGGGACGCACGATCGCCGCGAGCGTCTTCCTCTGCTTCAACGGCGTGCTCACCTACAAGTACGGCGCCTCCAGCCGCGCCGACCTGCGCCATCGCCCCAACCACGCGATCTTCGCCGAGGCGATCCGAATCGGCTGCGAGCAGGGGATGCACACGCTGGAGATGGGGCGCACCGACCTCGACAACGAGGGGCTGCGCGCCTTCAAGCGCGGCTGGGGAGCGCGCGAGCAGATCCTCACCTACACCCTGCTCTCCGCGCGCCCGCCGCGACCAGCGCTGCCGCGCGCGCGGCGCGTGCTGCACACGACGATCTCCCGCACCCCCGCGCTCACCGGCCGGATGATCGGCGCGACCCTCTACAGGCACTTCGGATGAGCGTCAGCGACCCATCGGCGCCGGCCGGCGATCTGGACGGGCATCCGGGCGCGCCCCACCCGCCGGCGGCCGAACTCTACCTTCACGAACGCTATGCGATCAGCGGAGCTCGCAGCCGGCTGCTGCCCGTCTACTACGCGCTCAAGCCGCTGATGCCCCGCGGCATGCAGCTACGGCTGCGACGCCTGTACGCCGCGCGCCAGCGCCGCCGCAGGTTCCCCGCGTGGCCGATGGAGCCGGTGCTCGTGCAGATGCGCCAGGCGCGGCTGCTGCGCTGCATGCACGAGCGGGGCGTCTCCCGCGTCGCGATGGTCAACGACTGGCCGCAGGGCCACCGCTTCGCCTTCACGCTGACGCACGACGTCGAGGGTCCGGCGGGGATCGAGCGGATCGAGCCGGTGCTGGAGATCGAGCGCCGGCACGGCTTCGTCTCCTCGTGGAACTTCGTCGCCGAGGAATATCCGATCCCGCGCGGCACCTTCGAGCGTCTGCGCGCCGCCGAATGCGAGATCGGCGTGCACGGGATCACCCACGACGGCAAGCTGTTCCAGAGCCGCGCGCGCTTCGCCCACGATCTGCCCAAGATCCAGGACTACCTGCGGGAGTGGGACGCAGCCGGATTCCGCTCCCCGGCGACCCACCGGCGCGCGGAGTGGATACACGAGCTGGGCTGCCTCTATGACAGCTCGTTTCCTGACACCGATCCCTTCGAGCCGCAGAGCGGCGGATGCTGCTCGATCCTCCCGTTCATGTTCGGCGAGCTGGTCGAGCTGCCGATCACTCTCGTGCAGGACCACACGCTGCTGGAGATCCTCGGCGAGCACACGCCGCGGCTGTGGGTTGAGAAGAGCGGGTGGATCATCGCCAACCACGGGCTGGTCAACCTGATCACCCACCCCGACTACCTCGACTCGCCGCAGCGGCTCGCGCTCTACGACGAGTTCCTGGCATTCCTGGCCGCCACCAGCGGCGGCTGGCACGCGCTGCCGCGCGAAGTGGCGCAGTGGTGGCGCATGCGCTCCCGGCTGCACTGCGAGCAGGGGCCCGAGGGCCCGCGCATCGTCGGAGAGCACGACGGCCGCGCCACGGTGGCCTGGGCGATGCAGCGCGATCACGTCGTGGAGATCGAATGCGAGCCGTGAAGCGCGGGCAAGAAGCCGGCGGGCAGGCACGTTCATTGCCAGGACCCATGACCGGCGCCCCCGCTCCTCCACGCATCCTCGTGCTCAGCGAGAACGAGTCGGTTCCCTCGGACCGGCGCGTGTGGGACGTCTGCCGCGCGCTGGCGGCGCACGGCTGCCAGGTGCTGGCGGTCTGCCCGCAGGGACGAGCCGACGAGCAGTCGCTCTTCGAAGCGCGAGATGGCATCGAGGTCCACCGCTACCCGCTGCGCTTCGCGGCCGGCGAGAGCGCCGTGGACTACGCGCGCGAGTACGCCACCGCGATGTGGCGCTCGTGGCGACTGGTGGCACGCCTGAGCGCGCAGCGCCGCTTCGATGCCGTGCATGCGTGCAACCCGCCCGACTTCCTGCTGCTGGCGGCATGGCCGGCGCGCAGGCGCGGCGCGCGCGTGCTCTTCGACCATCACGACCTAACCCCGGAGCTGCTGCGGATGCGCTTCGGCGAGCGCCGGCGGCTGCTGCTGCGCCTCGCCCTGCTGGTCGAGCGGGCCAGCATCGCGTTCGCCGACGCGGTGATCTCCACCAACCAGTCCTACCGGCAGATCGCCATCAAGCGCGGCCGCAAGCGCCCCGAGCGGGTCTTCGTGGTGCGCAACGGCCCCGACCTGCGCGCAGTGCCCCGCGTGCCGGCCGATCAGGAGCTCAAGCGCGGCAGGCCGCTGCTGATCGGCTACGTGGGGGTGATGGCGCCACAGGACGGCGTCGACCACGCGCTGCGCGCGCTCTCGCTGCTCACCCATCGCCAGGACTGGCACGCGGTCTTCGCCGGCGACGGCGCCGCGCGGGAGAGCCTCGTGGAGCTGGCCGGCAAGCTCGGGCTGCAGGAGCGCGTGGAGCTCTGTGGCTGGCGCGACGACGAGCAGGTCGCGCGCCTGCTGCGCACCTGCGACGTGTGCCTGGCGCCCGAGCCGAGCTCGCCGCTGAACGAGCTCTCCACGATGGTCAAGATCGCCGAGTACATGGGCGCCGGCCGGCCGCTGGTGGCCTACGCGCTGCACGAGTCGCGCCTGACCGCCGGCGAGGCCGCTCTCTACGCCAAGCCCAACGACGTCGCCGACTTCGCTTCCAGGATCGAGGAGCTGCTGAACGATCCGGCGCGGCGAGCCGCGATGGGCCGGATCGGCGAGCAGCGCGTGCGCGACGAGCTCTCCTGGGAGCACTCCGAGCGGGCGCTGATCGACGCCTACCGCAGCGTGCTCGGCGACGCGGACGGACGCCTGGCCCGCTCGCCTGCGCCGGGACAGGCCCCGGCACAGACGCCGGCACAGACGCGGGCGCAGACGCCGCAGCAGACGCCCGCGCTTGCGGCGGAGATCCCATGAGCGCCGCGAGGGTGAGCGTGATCGTGCCCTGCTACGGCTACGCCCACCTGCTGGAGGGCTGCCTGGCCAGCGTGCTCTCCCAGCAGGACGTGGAGCTCGAGGCGCTGATCATCGACGACTGCTCGCCGGATGGCAGCGCGGAGGTCGGCCGTGCGATCGCCGCGCGCGACGGGCGTGTGCAGGTGCGGCGTCACCGCGAGAACCGCGGGCTGATCGCGACCGCCAACGAGGGTTTGCAGTGGGCGCGCGGCGACTATGTGGTGCTGCTCTCCGCCGACGACCTGCTCACTCCCGGCTCCCTGGGGCGTGCCGCCGCGGTGATGGAGGCCAACCCCCGTGTCGGGCTGGTCTACGGCCGTGCTCTCTACGCGCGGCAGCAGAGGCCCCTGCCGCGCCCCGGCGGAAGCTGGCGCGGGACCGCCGTCTGGCGCGGGCAGGACTGGATACAGCGGCGCTGCCGCACCGCCTGCAACTGCATCTCCTCGCCGGAGGCGGTGGTGCGCGCCGGCGTGCAGCGCCAGGTCGGAGGCTATGACCCGCGCTGCCGTCACACCAGCGATCTGAACATGTGGCTGCGGATCGCGGCGATCGCCGACGTCGCTCACATTCGCGGCGTGCCGCAGGCGATCTACCGCATCCACGCGGACAGCATGCTGCGCAGCCAGCGCGACCCGGTGCTGGAGCTGCGCGAACGGCGCGCCGCCTTCGACCGCTTCTTTCAGGAATGCGGTGCGCGGCTGCGCCAGCCCGGCCGCCTGCAGGCCATGACGGCTCGAGCGCTGGCTCGCCAGGCGCTCTGGCAGGCCAGCAGGGCGATCGACAGAGGCCGCCGCGACGGGCTCTCCGACGCGCTTGCGGGATTCGCACTGGAGACCTGTCCCGAGGCGCGCCGGCTGCGCGAGTGGCACGGCCTGCGCTTGCGGCGGCTGCTCGGGCCAGGTCGCTCGGGGGCCTGCCCGGCGTTTCTGGCCACAGGCGCCGGACACCGGCTCAGGAGCCGGCTTGGCGATGTGCGCTGGAGGCTGACGGGACTGTGAGCATGCCCACGCCACTAGAGCGCGCGCGGCAGGCGCGCCGGCTGATCGCAGGCGAAGGCTTGCGCGGGGTGGCCGGACGGCTGCTCGAACGCGCGGCGCTGCGCGTCAGTCCCGCGGGCGAGCGTCGCCTTGCGGTCGGCAGCCAGGACCTGCGACGCGCCGGCGAGATCCTCGCCGCGGGCCTGCCGCACCCGCCCCCGCTGGCGCATGCTCCCGGGCAGCCGTTGCGCGTGGCTTGGGTGTGCGCGCCGCCCGGCGAGGGCGCCGGAGGCTTCAGCACGATGGCGCGCCTGATCGGCGGCCTGCAGGACGCCGGGCACACGTGTGTGCTCTACCTCCACGACCGGCACGGCTGGCCGCTGGAGCGCCACCGGCAGACGATCGCCGACTGGTGGCCGGGACTCAACGTCGAGGTTCGCGACGCCGCGGCCGGCATCGCCGACGCCCACGCGATCTTCGCGACCTCCTGGGAGACCGCGTATCCGGTGCTCACCTCGCCGGCGCGCGGAGCGCGCCTCTACCTCGTTCAGGACCACGAGCCGGCGTTCCACCCGGCCGGCAGTGCGGCGCTGCTCGCCGCCGCCACCTACCGGTTCGGCTTTCACGGCGTGACCGCCGGGCGCTGGCTGGCGCAGCTAATGGAAGGCGAGTACGGCATGAGCGCGGACTGGTTCAAGCTCGGCTGCGAGCAGGAGCGCTACCGCCTCGACCCCGGCGCCACCCGCACAGGCGTCTGCCTCTACTGCAGGCCCTCCACCCCGCGCCGCGGCTTCGAGCTGGCGATCGCCGCGCTGGAGCTCTTCGCGCAGTGGAGCCCGCGGACGCCGATCCACCTCTTCGGCGAGCATGCGGGCCGGCTCCCGTTCCCCGCCACCGACCACGGGCTCCTGAGCCCAGCCGCGCTCAACGATCTCTACAACCGCTGCGTCGCGGGGCTGGTGATCTCGGCGACCAACGTCTCGCTCGTGCCCTACGAGATGCTCGCCGCCGGCTGCATTCCGCTGCTCAACGACGCCGAGCACAACCGTGTCGTGCTCGACAACGAGCACGTCGTCTACGCGCAGCCGACTCCCTACGCGCTCGCAAGCGCCCTGCGCGATCTCACGCGCCACTCGCCGCGGCGCGCTGGCCAGGTCGCCCGGCAGGCGGCGCAGAGCGTCCGGCACGCCTCCTGGCAGGAGGCATCCCGAAGAGTCGAGCGGATCGTGGGGCAGCGGGTGCGGATGGCCGGCGAGCTGCGCACGTCCACGCACGCGCTCGCGCCGGCGCAGGCACAGATCCTGTCGGGGGCGCAGGGCTCGTGAGCGCCGCCGATCAGCGTCTGCTCGTGATCTCGCCGGTGCGCAACGAGCAGGCCCACATCGAGCGGGTCGCGGCCGCGGTCGCCGCGCAGACTCGCCCACCGGACGCGTGGATCGTGGTGGACGACGGCTCCACCGACCGGACCCCGCGCCTGCTCTCGACGCTGCAGTCAGAGATCCCCTTTCTGAACACCCTCAGCACCAGGTCGCCGGGCGGCGTTGATGCCGTCCTTCGGGCGCAGGCGCCGGGCGATGTCGAGGTGATTCGCGACAGGCTCGCGATCGCGGCCGAGGCGCGCGCCTTCAACTTCGCGCTGCACAGCGTGCCCTGGCGCAGGTTCACCCACATCGCCAAGCTCGACGGCGACATCGAGCTGCCACCGCAGTACTTCGAGGAGCTGCTGGCCAGCTTCGCCGCGGACCCGCGACTCGGGCTGGCCGGCGGCGTGTACGCCGACCCGGCACCCGGCGCCGCCGGCCGCTGGCGAGTGGTGCGCATCCCCGTCGAGCACCACGTGCCAGGCGCGTTGAAGTGCTGGTCACAGCCCTGCCTGCAGGCGATCGGCGGCGTGCAGGAGCGTCTGGGCTGGGACACGATCGACGAGACCTACGCGCGCATGCACGGCTTTCGCACGCGCGCGCTGCCGTCGCTGGTGGCGCTTCACCACCGACCCTGGGGCAGCGCCGACGGCACCCTGCGGGGCCGCGCTCGCCACGGCGAGTGCGCCTACGTGGCGCAGTTTCCCCTTCCGTGGGTGACCCTCAGAGCCGCGAAGGTCGCCCGGACGCGGCCGTTGGGGCTCTCCGGAGTCGCGTTCCTCTACGGCTACCTGCGTGCCGCTGCTCGCGGCGCGCAGCGGGTCCAGGACAGAGCCTTCCGCCGCTTCGTGCGCCGCGAGCTGCGCCTGCGGATGGCGCGCGCGCTGCTGCCTACTCGCCTACTTCCTTGAGGGTTTCGTCCCAGCAGTTGCCGGACCATTTGGTCACGGCCGGCTTCATGTAGGCGTCGACGCCGTAGTAGCCGCCGTTGGGGTAGTACTTGCGGCTGAAGCGATTTCCCGTGATGCTCACCGGACCGATCACCTGGCCGCCGTTGCCGCTGCCGCCCCCGTAGACCATGTAGCCGCCGCCGGCCATCAGGTTGTCCGTGATCGTGACTTCGGTCTGGTTGCCGAAGTCGACGCTCAGGAAGACGACCGCGGTCTGCCCCTGCGGGTTGAGCATCGTGTCGTGGTGGACGGTGACCTGCCCGGCCCCGCCGCCGTAGTAGATGTCCTCGTAGTGCTCCTGCGGGATGCTCGCGCCGGTCTGATCCACGAAGGAGTCCGACCACGTGCCCGGGCCGGCCATGCACGTGGTGCAGTTATAGAAGTGCACGCGCTCCACCCGCGTGGAGGCGTCGTTGCTCTGTATGCAGAACTCGGTCACGTTTTCGCCGGTCGGGGCGCCGCCGTGACAGGTGACGCCTTCGATCACGGTCCCGCTCACGCCGGGCTTTATCCATATTCCCTTTCCACCGCAGGGCGATTTGCATCCGGACTGCGTGCCGTTGACCGTGACTTCGGTGTCGCGGATCGTGGTGTTGGGAGCTTCGACGTAGATCGTGCCGTCAAGTGCCAGATTCTGGATCGTCGTTCCGGCGCTCTTGACATGGATGTCACCTGTCTGCGCGCTGAGGCTGGCGCCGGCGGGCACGCCCGTGTTGGTGGCATCGGGGTAGCCGCAGGCGCTCGGCTTGGCCATGCAGCCGGTGCTCGTGCCTCCACTCTGGCCTTCTTCTTTGGCGCCGCCGCCGGCGGACCCAGAGGAGCCGCCGGCGGACGCGGAGGAGCCGGAGGAGCCGCCGGCGGACCCGGAGGAGCCGCCGCCGCCGGACCCGGAGGAGCCGCCCGAGGAGCCGCTGCCGGCGGGCGCGCCCGCGGACGAGGGGCCTCCTCTCTTCGAGGACGATCCACCTTGCGGGCCTTGCGATGGCGCGAGCGAGCCAAGTGGCATCCCGGTGCCGGGCACCGTGCCGGCGGAATGCTTGCGGGTCTTGTGCTTGCGCGCGCAGAGATGCCGGGCCTTCGCATGCGCCCGGCACCGCTGATGCTTGCAGTGGGTCCTGTGGCGCTTGCGGGCCGCCTTTCGGCCATGCCGGCGGGCGTGCTTGACGCACGCTCTGTGCTTGTGCGGGCGCCGCTTCGCGGCGCCCGCGCCACGGTGCGCGCTCGCTGCGCTTCCCGTAAGCAGCGGACCTGCCCACGCCACCGCCGCGCCGCTCGCCAATATCGCCACTGCGGTAACCGCGATTAACGCACGAATTCGGTTCGGCATCCGCGGCAGTGTACAGCTCAAATCGGCGCCCGTATCCAGCTGTCAACCCTTTGTATGCACTGCCCATTCCCTGCACACAAGCGTACGAGTGAGACTTTGTCAGCGGTTTTCGGGAACGAGAGCTACCGCGCTTGTCAATCGTTTGTCTGCGTAATTGCGCCGATGGCGCGCATCGCCTGGCGACGCAAATCATCTGATCAGCGTGCGAGTGAGGGACTGTCCGCATCGTTCTGTTCGCATGCAAGGAGTGGGCGTCGCGATCGTTCCCAGCAGCCCGATGCCGTGCGGGCGGTGGCTCGACGCGACGCGCGCCGGCTCGCTGCAGCGGGTCGCCAACAGGCCGATCCTCTGTCACGTGCTCGACGCCCTGCTGGACGCGGGCGCGGTCGAAACCGCCGTTCTCACGCCTTCGGAGATGGCCGCCGAGGTCGAGGCGTGCGTCAGGCGCGAGGGCCCGCCCGACGCCGGAGTGCGCGTCCTGGACTGTGATGCGAAGACCGACCCCGGCGGCGCCCTGCGCGCGATCGCCGACTTCGCCGGCGGCAAGCCGATGATCGTGCACCGGGCAGACGGGCTGCTCGACGCCCCGCTTGGAGGGATTCTCGATCCGCTGCTGGGCGGCGATGGCCCCGATGTGCTGCTGCTGGTTGCGCAGGACGTCAGCGACCAGCAGCGTCTGCAGCCCGCCGTGCGGCGCGCTCTGCGCCTGGCGGAGATCGGCTCCTCAGCCGCCGCCCTCGGCCTTGCCGGCGTTTGCGCGCTGGCGCCCGGCGCGCTGCAGGAGATTGCCGGCATGCCCGCCGCGCTGCAGGGGCTGGAGCCTGCCGATCTGCCCGAGGCGCTGGCGGCCCACGCATCCGGCCGCCTAGAGGTGCGAATGGTCCACGAGTGGCGGGCGTTCACAGGCGACCCAGCCGACCTGCTCGACGTCAACCGCATCGCGCTCGATCGCATCGGCACCGACATACGGCCCGACAGGCGGCGGGGCAACCGGATCGAGGGTCGCGTGCAGATCGACGCGAGCGCGACGGTGGGCTCGAGCGTGATCTACGGCCCGGCGGTCATCGGAGCCGGCGCCGTGGTGCGCGACTCCTACGTCGGGCCGCACACATCGATCGGCGAGGGCGTGCGGCTGGAGGGCGCAGAGATCGAGCAGTCGATCGTGTTCGCGGGCGCCTGCGTCCTGCACGTGGGCAGGCGGCTGGTCGCCAGCGTCGTCGGCCGCGACGCGAAGGTCTTCCGAGACTTCTCGGTGCCGCGCGCGATGCGGCTCCAGGTCGGCGACGGAGACAGAGTCGCACTCTGCTGAATCGTGACTCGCGCCGCGGCGCGAGTTTCACTACCGTGAAGGCGTGCCCGATGAGGACACCACGATTCGGGTGCTGATCGCAGACGATCACCACCTCTTCCGCGAAGGTCTGCGCGCGACCCTGGAACGCAGCGGCATGGCCGTCGTCGGCGAAACGAGCGCGTTCTCCGACGTGGCGCGTCTGGGACGCACAGCCAAGCCCGACGTGGTCGTGCTGGGACTGAACATGCCTGGCCTCTCGGGGGCCGATGCGATACGGGAGATCCTCTCCGACAATCCCGGGCTGCAGATAGTGGTCGTGACGGCATTCGCGAAGGGAGAAGACGCCGTGGAGGCGCTCGCCGCCGGCGCCGGGGGGCATCTCGGCAAGGACATGGCGCCCGAGGAGCTTGCCGGCGGAATCAGGCAGGCGGCAAGCGGCAGCGCCGTGCTCTCCGCGGCGGCGATGAGCGCGCTCGTGGGGCATGTGCGCGCCAACGCGCGACCCGATGAGGAGATCGTGCGGGCGCTGCGCTCGCTGACCGCTCGCGAGCTGGAGGTCCTGCGGCTGATAGTGGTGGGAGCGGACAACGCGCAGATCGGGCATGCGCTCTCGATCAGCCCCCACACGGTCAAGCACTACGTAACCAACATCCTGGAGAAGCTCGGCGTGCGCAGCCGCGTGGAGGCGGCGGTCCGCGCCGTCCGCGGCGGGCTCGCCTGAGGGATGAGCCGGCGCCCGTGCCCATCCGCTCTCGCGCGGATCACCTCGCTTCGGCGAGCGGCCTCATCGCTCTGATCGCGGCGCGCCGGTCACTGGCGCCGAGCTTGGACACGCCCGTGGAGATGTGGCGTCGCACCGTGATCGGAGACAGCGCGAGCGTGGAGCCGATCTCCAGCGTGCTCATGCCGGAGCCCAGCATGCGCATGATCTCCGACTCGCGCGGGGTCAGCTCCACCTCGCCGACGCGGATTCGCCGGCTCTGCGCCTCGTCTCGAAACTCGCGCAGCACGCGCGCCACCAGCGGGCGCGGCAGCGCCGCCTCCCCCTTCAGCACGCCGCACAGCGCAGCCGGCAACCGGTCGGGGCTCGTGTCCTTGAGCAGATAGCCCGATGCCCCGGCGCGCAGTGCCGCAAGCACGTCTTCGGTGCTGTCGGAAACGGTGAGCATCACTATCGCGGTCCCGCTCAACGCCTCGGCGATCTGTTGCGCCGCGTTGACGCCTCCGCCCGGCATGTAGACGTCGAGCAGACACACTTCGGGGCGCTCACGGACCGCCGCCTCCACCGCGCCGGCGCCGCTGGATGCCTCGGCCACCACGCGGAAGCCGCCGCGAGCGAGCGCCAGCCTCACTCCCAGCCTGATCACCGGATGGTCGTCGGCAACCAGGATCGTGGGCTCGTGGCTCACGGGAGCACCGCCTCCACGGTCGTACCGCGACCCGGCGCGCTGCGCACGTCCAGCGACCCGCCGAGCTCGACGGCCATCTGCCTCATGCTGCTCAGGCCGAAGCCCCGCGGCGCCATCTCGGGCTCGAAGCCACGCCCGTCGTCGCTGACGCTCAGGCGCCACTCGTCCTCGTGCTCCAGCAGCACCTCGATCGCACTGGCCCCGCCATGCCTGACCCCGTTGGTCACGGCCTCCCGCCCGATGTGCACGAGCGCGTCGCAGGTGGCGGCGTCCGTCCGCGCGCCCGCGGGAACACCCAGCGCGTCGAAGCGCAGATGCGCGCGCCTGGCCGCCGCCCGCACGCTGGCCTCGATCGCCTGTGCCAGCGGCTCCACGTCGCGCGCGGTCAGATCGCCGACGATGTCGCGAGCGGCCGCGAGTGCCCGCTCGCCGGCGATCACCATCGAGCTGGCCTCAGGCGCCAGCTCCGGATCGTCGAGCAGCGTGCGCGCGCTCGCCACCGCGACGAGCAGATCCTGCATCACCAGATCGTGCACCTCGGCGGCCAGGCGCTGGCGCTCCTGCGCCAGCGCGCCGGCGGCCGCGCGGCGCAGCACGCGCCGCCGCAGGCCGGGTGGCACCAGGGAGCCCATCACCTCGAGCATCCCCCGCCTGCCCTGCCCTATTCGCCCGATCTCTGCATGTAGATGCGATGTGCTCATACGGCGAGACCACGACTCGCTTGATTGCGCTTCTGCGCCCCCGCGAGGCCAACACGATGCTAACTCTAAAACTCGAATTTGCGAGTGAATCTCGCGCTGGCATGCAGAGTCGGCGGCAAATCCCGCGCTCGATCACGGGTAACTACCTAGAAATGGAGCTGTTTGGAGCCGGAGGTCGGCACCGGCGTTTCCCTCAAACGACACACAGAGCCCGGCGCCGGCGGATGCCGATGCGCAGAATGCGCCTGCCGAGGAGAACGGCGCCGGGTGGCTGTGGCGTGGCCTACTGACCCACGGCGAAGCGCACGAAACGGCGTATGACGACGTTCTCGCCGGTCTTCGCTGTGAGCTCGTCGCGCAGTTGCTGGACGGTCTTGCCCTCGAACTTGGGATGGTGCATCTCCTGCTCGAGCAGCACGATGCCCTTCAACCAGGCGTCGAGCTTGCCGCTGACGATCTTCTCGCGCACGTTCTCCGGCTTGTCGGCGGCCTCCTGCTCGTAGACGCGCGACTCGGCGGCCTTCTGCTCCTCCGGCACGTCGTCACGGCTGATGTAGGAGACCGTCGGACTGGCCGCGATCTGCATCGCCACATCCTTGGCGAAGGCCACGAACTCGTCGTTGCTCGCCACGAAGTCGGTGTTGCAGTCGACCTCGATCAGCACGCCTACCTTCGCGCCGGCATGGATGTAGGACTGGATCGTGCCCTCGGTGGCGGTGCGCTCACCGAGATCCTGGATCTTCTTGCCCTGCTTGACGCGCAGGATCTCGATCGCCTTCTCGATGTCTCCGGCGGATTCGGTCAGCGCCTTCTTGCAGTCCATCATGCCGGCGCCAGTGCGATCGCGGAGCGCCTTGACGTCCTTTGCCTGGATCTCGACGGTGCTCATGCGCTGGCCTCCTCGGCGGTCTCGGTCTGCTGTGCCTCTCCCTGCTGGCCCTGCTGGCCCTCGGCGGCGCCATCGGCCGCCGCGGGCTCCGCCGGGGCGGCCGCGGCGGGCTTCGCCGCGCTCGCGCCGGTCTCGGGCGCCGCGGGCGCCTGCTCGGCAGCAGGCGCCTGCTGCGCCGGGGTTGCGGGCTCCGCCGCGGGCGCCGGGGTCGCAGCCGGAGCCGGAGCCGGGGCCGCCGGCTGCCGCGAGCCTGCGGGCGCAGCGGTCTGCCCAGCGGCAGCTCCCTCTCCGCCCCCACCGGCCTGCGCGGCGGCGGCGGCGGCCTGCGCCGCCTTGTGGGCCGCGAAGGCGGCCTCCGCTTCTTCGCGCTGGGTCTGCTCGCGCTTCTCCTGCTCTTCGGCCTCGCGCTTTGCCTGCTCTTCCGCCTGGCGCTTTGCGCGCGCGTCGGCCTCGCGCTTTGCCTGCTCTTCGGCTTCCTGACGGGCGCGTTCCTCCTGGGCGCGGAAGACGGCGTGGCTTTCGGCAACCACGTCGCCGATCGCCTTGGTGATCAGCGCGCAGGAGCGGATCGCGTCGTCGTTGCCCGGGATCACGTAATCGACGCCGTCGGGGTCGCAGTTGGTGTCGACCAGGCCGACGATCGGGATGCGCAGACGCTGCGCTTCGCGCACCGCTATCGCCTCGGTCTTCAGGTCGATCACGAACACGGCGTCCGGCACGCGCTGCATGTCCTTGACGCCGCCGAGGTTGGCGCGCAGCTTGGCCAGATCGGCCTGCGCCGCCATCCGCTCACGGGTGGGCAGCAGCGCGAGCTGGCCCTCGGTCTCGTAGCGTTCGAGATCGTGCAGGCGGCGGATGCGCTGCGCCATGGTCTGGAAGTTCGTCAGCAGCCCGCCGAGCCACCGGTGGTTGACGTAGGGCATGCCGGACGCCTGGGCGACCTCCGCGATCGCGTCCCGCGCCTGCTTCTTGGTGCCCACGAAGAGGACCGTTCCGCCGCGGCGGGCGACCTCGGAGGCGAACTGCTGCGCCTGTGCCAGCAGGACGGCCGTCTTGAGAAGGTCGATGATGTAGATGCCGTCCCGCTCGCCATGGATGAAGCGGCGCATCTTCGGGTTCCAGCGGCGCGTCTGGTGACCGAAGTGAACGCCGGCCTCCAGCAGCTTTTCGATTCCTACCTCTGCCACGTGATGCTCCCTTTTTGCTCTTGCCTGGACATTGCTGGCATCTCGATTTCGGGACCCAGTGCGCGCGTCGGCGCGACTCTGGGCAGGGCCCGTGCGGACGATGCCAGGTCGTTTGCGTTTTGAACGTCTCAGGATAGCCGTTCGGCGGCCGCCAGAGCCAACCGAAGGTCCTCCGGCAGCGGCGAGGAGACCTCAATCGGCTCGCCGGTGACCGGATGCTCGAAAGCGAGCGCCGTGGCGTGCAGGAACTGGCGTTTCAGGCCGTACAGGCCGGGCCTGCCGTAGTCGGGATCGCCGCAGACGGGATGCCCGATCGCCTGCATGTGAACCCTGATCTGATGGGTCCTGCCCGTCTCCAACCGCAGCCGCAGAAGCGAGCTGGCGGGCAGCTCGCGCTCCAGCGTGAAGTGCGTGACGGCCTGGCGTGGAAACTGTCCGCCGACCGCCATCCGCGTGCGCACGCGCGGATCGCGGCCGACTGGGGCTTCGATCGTGCCGGTGCGCGACGGGGGCCGGCCCTCCACCAGCGCAAGGTATTCCCGCTTGATCTCGCGCGCCGCCAGCGCCGCCTGCAGGCGCGCGTGCGCCTGCTCGCTCTTGGCCACGACCAGCAGGCCGGATGTGTCTCTGTCGAGACGGTGCACGATCCCCGCCCGCTGCTGCTCGCCGCCGGCTCCCACCCCGGCCAGAAGCTGCGCGAGCGTCCCCTCGCTGTGCCCGCGCGCCGGGTGCACGACCATGCCGGCGGGCTTGTCCACCACGAGCAGGTGCTCGTCCTCGAAGCGGACCTTCAGCGCCGGAGCGCCGGTCACCTGGCTCTCAGCACGCGGCTTGTCGCTGGCGGGAGCCACCTGTCCTACCGCGGCTCCCCGCCCTGCCGCTCGCCGTGCTGCTCGGCCCGGCTGGCCAGCAGCGCGAGCACGACCACGCCGATCGTGATCGAGGCGTCGGCAAGGTTGAACGGCGGCCATCCCAGCGGCAGCTTGATGAAGTCGGTCACCGCCCCCAGGCGCAGGCGGTCGATCATGTTGCCCAGCGCGCCGCCCAGGATCATCCCGATCGGCAGCCATGTCGGTGAGCGGGCGGGCCTTCTGTCCAGGCGCCAGGCGAAGAAGACCAGCGCGAGCACCACCGCCACGGCGAGGGCGACAGTCAGATAGACGTGCGAGCCGCCGAGCAGCCCGAAGGCGACCCCGTTGTTGTGGGTGTGCACGAGCTGCACGCCCGGCAGGAAGGAGCGTTCTTCACCCGGGTGGATCGAGGATTCGACGGCCTGCTTGGTCAGCCGGTCGATCACCAGCACCAGCACGACGACGACCGCGGCACGCCCCCAGTAGAGGATCTGGCTGCGACCTCGCGAGTGCGGCCGGCTCGCGGCGCCCGGACGGCGAGCGGCGAGTCTCAACCGTGGATCGCGCCCTGGACCACGATGCTGTTGATCAGTTGGAGCACGAGGATCGCGATCACGGGGCTGAAGTCGAAGGGACCGACGCGCGGGATTATGCGCCTGAAGATGCGCAGGAACGGCTCGCAGACGTCGCGCAGGAAGGTCAGGATCGCGTCGCTCCAGCGCGAGTAGGGCGGCCGCACCCCGAACGCGAACAGGAGCTGGACGACGATGTAGAGGATGATCAGCAGCATGTAGACGTCGATCAGCGTGGAGAGGTAGTTCGCGATTTCCGCTCTCACGCTCGCGATCACGAGTGTCTGCATCACCGTGTGCCTCCCAGCACAGCGTCCAGCGCGTCGTCGAAGGCGGTGCGCAGCCCGGAGCGCTCCAGCGCCGCCAGCCCGCGCGCGGTCACGCCTCCGGGCGAGGTGACCTCGCGACGCACCGCCAGCGTGTCGTACTCGCGCTGCCGCAGCAGCTCGGCGGTGCCCGCCAGGGTCTGCACCACCAGGCCCGCGGCCTGGTCGGCGCGCAGACCGTGACGCACGCCGGCATCGATCTGCGCCTCGGCGATCAGCGCCACGTAGGCGGGCGCGCAGGACATCAGGCCCATCGCGACGTCCACGAGGCGGTCCTCGACGGTGACGACGGTGCCCAGGCGGGCGAAGAGATCGTGAACCGCGGCGTCCGTCTGCGCGTCCTGCGGCTCGTCGGCGGCCTGCACGACAGCGCCCTGACGGACCTCCACCGGAAGCGAGGGGATGAAGCGGTAGACCGGACGATCGGGGTATGCCTGCTTGAGCATCTGCAGGTCCGTCACGGCCAGGATCGAGGCGAGCGCTTTGGCGGCAGGCGCGACTTCCGCCGCCACCTCCTTGAGCTGCGCCGGCTTGTGGCAGAGCACCACCAGATCGGCCTGCTGCGCCACCTCGGCGTTGCCGGCCAGCGCCTGGCCGCCGGTCTCCCGCGCGAGCTCGCGGGCGCGCCCTGCCACGGGATCCGCGCAGAGCACGGGCTCGCCCCAGCCACGCGCCATCGCGCGCGCCATGTTCCCAGCCCCGATCAGACCTATCTTCATGCGGAGGATCAGGCTACACGGCGCGCGTGCTCGGCACGCCTACGATTGGTTGAAGAAGCCCTTTTCGATCAGCCGCGCGCGCTCCTCGGCGGAGATCTCGACGTTGCGCGGCGTGAGCATGAACACCTTGTCGGCGATCCGCTGCATGCCGCCGTCCAGTGCGTAGGTGAGACCGCTGGCGAAGTCGATCAGGCGCTTGGAGAGGTCGGTTTCGGTGCCCTGCAGGTTGAGGATCACCGGAATGGAGTCCTTGAACTTGTCGGCCACCTGCTGGGCGTCGTTGAACGACTTGGGCACCACCAGATGGACGCGCACGTCCCCGTTGGTCCTGCCACCGACCGGCCGCAGCACAGTCGTGCGCGCAGCGCGGCCGCCCATCTCCGCGCGGCCGCCTTCCTCGGCGAAGATGTCGTCGAACTCGTCGCGACGTCTGCGAGTGGAGAGCCTGCGCACGTTGGGGCGCTCGCGGTAGCGCTCCTCGATCTCCTCCTCCGGAGGATACTCGTCCTCGTATTCGTCCTCGTCGTATTCCTCGGCGAGGCCGAAGTAGACAAGCGCGCGGTGCCAGGAATCTCGAAAGGACATCTCTAGGGGGCGATGTTCGCCCAAACGGCGAATTTCCCTGCAAATGCTAGCCAAGTACGCTCGTGCCGAGTCGCACGATGCTCGCGCCCTCCTCGACGGCCACCTCGTAGTCCTGGCTCGTGCCCATCGAGAGCTCCCTCAGATCGCGATCGTGCGCCAGCTCGCGCAGCGCGGCGAACCAGCGGCGGCTCTGGTCCGGGTCCGCGGTGGCCGGCGGCATGCTCATCAGGCCGAGCACCGGGACCGGGCAACGCTCCAGGTAGAGGTCGAGATCATGCGGGACGATGCCCGCCTTGCCCTGCTCGCCCGCGACGTTGACCTCTATCAGCACCCTCAGGTCGGCTTTGGCGGCATCCCTGTGACGCTCCAGCTCGCGCAGCGCCGAGAGACTGGCGACCGAGTGGATCAGGCGCACGTGGGGCACGATCGCACGCACCTTGCGGCTCTGGAGCTGGCCGATGAAGTCCCACGTGAAGAGCTCTCCGTGCGCCTTCACCTTCGCCTCCAGGTCCTGGGCGCGGTTCTCGCCGACCAGCGTGACGCCCGCCTGCGCGAGCACCGGCAGATCCTCCAGGGCCACGTACTTGGTGGCGACCAGGAGCTGGACCGCGTCGGGATCGCGGCCCGCGCGGGCCGCGGCGGCGGCGATCCGCTCTCGCACGAGCGCCAGGCGCTCGCGGATCACCGGCGCGTGCAGCGGCGTGATCAGGGCAGCCATGCCACCGCCGCCTGCCGTCCGGCCAGCGCGCCTTCACGGCGATGTGAGAAGAGTCGCCGATCGCAGATCGTGCAGAGGTCGAGGTCTCGCACCACTGCCACGCCCGCGGCGCCGAGCCGCTCGCGCGCGGCCGCGCGCAGGTCCAGCATCGCTTTGGAGGCGCCGGCCGGCGGTCCCGGCATGCGCAGGGCCTGCAGCACCTCGGCGCCGACCTCATAGCAGCACGGCCCGGCGCACGGGCCGATCACCGCATGGATCTCGCTGTCCGGCGCCAGCGCGAAGATCGTGGCGACGCCCTGCTCCAGAACGCCCGCCGCCATGCCGCGCCAGCCGGCGTGCACAGCCGCCACGGCTGCGGGGGCTCCCGCGGCTCGCGTGCTCCCTGCTGGCCGTGCGGCAGCCCCGGCGTCCCCGGCGGCGGACAGGATCACCGGCACGCAGTCGGCGGCCAGCACCATCACGCCCACGCCGCGCAGTGCGGTGGCGTGCCCGTCCGCGGCCTCCGCGACCGGCCGGCCGCGCCGCTCGGTGCGCTGCGCGACGGCGCGGACGTGGCTGCCGTGGACCTGGGGGCTGGCGCACAGCCACTGCAGGCCGAGCTCGTCGCAGAGACGGTGGCGCATCTGCAGTCCGTGCTCGTGATCGGCGCCCGCCGAGAGCGACAGGTTGCCGCTCGCGCGGGTGGTGAACAGCGCCTGCGCGCCGCCGGCCAGCTCCAGTCGAAGGGCGTGCTCGTCCATGCTCGTGCTCATCGCAGCGCCGCCTGCAGCTCGGCCTCGCGGCCGGGCGCGATCTTCCCGTCCAGGCGCTCCCGCAACGCCGTGGCCAGCCGCTCTCCGACCTCGGGGCCGGCTTTGACGCCCGCAGCCAGCAGATCCTCGCCGGAGATCTGCAGCCGGACGTGGCGCAGATCCCCGAGCCAGCTCTCGACGGCTCCGCGCACCTGCGGCCGCTGGTCGCGGGACGCGAGCGCCCCGGCCAGCGCGACCGCCTCGATCGGGACGCTTCGCAGGAGCTCCCAGATCCGCGAGGGGCTATGAGCGCCGTCCAGCTCCCGGCTGAGCGGCTCGGCGCGCAGCGCCGTCTCCAGCACGGGCGCACGGTCGGCGGCGGGATGCTCGAAGCCGTCGAGCGCGCCGAGCAGTCGCGCCTGGCTGGCCGGCCGCGCCTCGCCGGCGGGGCTCCGGGCCCCGCCGCGGGCGTCCAGATCGCCGGCCGGGCTCCCATCCCCGCCGCGGAGGTCCAGATCGCCTCCTGCGCGCCGATCGCCGCCGGCGCACAGCAGCGACCCGAGCGCGAGCAGGTCGGGGCGACCGTCGGGGGGCAGCAGCCACAGCGCGTCCGCCAGCAGGTCGCGCTCCAGGCGCATCGACGGGTCCAGCGCCTCCAGCACGCCAAGCGCCGCGAGCCCCCCGAGCGCCGCGAGCAGATCCGCTTCACGCAGCGCGAGCCGCAGCTCGGCGCCCACTCTGGCCGCCGAGACGGTGCTCATCGCACCCTCGGCGAGCGCGCGGCGGGCAAGCTCGGCCGTCTGCGGCTCGACCTCGAAGCCCAGCCGGGCGGCGTAGCGGCCCAGGCGCAGCAGGCGGGTGGGATCGTCGCGGAAGCTGCCCTCGTGCAGAACCCGCAGCCGGCCGGCGCGCAGGTCCTCGATCGCCTTTGGCGCGAAGCGCATCGCGCCGGGCGCCGAGCCGCCGAGCGCAACCGCGATCGCGTTGACGGTGAAGTCGCGGCGGCGCAGGTCCTGCTCGTGGTCGCCGGGGCTCACCTGCGGCAACGCGCCCGGCTGCGGATACCGCTCGGTGCGTCGCGCGGCGATGTCCACGCGACCGCCGCTCCAGCGCACCGCAGCGGTCCCGAAGCGCTCGTGGACGCTGACCTGCGGCGGCGGCCCGCCGTCGGCCGCAAGCAGCGGCGCCAGGTCGCGGGCGAAGAGCACGGCCGCGTCCGGGAACGACGGCGTGGAGCCGTCGAGCACAAGGTCGATCTCGCGGGGCACGCGACCGAGCAGCAGGTCCCTGACGGCGCCGCCGACCAGCTCGACGTCGTCGCGCACCGCGGCGAGCTGCAGGACCTGCGGGCCGCCGGGAAGGTCGCGCAGCCCTGTGAGCGCCGCCGCGCCCGCGGCACGCGGGGCAGGTGGCGCGGTCGGAGTCTGCGGAGCGGGTGGTCTCTCCATCAAACGGGGCGCACCGGGATGCCGGCGCTCGCCAGGCAGTCCTTGGCCTCCGAGATCGTGTAGGTGCCGTAGTGGAAGATCGATGCGCAGAGCACCGCGTCGGCGCCCGCCTGAGCGGCGTCCACGAGGTGCGAGAGCTCGCCGGCGCCACCGGAGGCGATCACCGGGACGCTCACGGCCTCCGCGACGGCGCTGGTCAGCTCGAGGTCGTATCCGTCGCTCGTGCCGTCGCGGTCCATGCTCGTCAGCAGGATCTCCCCCGCGCCGCGCTCCACCGCCTCGCGCGCCCAGGCGAGCGCGTCACGGCCGCTGCGCCTGCGGCCGCCGGCCACGTAGGCGTGCCAGCCCCCGCCGGGCTCGGCCTTGGCGTCGATCGCCAGCACCACGCACTGCGAGCCGAACACCTTGGCCATCTCGTCGATCAGCTCGGGGCGCGCCAGCGCCGCCGAGTTCACTGAGACCTTGTCCGCGCCGGCGTCGAGCACCGCCTGGGCGTCGCCGACGGAGCGGATGCCGCCGCCGATCGTGAATGGCACGAACACCTCATCCGCGGTGCGGCGGGCAAGCTCGACGATCGTCTCGCGCCGCTCGTGGGTCGCGGTGATGTCCAGGAAGACGAGCTCGTCGGCGCCCTCGCGGTCGTAGTGAGCGGCAAGCTCGACCGGATCGCCGGCGTCTTTGATGTCCAGGAATTCGACGCCCTTGACCACGCGGCCGCCGTCGACGTCCAAGCAGGGGATCACACGCTTCAGATGCACGCGCAAACGGTAGCGCGCGCGACCCCGCTCAGGCCGCCCTCAAAGGCGGCCCCTCAAAAACTGTCAGCGCCTGCGCGACGGTGAAGCGGCGCTCGTACAGCGCCTTGCCCACGATCACGCCCTCCAACGCCGGAGCCTCCAGGCTCGCCAGGGCCTCCAGGTCGGCGAGCTGGCCGATCCCGCCGGAGTAGATTAGGCGCGCGCCCCGGGCGCCGGCCAGCAGCGCGGCGAAGCTCTCCAGGTTCGGTCCTTCCAGCATCCCGTCCCTGTCCACGTCGGTGTACACGAGGTCCCGCGCGCCGCGCGCGGCCAGCTCGCCGATCACCTCCAGGGCGCTCTTGCCGGTGGTCTGCGTCCAGCCGGCGGTGGCGACCTCCCCCCCGCGCACGTCCACCGAGACGGCGATCTGGCCGGGCCAGCGCGCGATCGCGTCGTCCAGCAGCCGCGGGTCGGCGAAGGCGGCCGTGCCGATGATCGCGCGGCTCGCGCCCGCGTCCAGGGCACCCTCCACAGCCTGCAGCGTTCGCAGGCCCCCGCCGTATTGGACCGGCACCTCCAGCTCGCTTGCGATCCGGCGCAGGTTCTCCAGGTTCCGCGGCCCGCCATCCTTGGCGCCGTCGAGATCCACGACGTGGAGATGGTCGGCCCCGTCTGCCACCCAGGCCGCGGCGGCCGCCAGCGGGTCCTCCTCGTAGACCTTCTTGGCGTCGAAGTCGCCCTTGGTCAGACGCACGGCCTTGCCGCCGAGGATGTCGATGGCCGGGTAGAGGATCATCAGGCCGCGGCCGCCTGGCGGCCGGTGCGCTGGGCGCAGATCGACACGAAGTTGGCGAGCAGGCGCAGCCCGTGCGTGGAGGACTTCTCCGGGTGCGACTGGGCGCCGTAGACGTTGCCCTGGCCGACGACGGCCGCAAAGGTCTCGCCGTACTGCGCGGTGGCGATCACGGTCTGCGGATCGCTTGGGTGTGGAACGTAGCTGTGCACGTGGTAGAGGTGGATCCGCGGCGGCAGATCCCGCCAGATCTCCGAGTCGCGCACGCGGGTGACCTCGCTCCAGCCGATGTGAGGCAGCTTCTGGCCGTGAGCGTCAAGGCGGCGCACCTCTCCGCCCAGCAGGCCCAGACCGGCGGCTCCGCCGTGCTCCTGCGAGCCCTCGAACAGGAGCTGCATCCCCATGCAGCTCCCGAAGATCGGCATGCCCGCCTGCGCGCGCTCCCGCAGCAACGAGTCCAGACCGAGCTGCTCGATCACCTCCATCGCGGCCGGAAAGGCGCCGACGCCGGGCAGCAGCAGGCCGTCGGCGCCTTGCAGCCGGCGCGGATCGCGCGAGACGAATGCCTCCGCGCCCACGCGCTGCAACGCCTTTTCGACCGAGCGGCGGTTGCCCATCCCGTAGTCGATCACGGCGATGCGCGGGCGCACGCCGCCGTGCGTCGTCGGTGGCGCCCCGGAGGGGCTCGCCGCGCTCACGCCGTCAGCGTGCCCTTGGTGCTGGGCACGCCCGTCTCGGTCGGGTCGATCGCCACGGCGGCTCGCAGCGCGCGCGCAAGCGCCTTGAAGGCCGCCTCGATCATGTGATGCGCGTTGCTGCCCGTCTGGATCTGCACGTGCAGGGTGATCTTCGCGGCGTTGGCCAGCGCGCGCAGGAACTCCTCTGCCAGCTCGTGCTCGAAGCCGCCGGTGCTGCCGGGCGGAAGCTGCGCTTCGAACAGCGTGAACGGGCGGCCGGAGATGTCGATCGCGCAGCTCGCGCGCGCCTCATCCATCGGGATCAGGGCGGAGCCGTAGCGGACGATCCGGGCGCGGTCGCCGAGCGCGGCGTCGAGCGCCTGCCCAAGCGCGATCGCGGTATCCTCGACGGTGTGGTGGGCGCCTGTCTGCAGGTCGCCGATGACCTGCACCTCCAGGTCCAGGCCGCCGTGGCGCGCCAGCAGGTCGAGCATGTGGTCGAAGAAGCCCACGCCCGTGCTGCGCGCTCCCTGCCCGGAGCCGTCGAGCCCGAGGGTGAGCGCAACGTCGGTCTCGCCAGTCTTGCGCGCGATCGTCGCGGTGCGTTGCATCAGGATGGATTCTCGCCGATCGCGGCTCCGGGCGCATCCGCGGGCGACTCCCCACCGTCCTGCTGCGCGCGTGCCTCCATCGAGAGGGCGTGCAGCTCGAAGCCCTCCGTCCTGGCGATCGGCGCCCCGGCGGCGGCCAGCATCCGCGCCGGCTGCTCGTCGATCCTCACCTCCGCCATGCGGCGGCGAAAGGTGCCGGGGCCCAGCACCGAGGAGAAGCGCGCGGCGCCTCCGGTCGGCAGGATGTGGTTTGAGCCGGCGACGTAGTCGCCGAACGCGGTCGCAGACCCCGCCCCGACGAACAGGCAGCCGGCGTGCCTGACGGCGGGCGCCAGCGCCTCGACTTCGGACCCGATCAGCTCCAGGTGCTCGGGGGCGATCGCGTCGGCTATCGCCACGGCGCCCGCGGCGTCCATGCTACACACCGCCGCGAACGCCGCCTGCTCGATCCCTGCGTGCCCTTCGCCGAGACGACTGAGCTGCACTTCCAGCTCGTCGAGCACCTGCTCGTGCGGGCAGACGGCCACCACGAGGCTGCCCTGGCCGTGCTCAGCCTGGGCCAGCAGGTCGAGGGCGACCAGCCGCAGGTCGGCGTCGGCGCCGAAGGCGACGACGAGATCGCTGGGGCCCGCGATCGAGTCGATGCCGACGCGGTCGGAGAGCTGGCGCTTAGCCTCCTGCACGTAGAGGTTGCCCGGCCCGACGATCACGTCCGCGCGCGGCACCGTCTCGGTGCCGCAGGCCAGCGCCGCGACCGCCTGCGCGCCCCCCATCCGGTAGACGCGCTGGACGCCCAGCAGCCGGCAGGCGCCGAGCACGACCGGATCGATCTCGCCGCTTGGGCCCGGCGGCGAGCAGACGCAGACGTCGAGCACGCCGGCGGCGCGCGCGGTCACCACGCCCATCACGGCGGTGCTCGGATATGGAGCCCGCCCTCCGGGGACGTAGACGGCGGCGCTGTCGACGGGCAGCTCGCGCAGCGTCACCGAGTGGCCCTGCTGCAGGCGCGTGCTCGAATCCGTGCCGCCGACCGCGCTCGCGACCTCGGCGACGTTGGTGATGCTCACCTGCAGGCCGGCGATCACCTCACGGCTCATCGACTTGATCGCCTCGTCGAGCTGAGCGGGCTCCACCAGCAGCGGGCGAGGCGGCGCGCCGTCGAGGTCGAGGCGACTGGTCATCGCCAGCACCGCCGCGTCGCCATCGCGTTGCACCTCGGCGATGATCTGGCGCACCTGGTCGCCGACCGACTCGACGCCGGGAATCAGCGAGCGGACCTGCGTGGCCACCGCCGCCGGCCCGAGCTGCTGCGCCTTCGCCTGCGGGATGCGCTCAACCTGCACGCAGCGCTCCCATCACGTCCTGGATCGCGGCGGCCTTCAGCTTGTGGGCGACCGGGTTGGCGATCAGGCGCGCGGTGCAGTGCACGATCTCCTCTCTGACGACCAGCCCGTTCTCGCGCAGCGTCGTGCCCGTGGCGGTCAGATCGACGATCGCCTCCGCCAGCCCGGTCAGCGGCGCCAGCTCGACGGACCCCTTCACCTCGACGATCTCGGCCTGCCTGCCGGTCTGCTCCATGTGCGCAAGCGCGATGCGCGGGTACTTCGTCGCGATCCTCATCACGCCCAGCCGTCGCAGCGCCTCCGCCGCCGGGTTCTCGCCCGCCCGGCTCTCGCCGGCCTTGGTTGCCAGCACCATCGTGCAGCCACCGAAGCCGAGGTCGAGCAGCTCGTAGACCTCTCGTCCGCCGGCGGCGCCGTCGAAGCCGACCTGCTCCAGCAGCACGTCCTTGCCCGTCACGCCCAGGTCGGCGGCGCCTGCCTCCACGTAGGTGGGAACGTCGGAGGGACGCATCGTGATCGCGCCGATCTCGGTCGCGATCCCGTCGCAGCCGTGCAGAGCGCCGATCCGCTCGAACAGCAGCTTGCGGTCGTTCTCGCGCATCTCCGCCGTGTCCAGGCCGAGGCTGTCGAGCACGTCGAGCGTCTCGGTCAGCAGCGCGCCGCGCGGAACCGCGATCATCAGCCTGCCGGGCTCCGACTGCATGCTCATTCCAGCATCGCTCCCGTGCCGCGCTCCTCGCCGGCGAGCGCGATGTGTAGCGCTTCGACGCCGAGCGCGAAGCCGACTGCCGGCAGCTCCCGGCCGAAGCGCCCGAGCAGCTCGTCGTAGCGGCCGCCGCCGCCGAGCGGCGTCCCGAGCGCCGGGTCGTAGACCTCGAAGACGGCGCCCGTGTAGTAGCCGATGCTGCGCACGAGACCGAGGTCGAAGATCACGCGTGCGGAGACGTCCGACGGCAGGCCCTCACCGACCTCGCGCATGCCGGCGACCGCGTCGGCCACCGGTCCGGGAGCGTGGTCGAGCACCTCGGCGCCGCCGCGCATCTGCGGCACCTCCAGCAGCACCGCACGGGCGTCGGCGGGCAGATCCGCTTCGCCCAGCGTGCGCTCGAGCGTGACGAAGTCGCGGCGTGCGAGCGCGTCGATGAGGGCCTCGCGGAGCGCGCCGGCCACCCCGAGTCCCTCCATCAGGGTGCCGTACAGCGAGGCGTCGCCCAGCCCGACGCGGAAGTCCTTCAGGCCGGCGCGCTCCAGCGTGCGACAGAGCACCGTCAGCGCCTCGATCGTGCCCTCGGGGGCGGGCGCCCCGATCAGCTCGATGCCGGCCTGCAGCAGCTCGCGGGGCTGTCCGCGCTGCGGGCGCACCCGCCGGTAGCAGTGCGCCAGGTAGCAGAAGCGCAGCGGCAGCTCCGAGTCGGGATAGCGGGTGGAGACCACGCGGGCGATCGGGACCGTCATGTCGGAGCGCAGCGCGAGCATCGCGCCGGCCTCGTCGTAGGTGCGGTAGGCGGGCGCGGCCTCAGCCATGTCGGCGCGCGCGAGCACCTCCTCGTACTCCAGCGCGGGCGTGTACACCTCGCCGTAGCCGTGGTCTTCGAACCCGGCGCGCAGCGCGTCGCTGATCTGGCGCAGCTCGCGCATCTCGTCGGGGAGCACGTCTCTCGTGCCGCTTGGAATCGGATGAATCACTGCGGGCAGAGCCTATCCATCGCCGCGCCTGCGTCCCGGCCCGCGGGCGCCGGCAGACAGCGGCGACCGTTGATCAGACGCGGTGCTCCTCGGGCTCGGTCGCCACACGCTCGATGCGCGCGCCGAGCTCGCGCAAACGCTCGTCGATCCGCTCGTAGCCCCGGTCGATCTGCCGCACGTTTCCGATCTCGCTCTGGCCGTCGGCGCAGAGCGCCGCGAGCAGCATCGCCATGCCGGCACGGATGTCCGGCGACTCGACGCGCGCGCCGCGCAGCCTGCGGGGGCCTGTGACGATCGCCCGGTGCGGGTCGCACATGACGATGTCGGCGCCCATCAGGATCAGCTTGTCGGTGAAGATCAGGCGGTTCTCGAACATCCACTCGTGCACGAGGATCGAGCCCTCCGCCTGCGTCGCCAGCGCGACGGCGATGGAGGTCAGGTCGGCCGGGAAGGCGGGCCACGGGCCGTCTTGGATCTTGCTCTTGTACTCGCCGACGTCCGCTTGGGCCACGAGCTTCTGGCCACCCGGCACGAGCACGTCGTTGCCGTCCAGCTCGGTCCGCAGGCCGATCCGCTCGAAGACCAGCCGAATCATGCGCAGGTCGTCGGGCACCGTGCCGGCTATCCGCAGCTCACCGCCCGTTACGCCGGCAAGCGCGATGAAGCTCCCGATCTCGATGTGGTCCGGCGCGACCTCGTGGAAGCAGCCGTGCAGGCTCTGGGCGCCCTCGACGGTGATCAGGTTGGAGCCGATTCCCTGGACGTCGGCGCCCATCTTCACGAGCATCCGCGCGAGATCCTGGACGTGCGGCTCGCAGGCGGCGTTGCGGATCACGGTCGCGCCCGGGGTGAGCGCGGCGGCCATCAGCGCGTTCTCGGTCGCCATCACCGACGGCTCGTCCATGAAGACGTCACTCGGCCGCAGACCGCCGGGAGCTTCGAGCACGATGTCGCGGCCGCTGGTGGTCTGCGCCCCCATCGCCCGGAAGGCGTCCAGATGCGGGTCCAGGCGGCGGCGGCCGATCACGTCGCCGCCGGGGGGAGGCATCACGGCACGGCGAAAGCGCGCCAGCAGCGGGCCGGCCAGCAGGAACGACGCGCGGATCTGCTCGGCCAGCTCCGGGTCGAGCGAGACGCGGTCACCGGCGCCGGCCGCGCAGAGCGTCACCTCGTTGGCGCCGGTCCAGGCGACATCGACGCCGATCTCCTCGAGGATCGCGAGCATCGCGTCCACGTCGCGGATCCTCGGCACGTTGCCGACCCGGACCTCATCGGAGGTCAGCAGGCAGCACGCAAGGATCGGAAGAGCGCCGTTCTTGTTGCCGGCGGGAGCGAGCGTGCCCGACAGGGGAGCGCCGCCTTCGATAACGAACTTCTCCATCTTCTCTGCGCCCCTGGCCCCACGACGCGCGCCGTTCGACTGCCCGTGGGGTGCGGCAAGCCTAACAGTCATCGTGCCCTCCAATTACGCGATGGCGCCGGCGCGACCTGCCTCGCGGAGCCGCCCGCCGGGCGAACACGGAGGTCGATGCAATTCTCGTTGCACGTGGCGAGGCCGAGAAATGGCTTCACGATGCGGATCTTACGCGCTTGCGCGCCCTCACACGCAACCGAACGCGCGTTCCGTCCGCACCCATCCGTACAGTCGCACACATGTTCGCTTCCGCTCTTCAAACAGACCTTGCTCGCCGCTCCCGGGCGATGCTCTCCGCGGCCCGCACGCTCCTGATCGTCGAGAACGACAACGACGTCGACTGGGAGGTCGACCAGGAGACCGCCGCCGTGCAGCATCCGCACCGGGAGCGGCTTCAGGCCGCGTGGCAGGCGCCGGAGCGCCGTCGCGGCGGCTCGCTTCCCAGGCCGACCCAGGTCTGCCTCTCGCCCGTAGCCAGCCGGCAGCCGCACCGCACCGCGCCGGCCACGATGCGGGCGTTCGCCAGGGCGACGTCCGGCGAGACGCGCCGTGGCGCGCACGTCTCTTGATGCTCTCGTTGAGTGTCTGATCTTGAAGGTCCCGCTGTCGACGCTCGTATCACGCGAGCCTGCGGCGCCATCCCGGTAGGCCACCACTGGCAGAAGCGCGTCGAGCCGCCCGAGGGCGGCTCGACTGCTGCATAAAAAAACCGGCGGCGTCCTACTCTCCCGGGCCCTTGCGGGCCAAGTACCATCGGCGCTGAGGGGCTTAACTGCTCTGTTCGGAATGGGAAGAGGTGTTTCCCCCTCGCCAAAGCCACCGGAAAATCTCGAGAGACCACTCCGGTCCTTCAAAACTACACAGCGCCACACGGGTACCACCAGAAAGATCAAATAATCCGTCAAGCCCTCGACCCATTAGTACCAGTCTCCTACAGGCGTCACCGCCCTTCCAGATCTGGCCTATCAACCTGGTGGTCTACCAGGGGTCTTACTCCCTCAAGGGGATGGGAGAGCTCATCTTGAGGCCGGCTTCCCGCTTAGATGCTTTCAGCGGTTATCCGATCCGCACGTAGCTAACCTGCTATGCCCTTGGCAGGACAACAGATACACCAGAGGTGCGTTCATCCCGGTCCTCTCGTACTAGGGACGAATCCTCTCAACTCTCCAACGCCCACGGCAGATAGGGACCGAACTGTCTCACGACGTTCTGAACCCAGCTCGCGTACCGCTTTAATGGGCGAACAGCCCAACCCTTGGGACCTACTTCAGCCCCAGGATGCGACGAGCCGACATCGAGGTGCCAAACCGGGCCGTCGATGTGGACTCTTGGGCCCGATAAGCCTGTTATCCCCGGAGTACCTTTTATCCGTTGAGCGACGGCACTTCCACTTGCTACCGCCGGATCACTAAGACCTGCTTTCGCACCTGCTCGACCTGTCGGTCTCGCAGTCAAGCTCCCTTGCTACCTTTGCGCTCTACGTACGATTTCCAACCGTACTGAGGGAACCTTTGTGCGCCTCCGTTACATTTTGGGAGGCGACCGCCCCAGTCAAACTACCCGCCTGGAACTGTTCAGCACCCGGATTCACGGAGTGCTGTTAGACATCCAATACACCAAGGGTGGTATCTAAAGGTTGGCTCCACGCCAGCCGCAACCGGCGCTTCAAAGCCTCCCACCTATCCTGAGCGAAATGCATCGAATGCCAATACCAGGTTGTAGTAAAGGTTCACGGGGTCTTTCCGTCTAGCCGCGGGTACTCGGCATCTTCACCGAGACTGCAATTTCACCGAGCCCCTCGTTGAGACAGCGTTCAAGTCGTTACGCCATTCGTGCAGGTCGGAACTTACCCGACAAGGAATTTCGCTACCTTAGGACCGTTATAGTTACGGCCGCCGTTTACCGGGGCTTAGTTTCAGTGCTTCGGGGTAAACCCCTAACACCTCCACGTAACCTTCCGGCACCGGGCAGGCGTCAGCCCCTATACGTCGTCTTACGACTTAGCAGAGACCTGTGTTTTTGGTAAACAGTCGCTTCAGCCTATTCACTGCGGCCCCATCGGGCTTCGTCAGCAAGTGACTACACCCTACCGGGGCGCCCCTTATCCCGAAGTTACGGGGCGATTTTGCCGAGTTCCTTAACGAGGGTTATCTCGATCACCTTAGTATTCTCTACTTGCCCACCTGTGTCGGTTTTGGTACGGGCACGCGCTTCCTCCCTAGAGGCTTTTCTCGGAGGTATGGCGTCAGGGACTCGCCGGCTTAGCGCCAGCTGCCATCACGTCTCAGGTTATGCAGGTCTGCATTTGACAGACCCACCCCTACGCGCTTGGCCCAGGACAACCATCGCCTGGGTTCCCTTAGCCTTCCTCGTCCCCCCATCGGTGATAACGGAAGCGACGTGGTACAGGAATATCAACCTGTTGGCCATCGACTACGCCTTTCGGCCTCGCCTTAGGTCCCGACTAACCCTGAGCAGACGAACTTTACTCAGGAATCCTTGGGCAATCGGTGGAAGGGATTCTCACCCTTCTTTCGTTACTTATGCCGGCATTCTCACTTCCCAAGCCTCCACGGCTGGCTTACGCCGCCGCTTTGCCGGCTTGGGAACGCTCTCCTACCGCGTGATCGGCCCGAAGGCCTCACACACCCGCAGCTTCGGTGACTAGCTTGAGCCCCGTTACATTGTCCGCGCCCGAACACTTGACCAGTGAGCTGTTACGCACTCTTTCAAGGATGGCTGCCTCTAAGCCAACCTTCTGGTTGTCTATGCACTCGGACATCGTTTCCCACTTAGCTAGTACTTAGGGACCTTAGCTGGCGGTCTGGGCTGTTTCCCTTTCGACGCTGAAGTTTATCCCCCAGCAACTGACTCCCAGAGTAAACGTGATGGTCTTCGGAGTTTGCCTGAAGTCGGTAACCTGGTAGGGCCCCTAGTCCAAACAGTGCTCTACGGCCACCACGCAATTTATCTGAGGCTATACCTAAATATATTTCGGAGAGAACCAGATATCACTGAGCTTGATTAGCCTTTCACTCCGACCCACAGGTCATCCGCCCAGTTTTCAACCTAGGTCGGTTCGGCCCTCCACGAGGTCTTACCCCCGCTTCAGCCTGCCCATGGGTAGCTCGCTCAGTTTCGGGTATACCGCCTACGACTATGTCGCCCTGTTAGGACTCGCTTTCGCTACGGCTCCGCTCATCGCTTAACCTTGCCGCAGACGAGTAACTCGCCGGCTCGTTATGCAAAAAGCACGCGGTCACAGTCAAAGACTGCTCCCACCGCTTGTAGGCACGCGGTTTCAGGTACTATTTCACTCCCCTTCCGGGGTACTTTTCACCTTTCCCTCACGGTACTAGTCCGCTATCGGTCACCAAGGAGTACTTAGCCTTGGAGGGTGGTCCCCCCAGGTTCAGTCCGCGTTTCACGGGCGCGGACTTACTCAGGAACATCTGCGGAAGGCCATGCAGTTTCGTCTACGGGACGGTTGCCCTCTACGGTGCGCGGTTCCACGCGCTTCGACTACCACATGACTTTGTAACTTCCGCCGAGCCGGACATGACTCGGACCAGACGTCCTACAACCCCGCACGGACAACGCATGTCCACTTACATCCGCACGGTTTGGGCTAGATCCCTTTTCGCTCGCCACTACTCAGGGAGTCTCTGTTGATTTCCTTTCCTCGGGGTACTGAGATGTTTCACTTCCCCCGCTTGTCTTCACCCGGCCTATGTGTTCAGCCGGGGATAACGTCGCATTACCAACGTTGGGTTTCCCCATTCGGGAATCCACGGGTCGCAGGCTATTCAGCGCCTAACCGTGGCTTATCGCAGCCGTTCACGCCCTTCATCGACTCTTGGTGCCAAGGCATCCACCATGTGCCCTTACTATCTTGACGGTGATCTAAAGGGCTCTCGACGAGCCCTATGAAGCCATCCCCGACCCGAAGGTCGAAAACGGCTCGGTGATACCCGTTTGACCGCCCGCTTATCGATGGGCGGTCATGTGGCTTCTGTGCAGTTTTCAAGGACCGTTGGAGAGGCTGTCTCGCGCCGGCCGTCGGTGACTTCGCGTGCGGACGCTCTATGCGCCTTCACATCACCGGCGACGGGCGCCGGTCTCTCAAAACTCAACAGCATGTCCTGCGGTCGTTTGTGCCCTCCACGAGACGGCTGCCCTGTAGGGCGGGAGCCGTGTTCGCGCAAGGCGCGCAGACCAGGTTCGGTCGACGTGCTAGGCCCGATCCGCTTTGACGTCGCGTCAGCCGTGCGAGGTCCGAAGGAACCTCGGCCGGCGCGACCGCTGGATCGGGGCGCCCGAAGGCGCTCCCTAGAAAGGAGGTGATCCAGCCGCAGCTTCCGCTACGGCTACCTTGTTACGACTTCACCCCAGTCACGAGCCCCACCTTCGACGGCTCCCTCCCTTGCGGGTTAGGCCACCGGCTTCGGGTGTTGCTCACTCCCGTGG
>DAHUYQ010000019.1 GCA_027315115.1 Solirubrobacterales bacterium | reverse complement strand
CAGCCGGCATCCGGAGTGCTGATCAGCGCATCCGACCGCGACTCAGTGATCCTCGTAGACCGAGTCTGGACCCTGGAAGCCGCAAAGCTGACCCCCACCACCGGCCACCACAACCACAACGCCGACATCATCCCATTCCGGTCAGCCGAGCAGCGTGGAGGATCGCGGCGTGTGGGCTCGCGCTAGTGCTTGAGCTGCGCAACGTCACCAAGCAATACCGGGTCGGCAGCCGGAGCGCGATCCATGCGGTCGATGATGTGTCGATGACGCTTGCCGCCGGGGAAGTGCTCGCGCTGTACGGGCCAAGCGGTTCTGGCAAGACGACGTTGATCGAACTGATCGCTGGGCTGAAGACGCCTGATGCGGGGAGCATTCTCGTGGGCGGACGGGATCTTCAGAAGATGTCGCGCTCCCAAGCCAGCGATTACCGCCTAAATGATTTGGGAATCGTGATGCAGCCGAGCAGCCTGCAGCCGGGTGCGAGAGCGATCGCGAGCGCGTCGATGAAGCTGATGGTCGGCAGGCGGTCCGCGCGATCCCGCGTTGAGCCGCTGCTTGCCGAGCTCGGTCTTGGCGATCGACTGCATCACCGCACAGAGCAGCTCTCGATGGGCGAGCGGCAGCGCGTGTTGATCGCGCTCGCGCTCTCCCGCGAACCGAAGCTCGTGCTCGCGGACGAGCCTACGGCGAGCCTGGATACGGCGAACACCAGGCAGGTTCTCGGGTTGCTGCGAGGCGTCTGCGAGGCACGCAACATGGCGCTGCTGCTGGTCACGCATGATCCCGAGGCTGCTGCGTTCGCTGACGAGGTTCAGGAACTGCGCGACGGGCGCCTTGGCGACCGGCGCCTCGACGCCCGGCCTTTGGAGGCGGGGTGAGTCCGATGGTGCGCTTGTCGGGCATCCGTTACATCTTCGAGGCGCGGCTTGCGACACGGGCGGTACTTGTGCAGGAAGGGTTCGCGGTGCTGGGAATCGCGGTCGGCGTGGCGCTGCTGTTCGCCTCCCAGGTGTCCAGCACGTCATTGGATAGAGCCGTCGCGCAACTGAACGATCAGCTTGTGGGCGGCGCCCAGGTGCAGTTGCAGACACGTAGTGCCCAGGGCGTCTCGGAACGCCTGCTCACAGAAGCTCGCCACGTTGCCGGCGTGGCGTCTGCGCAGCCGATCCTCGAACGGCAGATCAACGTGATCGGCTCGCGCGGGCAGCGGCCCGTGTACTTGCTCGGCGTTGAACCGAGCGCGATGAAACTGAGCAGCAAGCTGCGGCATCGCTTCTCCAATCAGCAGCTCGCTCACGTCCAGGCGATCGCGCTGCCGGTGCCGCTCGACCATGAAATCGGCACCGGCCCGCTCGAACCCGTGCGAGCACAGATCGGCGCGAGGTTCGTGGAAACGTTCGTCGGCGCGACCCTCGGCGAACACGAAATCGGCGGGTTGGCCAGAAGCCCGGTCGCAGTGACCTCGATCAACTATGCGCAGCAGCTCACGCGCCAGCCGGGAATGCTGACGAGGATCTTCGTCCGCTACCGGCCCTCTGATGCGCACACGGCGAGGGCGGCGCTGGCCGCGCTTGCCCGCAGGTGGGATGTCGGCTTTGAGCCCAGCACATATGAAACGCGGTTGTTCCAGACCGCCACCGCGCCGGAGAACATAAGCGAGGAGCTGTTCTCCGGGATCTCCGCGCTGGTCGGGTTTCTCTTCGCGCTCAACGCGATGCTCGTCACCGTCCCATCAAGACGCAAGCTGATCGAAGACCTGTACCCGCATGGGTATACGCCGGGGATGATCTTGCAGATCCTGATGATCAACGCGCTTGTGCTCGGCGTGCTCGGATGCGTGCTCGGGATCGTCCTCGGTGACGTGCTCTCGCTGGCGGTGTTCGACACCACGCCGGGATATCTGACGTTCGCGTTCCCGGTCGGGTCGGCGCGCGTGATCACATGGCAGACCGTTGCGCTGGCGGTCGCGACCGGGATGCTGGCGGCAATAGCAGGGGTGATGTGGCCGCTGCGCGAGATTCTGCAGGGGCCTCGCGAGCGAGTCGGGCGAGACCATCTCGGCCGGCGTTGGTGGACGATCGGGCTGCTCGTGACGGCCGTCCTGGGACTCGCGATCACGACCTATACGCTCGTGTATGACACTCGCGCCGCGGTGGTCGGGAACGTGACGCTGGTCATCGCGTTGACGTGCATGCTGCCGTTCATCTTCGGAGCCGCGGTCACCTTGTTCAAGCGTCTCTCGAACGCGCTTAACGACGTGGGTTCCGGTCTGGCGGTCTCTGAGCTTGAATCGCCGCATTCGCGGGTGCGGTATCTGGCGATCGCCGGCACCGCGGCATTGGCCGTGTTCGGCACCGTGGAGTTCGGGGGCACCCAGGCCAATCTCACGCGCGGGCTGGACGCATCCATACGTGGCATGGACTCCAGCGCCAGCATTTGGGTGCTCCCGAGCGGCGGCTCCAGCCTGCAAACCACGATCCCGTTCGCTCCGCTGCGCGAGAGCCGTCTTACGTCGATCCCAGGTGTGCGGCAGGCGTCGGCGTATCGCGGAAGCTTCCTGAACTGGGGGGATCACAGGATATGGGTGATCGCCCCCGGCTCGGGGATTCAGCATCCGGTGCCTGAAAGCCAGATTCTGCGAGGGTCGGCAGCGAGAGCGACCGCGCTTGTGCGAAAGGGCGGCTGGGCTGTGCTCTCCGACGGTCTGGCGCGTGAACATCATCTGCGAGTCGGAGAGTCCTTCACGCTGCCTGCCCCGCGCAGCAGCACGTTCCGTCTGGCTGGCACGACCACCAACCTCGGTTGGCCGCCCGGCGCGGTGATCATGAGCGCAGCCGACTTCGCGGCGGCGTGGCAGAGTGGAGCGCCGAGCGCATATCAGATCCAGACATCGCGGCCGGCGGCGCTCGTGCGTCCCCTGATCCTGCGGGCGCTGCATGGTCTTGGCCTCTCGGTGCAGACCGCAAGCGAACGCGAGCAACTGCACTACGCGGCGGCGCAACAGGGCCTCTCGCGGCTGACGCAGATACGAGTGTTGATCCTCCTCGCAGCGATCCTCGCGGTCGTCGCGGCGATGAGCGCGATGATTTCCTCGCGTCGGGAACAGATCGCGGCGTTGAAGTGCCATGGAATCCCCGAGCGTGCGCTGTGGCGCTCGCTGATCTGGGAGAGCGCGGTGATCCTGGCTTCGGGCTGCACGCTTGGAGCGATCTTCGGGCTCTACGCACAACTGCTTGGCAGTCATTTCCTGTCGACTGTGACGGGCTTCCCGATCGAGTTCACGATCGAAGGGGTCGCCGCGATCACGAGCTTTGCGCTGGTAACCCTGATCACCATTGCGGTGCTGGCGATTCCAGGCTATCGGGTAGTGCGTGTGCCTGCGAGCACCGTCAGCCCCGCGCAGTAGCCGCCGACAGCCTTCCAATCGCGCCCGACCAGACGCCGCGCCGGTCTCCGCGCGCCAACTGCGCGCTACGGCGGCGGCCGTCGTTCGTGAGCTGACCTGGGGCCTGCGTGCCGTCAGCCAAGAAGTCGCGCACTGGCGGCGCCTAGCCAAGCAGGTTCCCTGCCCAAAGCTGCGCCACGATGCCCTCGACGCGCTGAGGCGAAAGCGAGGGCAGAGCGACGGCGCCGCGGTCTTCTCGACCCTGCCCCGGTCACAGAACCGGAGCTACCTGCGTCTGCTCGTCGCCTACCAGGTCATTTGGGACTACCTCGACAGCGTAAGCGAGCGAGGCGCAAGCGCTGGTGTGCAGAACGGCCGCCAGCTTCATCTCGCGCTGATCGACGCGCTGGACCCTGATGGGCCGATCCGCGACTACTACAGGTACAGCCCCTGGACTGAGGATGGCGGCTACCTGCGCGCGCTCGTGGAAGCCTGCCGCGACTGCTGCACGCGGCTGCCGTCATACGAGCACGTTCGCGACCTCGTGCTACGGGACGCCCGCCGGGCAGAGGTGCTGGCCTACAACCACGACCCCAACGCGGCCAAGCGCGATGCCGCACTTGAACGGTGGGCCGCGCGGGAGTTCCCCGGCGGCCACGAGGCAGAGTGGTATGAGCTGACGGGCGCGGCGAGCGCCGGCCTGGCCGCGTTCGCGCTGCTCGCGCTCGCCTGCGAACAGCATTGCGACAGCGCGCAGATCGCGCGCACACACGCCGCCTACTTCCCGTGGGCCTCGGCCGTCGCGTGCATGCTCGACAGTTACGCCGACCAGGCCGAGGACCAGGCAAACGGCGATCACAGCTACATCGCCCACTACCCCTCACCGGAGCTAGCCGTCGAACAGACCGCGCGGCTGGTGAGCCGCTGCCTGACCGAGCTTCGCGCGCTGCCGAAAGGCGAGTGGCACGTGCTGATCGCCAGCAGCATGGTCGCGCTCTACCTCTCAAAGGAAAGCTGCCGCGCCGAGAACGCGCGTCATCACACGAGCCGCATCGCGCGTGAAGGCGGCTCACTCACAAAAACGCTGCTGCCAATCCTGCGGCTCTGGCGCGCCATCTACCACCTCCGCGCCGCATGACCCTCTATCGCAACCCACAAAGGAGACCACCATGTCACCACTCATAGTCACATCGCTGGCACGACGACTCAAAGGCGACCTGCCGCCAAGCCCGCCCCACCCCGCGATCGCGCAAACCATCGGTGGCCGCCGCTGGCCCTACCGCTACCTCGAACACTGCCAGGCCGTGTGCGGGGACACGTTCGTTCTTCACCCGCTGGACCGGCCGCCGATGGTGTTCCTATGCGACCCGCAGGACATTCGCGCGGTCCTGACCGGCGACCCAGTGGAGCTTCACCCTGGCGCCGGCGGGCACGTCATCGCCCCACTCATCGGCGACCGCTCTTTCATGTTGCTTGAGGAGCAAGAGCATCTATCCGGGCGCAGGGCGATCCACCCAGCATTCCACAAGCAGATCGTCGCCGAGCAGACAGCCACACTGGAGGACATCGTGGAACGCGCTGTCGCCTCATGGCCTCTCGATCAGCCGATCGCGCTGACGCCCCGAATCCGCGCCCTGACGCTCCAAGTGATTCTGCGGATCATCTTCAGCGACCAACCGGACGCCACGCTCGCGGATCTGCACGGTCGGCTCGTGCAGATGCTAGCCATCTCAGACAGCCTGATCCTCCAGGGTCCCCGGCTACGTCGTCTCCCCTACTGGCGCGGCCTCTGGCGCCGGTTTCTCAAGCATCGCGCAGCGGTGGACGATCTGATCCACCGGCTCATCAGCGACAGGCGCATCTCGGGCAGCGGCGATCACGGAGACCTGCTCGACGTGCTGCTATCCGCCGAGACGGTCAACGGTGCGCCGATGCCAGAGCGGGAGATACGAGACAACCTGATGTCGATGATCCTCGCCGGCCATGAGACCACCACAGGCGAGCTGGCCTGGGCGTTTCAGCTCCTCGCCCACTACCCCGACAGACAGCGGCGGCTCGCAGAGGAGCTCGACCGGGACGCCGGCGCCGACTACCTCCACGCCACCGTGCATGAGACGCTGCGCCACAAGCCGGTGTTCGTGTTCGCGATCCCACGCAACGTCGTCGCGCCTGTCCGGATAGGCGACTACACCTACGATCCCCCGGTGCAGCTCGCGGCATGCACCTACCTGCTGCACCACCACCCCGACCTCTACCCACAACCCCACGAGTTCCGGCCCGAGCGGTTCCTGGGCTCCGGCGCACAAACGCGGACGTGGCTGCCGTGGGGCGGCGGGCGCAAGCACTGCCTCGGCCGACACTTCGCGCTGCTCGAGGTGCAGACCGTGCTGCGCCACGTGCTCGCAACCCGCAGAGTCCTACCCGCGGGCAGCCATATCGAGCGGCCCCGGTGGCGCAGCGCGATCCTCGTGCCGCACAGCGGCGGCCGAGTGATCCTGCGTGCGCGACCCATGCCATCGCGGTAGATGACGACAAAATATCCCGCGGACGCCCGCGTACGTTAGCGGAGGCATGTTTTTATTTCGCCGGCTAACAAGATTCGCCATCCACGAACTTTGCTCTGGCAAGATCTCCAGCCGTGACGGCGTACAAGCACTCGCTCTGGATTGCGGTCTCGGCGGCTGGCTGCCTCCCGAAACGAACGCCATGTCCGCTGCTGAGTCACGGGCCTATCCCGACAAGAGACGCCCGGCGACTCATTAGGGGCCGCAACCAGAGCAGGCGGGGGGCGAGCAGAAGAACCCTGAACCTCGTCGAGGTCTTCGCTCGCCTCCGCGCCGTCGCGCCCCCGCGATCACAACCGAGCCAGACTCGCGCGGACAGGTGAGCCCAATGCAAAGCGCCGCAACGCCAGCCATCCGTGCAGGCACCGAGGACGCCAAACGGCTATGCGACCGCCTGCGCAACAGACAGTTTCCCGAGATCCCATTACCGCCCTTCAAATGGGGCTTCACCGATCGGCCCCGCGTCATCTACACCTACCACGGCCTGCCAGAGGGCGCATCCGCCAACGACAGCGCCGCAGCCGACGAGGCTCAGCACATCGGCTTCCGAGAACTCGCAAGGCAGTGGAGCGTCCGCGATATACGTGTGATCGGCTTGAGCACCCAATCCGAGGCTCAACGCACACACACCGTCATCACACACTGGCTGGAACACGAGATCGTCGGCGACCCAAAGCTCCTCGTCGCAGACGCCCTGCGGCTCCCGACGTTCACCCACGTTAGCCAGCGTCACTACGAGCGGCTCGTGATGATCATCGCAGCGACCGGCCGCATAGCGCACGTCTTCTACCCGCTCACCACGCCCGGCCGAGCAGCCTTTCAAGTACTCACCTGGCTGAAGCTCTACAGCCCGCCCGACCCCGGCGCCACCGACCACGCAAGCTAGCAAGACCCGTGACAGGCGCCCGGCATGCCGATCATTGCACCCCCAAGCTCGATGCCACGAAAAAACGATCTGACTCCCAGCGCCAGACGCGCAGCAGCAATCATGCGCTGCTTCACACCCCATCGCCCGGCCGTATCGGCGGGCGACGTCGAGAAGCTGCTCAGCCTGACGCCGAATGCCGCCGAAGACGGCCTCGAGAACCTAGCAGCACGCGGCGTCGCGGTGAAGTCTGGCGCTGGAACGAACGCCAGATACGCGCTTCGCCCCGAGATCGCCGATCTGCTGACCGCAGCAACCCACGGCCAACGGTTCACAGACATCTCCCGGCCACTGCTGGAGTTCACGTCGACACGCGGCGACGAACGCTACTACCGCGAAATATACCGACTGACGACAGCCGAAGGTCTCAGCAACACACAAGTCGCGCAACTCGTCGGCCTGACCGGCGAGCGCATCCGGCAGATCACCAACAAGCACAACGCTCGACACGGCGGCACCCTACTCGTAACCATTCACCAGACGGCACTGATCCGCGGCGCGCTGTACTGCGCCATCGGCGCGTCGGCAGAGAAGCTGCTGCGCGCCAGTCGCGACGATACGAGAGAGCGCAGCGCAGGAACCTACGTGCGTCTTCTGCAAGAGCTCGACGAATATCGCGGGCTGATGGATATCGTCGGATTCGAGGACCCCGAGATCCCGCATCCGGTCGCCATCGACCTCGCACTCTCCAGACTGGCTCTCACCCGCGCCCTCGACATAAGGCTTTCGTTCGAGCGCAACCGGCTCAACAGCCTCGCGGGCAGACAGCGACGCGAAGCCAACACGAACATGGATGCGATCGACCGACTGCTGTCGGCAGTCGATGAGGCGAACCCACGATGAGTCCACGCACCAGGCGCTTCCCAGCCGACCGAGACATGGCTGCAGAGTCAATCCCCACGCTGCGCGAGCCTCGCTATTCGCAGTCTCTGGAGCGCGGGCTGGCAATCCTACGCTGCTTCACCGCCTCGCGGCCGGTGCTGGGGATCAGCGACATTGCCGACGAGCTGGACATGAGCAGGTCGACCACGCATCGTTACGTGATAACGCTGCACGCACTCGGCTACCTGGAGCAGCTCGCATCGCGCAAGTATCGACTCGGGCTGAACGTCACCACCCTCGGGATGTCGGCCCTCGCCTCCACGGGACTGCAGGATCACGCGCACCCATACCTCGAGGATCTGGCCCAACACGCTGCCGCGACAGTCAGCCTCGGCGTGCTCGACGGCCCCGAAGTGCTCTACCTCGACCAGGCACACAGTTACCGCAGACGGGGCCGCACGCGCCACGCGCGCACCGGCGCACGCGCGTCCGTTCACTGCAACGCGATGGGCAAGCTGCTGCTCGCAAACCTCCCAGAGCCCGAACAGCGCGCACTACTCGCGACTATCAAGCTGGAGAGGCACGGTCCCAACACGATCAAGAACAAGCAGGCATTGCGCGAGGCGCTACAGGACATTCGCGACACCAACGTCGCGCCGGACGACGAAGAGATGGCCGAGCGCGTCCTGGCCATCGCAGCGCCGGTCCGCAACGCGGCACGCGCGGTCATCGCTGCCATCGAAATCACCATTCCGAGCGGAGCAATCTCGCTATCAGACCTCGAGAAGACGCTTGGCCCTCATCTGCTCGCAACGGCCGACCGAATATCCGTCCGGCTGGGATATAGGCGTCGGCAAGCATCCCACGGTTGACGCGCCGATGACCGCCGCGCCGGCATCTGGCTGGTCGATCGCCGATAGTGCATTGCGGCCTCGAACAGGATCGCTACGATGAGCCGCAGCGCCAGTCATCGCGCGGGCGGAGCGCTCGGTCCTCCCGACGGGCCGTTCTCGGTACCGCTCATCTTCCCTGCGGTTGCGCCCATCGGCTCACGAAGCCTATGCGGCCCTGTATGAGCCCCGCCGGCGCCGTGGTAACTTCTCGGTGTGAGCGAAGGTCGCCGGCCGCTGTGGCTGCCGTGGATAGCGGGACCTCATGAGGAGATAGCGGGATCGGTGCTGGTAAGCCTCGCGGAGTTCAAGGCGCACGCTTGGCGCGATCTGCCGCGCATGGCGTGGGTAGCGCTCGGGCTCCGCGCCGGGTGGTACGGGCTGGCCGGAGCAGTCGGCCTGTACCTGTGGACCGATCCCACGCGACGGTGCGTCGGCTCGCTGTCGGTGTGGACCGATGCGAGCGACCTGAGGCGGTGGATCGGACTGCCGCGCCACGTCCAAGTCATGCGCCGCTACAAGCCGCGCGGCGCGGCACGCTCGACCCAGTGGACCTGCAAGACCTTCGACCGCGCGGCGATCCTCGCCGAAGCCAGAAAGCGCCTCGCGCGGCGAGATCTGTCCCAAACGGGGTCCTGATGGCAGCGCCCGCGCCCCTCATCCCATGTTTGCCTGCGTCTACGCGAGGATCGCTGAGATCAGCGAGCGTCGCGGCGCTGTAAAGCACCGCCGCCGGTTACTCGCTGAGCTGCACGGCAGCGTGCCTGAGGTCGGCGCCGGCAGCGGCGCGAACTTTCGCCGCTACCCCGCTTCGGTCACGAGGGTGCTCGCCGTCGAGCCAGAGCCATACCTGCGACCGCACGCGCAGCACGCCGCCAAGGGGACAACGGTCGCGGCTTCCATGCAGCACGGGGACGCAGACTGTCTCCCCAACGGCGAGCTTTCGATGCGGGCGCCGCACTTGTGCTCTGTACCGTCCCCGACCAGGACGCCGCGCTCGCCGATCTGTATCGGGTGATTCGTCCCGGCGGCGAGCTGCGCTTCTACGAGCACGTACGCTCACATTCCACCTGGAGGCACGCTTCCAGCGGCTCGCCGACGCGACGGACTGGGCCCTGCTTTCACGTCGCACGCGACACGACAACAGCGATCGAACAGGGCGGCTCTCAGGTCGAGACATGCGGACGGTTCTCCTACAGCCACACGCCGTTCCTGCCGGCCGATCCCCGCATCCTCGGATTGGCACGGCGTCGGTGGCCCGCGTGGTAATCCCGCGATAAGCGCCGCCGCGCCCCGGCGCCACAGCGACCAGGGCCTGGTCGCCGCCTCGCGCGCAACGCGCGCGAGGCTCCTCCGGGCTCGGCAGCAACCTGCTGACTACCGCCAATCCGCATCCCAAAGCGATTCGCGTCGACTTTGCCGCCTGGCGCGCTTAAGGCTCGCGAAATGGCATCACACCGGATCGGGCTGCCTATGGATGCGTAGGTTTGCTACGGTCTGGGCAGAGATGCACCGAGCGACCGGGGAGACCATCGTGGCCTGGAAATCCTGAACAGCAGTATTTGCAAGCCGGCTTGCCATCGGCGCAGCCTCGCGGGTTCCAGTTGTCACTAGACGAAGAGCCGACCAGATCGCGCGTTAGATGCGATAGTTCGGATTGGCTGGGCGTGTAGAGTCAGCAACGCATGACGGCTGAGGTCACTCATCGCCGGATCGCCCCGAGGCTGGCGCTTGCGTACCAAGCGCTGCTAGCCCGGATCGTGCAGTAAGCGTGCGAATGTGACCGCAAGCGGCCGGAAGGCGTCGCTGGTGTCGGGTGGCGGGGAGCGCCGAGCGCGCTGGCGAGGTGACGGCGAGCCGGCTGGGCTACCACGTGCTCTGAGGGCCT
>DAHUYQ010000018.1 GCA_027315115.1 Solirubrobacterales bacterium | reverse complement strand
CGGCGGCTGAGATACCGCTCAACGATGCCCACAGCGCCCACCGGCAATCCGGTCGGCGCCCCAAAACACCAAGACCCCACCACGACCCGCGCGGACAAAGCCAAACGTGAACAAGGGAGGCGTTCGAACGTGAACACCTCTCAAGATCGGGGCGCCCGGATTCGAACCGGGGGCCTCAGCCACCCAAAGGCTGCGCGCTACCAGGCTGCGCCACGCCCCGTGATCATCGTGATTCTACTGCCAGTCCTCTCGGATGCGGTCCATCCAGGCCTGCATGCGCGCACGCAGCAGCGTGTCGTTGACATTGGCCGAGAGCACGCCGTGTACCGACCGCCAGGTACGGCCCTTCAGTTGGCTACTGTTCGACTTGCGCTGGAGCTTTATCGATGACGGAGGCACGTCGAGCATTCTGCCCCAAAAGCTGCGGAGCTCTTCGACATCCTGATCGGCGTGATACTGGATCCGGAACGTGAGTTGCTTGTCCGTCAGCGCTCGCAGCCAACGAACGGACACCTGCATCACCGCAGGATCCGAATTGCAGATGACGAGGGTGTTGCGGTTGCGCTTGTAGCCCTCTGCCAGATAGAGGCAGATGAAGTCCCGAAACGTCGGGTCGCCCGTTAGGTCGTCGAATTCCTCAAGCCCCTGCTTGTACGCCGCCTCGCGCAGCAGGCGAAACTTGCGCTGCATCGCCTTCACGCCCTTGCGCTGGGCGTTTGCCGGCCATCCCCCGCCCGGCCCCGATCCTGGGATCGGCAGGTCGCGCACCCAGTAGTAGATCGTCGTGCGTGAGAGCCCAAGGCGTTCGGAGAGCTCATCGATCGAGAGCTTCCGCTCGACTCGCATCTGCCTCGCCTTCTCGCGTATGTAGGTCGCATGCGCCACGGAACGTATGTTCGCAGGTTGCGCAGACAGAATGTATCGGCCCCTGTTTCCCTCAACACCGGACGACTGATAGGGTCAGCCCCCGCATGGCCGACGTCCAACCTCTGCATGCGCTCCGCTACGACACCTCGGTCGTAGGCCCGCTCTCGGGGGTGACCGCGCCTCCCTACGACGTGATCTCGCCGCAGCAGCGCGCCGCGCTGCTGGAGCGCTCCAAGTACAACGTGGTCGCTGTCGACCTGCCGGTCATGACCTCCGAGGGACGCTTGGAGGACAACGACGACGCCGCGCAGGCAGACCCCTACGAAGCTGCCGGCGCGTTGTTCGGCAGATGGCGCACGCAGGGCGCGGTGTTGGCCGACTCGCAGCCCGCGCTCTGGGCGCACACGCAGGAGTACACGGGACCGGACGGCATCGCCCGCACGCGGCGGGGCTTCTTCTGCAAGGTGCGGATCGAGGGGTACGGCGAGGGCATGGTCCGTCCGCACGAGCGCACGCATCCGGGCCCCAAGGAGGACCGCCTGCGGCTGATGCGCGCGACGAAGGCGAACCTCTCGCCGATCTTCTCTCTCTATTCCGACCCCTCCCACGCGGCCTGGGACGCGCTGGCTCCCGCCGGTGAGCAGCCCCCCGACGGCGAGGTGACCGACGGGGAAGGCACGGTCCATCGCATCTGGCGCGTTCCCGAGAAGGAGACGATCGTCACGGTCCAGGAGGCGCTGCGCGAGAGCGAGCTGCTGATCGCCGACGGCCATCATCGCTACGAGACCGCCCAGACCTACGCGGAGGAGATCGGCGGCGATGGGGTGGGCGGGGCCCCTCATCAATACGTGCTGATGTGCCTGGTCGCGCTCGAGGACCCGGGTCTCACGGTGTTCCCCACCCACCGGCTGCTCAGCGGTCTTGACGCAGAGCGGCGCAGCGCGCTCTCGGCGGCGATCGCCCGCGACTTCGTGGCGGAGGAGGTGGCGCTGGAGGATCTCGCGCCGCCGCCCGGAGAGGGCCCGCTGCAGCTCGGCTTCATCGACTCGAGCATGCGCCCGACGCGACTGACGCTCAGGAGCCAGGAGATCGCGGAGCAGGCGCTGGCGAACCGCAGCCCCGCCTACAGGACCCTGGACACAGGCGTGCTGGAGGCGCTGCTGCTGAAGGGCGCGCTGGGCATGAGCGAGCACGACATCGCGGAGCTCAACGGCCTCTGGTACGCGCGCGACACGCAGGACGCGATCGAGAGGGTTCGCGGCGGCGTCAGTGATGCGGCGTTCCTGATGCGCGCCACGCCCGTAGCCCAGGTGCGCGACGTCGCGGCCGCGGGCGAGAACATGCCGCCCAAGTCCACCTACTTCTTCCCCAAGCTCCTGACGGGCCTGCTGTTCAATCCCCTCGCGTAGGAACGCCGAGGGACCTCGATACCATGGACACGTCAGGCCGATGACTAGATTGGAAGGCGTAGCGCGCATGCAAGCCACCGCACGGCGCACCGATAGGACGTTCAAGCACTCCGTCCAGGTACGCGACCACCAGATCCTCGTAGACGAGACGACGGACGCAGGCGGGACCGATGCCGGGCCTGATCCGCAGGAGATGCTGGCCGTCAGCCTCGCGTCCTGCACCGCGATCACGATGGAGATGTACGCGGCCCGCAAGGGCTGGGAGATCGGGCCCGTCGAAGTCGATGTCGAGTACTCGCCGGCCGAGCGGGGCACGCCGACCAAATTCGACATGGTCCTGCGCCTGCCGGACGGCCTGAGCGAGGAACAGGTGGAACGTCTGCGCGTGATCGCCGCCAAGTGCCCGGTGCACCGGACGCTCGACGGCGAGGTGATGTTCAACGAACGCGTCGAGCGAGTCCACCTCGCTGCCTGAGCGCGACAGGGGCATCCCGATGCCCCCGGGCAGCGGGGACGCGCTTGCTCCCGCGCTCGGGGCGCTGATCGGCGACAAGCCCCCATCCAATGGCAGCGACGGGCGCCGGATCCCGGACGGCCAGACAGAGTCCGCGGTTCTGGTGCCGATCTACATCGCCGGCGCCGAGCCCCATGTCGTGCTGACGCGCAGGCGCGCCGACCTGCGCAGGCACGCGGGAGAGATCTCCTTCCCGGGCGGCCGGCGCGAGCCGATCGACGCGACCCTGGCCGACACCGCGCTGCGCGAGGCCGAGGAGGAGATCGGCCTGCCCCAGGCGGAGGTCACGCTCGCCGGCGCGCTCACGCCGACCTCGACGTTCGTGACCAACTACGCCATCCACCCCTTCGTCGGCGCGATCGAGGCACGGCAGGCGTGGAGCATCAACGAAGCAGAGGTGGATGCGGTGATCGAGCTCGCGCTGCGCGACCTGCGCATGGCGCGCGGCATGGCCCAGATCACCCGCCGCGGGCTCACGTTCGACACCGACGCCTACGAGCTCTCGGGCCACCTGATCTGGGGCGCCACCGCCCGCATCCTCGACGACCTGATCGCCCGCCTCGCGCCGATGCTCGACCGCGAAGCGCGCTGAGCGACGCGCGCAGCCGAGCTCAGGTCCCTCCGAGCAGCACCTGCACGGCGCCCTGCGCCTCCGATCGCCAGCTCTCCCGCTGCGCCGGATCGGAGCGCAGCACCGCCAGCGGAATCTGGTTGACCTCGGCGACCTCGGTCGCGATCCTGACTCCCAAGGAGAGCACGTCGGCGGGCACACTGCCCGCCGCCTCGTAGATCACTCCCCTGATCGTGGTGTCGATCGTCTTGACCATGAAGGAGCGCAGCCGCAGGTCGTGCAGAGCGCGAACCTGCGCCTCCTCCCCGCTCGCGCAGCCGAGCAGCCAGCAGACGATCGTCACGCCGTCGAGCGCCGCGACCATCGTGGCCAGCCGATCGGGCGTCCCGATGACGCACTGCGCCCCGACGCCCTCGATCTCCGCCCGCCGGCCCTGCTCGCGCGTCAGGATCCGCGACGCATGGCCCTGCTCGCCGACCCTGCCGGCAAGCCACATGCCCCGCTGCCCGCCGCCGATGATGAGGATCCTCGCCATGCGGGCTCATCCTATGGGCAACAGCCAAGTGCACGTGCATCGGACGGGCCGCCACGCGAGGGCCCGGACGGGCCCTCGCGTGGCCGGCGCCCAGACGGCGGGTGCCGTGGCCCGCAGCCACGGCACCCGACGAGAGACCACGCCTCCTAGGTCCACGTGCGGACCAGGCCTCTCAGAACGTCGCCGGAGAGGTTGGGGTAGCGACGCCCTGGGAAGACCCGAAACACGTGGACGGGTACGTGGCCATCACACCCTGCTCATCGTCATCCGTCCGGGGAAGATGGCTTGCGACCATCTCCAGCCAAGCTAACCACATATCAACATATGTGTCAACTCAAGTTTCTTTGTCGTGGGTTTCCACCGATGCATAAACGGTTTGGCACATGTCCCGCGCCGCCCGTCGCCAAGGCGGCGCTTCGCGGTCCGGCGCCCCTTCAATACGATGGCCGGCAGCTATGGCCAACGATGTCGTCACGATGGACAAGATCGTCGCTCTGTGCAAGCGGCGCGGCTTCATCTTCCCCTCCTCGGAGATCTACGGCGGGGTCGGCTCGACCTACGACTTCGGCCACTACGGCGTACTGCTGAAGGGCAACGTGAAGGCGCAGTGGTGGCGGGCGATGCTCCAGGAGAGAGATGACATCGTCGCCCTGGACTCGGCGATCCTCCAGCATCCGCGCGTCTGGGAGGCATCGGGGCACCTGGCCGGGTTCACCGATCCGCTGGTTGACTGCAGGACCTGCGGCCAGCGCTTCAGGGCCGACCATCTCGGCGAGCTGCCCTGCGGGCGCAAGCCGTCCAAGCACCCGGGCGAGACGGACGAGTGCGACCTCACGGAGGCGCGCGACTTCAATCTGATGTTCGAGACCACGATCGGGCCCGTCAAGGAGTCCGGGTCGACCGCCTACCTGCGCCCGGAGACGGCCCAGGGCATCTTCATCAACTTCAAGAACGTCCTGCAGTTCTCCCGCAAGAAGCCCCCGTTCGGGATCGCCCAGGTCGGCAAGTCCTTCCGCAACGAGATCACGCCGGGCAACTTCATCTTCCGCACGCGCGAGTTCGAGCAGATGGAGATGGAGTACTTCGTGCCGCCCGCCGAAGTCGACACGTGGTTCCGGTACTGGCTGGACCAGCGTATGCGCTGGTACCTGGAGCTCGGCATCCGCCCCGACCACGTGCGCCTGCGCGCCCACGAGTCCAGCGAGCTCTCCCACTACTCCAGCGCCACCAGCGATGTCGAGTACCTCTTCCCGATCGGCTGGTCGGAGCTGGAGGGCATCGCCAATCGCGGAAAGTTCGACCTCACCCAGCACGCCGAGTTCTCCGGGGAGAAGCTCGAGTACTTCGACCAGGCCAGCGGCGAGCGCTACGTGCCCTACGTGATCGAGCCGGCCGCAGGCGCCGACCGGGCGACGCTCGCCTTTCTGGTGGACGCCTACGACGAGGAAGTCGTCAGCGCGCAGGGCGCCGGCGCTGGGGAGACCCGCACCGTGCTGCGCCTGCATCCGCGGCTTGCGCCGATCAAGGTCGCCGTGCTGCCGCTGGTCCGCAAGGACGGGCAGCCCGAGCTGGCCCGGGAGGTCCACGACTCGCTGCGGGGCCTGCTGCAGTCCGAGTACGACGACGGCGGCTCGATCGGCAAGCGCTACCGCCGCCAGGACGAGATCGGAACCCCCTTCTGCGTAACGATCGACCACGAGAGCCTCGGCGACCGCACGGTCACCGTTCGCGACAGAGACACGCTCACACAGGAGCGGCTCCCGATCGAAGGGCTCGCGCAGGAGCTCGCACGCCGAGTCAGCGTGCCCTGGAGCACGCCCAAGCTCGCCCTCTCGCGCTAGCGTCCAGACGCGCAGCCCCCTGCGGGCACAACACGAGAAGGAGAGCAACGGGCATGGACTTCGACCTCACCGACGAGCAGGAGCTGATCCGCAAGACGGCGCGGGAATTCACCGACAGCGAGATCGTCGAGCAGGCAAGGCAGAACTCACGGGAGCACCGCTTCGACCTCGAGCTGGTCGGCAAGCTCGCGCGGCAGGGCTATCTCGGCGCGATCGTGCCGAGCAAGTACGGCGGCGCGGGGCTCGACTACCTCAGCTACGGGCTCGTCGTGGAGGAGATAGGCCGCGGCGACTCCTCGGTCAGGACCGTCGTCTCCGTCCAGACATCGCTGGTCTGCTCGGCGATCCTGAAGTGGGGAACCGAGGAGCAGAAGACGCACTGGCTGCCCAGGCTCTGCTCCGGCGAGTGGCTCGGCTGCTTCGGGCTGACCGAGCCCGACACCGGCTCCGACGCCGCCAAACAGCGCACGCGCGCGCGCCGGACCGACTCCGGCTGGGTGATAAACGGCGCCAAGATGTGGATCTCGATGGGCAACTACGCCAAGCTCGCGTTGATCTTCGCCCAGACCGACCCGGAGCTCGGCACCAAAGGCCTGGCCTGCTTCCTCGTGGACACCGACCAGCCCGGGTTCAAGCCGAGCACGATCGAGCACAAGATGGGCCTGCACGCCTCCGACACGGCCGCGATCTCCCTCGAAGACGTGGAGGTCGGCGAGGATCAGATGCTGGGCCAGGTCGGCGACGGCTTCAAGGTCGCGATGTCGGCCCTGGACTCCGGCCGCTACTCGGTCGCGGCCGGCTGCGTGGGCGTCTGCCAGGGCTGCCTGGAGGAGTCGGTGAAGTACGCCAAGGAGCGCGAGCAGTTCGGCAAGCCGATCGCCAGCTTCCAGCTCGTGCAGGCGATGATCGCCGAGATGGCGCTGAAGACCGACGCCTCGCGGATGCTCGTCTGGCGCGCCGGCTTCCTGAAGGACAAGGGCAGGCCCAACACGATCGAGACCTCGATCGCCAAGCTGCACGCCACCGAGGCCGCGGTCGAGTGCGCCAACACCGCGATCCAGGTCCACGGCGGCGCCGGCTACGTGGATGACCATCCGGTCGAGCGCTACTTCCGGGACGTGCGCGTCACCACTCTCTATGAGGGCACCTCGCAGATCCAGAAGCTGATCATCGGCCGCGGCCTGACCGGCGTCAACGCGCTGGTGCCGGCGTGAGCGAGGCGGTGCAGCCGCCGACCCGGATCGGCGTGGTCGGTGCCGGCACGATGGGCTCCGGTATCGCCCAGCTTGCCTGCCGGTTCGCGCACACGCTGCTCTACGACCCTGTGCCGGAGGCGCTCGAGCGTGGGCTTCTGCGGGCGCGGGAGGGCCTCGTCAAGGAAGCGGCGAAGGGCACCCTGAGCGAGGAGCGGGCCGCCTCCGCCGCGGCGCGCTTGCACGCGGCGCTGCCGGGGCTCGACGCGCTCGCCGACTGCGAGCTGGTGATCGAGGCCGCGCCCGAGCGGCCGGACATCAAGCGAGAGCTCTTCGCCGAGCTCTGCGAGGTGGTCTCAGAGGACTGCGTGCTGGCGACCAACACCTCCTCGCTGCCGGTGACGGGCATCGCCGCCGCGGCCACCCACCCCGAGCGGGTGGTCGGGATGCACTTCTTCAACCCGGCGCCGCTGATGAGGCTCGTGGAGGTGATCGCGGGCGTGCGCTCCTCGGAGCGGGCGATCGAGCTCGCGCACGCAGCCGGCGAGGCGATGGGCAAGACGGTGATCCGCGCCACGGACGGTCCCGGCTTCCTGGTCAACCGCTGCAACCGGCCGTTCCTGCTGGAGGGGTTGAAGCTGCTGGCCGAGCAGGTGGCAGATGTGCAGAGCATCGACCGGATCTGCAGGCTGGAGGGCGGCTTCAGGATGGGCCCGTTCGAGCTCAGCGACCTGGTCGGTGTCGACACCGGCTTCGACGTCTCCCGGAGCTTCTACGAGCTGAGCTTCGGCGAGCCGCGCTGGCGCCCATCCGCCCTGCACGCGCGGCAGGTGGCGGCCGGCCTGAGCGGCCGCAAGGCGGGCCGGGGCTGGTACGACTATCGTGGCGAGGGGGCCCACCGGCCGCCCGAGCCGGAGGCGCCCACCCCGGCGCCACCGGCCAGCGGCGAAGCGATCGTGGTGATCGCCGGAGCGGGCGCGCTGGCGGACGAGCTGCGCGACGCGGCCGCCGCGGCCGGATACGAGGTGCGCGGCCCCGCACAGCCAAGCCACGGAGAGCTGCCGGCGCTGATCGTCCGCTGCGACGCCGAAGACGAGCAGACTCCGCAGCCGCCGTCAAACCAGGGCCATGAGCGCGCATCGCTGCACGCTCACGCCGAGCGCGCCGCACACGGCGCGCCGGAGCTGATCCTCTGTGCCGCCGGCTCGCTGGCCGCGCTGGACTCCGGCGGAGCGGCCGCGGGCTTTCACGTGGTCGGCCCGCTGGCGAGCGCCGGGCTCGTGGAGCTGACGCGCACCTCCGGGACCTCGCCGCTTGCCGCCGCGCGAGCGCAGCGCTTCTTCGAAGCGCTCGGTCGCCACGTCTGCTGGGTGGCCGACTGCCCGGGACTGGTGCTCGGCAGGATCGTCTGTCAGCTCGTCAACGAGTGCGCCTTCGCGCTCGGCGAGGGCGTCGGCAGCGCCAAGGACATCGACGACGGGATGCTGCTGGGCCTGAACCACCCGCGCGGCCCCCTGGCCTGGGGCGACGAGATCGGCCTGGACCACGTGCTCGCGGTGCTCGACGCGCTCTGGGCCGAGCGGCGCGAAGAGCGCTACCGGGCGGCTCCGAGGCTGCGCTCGCTGGTGCTGGAAGGACGCACCGGAAAGCGAGCCCGGGCCGGGTTCTTCGAGTACGAGTCCGCCGCGGCCTGAGCGCCGGGCCACATCGCCGCCGCCGCGCTCAGCTACCGCCGCCGCTGGGCAGCCACTGCGCCTCGGCGAGGTCGCCGGCCGGCATCCCCTCGGGCGCCGGAACCCCCGGCGTGTCGCGCAGGTACCACTCGGCGTCGAGCGCGGCCTGGCAGCCGGAGCCGGCGGCGGTGATCGCCTGACGGTAGGTGTGGTCCACGAGGTCACCGGCTGCGAAGACGCCCGGCCGGTTGGTCCTGGTCGAGCGGCCATCCACCGCCACGTAGCCGTTCTCGTCGATGTCCACCTGACCGTCCACGATCGCCGACTGGGGCTCGTGGCCGACCGCGATGAACGCGCCGGTGATCGCAAGCTCGCGCTGCTCGCCGGTCTGCGTGTTGGTCAGCACGGCGGTGCTGAGCGCCCCGTTCTCGCCGGGCTGGAGCTCCTTGACCGCGTAGGGCGTCAGGAACTTGATGTTCTCCTGCTGCTTGGCCCGCTCCAGCATGATCTTGGAGGCCCTGAACTCATCGCGGCGGTGCACGATCGTCACGTCGCAAGCGAACTTGGAGAGGAAGATCGCCTCCTCCATCGCCGAGTCGCCGCCGCCGACGATCATCGTCGTGGCGTCCTTGAAGAAGGCGGCGTCGCAGGTGGCGCAGTAGCTGACGCCCCTGCCGGACAGCTCCTCCTCGCCCGGCACGCCCAGCTTCTTGTGCTCGGCGCCCATCGCGAGGATCACCGTGCGCGCGAAATGCTGCTCGTCTCCGACCCAGACGCTGTGCAGATCGCCGGGCGTGCTCCCGAGCTGCACGCGGTCGGCCTGGTCGGTCACCAGGCGGGCGCCGAAGCGCTCGGCCTGCTCACGCATCCTCTGCATCAGCTCAGGCCCCATGATGCCCTCGGGGAACCCGGGAAAGTTCTCCACGTCCGTGGTCTGCTGGAGCAGCCCGCCCCACGCGAACCCCTCGACCACGAGCGGCCGCAGGTTGGCGCGAGCGGTGTAGAGAGCGGCCGTATAGCCGGCCGGCCCGCTGCCGACGATGATCACATTCTCGATGTCCGCCATCCCCACTCGCTTTCCTTACGCTTGGAGCTCCGACTCACTTTACTTTGTATAGTATCAGGCTGCGAGGTCCGCCTGCGCCGACTCCAGGCGCCCCCCGGCCGCGGCGGCTTCCGCGGAGGCCGGCTGCTCGCGCTCCTGCTCCCGCCACCGCGCGACGGTCCGCCGCAGTTGCAGGTAGGCAAGCGCGCCCGGAAGCGTGGGCAGCCAGAAGGCTATCCCCCGGTAGGTGAGGACCGCAAGCACGGCGAGGTTGAATTCCACGCCGAAGATCGCGAAGGCGCCGATCATCCCGCCCTCGACGCCGCCGAGACCGCCCGGGAGCGGCAGCAGGTTGCCGAGCATGCCCACGAAGTAGGACATCAGGATGACGGTGAAGGGCGGCGCGGCGCCGAAGGCGTGGAAGCACGCCCACAGCACGGCCACGTCGAACGCCCACCAGGCCGGCGCCCCCAGCAGGCCCGCGTCGCGCGTGCGCAGCAGATCGATCGCGCTGCGGATGCCGTGAGCCGCGAGCGCGGGCGCGCTCACCAGGCGCGAGACCAGGCGCGCGGAGCGTCCGGTTCCGGTGCTCCAGCTTCCAAGCCGCCGCTCCACGTCTCCGGGCAGCAGCGCCACGGCGCCACCGGCCGCCATCAGGCCGCCGGCCACCGCCGCGGGCAGGATCGTGATCGCGACCGAGCCGCCGCCCGGGAACAGGCCCGTGCCGAGCCCGAGCCCGTCGATCAGCACACTCGCCCCGTAGATCACGTAGAGCAGCGCCATGAAGGCGACCATCCGCGACGCGACGATCCGCGGCGACATCCCCGAGCGTCGCAGTGCCCAGGCAGTGAGCGCCACGCCGCCCGCGCCCGCGGCGGCGAACAGACGCGTGGCAGCCAGGCCGGCCATCGTGATCAGGTAGCTCTCGCGCCAGCCGATCGGCCCGCGCTCGCGCATGAAGACGGTCCGGAACAGCACGACGTATCCGCCGAAGGAACAGACCTCGAGCACCACCGCGATCGCGATCCACCAGGTGTCGCCGCGGCCGATGCGGTGCACCGTAGTGCCGACGCCGGATATCTGGGGCAGCACGAAGTAGAGAAATGCGACCCCCGAGACGACGAACAGCACGAAGGCGAACGCTCGCTGCCGCGTCACCCGCACGCGCGGCATCTCCTCGGCGGCGTCTGCCTCCTGTGCCGGCAACGGGGCGCCGCTCTGCCTCCTCCTCTGCTCGGAGAGCGATCTCGCCGCCTTGATCAAGCGATCAACCCCCTCCCGCCGCCTGCCGCTCGAGCGCCGCGACCACGGCCCCGAAGCGCCGCAGCAGAGGCCCCGCTCGCGGTCCGGCGCGCCGCACCAGCATCGTCAGCGCCGCGCCTCCCACCAGGTCGATCGCGTAGTGCTCGCCCAGGTAGATGAGCGCGAAGCCGAGCGTGGTCGTGTAGGCGGCGCCCAGCGCCCCCGCCACCGGGCCTGTCTCCGCCAGCAGCAACGCGGCCATCAGCGAGGTGGCGAAGTGCAGGGATGGCATCGCCGCGACCGGGTTGCCGCCGAAGACCTCGTAAAGCGGGCCCCAGCCGTCTTTCCAGAAGACCTCTCCGTACTCGGCCATCATGCGGCGCACCGCGACTTCCCCGCCGAGCTGCCTGCGCCCGGCGATCGACGCCGCATACCACGGCGGGGCCGTGGGCACGATCCAGTAGAGGCATGCGCCCAGATCGAAGACCGCGTACGTCATCACGGCCGCTCCGGGGAAGCGTTCGCGGTGGCGCCAGAGGATGTAGGCCAGCGCGGTGTGGGGCACGGTGAACCAGATCCAGTGCGTCCAGACGAGCACCTTGTCCATGCGCCGCCAGCGATCGGGCGAGGCGAATGCCTGCTGCAGACGCACCGTCGGCAGCCGGCCCAAGCCCATGATCTCGTCGGCGCGGATCGGGTAGTCGACGTGGACCCGTTCGCTCTGGCGCTGCTCGTTGTCGTGCGGGGCCTTGTAGGCGGAGATGTAGGCCCACATCTGCAGGCAGCAGACCGCGACGTCCCTCGTGCGCGAGCGGCGCATCGCCACGCTCAGCCCCAGCGGCGCGCCGAAGGCGACGGTCTGAAGCACGAGTGGCGGCGCCTTCACGCGCTTGCGGACGACGGGCGCGACCACGCCGGCCGCCACGACCACCCAGGCAGTCGTTTTGATGGCCCTGCTGTAGCGCCCCACGGAGCGGGCAGTATATGTCCCCCGCAGGCGGCTCCCCGTCCCGAGCGCAGGCGGGTCTCCGCGCGAGCAGGCAGGGACGGCCGCGCGAGCAGCGCCCGGACGGCCGCGCGAGCAGCGCCCGGACGGCTGCGCGGGGACTCAGACCGCGGTCAGACCGGGCTCGCCGCGATCGGCGTCGCTGTCCTGCGCGGCGGCGGCCACGAGCGCGGCGACGATCCCGCTGCCCGGGTCGACCTCGGGATGCCACTGCACCCCGAGCACGAACCGCCTGTCTGGCAGCTCGATCGCCTCTGTGAGCCCGTCGACGATAGCCACGCCGCTGACGAGCAGGTCCTCGCCGACGCGGTCGACGCCCTGGTGATGGTGGGACTTGGTCACGTGCACCAGCTCGACGTCGTGATCGGACCCGTCGAAGCTGCCGAAGCTGCGCAGGTGCTCGTCATGGCCGAAACGCTGCGGCAGGTGCTGGTGAAGAGTGCCGCCCAGGGCGACGTTGATGAGCTGCATGCCGCGGCAGATGCCGAGCACCGGCATGTCGCGCTCGATCGCGGCGCGCGCGAGCGCGATCTCGAAGGCGTCGCGCTGCGGCACCGTCCCGACCGTCTCCGGCGCCGCCTGCTGGCCGTAGGCCGCGGGATCGATGTCCGCGCCACCCGCCAGCAGCAGGCCATCGATGGCATCGAGAGTCTCATCCGGGTCCTCCACGCTGCGGGGGTCCGGCGGCAGCATCAGCGCCAGCCCGCCGCCGCGCTGGACGGCCTCGACGTAGGAGCTTGGCAACAGAGCCGCCTTCTGTTCCCACATCGCCCAGCGCGCGTGCTCCAGGGCGCTGCAGATGCCGATCAGCGGACGGCTCATGCGATCCTCGCTCGTGATCTCATCTGACACACCATAGGATCTATCGCGATCGCCCGTGGACAGACAGGAGACGATATGAGCGAGCTGGCGAGCGTCAACTTCACCATCTCCGAATCGGGCGCGGCCACGATCGAGCTGAACCGCCCGGAGCGGATGAACGCATGGACGCCGCAGATGGCGAGGGATCTGCTCGCCGCCTTCACGGAGGCGGCGGAGAGCGACAGCGTCCGCGCGGTGCTGCTCACCGGGGCCGGCCGGGCCTTCTCCTCGGGCGCCGATCTGAAGGACGGCGGCGCCGGCGAGATGCTCCCGAACGGACGGCCGGACGTCTACACGGCGCTGACAGAGCTCTATCACCCGGTGATGCGGGCGATCCGCGGGCTGGAGAAGCCCGTCGTGGCCGCGGTGGCGGGCGCGGCGGCCGGAGTCGGCTGCTCGCTCGCGCTCTGCTGCGACTTGGTGATCGCCGCCGAGAGCGCCTACTTCCTGCTTGCGTTCGTGAACGTCGGGCTGGCGCCCGACGGCGGCTGCTCGCTGTTTCTGCCGGCCCGGGCCGGGATGGCACGGGCGGCCGAGATGGCGATGCTCGGCGAGCGCGTGGGCGCGCCCCAGGCACTGGAATGGGGGCTGATCAACCGCGTGAGCCCCGACGAGCATCTGCGCGAGCAGGCCGTCGCGCTGGCGGAGCGGCTGGCGGCCGGGCCGACGCGCTCCTACTCCGCCACCAAGCGCCAGCTCAACGGCTGGCTCTACTCGCGCATGGAGGAGCAGTTGGAGCTCGAGGCGCGACTGCAGCAGGAGATGACCGAGACCGACGACTTCGTCGAGGGCGTCTCCGCCTTCCTGCAGAAGCGTCCTGCGCAGTTCCGGGGACGCTGACTTCGGCGGCTCCCGAAGCGCGATCTGCACCCCCCACGCTGCTTGTGCCAGCCGTCATAAAGCAATTCGCGCGCAAGCCTGAATAGAATCCGCTGGCCTTGGAGAACAAGAACCCACACACGACTTCCGCAGCCACCGACCGCAAGCCCCAAACGGCAAGGCGCAGGCGGCTGAACATGCGGCCTGCCTCTCTGCTCGCGGCGCCCGGCCTCGCCGTCGCGATGCTGCTGGTGTCCGCCCCGGGCGCCTTCGCCTTCATCACCCCCGAGGCGGGCGGCTCGCCGAACGCCAACTCGATCGACACGCTCTACAAGCTCGTGCTCTACATCGCGGCGGTCGTCTTCGTCGTGGTCGAGGGCGCGCTCGGCTACGCCTGCTGGAAGTTCAGCGCCAAGCGCAACAAGGTCGCCACCCAGACCCACGGCCACACGGGCCTGGAGATCGGGTGGACCCTCGGCGCCGTGGCGATCGTGATCATCCTCGCCGTGGCGACGCTGCTGAAGCTCGGCTCGATCCGCAACCCGCCGAACTCGGGCGCCGAAGCCGCCGCCAGCACCACCAGCGTCAGCGGCGCCCTCTACGCGGAAACCGAACGCAAACTTCCGCCGAACAAGAAAGCGCTCGAAATCGAAGTGATCGGCCGTCAGTACATCTGGCAGTACGTCTACCCCGGCGGCGCGAAGAACGGCCTCGGCGCTCCCTACTCCTACGAGCAGATGGTCGTCCCCACGCACACCACGGTCCTGCTCAAGGCGGTCTCCATGGACGTCGTCCACTCCTGGTGGATACCGGAACTGGGCGGCAAGATCCAGGTGGTGCCCGGCTACGCCAACTACACGTGGTTCAAGATCGAAAAACCGGGCCTCTATCGCGGCCAGTGCGCGAACATCTGCGGCCAGGGCCACGCGCGCATGATCGCCTCGGTGCGAGCCGTGCCGCCGGCGCAGTACGAAGAATGGATCGCCAAACGGACGCAGGAAATCTCCGAAGCCAACGTCGAAGCGGCCACGCAGCGCAGCAAGCTCGAAGCCGGCTCCGGAACCGGACGCGTCCTGAACCCCTGATCGGCCGCCGGGCGCTCGGGGAGCCCAACCAAGACTTGCACCAAAGACCCGAAGAGCTTCAACTCAAGACCGTTAGAGACCAGGAGAGCAGCGCGAAACCATGGCGACCTATGTAGCCCCAGTCCCCCAGATAGCGGCTCACAAAGTCGACCGCGAGTCGCGCGGCTGGACGAGCTGGATCACCACGACCGATCACAAGAAGATCGGGATCATGTACCTGGTCACGACCTTCGTGTTCTTCATCCTCGGAGGCACGGAGGCGCTGTTGATGCGCCTGCAGCTCGGAGCGCCCGAAAACACGCTGATCAACCCGCAGACCTACAACGAGCTGTTCACGATGCACGGGACGACGATGATCTTCCTGTTCGTCGTGCCGGTCTGGGCGGGGTTCGCCAACTACTTCCTGCCGCTGATGATCGGCGCGCGCGACATGGCCTTCCCGCGCATGAACGCGCTCTCCTACTGGCTGCTGCTGGCCGGCGGCATCGTCTTCTATGCGTCGATCTTCTGGACCCCGCCGAGCGCCGGCTGGGTCAGCTATCCGCCGCTCTCCAGCATCGCCTTCTCCCCCAGCGGCGGCCAGGACGCCTGGATCTACCTGATCCACCTGACCGGCCTGTCCTCGATCCTCGGCGCGGTCAACTTCTACGCCACGATCGCCAACATGCGTGCCAGGGGCATGAGCTGGGGCCGCCTGCCGCTGTTCGTCTGGACGGTCCTCGTCTACTCGATCCTGATCATCTTCGCGATGCCCGTGATCGCCGGCGCGGTCACGCTGCTGCTCACCGACAGGCACTTCGGCACCCACTTCTACGACCCGACGCAGGGCGGCTCGCAGATGCTCTGGCAGAACATGTTCTGGTTCTTCGGGCACCCCGAGGTCTACATCATGATCCTGCCCGGATTCGGCATGGTCTCCGAGATCCTCCCGGTCTTCGCCAAAAAGCCCGTGTTCGGCTACAAGGCGATCGCCACCTCTAGCGTCACGATCGCCTTCCTGGCCTTCCTGGTCTGGGCCCACCACATGTTCACCGCGCCGATCCCACTCGTCGTGCTCGCGTTCGTGATGATGAGCTCCTACCTGATCGCGGTGCCGACGGGGGTCAAGATCTTCAACTGGATCGGCACGCTCTGGAGCGGCTCGATCGAGTACAGCACCGCGCTGCTGTTCTGCGTCGGCTTCATCGCGATCTTCCTGATCGGCGGCATCTCCGGCGTGTTCTTGGCCGTCTTCCCCGTCGACTGGCAGCTCAACGAAAGCTACTTCGTGGTCGCCCACATCCACTTCGTGCTGATGGGCGGCGCCGTCTTCACGGTCTTCGCCGCCGTCTACTACTGGTTCCCGAAGATGACCGGGCGGCTGATGAGCGAGACGCTCGGGAAGCTCAGCTTCTGGCTGATGTTCTGGGGCTTCCTCTTCACGTTCCTGATCCAGCACGTGATCGGCCTGGACGGGATGCCGCGACGGGTCTACGAGTACCCGAACGTCGGCAACCTCGCCCTCTACAACCTGATCTCCACGATCGGCGCCTTCATCCTCGCCCTGGGCATCCTCGTCACGATCATCAACGCGGCTCGCAGCGTGAAGGTCGGCGCGATCGCCGGCCCGGACCCGTGGAAAGCCAACACGCTGGAGTGGTTCACCACCTCCCCGCCGGCGGTCAACAACTTCGACGAGATCCCTGTGATCCGCTCGGTCGAACCGATGAAGGACTTCCGTCGGGAGATCGAACGGCGGACCGGCCAGCGGATCGAGCAGGTGCCGGTGCCGGCGGGCTCCGGCGAGGCCGCCGCGTCCAGCCTCTGAGTTGGGCTTTGCGACCACTCCAGAGCGCCTCACCTGGATCGGTGGGGCGCCTCTGCGATATGGTCGCAGCAGACATGTTGCGGGAAGCTGCTGATCGGTCGGGGAGGCGCGCATGAGCGAGCCCTCTGTCTCCCCTGCGGGCATCCCCGCCGTCGCCCTGGACCCGATTGCCAGCCGGCCCGCACAGCGCGCCAGGCAGATCCTCAGCGACTACGCGCAGCTCACCAAGCCCAAGGTCCAGTCGCTGCTGCTGCTGACGACGATCGCGACGATGTACATAGCCGGCGATCCCTCCGTCGGACTGGTGGCGCTGACCTGTCTGGGCGGCTACCTCTCGGCCGGCGGCGCCGGGGCCGTCAACCACTGGTTCGACATGGACATCGACGCGCAGATGGCGCGCACCGCCAACCGGCCGATCCCCGCTGGCCGCGTGCGCCCCGCCGCGGCGCTGGCGTTCGGGTGCGTGCTGGCGGCTCTCTCCCTGCTGGAGCTCTCGCTGACCGTGAACGTGCTCGCGGCGCTGCTGTCCTTCTCCGGCTTCGTCGGCTACGTGCTCGTCTACACGGTCTGGCTCAAGCGCAGGACGCCGCAGAACATCGTGATCGGGGGCGCCGCGGGCGCCGTGCCGCCGCTGGTCGGCTGGGCGGCCGTCACGGGCTCGGTCGGCGGCACCGCCGTGCTGCTGTTCTTCATCGTCTTCTTCTGGACTCCCCCGCACTTCTGGGCGCTCTCGCTGCTGATGAAGGGCGAGTACGAGAAGGTGGGCGTGCCGATGATGCCCGTCGCGCGCGGCGAGACCGAGACGCGCCGGCAGATCCTGCTCTACACCGCGCTGCTCTACGCGGTCACGCAGCTTCCGTTCTGCGCCGGCGGCTTCGGGCTGGTCTACCTGAGCGCTTCGCTGCTGCTCGGCATCGGATTCCTCTGGGGCGCGCTGCGCCTCTACAGAGCTCGCCCGGAGCACACGCGCTCCTACGCGCTGCGACTCTATCTCTACTCTCTGGCCTACCTGGCGCTGCTGTTCGCGGCGATGGTCCTGGACGCGAAGCTCTGAGCGCAGGCATATAATGCAGCTCCGATGAACCGACGCCTCGCGCAAAAGAACGTCCGCACCGCCCTGATCGTCTCCGCGATCTGCATGGTCATGTTCGGGCTCTCGTTCGTGGCCGCCGCCATCTACATCTCATGAGCCAGCTCGACCCTCAGGTCCCGCCCACGGGCGAGGAGGTCCACCTCCCCGGCCCCAGCATCCTTCCGCTGCTGACGGCGGTCGGCATCACGATGATCCTGGTCGGCATCACGACCTACATCGAGCTCACGGTGATCGGCGTCGTACTGACCGTGATCGTGCTTCTGCGGTGGATCAAGGACACTCGTCGGGACATCGACGAGATGCCGCTCGACTGAGCGCCCGCGGCCCGCTCCCTCCCGGCATCAGCCCGTAGACCCCTCGCAAGCCGAGGAACGCCTGTGCACGGCCCCTCGGGCCCCTCCGAAGCGGGTGAGGGCCGCGCACGGCCCCTCGTGAGGGCCGCGCACGGCCCCTCACCCGCGCGCGGCCGCGTCTTGCGGCGGGCGCCGGCCCCGTGACGCCCGCCTCCCTCTCACCCCACCGCTACGGTCTCCGGCACCGGGCAGATCGCCCCGTCGCTGGTCCAGCACCGCACGACGTCTCGCAGCGAGAGGATGCCCGTCATCTCGCCTCGCTCGACGACGAGCAGATGGCGAAAGCCACCCTGGATCATCGCCACCGCCGCCTCCTCCAGCGACCAGCCGGGCGCGGCCAGCACCACCTCGCGCGTGAGATGGTCAGCGACGAGCTCCCGGTCGGGATCCTGATCGGCGCCGACCGCGTTCAGCAGGTCCCGCTCGGTGACGATCCCCGGGCCGTGCCCGTCCGGGTCGATCACGATCGCCGCACCCACGCCTCGCTGCGACATCAGACGGGCCGCCGCACGCAGCGTGTGCGAGGGGCCGATCGACAGCACCAGCGGGGTCATACCATCTCGCACCTGCATCGCGGCTCCTTTCGCTCGACCTCTGGCCGCCCGACGACCCGGCCACAGAGTTTGCAACGATTGCCTCAATGTATGCCACGCGCCCGGTCCTGTCAACCGGGCAGGTCGTTTTACGGACGAGCGAGCTGCTCGACTCGCCCCTGTGCCGCGGCGATCACGCCGTCAGCCACGCCCTCCCAGGACCATAGGCGCCGCACTGTCTCCACGATCGCCTCCGCGGCCGCCTGCCGCGTCTGCGGGTCCGCGGAGAGCCAGCCGACCAGCCGCTCGGCGATCTCCGCCACGGAGCGGTCGTCTATCGGGAAGGACAGCCAGCCGGCGACGGGCTCCCCCACCGCGCCGGCGAGGCGCCGGGTGACCTCCGCAAGGCCGGAGTGCGCGGCGCTGATCGGCAGCACGCCGCAGGCCGCGGCCTCGACGGCAACCATGCCGAACGCCTCGGGAAAGGTGCTCGGCACCACGATCGCCTCGCAGGCAGGCAGCAGATCGACGAGCTCCTCGTGGTCCAGGCGCCCTGTGAGCCGCACGCTGCCAGCCGCCAGCGCGGCGGCTCGCCGGTAGCGCTCCTGTTCCTCCGGCCCCAGAGAGTCCAGAAACGCCCGCAGGTGCGAGAGTGGCGCGCGTGGGCCGCCCTCCAGCTCACGACCGGCCTGCGCGATCTCGCGGATGGCGTCGATCCGGCCCGCGGCCAGATCGGCCGCCATCGCTTCCAGAGCGGCCTGGAAGGCGCCGAACCCCACGATCACCAGGCGCGCCGCGGGAAAGCGCTCCAGCACCAGCGGCCATGCCGCCAGCAGCAGGTCCACGCCCTTGCTGACGATCAGCTTGCCGACGTAGACGACGATCGGGCCATCGGCGGGATCGAGGCCGCGCAGCGCTCTCGCCGCGCGCGCCTCCTCACGCGCGAAGGCGTCGGTCTGCTCTGACGCGGACGCGCCAGCTGACGCATCCGCGGAGTGCGTGGCGTCCGCCGAGGAGCCGCCGCGCGCGCCCGGAGAGGCCACTGCCAGGCGTTCCGCGAGGCCGGCGAGGCCCGCCGCGGCCCGGCGGCGCTCGCGCGGGCCGAAGGCGTGCACGTCCACGCCGGGCGGCCCGAGGCGCGTTCGGTCACGCAACCCGTGCGCGTCGACCCAGTCCTCTCCCAGCGCCGCCCAGAGGCTCTCGGCGGTGTGTCTGGAGCCCACCAGGACCGCACGAGCCGCCGAGATGCCCTCGCGCGCGAACGGCAGGAACCGCGGCAAATCGGGCTTGACCGTGTACTCCAGGGCGCTGCCGTGCACCTTCACGGCGTACGGGATGCCATCCGAGAGCGCGCGGGCGAGGACCGCGGGCCCCATCACGAGGTGGTTTGCGAGGGCGATGTCGGGGCGCACGAGCTCGGCGACCTGCTCGACGGCGCTCACGTTGGCCTGGATGTAGCGCTCCACCTCCGCTTCGCTGCATGCCGCGAAGGTGCGTGCCTGCAGCCCCTCGTAGCGATCCTGGACGTAGACAGGCAGCAGACCGTCGATTTTCGGCCGGTAGACGGTGCAGCGCGCATGCGAGCGACCCCGCAGCGCGTGCACCGACAGCTCTCCCGTCTCCCAGTCGCCGACCGCGTCGACGAAGCCCAGCCGCCGCGGATGGCGCTCCTGGCAGATCAGGTGCACCTCGTGGCCGAGTCCGGCAAGCGCCTGCGCCAGCCGCGCGTTGTAGACGTTGGAGCCGGTGCCGCCCAGCAGGTAGCCGTGGAAGATCAGGACTCGCATGTCGCCGTCGCAGGGGCCGTGCGCCACGGCTCGCGCTCGCAGGGGACACTATCCGCTAGAGTCCCTGCCTGTGAGCCAGATACAGCGATACAGGATGCGCACCCCCTCAACCGGCCGCGAAACAGTGATCGAGGCCGATCCAGACCGGATCTACCACGACCGGGACACCGACGAGGAGATGGAAGTGATCGGCAAGCTGTTGCCGCTCTCCCCCTCGCCCTCCAACCTGCCATGGACGCTCGAGAACCTGCGCTTCTGCAACTGGTGCGAGCAGCTCGCACAGAAGGACCTCAACGACTGCCCTACGTGCGGGCGCCGCATGGCCCCACTGGGCTCGTGACCCGGACGCCCCGCGTCCTCTCAAAGCGCTCGCCACGGGCCACCGCGCTGGCGCTGAGCCTCGTGCTGGGCGCAAGCTCGCTCGGTGTCGCCGCCTGCGGCGGCAGCAGCGTCTCGGACTCTCCGCCCAAGAGCACTCCCGAAATCAGCCCGACGAACGACACCTCCGCCGAACGGCAGGCGAGCAAATCGACTTCGAGCACCACGACGAGCAAGACCAGCCCGCACGCGGCCGGCAACGGAGCCGAAGCAGGCTCCACCACGCCGAGCGAATCGACCGAAGCGCCACCGTCGGAAACCGGCGGCACGAGCCCCGGCACCGAAGCCAAAGCCACCGAAGAACCCGCCAAGGAAACGGGCGCGACCGGCAACACGGGCGGCGAAAAAGCCGCAGGGGGCACGACGCCACCCACCACCGGTGGCACCAGCGGCGCCACCGGCGGAACGGGCGCTCCCTGAGAGCCGTCCGTCGCTGAGCTCGGCCACGCCCGTCAGGGCGTGGCCGCTCCCCGGCTCAGGGCGTCGAGATCAGCGTGGCGCTGTAGGTGAGCCGCGCCGTCTGGTAGAGGCAGTCGTACTGGCGCAGCTTGCCGATTTTGATGTGCGCGGTCTGGGTGTCGGTGACCGAGCACTGCGAGGTGGGCCTGCTGGCGCGCCAGGAGGTGTTCTTTTCGTAGCCAAGCGCAAGCGCAGGCGCCCACGTCGGCACCGTCAAGGCGATCACGTCGCCCTTTTCGGCTTCGAGCGTGGTCGTGAGCGGAAACTCGACTGTCAGGCCGAAGTACGGTTCGAGCTGGATCAGCGGGCTTTGCGCCACCAGCTTGTAGGTGTACTTGGGCACGCTCCGCGAGGTCTTTTCAGGTTGTAGCACGGAGATGTTCGCCGCCGGCGCCCCGCCCTCGTTTTCATCGAAGAACTTGATCTGGGCGCTCGTCGGCTTGCCGAGCTGGATGGTCCAGGCGACGATCCTGCCCGAGCGCGGCAGCACGAACATGTTTGACATGGTGCTCACGCCCATCTGGAAGCCGGTCGTGCGGCTGACGGCGAGGCAGGGCGCTTCGGCGGTCGTCCCCGCGGTTGTCGTGCTGGTGCTGGTGGTCGTGGTGGTCGTCGTCGTGGTGGTGGGGGTGGGTGTCGTGGTGGTGGGCGTCGTGGCACTACGCGCCACGATCTTCGCCACGGCAGCCTTGTGTACCGCGCGCTTCTTCCTGACGCTCGCCTTTTTGGCTTTGCGCTTCTTGCGCCGTTCTTCTTCGCGCTTCTTTTCTTCCTTGCGCTTCTTTTCTTCGGCGCGCTTCTTGGCTTCGGCTTCCTTCTTGACCCGTTCTTCTTCGGCCACCGCGAAGGACCCGACCGGCCCGGCCGTGCAGCTAGGCGTGCTGGCAGGGATCGTCTTGGGCAGCGACCCGACTTCTGTCAGGGTCGCGGATGCGGCGGCGGGAAGCGCGAGTGCCGCGGCGGCGCATCCGGCTAGTGCTGTCAAACCATGTCTGTGCATACCTGCCTCCAACACGCGTCGGGTGCCAGATGTAGCGGTTCGCTACGCACCCTTGATCTCCTGCGCCGCAGCGGCGATCTCCGCCGGATCTCCCGGGGACGGCAGCCACGGCAGGCGCATCGGATCGCCGGCGTACCGGGGGATCACGTGAACGTGGAAGTGAAATACCGTCTGCCAGGCCAGCTCACCGCAGGAGTTGATGAGGTTGACCCCGTCGGCACCCAGCCGATCGCGCATGCGCCCCGCGAGCCGCTTGGCGGCCTGCGCCACGGCACTCAGGTCTTCTGCGTCGACCGCCAGCAGATCCCTGGAGTGGCTGCGGGGGATGACGAGCGCGTGCCCGCGCGTCGCGGGGTTGATGTCCATGAACGCGATCGTGCGCTCGTCTTCGTCGACGACCGTCGACGGCAGTCGGCCGTCGAGGATCTTGCAGAAGATGCAGTCGGGATCGCGGTTCATCGGCGCAAAGCCTATTGGGATGTGAGCAGACGGCGCGCGTAGGCTAGCGCGACCTCGCTGTCGGAGACCTCGCCGGCGTACTGCGCCTCGCAGAGCGCCTCGATCAGCCGGCCAAGCCGCGGACCGGGCTCGATCCCGAGCTCGCGCGCGAGCACGTCTCCGCGCAGCAACGGCCGGGGCGGCCCCTCGCGATGCCAGGCCAGCGCCGCGTCGAGCATCTGCTCCGCCACGCGCATGTGCTTCTCGATGGACTCCTGCGCCTTGGCGCCGCGCGTCGCCAGCCGATCGGCGACCGAGAGCAGGCTCACGTCCACGGCGACCGGGCCGGTCGCGCGCAGATAGGCGAACACCTCCCGGCGCGAAAGCGGCTGCGGATCGTGCACCAGGAAGCCCAGGCGCAGGTGATGGCGCACGAGACCCGCCACATGGCTTTGCAGTCTCTCGCTGGCGCGCAGCCGCTCGAGCATCTCGACCGCTATGCCGGCCCCCATCTCGTCGTGGCCGATGAAGGTGACGCGCCCCTCCGGCTCGGAGACCGCGCGGGTGCCCGGCTTGGCGATGTCGTGCAGCAGCGCGCCCCACCGCAGCGCGGAGGCGCGTGTGAGCCCGTCCGCCAGCGGCTCGCCGAGCAGCGCGGCGACCTGCTCCCCCGCGGCGCCCAGCACCTGCACAGGGTCCGCCTGGATGGCGATCGTCTGCCGCAGCGCCTCGATCGTGTGCTCGTAGACGTCGAGGTGGTGGTAGCGGCTCTGCTGCACCCCGCGCAGCCGCTCCACCTCGGGCAGCACGACCGCAAGCGCGTCGGTCTCTCCGAGCATCTGCAATCCGTAGGCGGCCGCCTGCGCGTCGAGGACACGGCACAGCTCCGCGAACACTCGCTCGGCGGCGACCTGTCTGAGCCTGACCGCGCTTGCGCGCGCCAGGTGCAGCGTGCTGAGCTCGGGCTCCAAGCCGAGCTCCACCGCGATTCGCGCCAGCCGCAGCACGCGCAGCGGATCGTCCTCGAAGGCCCGCGGCCCGCAGGCTCTGAGCCTCCCTGCGGCAAGATCAGCCAGGCCGCCCAGCGGATCGAGCATCGCTCCGCCGGAGATCGGTTCGGCGATCGCGTTGACGGCGAAGTCGCGCAGCAGCAGATCGACCTCCAGAGAGCCTCCGCGCAGCGGCTCGACGTCAATCTGCCAGGAGTGGTCGCGCGCGACCACCCGCCAGCCGCCAAACTCCTCCGAGAGTGAGAAGCAGGCCGCCGGGCAGCCCTGCTGCCTTGCCTGGCCGGCGATCGCGCGCGCGGCCTGCTCCGGGTCGCCGTCGATCACCAGATCGACGTCCTCGCCGTCGCCGCGTCCAAGCGCACGGTCTCGCACCACCCCGCCCACCAGCCAGGCAGCGCGGTCTGCCAGGGCGGCACGGGCCAGCGCGATCGCGGACGCGCTCATCAGCGGCCGCCGGGCCCGCCCGCCGGCCCGCCCGCCGGGCCGCTCACCGGGCTGCCAGGCGCCCCGCTCGGCGCCCCGCTCGGGGCGCCGGCGCCAACCGCCAGGGGCTCGCCGACCTCGCGGCCGTCGCGGTGGTAGACGCGCAGCACGCGCGGCGTGAGTCCGCAGGTGATCTCGTAGTTGATCGTCCCAAGCCGGCGCGCGACCTCCTCAGCGGTGATCCTGTCCTCTCCCTGAGCGCCGATCAGCACCGCCTCGCCTCCGAGCGGGCCGTCGGCATCCAGCGCCTGCGCACCGAGATCGATCGTCACGTTGTCCATGCTGACGGTGCCCACGAGCGCTCGTCGCCGCCCCTCGATCAGCACCTCGCACCCCGCCGCGGAGAGCCCTCTGCGCCAGCCGTCGCCGTAGCCGATCGGCAGCACCGCCATGCGCGTGTCCTGCTCGGCGACGAAGCGGCGGCCGTAGCCGGCGCTCTGCCCAGCGCGGCAGTCCTTGACCTCGGCGACATAGGAGACGAGCTCCAGCGCGGGCTCCAGGCCCGCCGCCGCGGGATCGAGGCCGAACGGGTCGAGGCCGTAGATCGAGACGCCACAGCGCACCATGTCGAAGTGAGCGGAGCGCTCGCGCAGCGTCGCCGCACTGTTGGCTGCGTGCGCGACCACACCGGGCCAGCGCTCCCTGACGTTCCGAACCCAGGCGGAGAAGAGCTCAAGCTGATCTGTGAAGAAGGCGCCGTCGCAACGCTCGTCCGCGGTGGCGAAATGGGTCATCACGCCAACCGCCTGGACGCCGGGCGCGGCATCCGCGGCCTCCAGCACGCGGATCGCCTCGTCCGCGTCGCGGGTGCCCAGACGCCCCATCCCGGTGTCGAGCTTGACGTGCACGCGCCCACCGCCGGCCGCCTGCACCTCCTCCACGTGGCGCTCGTGCCAGACCACGACGTCGGCGCCGGCACGCAGCGCTTCGCCCCGCTCGACGTCGCTGAGCGCGCCCATCACCAGCAGCGGCACATCCGTGAAGCCGGCCTGGCGCAATTGCGCTGCCTCCCGTGCGCCGGCGACGGCCAGCCAGTCGGCGCCGCCCGCCAGCGCCGCGGCCGCGGCGGGCCGGGCGCCGTGCCCGTAGCCGTCAGCCTTCACGACCGCGCAGAAGCCGACCCCGGCTCCGAGCGCGGCACGCATGCGCTGCACGTTGCGTTCGATGGCGGCCAGGTTCACTCTTGCGACCGCACGCCGCTGCTGATGCATGCTCATGCGTCCGCACCGCGGGCGCGCGGCAGCGCGGCGATCACGTCGGTTGCGATCACGCCCTCCGCGCAGCCGGTCTCGGATGCGGCTATCCGGCCCGCGCGCGCGTGCATCAGCACCCCCGCCGCTGCCGCCTGAAATGCCGCGAGCCCCTGCGCGAGCAGCGCCGCGATCACTCCGGCCAGCACGTCACCTGTGCCGGCTGTCGCGAGCGCCGGGCTGCCACCGCGGCTGACGGCGACCATCCCCCCCGGCTCGGCCACCAGCGTGTCGTCTCCCTTGAGCACCACGACTGCCTTCGCCAGCCGGGCCGCTTGGCGGACATGCCGCAGCCGCCGGCTCTGGACCTGATCGGAGTCGACGCCCAGCAGGCGCGCGAGCTCGCCGGCGTGCGGCGTGAGCACGCATGGAGCCTCGCGGACGCTCAGCGCGGGAAGCATCTGCGCGTGGGCGCCCAGCGCGTCGGCATCCACGACGAGCGGCAGCGGCAGTCGCAACGCGAGGTCTCTCGCCAGCTCGAAGGCATGCGGAGCTCTGCCCATGCCGGGGCCCAGCGCGACTGCGCCGCCACGCTCGGCGGCTTCGATCACGTCCCGCGCGGCCGTCGCGCTCAGCGCGCCGTCAACTTCGGGCAGCGGGCGGGTCATCATCTCCGGCCGGCCGCCCGTGGCGAGCACGACCTGCAGCGAGTCCGGCACGCATGCCGTCACGTATCCGGCGCCCGCGCGCATCGCTGCCTCGGCGCTCATCCGCGGGGCTCCGGTCAGACCTCTGGAGCCCCCCACCACGAGCACGTGGCCGCTGCTGAACTTGGTCGAGCCTGCGTCTCTGCGCGGCAGCGCCTCCAGCGCCCCCGGCTCGATCAGGCCGGCCCGAGCCTGCATGGGCGCGCCGCGCGGGATGCCGATGTCGATCACCTGCACCTCGCCGGCGCACGCCTTGCCGGGGTGTATCCAGAGACCCGGCTTGGCGCAGTGGAAGGTGACGGTCACGTGCGCGCTGACTGTGACGCCCTCCACCTCGCCGCAGGAGGCGTCGACCCCGCTTGGCACATCGACGCTGACGACCGGCGCTCCGAGCGCGCAGATCAGCTCGATCGCGTCGGCCACGGCGCCGCGAGGCGCGCCGGTGAAGCCCGTGCCGAGTAGCGCATCGACGATCACGCTCGCATGTCGGAGCGCGCTCTGCGCCTCGGGGCTGTCGAGCCGCTGCATCGCGTCGCCGTCGAGCCGCGCGAGGTTCGCCTGCGCGTCGGCGCTCATCTGTTGAGCATCGGCGATGCCGATCACGCTGACGCTGCGGCCGCGCTCGCGCAGCAGGCGCGCCACGACCAGGCCGTCTCCCCCGTTGTTGCCCTTTCCGCACACCACCGCGACGGGACCGTCGGGGAACGCCGCTTCGAGCGCGGCCGCGACGCCCTGCCCCGCGCGCTCCATCAGTTGCAGCGAGGGAGTGCCCTGCCGCTCGATCGCCCAGGCGTCGATCGAGCGCATCTGCTCTGCGTCAGGCAGGGCGGTGCACCAGTCCGGCAGCCGATCCATGAGTTGCGATGCTAGAGACCGCGTGCGCTTGACGACGTCCGAGCAGGCCGGGGCGGCGGGCCGGAGGCAGCGGCCCCGGAGTCAGCAGGCCCGGCGGCCGCGCTACTCGACGGTCACCGTCTTTGCGAGGTTGCGCGGCTGATCCACGTTCAGGCCGCGCTTCCTGGCGATCCGGTAGGCGAGCATCTGCAGCGGGATCACCGCCAGCAGCGGCTGCAGCATCCAGTCCAGCGCCGGCACCTCGATCGCGACATCCAGATGGGAGGCGATCTCGCGGTTGCCATCAGTCACCACCGCGATCACGGTGGCCCCGCGTGCGCGCACCTCCTGCATGTTGGAGGCGATCTTCTCCAGCACGGGCGAGTCTGTCGCGATGCAGACGACGGGGGTGCGCTCGTCCAGCAGCGCGATCGGCCCGTGCTTCATCTCTCCGGCGGCGTAGGCGTCGGTTGCGATGTAGGAGATCTCCTTCAGCTTCAGCGCGCCCTCCAGCGCGACCGGCAGGCCGATGTTGCGGCCCATGTAGAGGAAGAAGTCGCGCTCCGCGAAGCGATCTGCGATCGCCGCGACCTGCGCGTCGATGCCTTCGTTGCGGCCCGCACCCGACCCGGAGCCGGGGCCGGGGCCGGGGGCCGGATCCGCCGAGCCGGTGATCGTCTCGATCATCTGCGGCATCCGCCGGAGCTCGGTGACGAGCCGCGCGACGCGCTCGTCCGCCAGCGTGCTCCGCAGCTGCGCCAGACGCAGCGCGATCAGGTACATCGCCGCCACCTGGCAGACGAAGGTCTTGGTGGCCGCCACGCCGATCTCCAGGCCGGCCCGGGTGAAGAGCACGCCGTCGGCCTCGCGCGTGGCCTGTGAGCCCATCACGTTGGTGATCGCCAGCACGCGCGCGCCAGCGGCGCGCGCCATCCGCATCGCCGCAAGCGTGTCCGCGGTCTCGCCCGACTGGGAGATGCCGATCACCAGGTCGTCGTCCTGCACGACCGGGTTGCGGTAGCGGTACTCGGAGGCGATGTCCATCTCCACCGGCACGCGCGCCCACTGTTCGATCGCGTACCGGCCGATCAGGCCGGCGTGGTAGGAGGTGCCGCAGGCGACGATCACGATCCTGCGCACGCCCTCCAGCAGGTCCTCGGAGAGATCCTCCTCGGCGAGGCTGACGGCGCCCTCGCGCGTGGTGCGGTCAGCGATCGTCTCCGCGACCGCATCCGCCTGTTCGTGGATCTCCTTGAGCATGAAGGTCTCGAAGCCGCCCTTCTCGGCGGTGTCCTCATCCCATTCGACCGTCTCGACGGGCCGCTCCACCGCAGCGCCCGCGGCGTCCTCGACGACCACTCCGTCGGGCCGCAGCACCGCGACCTCGCCGTCCTCGAGCCGCTGAATCTCACGCGTCTGCGAGAGGAACGCGGGCACCGCGGAGGCGATGAACTGCTCCCCGTGCCCGCGCCCGATCACCAGCGGGGTTTCCCGCCGAACCGCCACCAGTGTCTCCGGCTCCTCCGCGCTCATCGCCACGAACGCGTAGCGCCCCTCCATCTCGGCGTCCGCGCGCCTGACCGCCTCGGCGAGATCGCCGTCGAGATGGCGCGCGATCAGGTGCGCCACCACCTCGGCATCGGTCTCGGAGCTGAACTCGCATCCGCCTGCGCCCAGGCGCTGCTTGAGCTCGACGTAGTTCTCGATGATCCCGTTGACCACGACGTGGACGCTGTCCCTGCAGTCGGAGTGCGGGTGGGCGTTGCGCTCGCTGACCCGGCCGTGCGTGGCCCAGCGGGTGTGCCCTATGCCGGTGGTGGGCGGGGTGCTCGCAAGCGCCACCGCGCTGCCGCCGCTCGCGCGGGCCAGATCGGCCTCGGCGCTGCGCGCCCCGGTCGCCGGATCATGGAGCTCGCCGAGGTCGATCAGCCCGGCCTGAGCCAGCTTGTCCTGCAACGCGTCGAGGTTTCCGACCGCGCGCACCGACTCGATCCCCGTCTGCGCGATCACCGAGATCCCAGCCGAGTCGTAGCCTCTGTACTCCAGGCGCCTCAGGCCGTCGAGCAGCAGACGGCGCGCCGCCCGGTTGCCGACGTAGCCAACGATGCCGCACACCGCGCCGAAGATACCAGTCGCGCGCGGGCCGGCCGACTCGCGCAGGCGCGCTTTCAGGCCGGCGAGCCGGCGAGCTCCTGTTGCACGAGCGCCGCGATCCGCTCGCAGATCTCCTGCGACTCCTGCTCAGATGGCGCCTCGACCATCACTCGGACCAGCGGCTCGGTGCCGCTCGCGCGCACCAGCACGCGCCCGCGCCCTTGAAGCTCCTGCTCGGCCTCGCGCGTGGCCTGCTCCACGGCCCGGCAGCCACCGAGCCGGCTGGCATCGGCCACTTTCACGTTGATCAGCCGCTGCGGGAGCCGCTCCATCGCGTCCCGGTCGGCCAGATCTGCGCCCTCCAGCGACTCGAGCGTCAGGAGCGCGCTGGCGATGCCGTCGCCCGAGCGGTTGAAGGCCATTTCGATCAGATGCCCGGACTGCTCGCCGCCGAGCGTCCAGTCGCGTGCCCGCAACTCCTCCAGCACGTAGCGATCTCCGACCTTCGTGCTTGCCACCTCGATGCCCGCGCGCCGCATCGCGGTGTGGAAGCCGAAGTTGGTCATCACCGTCACTGCTACTCCGCCGCCGAGCAGGCGGCCGGCACGTTGCAGGTGCAGCGCCGCCAGCGCCATCAGCTCGTCGCCGTCCACGACCCCGCCGGCTCTGTCGACCGCCAGCACCCGGTCGCCGTCTCCGTCGAAGGCAAACCCCACGTCGAAGGCGCCGGACCGCATCTCCTGCACGAGCGCGGCCATGTGCGTCGAGCCGCATCCGGCGTTGATGTTGCGTCCGTCGGGCTGGTCGGCAAGCACGCCGACCTGCGCGCCGAGGCGCCTGAAGATCTCCGGCGCCACCTTGAACGTCGCGCCGTTGGCACAGTCGAGCGCAATTTTCATGCCGCTCAGGTCGAGATCCGCGAAGCGCGTGTGCAGCTCGCGCAGATAGTCCTCGTGCGCTCCCTGGAGCTCTCTGATGCGGCCGATCGGCGGGGGCGCCGGCTCACCTGCAGGGCCTGGCGCCCGCTCGCCCGCCGCGCCCCGTCCCGGCGCCGGGTCGCCCGCCGGGTCTGCCTGGGCCCCCTGGCCCCAGCGGCGCGCCGCAAGCGCGGCTTCGATCTGCTGCTCCTGCACGTCGGAGAGCTTGAAGCCGTCTCCGGCGAAGAACTTGATCCCGTTGTCCGCATACGGGTTGTGGGAGGCCGAGATCACGGCCGCCAGGTCGAAGCCGTAGCGTCGCAGCAGCAGCGGCGCCGCCGGTGTGGGCAGGATGCCACCGAGCAGGACGTCTCCGCCGGCGGAGCTCACGCCCGCGGCCAGCGCCGCCTCCAGCATTCCACCAGACTCGCGCGTGTCGCGCACGATCAGCACCTGGGGACGCTGCGCCTGCGTCATCCGGGCAGCGGCGAACCCCAGGTCGAGAGCAAGCTCAGCGCTCAGCGCAACGCCGGCGAGGCCCCGCACGCCGTCGGTGCCGAACAGCCTTCCAGCCACGCCGGGTCAGCGCTTGGAGAACTGCGGCCGCTTGCGGGCCTTCTTCAGACCGGCCTTCTTGCGCTCCTTCACACGCGCGTCACGTGTGAGGAAGCCGCGGCGCTTGAGCTCGCCGCGCAGGTTCGGGTCTGCCTCCAGCAGCGCCTTGGAGACGCCGTGGCGAAGCGCGCCGGCCTGGGCGGATATGCCACCGCCGTGCAGCCGCGCGACCACGTCCATGCGCTCCTGATAGCCGACCGTCTCCAGCGGCTGGCGGATGTTGCGCTGCAGGGTGGCACGGGGGAAGTGCTCCTCCAGCGTGCGGCCGTTGACCACGTAGGCGCCGGTGCCCGGCCGCAGGATCACGCGGGCGATCGCGGTCTTGCGCTTGCCGGTGGCGATGTAGCGGGCGCCGGCGGCAAGATCGATCGCCACGGACGAGATCGGCTCGCTGGTCGGCTGGTCCTCGTCGAGGGCCTCGACCTCGGCCTGCTCTTCCTCGACCGCGTATGGATCGGTGGCGTAGGGGTCGAGCCGCTCTCCGCGGCCCAGCGGGTCGACGCCCTCGGGCACGATGTCCACCTCGAGGTGCATGCCGGGCACCTCGGGCTTCACGCGCGGAGCGGGCTCCTCTTCCTCTTCGTCCTCGTCCTCCTCCGCAGCCTGCGGCTGCTCGGCGGACTCGGTGGACTCGGCGACTGGATGCTCATCGGCGGCAGGCTGCCCTGCGGCGGCGCCAGCGGGCTCCTGCGCTGCAGATGCCTGCGGCTGCGCGGACGCATGCTCGACGGCCGGGGCCTGCTCGACGGCCGGCGCCTCTTCGGCAACCGGGGCCTGCTCGGCCACGGGAGTCTGCTCGACGGCCGGCGCCTCCTGCTGCTCCTGCGCCTCGGCGGCCTGCTCGCCGTCCTGCGGCTGCTCGGCGCCCTCGGGCTGCTCTGCGCTCATGCCTCCACCTCCGTGGCCTGCGGTGCCTGCGCCACGTGAGGATGCTCCGGGCCGGCGTAGATCTTCAGCTTGGTCAACTGCTTACGGGCAAGTCTGTTGCGCGGCATCATGCCCTTCACGGCGAGCCGGATGATCTCCTCGGGCCTGCGCTGAAGCATCTCCTCGAAGCTGCGGGAGGAGAGCCCGCCGGGATAGCCGGAGTGACGGTAGTAGCGCTTGTCGGTGCGCTTGTTGCCGGTGACCGCGACCTTCTCGGCGTTGATCACGACCACGAAGTCGCCCGTGTCGATGTGGGGCGTGTACTCCGGCTTGCGCTTGCCGCGCAGCATGTCGGCGATCTGCGTGGAGAGACGGCCAAGGGTCTTGCCATTGGCGTCGACGAGCAGCCAGTTGCGCTCGCGGTCTGTGGGCTTTGCGACGTAGGTCTTCATCGTGACGTGAAAAATGCCGCACGCGATTGGCAGCGCGCGGCGCGAGAGCACATCATAGGCGAAACTCGCCTCGTCCGTCCGGCGCCGCCCAAAACTCTCGAGCAGAGCTCTTGCGTCGTCGGACGGTCTGCCAAAATGCTGCTCGACCGTGCGGGAGCTTTCGACGCTCCCAGCCGCAATACCCGACTACCGTTCGAACATGCTCACGAAGATCGAGATCGATGGCTTCAAGACCTTCCGCAGCTTCGCGCTCGATCTGCAGCCGTTCGACGTTATTGCGGGGACAAACGCCAGCGGGAAGTCGAACCTGTTTGACGCGATCCAGTTCTTGGCGCTGCTCGCAGAGACCGACCTGCGCTCGGCCGCCAGCGGCCTGCGAGGCGAACCGCATGAGCTTTTTCATCGCGCTTCAGACGGCACTGCCGCAAGCCAGATCAAGCTGGCGGCCGAGGTCCTTCTCGACCCCGCCGTACGTGATCCGTGGGGAGCTGAGCACACCCTGATCCAGACCAGGCTCCGGTATGAGCTGACGCTGGAGCGGCGCATGGTAGGCAACCTTGAGCGTCTCTTCGTCGTCCACGAGGCGGCCCGCAGCATCCGCGCGTCCGACGACACGTGGGCGACGCACTTCAAGCAGAAGCAAGATGCGGTCATCTTCCCCAGGCTCAAGCACAAGCGACGCAACGCGTTGCTGGAGACGCTGAAGAGCGCCACGCCAGAGTTTCGGATCGCACAGGACGGCCACGCAGGCCGGCACAGGCCAGCCGTCGCCGCCGAGACGACCGTTCTCTCAACGATGACCACCGCAGAGTTTCCCCATCTGTATGCGTTGCGCGAGGAGATGCGCTCTTGGCGTTTCCTCCAAATCGATCCTGCCGGCCTACGGCACGCCGTGGATGAGCATGCGCCCGATCGCCTTGAGCCGACTGGCTCGAACCTGGCCGCCGTGCTGGGAAGGATCGTCGCCGAGACCGAGGCCCCTGAGGAGCCGCTGGGGTTGCTGACCGAGATCTCGGCAGATCTCGCAAGCTTGGTGCCGGGCGTCCGCGGCGTTCGCGTTCGCAAGGACGAGGTGGAGCGCCAGTGGCAGATCCTCATCGACACACGCGCTTCTGGAGAGTCATCGAGCCGTGTCGCATCGGACGGAACCCTGCGACTGCTTGCGTTGCTTACTGCGCTCAGCGACCCACGATTCGGAGGGGTCATTTGCTTCGAGGAGCCTGAGAACGGGATTCATCCAGCCAGATTGGGGCCTCTGATCAGACATCTCAGGAAGCTGGTAGCAGGCGACCCCGACGACGACCATGGTCCGCCACCGCCGCTCCTGCAACTGATCATGACCACCCATTCGCCCGTCGTCGTCGGAGCGCTCAACGACGACGAGGGGATATTCTTTGACGCCGTCACCTCGATCGACGGCGCAAACAAACGCAGCGATGTGGTCACGCGCGCTCGCCCGGTCAGACGCTATTACCAGGACACGCTCGACCCGAATGAAGTGGGCCAGCTTGTCACCAGCGCCGAGGTCGGACGCTACCTTGCGACTGTGGGAGCCGAGTGACCCGACGATGGCTCGGGCTGGCGCTGTACGCCGAGGGCCTTACTGATCATCGCTTCTTGGACGAGCTGCTTCCGCGAGCAATCGAGCACATATTGACGGGTGCTGGCCATATGGTTGACCTTGGTGCCGTACAGCGGCTTCCAGTGAACCACCGTGATGCGACGCGCGGTGACCGCATCGCCAACGCAGCCGAGCGGGCGCAAGGAGAGTTTCACATCCTGTTCGTTCATGCCGATGGCGGCGGCGACGCCCAGCAAGCGCGGAGAAACAGCGTGACGCCTGGCCTCGCACTGGTCCGCGAGCGCCTTGGCGAGAACGGCAGACGTGGCGTGGCTGTCGTTCCGGTTCGCGAGACCGAGGCTTGGGCGCTCGCCGATGCAGAGGCGCTGCTCGACGTCTTCGGCACCACCAAGTCCGCAACAGACCTCGGGCTGCCTCGTTCCGCGGCCGAGATCGAGAAACTGCTTGATCCGAAGGCAACCTTCGCCGCAGCTCTGACTCGCGCACGCCCGGGACGACGAGGTAGGCGCCGACCCTCGCCCGCCGCGTTCATGGACCTTCTCGGCGAGCGAAGCTCGATCGCGGCGCTGAGCAGTCTCAGCGCGTTCACGATGATGCTCGACGAGTTGCGGCATGCCCTGCGGGACCTGGGATACTCGGACACAGCGGGCAGCCAGCCACCGCGATGAGCTTGATCGCACCTTATCCCACAGCAACCACCCTGGTGCGCGGATCGGCGTGCCTGACCAGGACGCAGGGAGCGTGGCGTACAAGCCGTACGCGAGCGACCGAGGACACCGTCGGGCACGCCGAGGCGCGCGCCGGGGCTACTCCCACTCGATGGTTCCCGGCGGCTTGCTCGTGATGTCGAGCACCACCCGGTTGACCTCGCGCAGCTCGCCCATCATGCGTGAGGCGATCTTCTCCAGCAGGTCATATGGCAACCTTGCCCAGTCGGCGGTCATCGCGTCGTCGCTGGTGACCGCCCTAATCGCGACCACGTTGCCGTAGGTGCGCTCGTCGCCCTGGACCCCAACGGTGCGGATGTTGGGCAGCACGCAGAAGGACTGCCACAGCTCGCGGTAGAGCCCGGCCGCGCGGATCTCCTCCTGCAGGATGTGATCGGCCTCGCGCAGCACGTCCAGCCGCTCCCTGGTGGCCTCCGCGCCGATCACCCTGATCGCCAGCCCAGGGCCCGGGAACGGCTGGCGCCAGACCAGCCGGTCGGGCAGGCCGAGCTCGGTGCCGACGGCGCGCACCTCGTCCTTGAAGAGCGCCCGCAGCGGCTCGACCAGCTCGAAGTCGAGGTCCTCGGGCAGCCCGCCGACGTTGTGATGGCTCTTGATCGTCGAGGCGCCCGGGCCGCCGCCGGACTCGATCACGTCCGAGTAGAGCGTGCCCTGAACCAGATAGCGCGCCCCGTCTCCGTCCGGCGCGAGCCTGCGCGCCTCCTCCTCGAAGACCCGGATGAACTCGGCGCCGATCGCCTTGCGCTTGGCCTCCGGCTCGGTCACGCCGGCCAGTCGCGCCAGGAAACGCTGCTCGGCGTCCACGGCGACCAGCGGCACCTTGAAGGTGTCGCGGAAGGTCGCCACCACCTGCTCGCCCTCCTGCTTTCGCATCAGGCCGTGGTCGACGAACACGCAGGTGAGCCGGTCGCCGATCGCCCTGTGGACGAGCAGCGCGGCGACCGAGGAGTCCACTCCGCCCGAGAGCCCGCAGATCGCGCGACCCTCGCCGACCTGCCGCCTGATGCGCGCGATCTGCTCCTCGACGATCGAGGCGGCGCTCCAGGTCCGCTCGCATCCGCATATGTCGGCCAGGAAGCGCGTCAGGATCTCCTGGCCGTAGGGGGTGTGGACGACCTCGGGGTGGAACTGGATGCCGTAGATGCGTCGCTGCGCATCCTCCACGGCCGCCACGGGCGAGACCGTCGAGGAGGCCAGCGCGGTGAAGCCGGGCGGCGGCTCGAACACGGTGTCGCGGTGAGACATCCAGCAGGTCTGCTCGGCGGGCAGGCCCGCGAGCAGGCTGCCCGGCGCCAGCACCGTCAGGTCCGAGCGACCGAACTCCCCCACCTCGGCCTGCTCGACGCGGCCGCCGAGCTCGTGGACCAGAAGCTGCATGCCGTAGCAGATGCCCAGCACGGGGACCCCGAGCTCCAGCAGCTCCCGCTCCAGGCGCGGAGCGCCGGGGGCGTAGACGGACGCAGGGCCGCCGGAGAGCACCACTCCGGCCGGCTTGCGCTTGGCAATCTCGGCGAGCGGCACATGATGGGGCAGCAGCTCCGAGAAGACGCCGCACTCACGGATGCGCCTGGCGATGAGCTGCGAGTACTGGCCGCCGTAGTCCACGACCACCACGACCTCCGTGCCGACCTCCCGGCCGCTCTCGGCCTCGCTCGCAGGAGGTCTGAGGGCCGTCTCAGTCATTCACCAGCGCCGCCTCGACCTTGCCGTTGGCGCCCATGCCGACGGCCTGGTCCCTCTGCAGTTGCTTGCCCTCGGTCTGCAGCGCCGGGGCGATCACGACCTCGGCGCGGTTGAACTCGGCCAGGTCGCGGTGCCCGCACGTGGCCATCGACATCCGCAGGCCGCCGAACAGGTTGAAGGTGCCGTCGTTCTCGCGCGCAGGCCCGACGAGGATCTCCTCGAGCGTGCCGTTCTGGGTGGTGGCGACCCTCGCGCCGCGCGGCAGCGTCGGATGGAAGGTCGCCATCCCCCAGTGGTACCCATGACCGGGAGCTTCATACGCGCGAGCGAGCGGCGAGCCGATCATCACCGCGTCCGCCCCGAGCGCGATCGCCTTGGAGACGTCGCCGCCGTTGCGCATGCCGCCGTCGGCGATCACCTGGCAGTACTCACCGGTCTCCAGCATGTGCGTGGAGCGGGCGTGCGCGACGTCCGCGATCGCGGTGGCCTGTGGCACGCCGATGCCGAGCACCCCGCGAGTCGTGCAGGCCGCGCCGGGGCCGACGCCGACCAGCACGCCGGCGGCACCGGTGCGCATCAGGTGCAGGCCCGTGTGGTAAGAGGCGCACCCGCCGACGACCACCGGCACGTCGAGCGAGGGGATGAACTCCTTGAGGTTGAGTGGCTCGCTGGTGGTGGAGACATGTTCGCCGGAGACGACGGTGCCCTGGATCACGAGCACGTCCAGCCCGGCCTCCATCGCGATCTCGTAGTAGTCGCGCACCCGCTGCGGGGTCAGAGATGCGGCGACGACGACTTTCTGCGCCTTGATCTCCGCCACGCGCTGGGCGACCAGCTCCGCCTTGACCGGCTCGGCGTAGATCTCCTGCATCCGGCGGGTCGCCTGGGGCTTGGGCAGCGAGGCGATCTCCTGAAGCTGCTCATCCGCGTCCTCATAGCGAGTGAAGATGCCCTCGAGGTTCAGGACCGCCAGGCCGCCCAGCTTGCCGACGATCCCGGCCGTGGTCGGCGAGACGACGCCGTCCATCGCGGAGGCCATCAGCGGCAGCTCGAACTGGTAGGGGCCGAGCTTCCAGGTGATGTCGATGTCATCGGGGTCCCTCGTGCGCCTTGAGGGCACGATCGCGATGTCGTCGAATCCATATGCGCGGCGTGCCTTCTTGCCGCGTCCGATCTCTACTTCCATCGATCGATCCTTGCAGTCGAGGCGGACGAGAAGACCCCGCGCAGGGCGGGGCCATGAGTGGGCAACGAACGGCCCGAGAAGCGGTTTGGCGAAGCGGTTGCCAAGTGGCGTGAGCATAGCAACGGGACAGGTCGTCAGACCCTCCGCGGACGCGCCTTCGGGACGCCACCGGGCAACGATGCGAAAATCACCTGGATCGAGATGAGCGACGAGCCTTCCAACAACAGCGAGAGCGCGCAGACGGGGCCGGGCACCGCCTCGCCGGAGCGCTCCCATTCGTATGAGCCGGCGGCGATAGAGACAGCCAGGCAGGCGGCCTGGGCGCAGCGCGACGCCTTCGCGACCCCGGCGATCGACGACGGGCGCCCGCACCGCTACATCAAGCCATCCGCGCCCTTCACCTCCGGCAACATCCACATCGGCCACGTCCGCAGCTATTCGATCGGAGACGCCTACGCGCGATTCAACAGGGCGCGCGGCGAGTCGGTGCTCTTCGCCTTCGGCTTCGACGCCTTCGGCCTGCCGGCTGAGATCAGCGCGATCGCTCAGGGGGTGCCGCCCAGCGAGTGGGTGGAGCGCTGCGCGCAGCACATGAAGGGCCAGCTCCTGAGGCTCGGCTTCTCCTTCGACTGGGACCGCGCCTTCATGAGCTCCGATGCCCAGATGTACAGGTGGTCGCAATGGCTCTTCCTGCGGCTGCTGGATGCGGGGCTGATCTACCGTGGCTCAGGCACGGTCGACTGGTGCGATCACTGCCAGACCACGCTTGCGAGCATCCAGGTCGAGGACGGCCTGTGCTGGCGCTGCCACAACCCGGTGCGCCTGATCCAGCAGCCCCAGTGGGTGCTGCGGATCAGCGCCTACCTGGAGGAGAACGACCGCCGGATCGCGGAGCTGCACCCCTGGGACGAGACCTCGCTGGCCTCCCAGCGCTACGTGCTCGGAAGGGTCGACGGCGTGGAGGCGCGGCTGCAGACACCGGACGGCCGCTCGCTCACGGCGTTCACCCCACATGCGGGCGCGGTCGGAGAGGCGCGCTTGGTCCTGATCTCCCCCAAGCACCCGGAGGCCGAGCTCTGGGCACAGGACCCGGAGGTGCAGGCCGGCCTGGAGGACATCCGCTCCGGGGGCCTGGAGCGCAGCTCGCGGGAGGCAGAGGCCGTCCCGCTGCTGCACACCGGTGGGCACGTGATCTCTCCCTCCGGAGACAGCCTGCTGCCGGTGGTCATCTCCCCGGTCGTGGACGCGCGCTTCGGCGCGACGGTCGTCTTCGGCATCCCGGAGGCCGACCGCACAGACGAGGTGATCGCCTCCAGGCTGGGCATCGGATCGCAGCCCGCGCCGGCGCCCGGCTCGGCTTCGGCGCCCGCCGAGATCCGCGAGACGGTGCGGTACAAGGCCTTCGACTTCACCGTCTCCAGGCAGCGCTCCTGGGGGACGCCGATCCCGATCGTCTACTGCGAGCGCTGCGGCGCCGTGCCGGTGCCGATGGAGGATCTGCCCGTCGAGCTGCCGCGGGACCTGATTCCGACCGGCGAGGGCAACCCGCTGGCCGCACGCGAGGACTTCGTCAACGCCACATGCCCGAGCTGCGGAGCGAGCGCCAAGCGGGAGACGGACACGCTCGACTGCCATTTCGACGCGCTGTGGCTGTGGGCGCCGGTGTGCGTTCCGCCGCGGCACCGCGACGAGGCCCTGGAGGAGATCTTCGCGCTGGAGGACCTGCGCACGTGGCTGCCGTGCGAGCGGGTGGTCGCCGGATCGGATAGCGGCAACTTCGTCTTCGACCAGCGCCTGGTGACCAAGGCGCTGCGCGACATCGGCCCGCTCTCCTTCCTGGCCGACGGAGAGCCGTTCGCGGGCTGCCTCTTCCACGAGATGGTGATCGCGGACGGACGCAAGATGAGCAAGCACCTGGGCAACGTCGTGGACCCGGACGAGCTGGTGCAGCAGTACGGCGCCGACACCGTGCGCCTGGCGGTGCTCTACGCCGCCAGGCCGCAGCGCTCGCTGAACTGGACCGACAGCGCTGTCCAGCACTGTCACCGATTCCTGACGCAGCTCTGGGACTACTCGCAGGCTCGGTACGCGACAAATCGCGCCAAGGCGGAGTTGCCGGATGCGGCGCTGGACATCGGAAAGCAACGCACAGAGCACCTGCGTGCGCGGCTTGCGAAGTGGTGCGACGTCGCGCTGAAGCGGATCACGGCGGCGATGGAGGATCTGGAGATGCACACCGCCGTGCGCGACGCGATGCGCCTCTTCGAGCGCATCCAGGACTTCGAGGCGCAGGTGCTGGAGCGGCGCGGAACGCTCTCGCGCCAGGACAGCGACGTGCTGGTCGCGGCCCTGGCGACGCTGGCCCAGATCCTTGCCCCCTTCGCCCCCCACCTCGCCGAGCAGTCCTGGCTCGACTCGGGCCATGGACAGGAGGGCGCCGAGCCGTCGTGGCCGCAGACTGGCACGATCGAGCAGCTTGCGGGCGCGGCGCTTCTGCAGAGAGAAACAACGGCCGCATCGGTGGCCGCTGCCGGACATGGAGCAGCGGCCGAGCCGCGGGCATAGTCGATGGCCTCTGCGAGCATCACGACGCGCCCCGGTCATCTGCGCGACCTCGAGGCCGGCACCAATTCGATGCGCCGCCACGTCAAATTGAAAGGCTCCGGAGCGGTCGCTACGCTGCCAGCAGATGCCGCCGCAAAGACAAGGGGGACGTCGTCCGGCGTCACCGTCATCCAGCAGAGGGTGAGGCAATGAGCACCGCATTCGCGCAGGACCAGTCGCAGAGGCACGAGACGCGCTCGTGTGCAACGAGCCTGGTGTGCGAGCGCTGCGAACGCTCCTACCCCATGTCAGAGCCGGTGTTCTCCTGCCCCGACTGCGGGCGCAACCTCGACATCGAGTTCGACTACGAGCTGGCGGCCGTCAGGCTGCAGCAGCTCCCGGTCGCCGAGCGGCCGATGAACATCTGGCGCTTCGAGGAGCTGCTGCCGATCATGGACGCGGCGGCGCAGGCTCGCGTGGGCCAGCACTCCGGGTTCACCCCGCTGATCAAGGCCGACCGCCTCGGCCAGGCGCTCGGGCTTCGCAACCTCTATCTCAAGGACGACTCGACCTCGCGGCCGAGCCTCTCTTACAAGGACCGCGTCGTCTCGATGTCGGTTGCGCGGCTGCTCGAACTCGGCAAGCGGGAGATCGGCTGCGTCTCCACCGGCAACGTCGGCACCGCGGTCGCCGCGCTGGCCGCCAAGGCGGGCGTGCCGGCATACGTCTTCTACCCCAACCGCCTCGAGCACACCAAGGCGCTGGCATGCCGGGCGCTGGGCGCGAAGGTCTGCCAGGTGGACGGCAACTACGACGAAGCCAACAAACAGTGTCGCGCGGTCGCGCTGGCCTCCGGGCTGGAGTTCGCGAACATCACGCTGCGGCCCTTCTACGCCGAGGGCGCCAAGACGATGCCGTTCGAGATCGTCGAGCAGCTTGGCTGGAACGCGCCCGACCACATCATCACGGCGGCTGCCGGCGGAACCCTCTCCTCCCGCATACACAAGGGCCTCGTCGAGCTGGAGCGGGTCGGCCTGGTGAGCACCTCCGATGTCAGGCTGCACATCGCCCAGCCCGACGGCTGCGCGCCGATCGCCAGCGCGATCCTCGCGCAGGACGCAGACATCCACGCCTGCAGGCCCACCACCATCGCGCATTCGCTCGCGATCGGAGCCCCGGGGGACGGGCACCTCGTGATCGACGCCGTGCGCGGCCGCGGCGGCACCGCCGGACGCGCCAGCGACGAGGAGATCTTCGCGGGCGTGGATCTGCTGGCGGCCACCGAGGGCGTGCTCACCGAGCCGGCCGGCGGCACGACGATCGCGGTGCTGCGCAAGCTCGCCGAGGCACAGGCCTTCGACCCGGACGAGGTCGTCGTGGCGATCATCACCGGCAACGGCCTGAAGACGATCGAGGACCACCCCGCCAAGCCCTGGCCCTCGATGGTCTCCTGTGACGCGGAGACGATGCGCTCGATGCTGGACGAGCTTCAGCAGGAGAGCGCGGCCGGCGCAAGCCTTGGCTGAGATGGGAGCACGTGCCCTGTTTGGATGGGCAGCTCGCCGATGTGACGGCGAGGGGAATCCCCCGCATCAACCGGGGTAATCCCCGATGTGAGCGCTGCCGCCGTGGGCGTACGCTGCCAGCGTCAACTCATCAAGGAGAGCGAGGGCCAACATGTCACGCAAGCGAACACCTCTCTCTACGCAGATCGACGACCCGTTCGCGCCCGGCGCCTACCTGACCGACGGGAGCTCCCTTTTCAACATCGTCGGCGAGCTGCCGCACGAGCCTTCGCTGCGCCTGGTCGAGGACTGCAGCACCCTGGAGATCCTGATGGTGCACGTCGACGGCCTGCGCGCGCCAGGCGTGCGACTTGTGCGCGCCGCGTCGGAGCAGGCGGAGTTGGAGCCGGATGCCGACAGCGATCACATCGATCTGAGCTCTCTTCCGGGCGCCGCCAGAGCGCATCGCTGAGATCAGCGACCGCCGCTGAGCCGGCGGGCCCGACCAGGGGCCGGCGTGCCCGACCAGGCGCCGGCGTGCCCGACCAGGGGCCGGCTTACCAGTCTCCCTGCTCGCTCTCGCTGGAGCGGAAGCTGTCCGCCTCGCCGCTCTCCTCTTCAGCCTCCTCTTCGCGGTCGTCGCGATGGTGGTAGGCGGGACGCGCGGACTGCTGGTCGCCGTGGCTTGCGTGCTCGATCAGATCCTCTTCGGCCAGCTCGAACCCCTCCGCGACTCCCTCGCCGCTCTCCACGAGCGCCCGCTGGCTTGGGTCCAGGCCCTCCTCCTCGGGCACGCGGCCGCCGATCTGCGCAGCTTCGCCGGCGGCGGCCTGCTCCTCTTCGCTGACCAGGTGGTCGTCGCTCTCTGGCTCGGGCATGCTTCCAATCTAGCGGCTCGTCCAGACGCTGCGAGCCTCTGTCGGGAGGGCGCATGCCTTCCTGGCAAGGTATGTGGATCGTGAGCATGCAGCCATTCACGGGCTTCACGCGCGTGATCCGGGACGGTGTCGAGGATCTGCTCGCCGTGGAGGAGCCGCTGGAGATCCGCGCGGCCGGGGAGCCGCTCGCGGTCACGATGCGGACTCCCGGCAACGACGAGGAGCTCACGGCCGGCTTCCTCTACGGAGAGGGCCTGATCACGCAGCCGCCGAGCCTCGACGCCACCGACGACCTGGCCGCGAACACGATCGAAGTGCGAAGCTCGCTGGCGCGGACGCCGAGCACGCGCCGCTTCTACACGACCTCCTCGTGCGGCGTGTGCGGCAAGGGCGCCCTTGAGGAGGTGGCCGTCCACTGCTCGCCGCTGCCGCCGGGGCCGCGGTGCCCCAGGAGCATGGTGGCCGGCCTGCCCGACCTGCTGCGCCAGCCAGGCTTCGAGCGCACCGGCGGGCTGCATGCCACGGGGCTGTTCTCCGCTCAGGGCAAGCTGCTCTTCGCCTACGAGGACGTGGGGCGCCACAACGCGATGGACAAGGTCGTCGGCCGCGCGCTGCTGGACGGCATGCTGCCACTCCACGGTCGCATCCTCTGCGTCAGCGGCAGGCTCTCCTTCGAGCTGGTGCAGAAGGCGGCGGTCGCCGGCGCGCCGATCCTGGTGGGCGTCGGCGCGCCGAGCTCGCTCGCGGTATCGCTGGCGCGGGACCGCTCGATGACTCTCTGCGGCTTTGCGCGGCGCGGCGCGATGAACGTCTACACCGGCGAGCAGCGGCTCACGTCGTAGGCGCGCTGCCGGCGGCCGCCTGCGCGGCGCTCGCCTCGGCGGCCCGGGCCAGCGCGTGGTCGATCTCCACGACCGCCTCCTCGCGCGGGCACCAGCCCTCGACGGTCACGCTCTTGCCCGCCTCCAGGTCCTTGTAGATCGTAAAGAACTGCTCGATCTCGTGCAGCAATAGCTGCGGCATGCTCTCCAGGTCCTTGAAGCGAGACCAGTTCGGGTCCCCCGTGGGGACGCAGATGATCTTGTCGTCGATGCCCGCCTCGTCCTGCATCTTGAACATGCCGACGGGCTCGACCGGGATCAGGCAGCCCGGAAAGGTGGGTTCGGTCAGGCAGACGAGGGCGTCCAACGGATCACCGTCGAGCCCCATCGTGCCGCGCAGGTAGCCGTAATCGGCGGGGTAGACCGCTGCGGTCAGCAGCAGCCGGTCGAATCTGATGCCCCCGAGGACGGGGTCGTACTCGTACTTGTTTCGGGTGCCCTTGGGAACCTCGACAACGCAAACCAGCGGCTCTTGGATTGACTTCTCGTTCATCACCGCCGCGATGCTACTCAACCGGAAGCAGGATCCGGCGCATGGAAGCGCCGACATGCGGGTAGGCGAGGAGGGGAACGGCAACCAGGAGAGGATGTTCACGATGGCTTGCACGGCGCAGATCCGACCCCGAGCGCTCACCGATCCACGATCCGCCGCGGACCTCCATCTGCTCTTTCGGGAATGGCAGCAGGAGGGCGATGACCGTGCCCGCGAGGCGCTGGTACGGCGCTTCACTCCGCTTGCGCGAGGTCTGGCCCGCCGCTACGAGCGCTCGTCCGAGCCGCTGGACGATCTGCTGCAGGTCGCGATGCTCGGGCTGCTCAAGGCGATCGACCGCTTCGACCTCGACCGTGGCACCGCCTTCGCCTCCTTTGCGGTGCCCACGATCCTCGGAGAGATGCGGCGCTACTTCCGCGACTGCGGGTGGGGCGTGCATGTGCCCCGAGGTCTGCAGGAGCGCGCGCTGAAGGTTGGCGAGGCTCGGCAGACGCTGACCAGCGACCTGGGCCGGTCCCCCACCGTCGGCGAGCTGGCCACATACCTCGAGCTCAGCATCGAGGAGGTGGGTGAGGCGCTGCAAACCGCGCGGGCATACGACATGGTCTCGCTTGACGCTCCGCGCGGCGGCGAGGAGGACGACTCCGGCAGCCTCGGCGAGAGCATCGGCCGGACGGACAGCCGTTACGAGCTGGTCGAGCTCGATGCCACGATCTGTGGCGCGCTGGGTGAGCTGCCCAAGCGGGAACGCCGGATCCTGCACATGCGGTTCGTCGAGGAGCTCACGCAGACTCAGATCGCACAGCGCGTCGGCATCTCCCAGATGCAGGTCTCGAGGCTGCTTCGACGCTCGCTGGAGCGGGTTCGTCTGCTCACAGACGCGTAAGCTGGGCGGCCAGGCAACCACTCCACCGCCTTCGTCTCGTTGCGGGCTCCCGATGCCTGGCCGTATGCACGACACCTCCCGATCGGCAGCCAGGCAGAACATCCGGCTCCAGTTGACCAGCAGGCCTGAGGAGGTCGCGCTGGCGCGAGCGCTGCTGCGCGGGGTGGCCGAGACGGTCGGCATCGACGTCCAGCAGATGGACGAGATCCGCACGGCGGTCAGCGAGGCGTGCAACAACGTGGTGCAGCACGCCTACGACGGCGCGATTGGCCCAATCGAGCTGGACGTCGCGCTGCGCAGCGACGCGCTCGAGGTGACCGTGCGCGACCACGGCCGAGGGATGCCGGCGCTGGCGCGCCCGCTCGGCGAGTCGGACACGCTCGGGATCGGCCTGATGGTGATCATGGCGCTATGCGAGCACGCGGAGCTGAGCGCGGGTCCGAACAGTGGCCTGGAGGTGCGGATGCGCTTCAGCACGCCGGGGGTCGGCGCGCTCGACTCGGGCGGCGAGCTGCCCGGGCGGGTGGCGCCGCTGGATCCGCTGGATCCCGACAGCCCCGGCGTCGCGGTTGCGATTGGCCCGGTCTCGCTTGCCCGCAGCGTGCTTCCGTGGCTGCTAACCGCGATGGCCACGCGAGCCCACTTCTCCACGGATCGCATCTCCGACCTGCAGTTGGTGGGCGATGAGATCGCCGAGCACTCGGAGCCGCTGATCGAGGGAGCGCACGTTTGCGTGCAGATATCCGCATCCTCGCGCAAGGTGACGCAATGCATCTGGCCGCTGTCGAATGGCGGGGCCGCGCGACTGCTGGCGGGATCTCGCGGCGCGATCGAGCGCCTCGGCGGCGAGTGGGAGATCCGCGAGGAGGGCTCGCGGGAGCGTCTGATCGTCTCGCTGCGCGACGAGAGGTGAGTTGCAGTCGCAGCGCCTTTGAGCTTGTGCGAGGGCGCGTTAGGGTATCGAGTTGCTGTGGCTCGCTCGATGTGGAACGGGGCGATCGCGTTCGGCTCGGTCACGGTCCCCGTCAAGGTCTTTGCCGCGACAGACCCGCGGTCTTTGAGCATGCGCGAGCTGCACGCCGCCGACGGCGCGCCCTTGGCGCACAGGTACTTCGACCCCGACGGCGAGCGAGAGATCAGCTCCGAGAAGGTCGTCCGGGGCGCCGAAGTCTCGGAGGGTCGCTTCGTGGTCCTCTCCAGCGAAGAGCTCAAGGCCGCCGACAGGCCGAAGCGGCGCGCGGTCGAGATAGAGGCATTCGTGCCCGAGCAGGAGATTGACCCGATCTACTGGGACCGCGCCTACAACCTCGCGCCGCAGCCGGAGGGCCAGGACGCCTACGCGGTGCTGCTCGCCGCGCTTGCCCGCACGCGCCGCAGCGGCATCGGCCGTGTGGTGCTGCGCAGCCGGGAGCGGCTGGTGACCGTCAGGGCGTCCGGCTCGACGCTGCGGATGCACACGATGAGGTTCCACGACGAATTGGTCAAGGGCGCCACCGTGAAGCTGGCCGCCACGACGCGCCGAACCGGCAGGGCCGAGATGGATATCGCCAAGACGCTGATCGGTCAGCTCGCCGGCCCCTACGAGCCGGCCAAGCTGAAGGACACCTACCGCGAGCGGGTGGAGAAGCTTGCGCGCAGCAAGCTGGCGGGCAAGCCGGCCAGGCTGCGCCGCCGGCCGGCGCCGGAGCGCACCGACGATCTGCTGGAGGCGCTGAAGGCCAGTCTGGCGGGGAGCCGTTGATGCCACGCGCGCTCTGGAACGGATCGCTCTCCTTCGGCCTGGTCAACGTGCCGGTCTCGCTGCTGCCCGCGACCCGCAGCCGCGACATCCGCATGCGCGAGATCGACGCGGACCGGGGAGCGCCGGTGAGCGTGCGGCGCATATGCACCGCCGAGGGCAGCCAGGTCCCGATCGAGGAGGTCGCGCGCGGCCTGGAGGTGGACGGCACGATCGTGATGCTCAGCGACGAGGAGCTCGCCGCCGCGCAGCCGCGTCGCACGGACACGATCGAGATCGCGCGCTTCGTCGATCTCTCCGCGATCGATCCGGTGATGTACGACCGTTCCTACTGGCTTGCCCCCTTCGGCGAAGCTCAGGGCGCGATCCGGGCATACCGCCTGCTGGTGGAGGCGATGGCCTCCACGTCTCGCGCCGCGCTCGGCGAGACGGTGATCCACAACCGTGAGCACCCGGTGCTGGTGCGCGCCCACGAAGAGCGCCTGCTGCTGAGCACGCTGCTGTTCGCGAATGAGATCAGGAGCATGGAGGAGCTGGAGATCCCCGACGTCGCGGTGGACGAGCAGGCCCTGCAGCGCATGATCTCGGTGATCGAGGAGCTCGGCACCGACTTCAAGCCCACCCGCTACCACGACCGTCACCGCGAACGTCTGCGGGCGCTGATCGCCGCCAAGCAGAAGGGCGCTCCGATCGAGGTCGTGCCCGAACCGCCGGCGCCCGCTCCCACGCCGGACCTGATCGGCGCGCTGGAAGAGAGCCTCGCGCAGATCCGAGCCAAGCATCCGCAGACGGCGAAGACCGGCAGGGGCGCCCGCAAGGCGCCCTCTGCTCCAGCCGGTCGCCAGGCGGCGCGCAAGCGCTCCTCCTAGCCTTCATGCACGCGCCAATGCCATAGCGAGCTCCGAACATCCGGCGGCCTTGACAAGCGTCGTGGATTCAGCGAGTCTGACTATCGATGCCAGAAGATCTTGGTGAGCCGAGCGCCGAGCAGGCGCTGCTCGCCAGCCAGCCGGACCTGTCCGCGATGGACAAGGCCGCCTCGCTTCTGATCGAGGCGGGAGCTGTGCTTGCGACCTCGCTCGATCCGGCGACGACGATGCGACAGGTCGCGGAGCTGACGGTGCCTGAGATGGCGGACCTGTGCGTGATCGACCTCTGCGACGAGGAGGGCCAGATCAGAGAGGTCGCGGTCGCGTGCACCGACGAGCAGGTGGCGCGCGAGTTGGAGCACATGCGCCACCTGCACCCGATCTCGCTCGAGGGCGAGCACCCGGTCGCGCAGGTGATCAGAAGCGGCAGGCCACAGTCGCTCTACGAGCTCTCCGAGGGGCGCCTGCGCAGCTTCGCCGCAGACCGCGAGCACGCGGAGTTCATGATCGAGAGCCGCTACCGCTCGGCGGTCGTCGCGCCGCTGGCCGCCCGCAACCACACGCTGGGAACGCTCTCGGTGCTGCGGCTCGGCGACAGCGAGCCCTACAACCAGGCCGAGAGCGACCTGATCGGGGAGCTCGCGCGGCGAGCGGCGCTGGCGATCGACAACGCCCAGCTCTACTCGGATCTGCGCGGCCTGGAGCAGCGCCTGGAGGCGATCCTGATCGGCCTTGCCGAGGCGGTGACGGTGATCGACAGGGATGGCCACACGGTGTTCGCCAACCGCGCGGCGGTCGAGCTGCTCGGCGCCTCCTCGGTGGAAGAGCTCACGCGCGCACGGCCGGGCTCGATCATTGACCGCTTCGTCGTGCTCGACGAGGACGGGCGGCCGCTGTCGCTGGATCAGATGCCTGGACGCAGGCTGCTGCGCGGCGAGGAGCCCACGCCTCTGCTCGTGCGCAACATCGTCAAGGCGACCGGTCGAGAACGGTGGCTGATCGCACGGGCCTCCCCCATCGCCGACCCTGAAAGCGGGCAGCCGCTCTACGCGGTCAACGTATTCGAGGACATCACCGAGGTCAAGCGCAACCAGATCGCGGAGAACTTCCTGGCCGACGCGAGCCGCGTGCTCGCCTCCTCGCTCGACCATGAGCGCACGCTGGAACAGATCGCCGAGCTCGCCGTGCCCAGGTTCGGCGACTGGTGCTCTGTCAGCCTGCTCGCCGAGCGCGGGCCGATCGAACGGGTCGCGCTCCACCACCACGACCCGTCCAAGCTCGACCTGGCGATCCGGATCGAGGCCGCCTACCCGCTGCACCGCGACGATCCCGGCGGCGTGGCGGAGGTGCTGCGCAGCGGCCGCGCGATCTTCGCCGAGGTCGCGTCCGACGCGCTGGCCAGCTACGCCAAGGACCAGGAGCACTACGGGCTGCTCCGCGAGCTTGGGGTCGCCAGCGTGATCATCGTGCCGATGAGCGCCGGCGGGCGCGTGCTCGGCGCCATCACTCTGGCCAGCGACGTCTCCGGTCGCCAGCTCACCAGAGCCGACATGCCGCTGATGGAAGAGCTCGGCCGGCGGGCGGGCATCGCGGTGGAGAACTCCCGTCTCTACACCGAGCGCACCAGGATCGCCAGCGCCCTGCAGCAGGCGCTGCTGCCCGAAGACCTGCCCGACCTCCCCGGCGCGGAGTTGGAGGCTCTCTATGCCGCGGCCGGCGAGCTCAACGAGGTGGGCGGCGACTTCTACGACGTCTTCGAGCACCGCGACGGCCGCTGGGTGCTGACGATCGGCGACGTCTGCGGCAAGGGCCCGCGGGCCGCGGCTGTCACGGCTCTGGCACGGCACACGCTGCGCGCGGCCGCGATGACCGGGCAGGCGCCGCTGGTGATGGTCGAATCTGTTCACCACGCGCTGATGCACCAGCCGCCCGGACTGGACATGTGCACGCTCGGGCTGATCCTCGTCGACCTGCGGCCGCCGGGCGCGCACCTGACGATCGCGCTGGCCGGGCATCCTCAGCCGGTGCTCGTGGACAGCGACGGGCGAGCGCGCGCGGTCGGACGTCCAGGCACTCTGCTGGGAGTGCTCGACCCCATCCACATAGAGCAGGCCGAGGTGCAGATGAGCCCCGGCGACACGCTCGTGCTGCACACCGACGGCGTGATCGAGGCGGGCGCGCCGGCGCGGCCGCTGGGCGAGGAGGGCCTTCGTCGGCTCTGCTCGCTTGCGCCCAGCCTCACGCTGGAGGATCTCCTGCGTCGCATCGAGGCCACGGCCGTCACCCATGCGGGCGGCAGCGCCCGCGACGACATCGCGCTCCTGGCTCTGCGGCTGCACGCGCCGGTGAACGAGAGCCCGTCCTCCGACTCCGAGCCGCACGGCAGCGCTGGAGCGAGGCTGCGCTAGGCTCTGCCCATGCCCGTGGATGACCGTCTACGCATCGAGGTCGACCGGCAGGGCGGCAACGCGGTGATCGGGCTGCACGGCGAGCTCGACCTTGCGAGCGCCCCGGCGTTCAGCGCCCGCTTCGAGGAGATCGGCAACGGTGACCCCGCGACGATCATCATCGACCTCAGCCGGCTCGAGTTCATGGACTCGACGGGTCTGCGCTCGATCCTGACCGCGCGCGAGCGCTGCGAGCAGAGCGGCCGACGCTTCGCCGTGGTGCCGGGCGGCAGGCAGGTCTCGCGCCTGCTCGAAATCGCGCGGGTCGAGAGACACCTCAATCTCATCTCCTCGCCATCTGAGCTTGCCGAGTAGCCGGTCGCCGCTGAGCGCCGTCGTCGAGCCGGTCCGCTAGAGCCGGCCGCCCTTGCTCTGGTTGCAGCGGGCGCAGAGCAGTTGCAGGTTCTCCACCGTCGAGGACCCGCCCAGGCTGAACGGGATCACGTGGTCGTACTGGAGGTCGAAGGCGCAGTCGTACTGCGTGCAGCGACCGCCGTCGCGCTCCCACACCGTGAGCTTGACCTCGCGCGGGATGTGTTCACGTTTGCGGCTCGCCGGTGAGCGGGATGCGGCCATCAGGGCGCGTGCGTGCGCGAGCTTGCGGTCGTGCAGCAGCGCCTTGGCGTGCAGCAGCGCCCTCACGTCCGCGCTCTGGTAGCTGGCGATGGTCCAGTAGACCGCGTCCGCGTACCACCAATACGCCCGTTCACGGAATCGGGCCACGTACTGCGGATGTGAGCGCTGGAGGCTCGCCGCGCGCGCGAAGCTGCGCAGATCGATCTCGATCGGCGGCGTGCCGGAGGCCACGAGCCAGGCGCGCTTGCGCAGCAGGATGCCTCCGCGATCTGTGAACAAACGCGCTCCGGCGTCCTGCTTGAGATCGGCGGCGACGGTGGCGGCGCTGCTGGACTGCCATCCTCGGCCCACCCGCACGTCGGGCGGCGCGCCGCGCAGCAGGCTCTCGCCGACGTCGTGCAGCACGCCGGCAAGCCACCAGCCAAGCGACCAGAGCGCCGGCGAGGCGATCAGAACCGTCAGGAAGGCGTGTGCCGGCCGGCTGCTCGAGGATGTCGCGAACAGCAGCGCGCACGCGGTCATGGCCGTCGCGGCGATGCCGCGGCTGCTGCGCAGTCGCCGTCGCAGCGGGCTGAAGACGCGTTCGAGGATCTCGGCAAGCATCGGTCGCAATGCTCTATCCGACGGAGCGTCGGTGAGCGGGACAGTTTGTGGCCGCCGCATAGAAAAGCCCCGCCGGAGCGGGGCTTTTCCTTAGCGGGCCGATAAGCCGGGTCCTGTCGTTGGGTGACCATCCATCTAAGCGGCCTACCTGGACCTTGGCGGGCTACCTGCAAGCGGTCCTGTTTGGCCTTGCATCGAGTGGGGTTTGCCCAGCCGCCGCGTCACCGCGACGCTGGTGCGCTCTTACCGCACCATTTCACCCTTGCCCGCAAGCCGTTCACGTGGGACGGCTCACGTCGGCGGTTTGTTTCTGTGGCACTTTCCCGCGGGTTTCCCCGGGTCGGTGTCCCGACCACTCTGCCCTGCGATGCCCGGACTTTCCTCCGGGGCGGGGAGCCCCGGCGGCCACCTGGCCCGCACCTTCAATCTAGCGCCTGAAGGGCTGTCGCGCCAGGGCGGGGCCACATTCGCTGGCGACGCTTGGGATGCTCTGGCGCTCGTCGGCGCGCTGCCGGCACAGCGCCGGTCACCTCAGACGCGGCGCCGGTCACCTCAAACGCGGCGCAGGAGGCCGACGACGCGGCCGAGCACCTCGACTTCGCGGCTGCGGATCGGCTCCATCGTCTCGTTTTCCGGCTGCAGCCTGATGTGGTCCGATTCGCGGAAGAACCGCTTGACGGTCGCCTCCTCGCCAAGCAGCGCGACGACGATCTCCCCGTCGGTTGCGGTGTCCTGCGATCGCACGACGACGAGGTCGCCGTCGAGGATGCCCGCGTCCTTCATCGACTCCCCACGAATCCGCAGCAGATACTCGCCGTCCGCGCCCCCGGCCATATCGGGCACCGGCACGTATTCCTCGATGTTCTCCTCGGCCAGGATCGGCTGGCCCGCCGCCACCGAGCCGACCAGCGGAAGCCCTCCTCCCGCGACGAAGCTGCGCACGCTGTCCACGGCACCGCCGACCGCCTTGTCCAGCAGCTCGATCGCGCGTGGCTTGGAGGGATCGCGCCGCAGCAGCCCGAGCTTCTCCAGGTTCGCCAGATGCGCATGCACCGTCGAAGACGACGCCAGCCCGACCGCCTTGCCGATGTCCCGCACGGTGGGCGGATAGCCATGCCTCGCCGAGTGCTTGCGGATAAAGTCGAAGATCTCCTGCTGACGCTTCGTCATGTCCATTGAGACGCGGCTCCTGTCGATAGGCCCATACGGCTTTGAACGAACACCTGTTCGTACAGTAGCGGTATCTACGGACGGATGCAACCGTCGGGGCCCGGAAGCCCGCGCGGCGGCGCCGGCAGCGACGCGACCGCAAGCTCCGAACGGCCACCGCTGGCTATACTCGCCCCCTCTGCGCTCGTGGCGGAATTGGTAGACGCGCAAGGTTGAGGGCCTTGTGGGCTTTACGGCCCGTGGTGGTTCGAGTCCACTCGAGCGCATGAGGAAAAGCCCTGCAAACGCAGGGCTTTTCTGTGGAGCGGCCGGGTCCATCGCAGTCGGGTGCTATTGTTCGGTTCTGTGCCAATGGCACAGCCGAACGATTTGCCGAACATCATGGGTGCCGGGTGTTCGGCAGGAGGAGCCCGATGACCAGCATCGTTGAGAGCCACCCCCGCAGAGCCGAGACCATGTACTTGTGCCGCTGGCGAGACGTCGACGGGCGCCGACACATGCGCCGCCTTGACGGCGAAGAGAGCGCTCGCGCGTTCCGCGAGAGCCTGAGCATCGCGCGAGTCGGGGAGGCAACGTGAGCTACAGCCTGACCAGGGGTACTTGGGAGGTTCGCTGGCGCGACGCCGATGGGCGGCAGCGCTCTCGTCGCTTCGACTCCGAGGCGGCGGCCAGGGCGTTCGATGAAGCGATCCACGATCAGAAGCTCAACGAGCGTAAGCGGACGAGCTATGGCGAGAATGGCGGGGTCTACCCCTACCAGACGGCGAAGGGCACGAGATGGCGTTGCAAGGTCAAGCGCTCCGATGGGACCTGGACTCAGAAGCGGGGCTTTACGAGCCCGACCGCTGCTTCGAACTGGCGGCGGCGCCAGATCGAGCGGGTCGAGCGGCGCGAGGTCGTCCACACGAGAGAGACTTTTGGCGAGTTCTGGCCGCGTTGGCTCAAGCGCCGCAAGCCCTATCTCGAGGAAGGCAGCTGGAGCGCGTATGAGCGCGATGGGCGCATCCGGCTTCTGCCGGCGCTTGAGTCGGTCCCGCTCGGGGTGATGGAAGTTGGGCACGTCCGTGACCTGATGGATGCGATGACCGAATCGATGGAAGCTGGTGAGATTGCGCCGAAGACGGTCAACAACACCCTCACCACGCTCGTCGTCTGCCTGAACGAAGCGGCCAAAGAAAAGCTGATGGTCATCAACCCGGCGCTTGAGGTCCCGAAGCTTCCCTTGGGGCATGTCGAGCGCGACTACCTGAGGCTGCATGAGATTCCGCTCTACCTCGACTCGTGCTCGCCGGTCTACCGGCCGCTTGCGGAGCTGCTGATCGGCAGCGGCTTGCGCATCTCCGAGGCGATCGCTCTGCAGCTCGGAGATCTTGAGCTCGAAGACTCCGGTGGCGTGATCATCGTCTATCGCTCGCGTAAGAAGGGAAAGGTCGGCTCCACGAAGTCCGATCGCTTTCGGGCGGTCGAGATCGGGCCGGGCCTTTCAGCCTCCGTGCGCGAGCAGGTGGAGCACCGCGGAGCGATGGCCGGCGGCGACAAGCTGAACGCGCTGCTCTACACCATGCCTGTACGAGTGCGCAAGACCGACAGGGGCCGTTGGGCGGGCAACGGCGACGGCGAGCCGCTAGACCGCACGACCGTCTCACGGGATTGGCACAAGGGCGCATTGCAGGACGCGGGCTTGCGTGACATGCCGCTGCATGCCCTGCGGCACACCGCTGCAGCGGCCTGGCTGGCGGGTGGGAACTCACTCAAGTATGTGCAGGAGCAGCTTGGGCACGCAGACATTGGCACGACCGAGCGCTACTACGGGCATCTTGAGCGCCATGTGCTCGCTGAGGGTGCGAAGGCGACCGAGGCAGCGATCGCACGCGCCGCGCGCGAGCACAGCGGTCGCAGGCTCGATCGCTATGCAGATCGTCGGGCGCGCGCAGCGAGTCGCTGAGCAGCGGAGGTCGGCTGTGCCGAGCGCCCCGGACTCCATGCGGCCCTCGCGTCGTTCACCCAGCGCTCGATGTCCTCGGGGACGAATCGCAGTGGTCCCTCCTCACCGCCGATTCTGATCGACGGGATGCGCCCCTCTTTGGCTGCGTCGTAGAGCCACGTCCGCGAGACCCGAAGCCGAGCAGCTACCTCGGCGGGCTTGAGGAGGTCGATCCCATACGGTCCGTAGCTGTCGTTCATATGGGGATACTGACCCCTGAAGGCTCGATGCGGCCAACGAGTTTGCCTGAGAGCCGCGTGCAGAACTTCCCTTGGCTCAACAGACTTCGAGAACAAGCGTCGATGTCGTATCAGGGGACTTGGGTGGGCACGGGCAGGCGATCGTTCCCCAGCGGTTGTCGCACGATCCTCGCGGAGCGTGGCAACTCAGACGTATCGTCCCTGGAAGAACTCGTCCTCTATGCCGGCGCCTTCGAGCGCGGCGCGCAGCACGTCGCACCCTCCTACGCCTTCGATGTCTAGGCCCGGCTGATCTGCGGGATTCGGCGGACCCGAGACCTGCCGCTGGAATGTCCGCTCGCGCATCAGCAACACCCGGCCGCTCAGGCCGGCGCCCCACAGATATTCCGCGCAGCTCTCCAACTCGAAGGCGATCCGGGCCTGCACTGGCCGCGGCAGCGTGCGTCCGGTCAGCATCAGATCCAAGCGCGCGAGTCCCCTGATCGCCGTGCCGACACTCAGCGTCATCCACCGCGAGGCGACGTGGATACGCTCTTCGCCGGCTCGGTGGCGCTCGCACCGCGCGAGTACCCGGTCGAAGGCTGGCTGCTGCCCGCCTGGGACTGCGACCGCCAGCGCAAACGCGGCCCACCCGTCCCGTCGCAGCAGGCTCAAGACGCGCGCTTCGGTGGCGAACAAAGCCCCGGCCATGAACTCCTGCACCCCGCCCTCGCCGAGTTCGTAGTTTCCCGGCGGGCGCCCAGGCATCCGCAACTGCTCCTCGAACCGGCTTTCATCGGACCCGTGCAACAACCGAAGCCTACCCTGATCACCGCACGGCGCGCGCTCTCTGAGGCGCGGCAAAGCGCCTTCGGTGGTCGCATAGGGTCGCGTCTTTCAGCGTGCGGATGGGCGAGGCGACAGGACGGATTGATTCGCGACCTTCGTCCGCTATGACCACTGGGGGGGCAAAGCTCATCTGGCCGCCGGTATCGCTCATTCACCGCCAGGTAGCGCTTGCCCTGGTGCGCGGCGCGGCTAGAGCGTAGGCCGTCGAAGACCTGGCGCCACCCATGCGGCGGCCAGCTTGGCGGCACGGCACGGTGGCGGCGAGTGCTGGCGAGCCTGATAGGCCCGCGGGCCGCGGCGTCGGATGTGTCGTCCGTGTCTTGTACCTTCGTATCTGTCAGCCCACCGATAGATCAAGGGAGGCGCCGTGCCAGGGTTTCTTGAGCAGAAGCGCAGGGAGATTGATGAGCGCATCGCCGCGCTGCGCCCAGCCGTCGATGAGTTTCAACGCCTGGAGGCCGCCGCCGCGGCGTTGGACGGGCTCGCAACCAATGGGGCGAGCGCCACGAGACGAGCGAGCGCCACCCGGACAGCGCGCAGGCGTGGGCCTGGCGGGCAGCCTCAGCGGTCGCGTGTCACCGCGACCACGCCCACGGCGGCCAAGCGCTCGCAGGGCGGGCGTCCCAGGGGCGGCGGTAGACGCTCACGCGAGGCGTTGGAGGCCGTCGCCAAGCAGCCCGGCATCACGATCCCGGAACTCGCGGCGCAGATGGGAATCAAGCAGAACTACCTCTACCGCGTGATGCCAGCATTGCAGCAGGAACGCAAGGTGCGCAAGCAAGGACGCGGCTGGCACCCAACCAACTGACGCCGACACGGCCGACGGCAACGGGTCAGTCAGGGCACGATACGGCTGCCCGCAGCCGGGTCGCCGGCAAGATGCCGCTTCGCCTCGGCGTGGATCGCCGTTCGGTCGAAGGTCTCGCAGGTCCATTGGGTGGAGCGTGTCGTGCCGCGCGGCCGGTAGCGACGCATCACCTGGACGTGACGCGGCAGCCTGATCCAGCGTCGCAGGGCCTGCTCCTCGGTCCACACCGACAGCGAACCGACGCATCGCCGTGGCAGGTCGCTCCAGAGGTAGAGGCCGACCGCGCCTGGCAGCCCGTACCAGCCGGCTCGCAATCCCAGCGCGATCCACCCCATGCCGGGCGATCCCGCCAGCGGTTCGCCTTGAACTCGGTCAGGCTCACCAGCACCGGCCCCGGCGCGTCCTCGTGGGGGCCAGCGACCCACGGCAGCCACAGTGGACGACGCGCTTGCTCCGGGGACCACCACGCGCCGTCCGCCTGCACGGCGCGCCGCTCGGCGCTCTCATCGTGGCTTGCGGGCGGGCGTCCAGGCATCGGCTGCTGCTCCTCGAACCGGCTGTCATCGGACCCGTGCAACCAGCGAAGCGTACCCGTGATCGCGGGGCGTCGACGCGCGGCAGAGGATGCGGCAAACGTCTTCGGCGGTCATGTAGAGTCGCCTCTTGACCAGCGAGTCTTTCAGCGTGCGCATCGGCAGGTCGCAGGACGGGCCGGCCATCCTCAAGCTCTGGGATGTTTCCCGCAGCACTCATGCGAGCACGCCCGACCGGCTTGAGGACCTGGAACGGCTGCTGTGCGAGCGACCGGGAGGGCTGCTTGTCGCTGAAAGCGGGAGCACGATCGTGGGCGCGTTGATCGCTGCCTGGGATGGCTGGCGCGGGAATATGTACCGACTCGCGGTGCTCCCCGCATCTCGCCGCCACGGAGTCGCGATGAAGCTAGCCCGGATCGTGCAGTAAGCGTGCGAATGTGACCGCAAGCGGCCGGAAGGCGTCGCTGGTGTCGGGTGGCGGGGAGCGCCGAGCGCGCTGGCGAGGTGACGGCGAGCCGGCTGGGCTACCACGTGCTCTGAGGGCCT
>DAHUYQ010000012.1 GCA_027315115.1 Solirubrobacterales bacterium | reverse complement strand
TGAAGGGGCTGCCGGAGGCGATCACCGCGACCTGGGAGTTGGCGAGTGTCCAAGCGTGCGTGATCCATCTGATCCGCAACACCTTCCGGGTTGCCTCGCGCAAGTACTGGGATCAGATGAGCCGGGATCTACGGCCGGTCTACACGGCACCGTCAGAGACCGTCGCCAGGGAGCGGTTCGCCGAGTTCGACGCCAAGTGGGGCAAGCAGTACCCGGCGATCAGCAAGCTCTGGGAGAACGCCTGGAGCGAGTTCGTCCCGTTCCTGGACTACGACGTGGAGATCCGCCGTGTGATCTGCAGCACCAACGCGATCGAGTCGCTCAACGCCCGCTACCGACGAGCCGTCCGGGCTCGGGGGCACTTCCCCAACGACCAGGCCGCGCTGAAGTGCCTCTACCTGCTCACAAGAGCCCTCGACCCAACCGGAAGGGGCAGAGCGCGCTGGGCGATGAGATGGAAGCCAGCACTGAACGCATTCGCAATAACCTTCCAAGGAAGAATCAACTAACCCACCAAGCCAGATCCACCGTTAATCGGACACTCCCGCCGGCGCCGGTCAGCAGATACACAGCAGCCGTGGAGGGGATGCGCGAGGAGCGTGGAGGGCTGATCGACCCTTCCTCACGATGCTCCCTGAGCTCGAAGCGGCGCGGCAAGGCAGACGTCGGCCCCGGGCCTCCGGCGTGAAAAGCTCACGCCGGAGCCACGTGGTGCGTCACGCCGGAGCCGCGCGGGGATGTTCTAAAAAACAGCGGATGCTCAGGCCCGTGCAGGGGGTCGTCGCTCAGGCGGGAGCCGCGTGGTGCGTGTGGTGCGGCGGCCGCTCTTCGTGTGAGACGCCGTGGAGCATGTAGCCGAGCACGACCAGGCTCGCGCCGTTGGCGATCAGCGAGACCCCGATGATGATCGCCAGCGCCGCCAGGCCGATGCCCGGCGTGGAGACGATCACGATTCCGGCGATCACCTCGACCGCGGCGACCAGCATCCGCCAGTTCCGGTGGTCTTCCTCGAAGGACTGCACGAAGCGGATCGCGCCGACTGCGATCAGCCATATGCCCACCAGCAGCGCGACCGCGGTCACGCCCTCGATCGGGTGCCTGATCAGCAGCACGCCGACGACCAGCCCGAAGACGCCCACGAATGCTGTCAGGCCTCTGCTCTCGGTGGTCTTGCGCAGCGCCGCGATCAGTGCGATCACGCCGTCGAGCGCGATGAAGATCCCCACGATGACCGCGATTGCCGTCAGGCTGTTGCCCGGCTTGATCAGCACGATCACGCCGGCGGCGATGCTGAGCAGACCGACGCTCAAAGGCAACCACCACATGCGCACGAAGGCGCGAAGCTGCTCGTCTATTGAAGTGTCCATGCCCGGAGTCTGCCCCCGCCGCCGGCCTGCGCTCATCCGGGCATCCCCACAGCCGGGGACGGCAAACTACGCGACCGGCTGACCGGCCGAGGACAGCGCTCGCGTGCTGTGCAACGCGACGCCGAGCCGGAAGCGCATCTCCAGGTGCGTGCCGCCCGAGGATCTGCTCACCACGCTCAGCGAGTCGCAGAGCTGGGCGATCACCGCCAGTCCGAGCCCAAGCCCCTCGCTCTCGCGAGCCCTGCCGAACCCGCAGCCATCGTCCGCGACGACGATCCTGAGCTCGTCGTCGAGCACCGTCGCGGTGAGCGTGACCGTGCCGACGCACTCCATCCCGTAGCCGTGGATCACGGAGTTGCTGACCGCCTCGGAGACCGCCAGCCGGACCCGTTCGACATCTTCCTCGCAGGCGCCGCTGGAGGCGGCCAGCGAAGCGAGCGCCCTCCGAGCCTGGCCGATGGACTCGGCGACCGCCTCGAACGTGAAGCTGTGGGCCTGGACGGCTGGCTCGCTCATCGTCTTGAACCTGGTACCAGCCCCACCAGGCTCCTAAACATCCCGGCGTGTCGTGGGCTCAGGCGGAGCGCAGCGCGCGTTCCAGGCTGCTCTGCGTCTGGGCGCCGGAGAGCGCCTTGACGATCTGGCCGCGCCCGTCTATGACGAACAGCGCCGGCAGCTTCGCGAGCCCGTAGCTGAGGCCCACTTCGCCGGTCCGGTCCCTGACGTTTGAGAACGTCCAGCCATGGTGGCGCAAGAACCTTCTGGCGGCCCGCGGCTTGTCCGCCCAGTCCACGCCGACGATCCTGCCCGCGCCGGCGGAGCTCTGCGCGAAGCTGCGCACCGCCTGGGCCTCCTGGCCGCACTGGGCGCACCAGCTCGCCCAGAAGAGCACGAGCGCAGGCTTGCCGCGCAGCGATGCGATGCTCACGCGCGGACCGGCCAGCCGTTGAGTGGGCAGCGGCGGCGCGCTCCTGTAGGTGGTCGCCATGCCGCGCGTGATCAGGAAGGCGACGAGCGCGAGCGCCGCGACGCCCGCGCCGATCCACGCCAACGTCCTGACCAGGCGCATCTCCGGCGAGAGCGCGCCATCGCTGCCGCCGCGGCGGGCATTCTGGTGCGCTCGACGCGCCCATCGATCTCGCATCGTGCCTCGAACCTAGCAGCGCGCGAGGATCATGCACCGGCTTCCCGCACCGCCTGTTCGATCGAGAAGGCATCCGTGAGGCCCGTGATCGTCGTCGCAAGGCCCCTCTTGTTGATGATCAGCAGCGTCGGCGTCTGCAGCACCGAGACGTCCCTGGTGACCGTCCCGAAGCTGCCCACTTCGCCTGCCTTGGCGAAGTCCAGGGCGACCTTTGCCTTCAGTGAGCGGCCGGCGGCCTGCACCTGGCCGTGCACCGCCCGATCCTCGCTGGAGGCGGGGTTCCAGAACAGCAGCAGCACGGTCTTGCCGGCGTGAAGCTGCGATTCGACCGTGGTCACGCCCGAGGTGGCCCGCCGGCCGGAGCCGTTGTGGCCGGCGGAGCCCGCGGAGCCGGAGTGGGTCACGGCGGCCGGGTGCTGGACGGTGGCGCTGCCGCGGTGCGCGGCGGAGCTCGGACGCACGGGCGCCCTGGCGGAGCTCGGACGCACGGGCGCGGCGGAGACGGCATGCGTGCCTTCGAGCTTGTGCGCTTGCGCTTCGGATGCGCCTACGGTTTCATGCGCCCGGCGAATGTCCCTGGAGAGCCCCTGCAGCCCGGGGGCCACGCCGTGGTAGACAGGCGTCGCCTTGCCCTGGTTGTGCTCGATTTCGCCGGCCTTGGCGGTCTTGGGGGCGCTAGACGCGCTGGGCGTCGAGGAGGCCGAGCCGCCCGACCCGCCGCCGTTCGTGGAGAGGTGGGCGCGCAGGACAGTGAACCACGCCAGCGCGAGCACGGCGACCAGCACCAGTGCGAGCTGAAAGGGACGGGAGATCTGCGCCATCAACCACTTTTCGGCATCCAGCGGGCAAGGGTTGAGCGCGAGGCGCGCTCAGCTAAGCGTGCGCAGACGCCGCAAGAGCTCGTGCACGACGACCTCGCTGCCCATCTCGCTCTGGCCACCGTCCTGCATGTCGCGCAGTGTCGTCGCCGTACCGTCGACGATCGCGGCGAAGCGGGCGCCGCGGCGGTTGGCCTGCTTGAGCTGGCCCGACAGCGCCCGGCCGGCCATCTCCATCTCGGCGCGCAGGCCGGCGGCGCGCGCCTGCCAGAGCAGCGCGAAGGCGCGCCTGCGCGCATCCCCCTCCTCCCCCTCCTCATGAACGCAGACGTACAGATCGAGCGCGGGCGGCGCCGGCGCGGGCGGCGACCCGGCCAGCAGTATCCGCTCGATGCCGGCCGCCCAGCCGATCCCGGGAGTGCGAGGGCCGCCGAGCTGCTGCACCAGCCCGTCGTAGCGGCCTCCCCCTCCCACCCCGCTCTGCGCGCCCAGAGCGGTGGATGTGAACTCGAAGACGGTGCGCGTGTAGTAGTCCAGGCCGCGCACGAGCGTCGGGTCGATCTCATATGGCACCTCGGCGGCATCCAGCAGGGCGCGCACCTGGTCGAAGTGCGCGAGGTCCTCGGCTGTGAGCTGGCCCAGCAGCAGCGGCGCGTCCTTCATCACCGCGACCGTGCCGGGGTGTTCGGAGTCGAAGGCGCGCAGCGGGTTGGCCTCGATGCGGCCGCGCACGTCCTCGGAGAGCTCGCCTTCGCGGCTCTTCAGGTGCGCCTTCAGCTCCTCGCGGTAGGCGCCCCGGGCCTCCGGGCTGCCGAGGCTGGAGAGCCGCAGCTTCAGGTCGCGCGCGCCGAGCTCGCCGAGCAGGCGGTGCAGGAGCTGGATCGACTCGGCGTCCAGCGCAGGGTCATCGCTGCCGAGCGCCTCCGCCCCCACCTGCCAGAACTGGCGGTAACGGCCCTTCTGGGCGCGCTCGTAGCGGAAGAAGCTGGAGAGGTACCAGAGCTTCACCGGCTGCGGGCGCTTGTGCATGCCGTGCTCGACGTAGGCGCGGCATACCGGCGCGGTGCCCTCGGGTCGCAGCGTCAGCGAGCGGCCCGAGCCGTCGGTGAACGTGTACATCTCCTTCTTGACGATGTCCGTCGCCTCGCCGACGCTGCGCGCGAACAGCTCTGTCGCCTCGAAGCACGGCGTCTCGATCCGCTCGTAGCCCGCCGCCTCCAGGATCGCGCGCGCCCTGGCCTCGATCGCCATCCGCGCCTGGGCCTCCTGCCCCAGCACGTCGAAGGTGCCGCGTGGGGCCTTCGCTTGGGCCTCGCTCAAGGCTGTGTGCTCTCGCGCTGGGCCGGCAGGGGCAGAGCCGCGCTCTGGCGCAGCTCGGTCAGGAACGGGTTGGACTGCAGCTCGGCGCCCAGCGTCGTGACGCCCATGTGGCCCGGGTAGACGACGCTCTGCTCCGGGAAGCGCTCCATCAGCATCGCGATCGAGCGCTCCAGGGTGGCCCAGTCGCCGCCCGGCAGGTCCACCCTGCCGACCGAGCCCTTGAAGAGCACGTCGCCGGAGAGCAGCGCGGGCGTCTGGCCGTCCGCGGGCGCGGCGGGATCGGTGATCGCGTAGGTGAGATGCCCGGGGCTGTGGCCGGGCGTGAAGAGCACCTCGATCTCCAGGCCCGCGAGCTTCAGGCGCTCTCCGCCCTGGAGGGTGTGCTCGGGGTCCCAGCTCTCGAAGGAGCCGAAGCCCGGCGGCACCCAGCGCATCACGTCCGTGAGCAGCGGCGTCTCGATCTGCGGGCAGTAGACGGGCGCGCCGGTCTCGCGCGCGATCGGCGCGACCGCGCCGATGTGGTCGAAGTGGCAGTGGGTGAGCAGGATCGCCTCGATCTGGACGCCGAGGGCGCTTGCGGCCTCCAGCAGCCGCGGCGCCTCTTCGCCCGGGTCAATCAGCAGGGCGCTCGTGGCGTCGCCGCTTGCCCTGACCAGGTAGGCGTTCTCCTGAATCGGTCCGACGGCGAAGCTGCGCACGTCGGTCATCGGCGCCACCCCGTGCCCTGCGCCGCGGCAGCGGTCATTCAGCCGGTGTCCTCTCGGCGGCCCTGGCCGCGTTCCGCGCGGCGGCCTTCGCGGCCTTCTGGCGCTGACGACGCCTGTAGAGCCAGAGATCGGTGTAGTAGCTGATGGGCACGTAGAGGACCAGCACGATCGGGAAGATCGCGATCGCCTCCTGCGGCTTTTTGATCATCAGAATCGCGATCAGCAGCATGATCACGGCGGCGGCCATCGAGCGCAGGAACGCGCTCTTCCAGGTCGGCGGCTGGTCGAGCCGGTTCGGCTTGACGGCCTTCGCGGACGTCGACCCGCGAGCCGCGCCGGACTTCTCCGCGGCGGTGGGCTTGCGGCCGGTCCTGCCGCGGGATTCGACCATCCCGGCGGCGTTGCCTCTGTGCTTGGTCTTGCGCTTGGTCTGGGCCATGTTCACCTACAACCCTAGTGCGTTCTGCAGCAGGTGTCTTGCAGGGTGCAGGCCCGGAATCGGGATCTCCTGCGGGAAGCCCTCGAATGCCTCCTTCGGGGCCAGTCCGACGAGCTCCGCGCACTCGATCTTCGCGTGGCGCGAGACCGCCTCTGTGAGCAGGCGCAGAGGGGTCTGCCGCGGGCGCTCGACGTTGAAGGAGACCTGCGCGACCTGGGCGCCGGCGCGTCGCAACGTCACGCCGATCGCCCTGACGCCGGGCAGCCCCTCCTCTCCCCCCTCCCTAACCAGAGCCGCGATCCGCTGGGCGTCCTTCAGGCTCGCGGGCTGCGCCAGCTCGAGGTTGAAGGCGACCAGCGGCGGCCTGGCGGCCAGCAGCGTGGCGCCGGCGGTCGGGTGCAGCCGACCGGGCCCGAAGTCGGGCACAAGCTCGCCAGACTCGATTCGGCGCGCGAGAGCGAGCGGTCCGCCACGGCGAAGCTCCGCCCGAACACGGCCGCCGGCGAGCTCGCCGTAGAGCAGCACCGGCACCTGCAGGCGCTCAGCGATCAGGTCCCCCAGCAGCAGCGCCTCGGCGCAGGCGGCGCCCCGCGTGTCGCTGTCGAGGTGGACGATCGGCGCCACGTCTATCGCGCCGACGTGCGGATGCTGGCCGCGACCGTCGGATATGTCGATGCGGCGCTCGGCCACCGCGAAGCCGGCCAGCAGCGCGTGAGCGAGCCGGCCCGGCTCGCCCGCGAGCGTGAAGACCGAGCGATGATGGTCCGGGTCCGAATGCACGTCCAGCAGGCGTGCCCCGGCGCCCTGAAACGCCTCGCCGATGGCGCTGATCGTCTCCAGATCGCGGCCCTCTGAGACGTTCGGGACGGCGAGAAGTGGGGTCGGCATCGGTGCAGAACGCTTGCTGGGCTATGCCGGAGGAGGGACTCGAACCCCCGACACGCGGATTATGATTCCGCTGCTCTAACCAGCTGAGCTACTCCGGCGGGGAGTGGCAGTTTAGCCCGAGTCACGACGACCGGCTCCCTGCTCAGCCACAAAGCCCTGGCCGATCCATGCCCGGTAAGCCGCGTAGAAGGCTGGGAAATTGCGCGTCACCAGAAGCGCAGACTCGGGTCGAGATCAATCCGCGGGCGGGGCTGGGGTGAGGCCGTGGCGGCGCATCACCTCACCGATCGCGGTCAGATTCGGGGGGCCGCCGGCGCTGGCGGCGAGGACCTCGGCGAGCTCGCGGAAATAGTCCGGTCCGAACAGCGCCGGGGTCGCGATCGCCAGGAACGTCGCGTCGATGTCGCCGTGGTTCTCAAACCCGTGGCTCTGTCCGCGCCGCACGCAAACCGCCTCGCCGGGCCCGATGTCGACCGTTTCGCCGTCGATCGTCCAGGTCGTGGTGCCCTTGAGCCCGTAGATCGTCTCCTCGAACCCGTCGTGGCTGTGCGGCGCCGGCATCCGCGAATCTGCCGGGACGCAGCACTCGAACGCCGACGCGCTCCCGTTCGAATCTCCGGCCTCGACCAGGAAGCACACCCCGAGCTCACCGATCGCGATCGTCTCGTTGTCCGTGGCCTTGTTCACGCTGGCTCCTTTCGGTGGTCCTGTGCATGTGGTCCCAGGGGCATGTGGTCCCAGGGGCAAAGCCCCTGTCGGTCAAGCGACTTTACGAGTGTATAATGGGCGCATGAGTCTGTCAAGTGGCTTTACCCAGCCCCAGCCCGATGTTGGCCCTTCACCGCCGCCGCTGATCGGGGCGCTGTTGCGAGTCCCGTGGGAGAGGGTGCGCCAGCGAATGCTCGTCGGCCTGCACGACCGCGGCTTCACCGACCTCGTCGCGGCGCACGTGGACGTCTGGCGCCACCCCGGCCCCGAGAACCAGCGCCCCTCCGAGCTCGCGGCCCAGACGCGCATGACCAAGCAGGCGCTCAACTACCTTCTCGGGCAACTAGAGGAGCTCGGATACCTGACCCGCGAAGCCGACAGCAACGACCAACGCTCCAAGCGCGTCCGCCTCACCCCCAGAGGCCATGCTGCGACCAAAGCGATCTACGAAATCGTCCAAGAGGTCGAGGCCGAATGGGAACAGCAGATGGGACCACGGAAGTTCGGTCAGCTACGCCGCCTACTCACGCAGCTCTACGCGATCACCACGCCGACCAGCTCCCCGGCAGGCGCAGACAGGCCCTCCATCAGGCCGTGAGCTCGAGCTTCGACTCGCACATGTCCACCGAGGCGCGGGTGCCGGGCGTCTCGGAGGCATCCATCGCGCCGAAGGCCCTGTCGCCGGCCTGCATGTCCTCGAGCGAATCGAAGTGCTGCAGGACGACTGCCGTTCTCTGCGTATCGTCGTACAGCAGCTTCAGGCCGGTGGCCGGCACCCCTGGTGGCGGTCCGCCCGACTCCTCGATGCGCGCGATCAACGCCTTGATCCGCTCAGCGGACACGTCGGTGAACCTCACGACACGTACATACATGACAAAGCCTCATCGCTCATTGGGTTGATCGTGTTCTCAGCCAAGCCGCATGCTGCGGGCGATCGAAGTGCTGGGGCTCCACGAGCCCTGTGCGGATCGAGTGGCGACGGGGCCGGTCGCCTCACGCCGAGCTCGGCCGGATGTTCTGATTCAGGTGAAAGACGTTGTTCGGGTCGTGGCGATCCTTCAGCGCCACGAGCTTTGCGTAGCGCTCGGGGCCGTACATGTCCCGCACGCGCTCGTCTCCGACGTCCGAGGTGAAATTCAGATACACGCCCGAGGTCGTATCGGGCGCAAGATCCCGAGCGAGCTCGCGCGCCCAGCCGACGTGTGCGCTCTCCGTCGCCTCGTCGGGCTCCTGCCACAGCGCAAGCGCGTGATAGGCCCACGGCGCGTCGCGCACGCCGAGCGCAGTTTCGCTGGTGTCGACGCGGGCGATCGCGCCGCCCATCGGCTCGAGCAGGAGCTGCGCCATCGGACCCGGCCGCGAAGCGCCGTGGCGCACGAGCTTCTCGATGACCTCCTCGCCCAGTCCCGGCAGGAACTCCGCCTTCATGTATGCGCGCGTGCCGTGCGGACCGCCGCCGTCGAGCATGCTCTGCAGCGCCACGTACGGCATCGGCTGGACCATGTCCATGACCGGCCGGGCAACCTCGCGGATCGGCGCGAGCACCCGTTCCCCCTCCTCCACCTCGCCTGTCCAGCAGACGATGACGCCGAAGACCGGCGCGAAATGCATCTCCTCGGGGACGAACGGCTCCGGCGGCGCGCTCACGAACGCGGCGCCCAGACCCAGATCGTCCGGGGCGTTCGCCATGTAGTCGCGCAGGAAGCGCAGCGTGGCAGGCGCACGGTCCGGCAGAGAGACCATCATCCCGCCGTAGATCATCGGGCCGATCGCGTGGAGATGGTAGGTAAACGACGTGACGATGCCGAAGTTCCCGCCACCGCCCTTCAGCCCCCACAACAGGTCTGGGTTCTCGTCCTTGCTCGCGGTGAGGAGGTCGCCGGCGGCGGTCACGACCTCGGCGGACAGCAGGCTGTCGGAGGTCAGCCCGCAACGGCGCTCTAGCCACCCGCTTCCGCTTCCGAGCGTGAGTCCGGCGATTCCCGTGGTCGAGAACCGCCCGCCGGTCACGGCGAGCCCGTGCTCCTGCGTCGCCTTGTCGAACTCTCCCCAGGTCAGCCCCGCCTGTGCGCGCGCTGTCTGCGACGACGGGTCGACGTCGATTGCCTTCATCGGCGAGAGATCGATTACGAGCGCGCCATCCCAGGTCCCGTAGCCCTGCGCCGCGTGTGCGCCGCTTCGCACGGCGATATCCAACCCGTGCTGCACGCCACATCTCACCGCGGCGCGGACGTCCTGCACGCCGGAGCAGCGCGCGATCAGGGCCGGCCGGCGATCGATCTGCCCGTTCCAGACCATCCTGGCCTGCTCATAGCCATCGTCGCCTTCGCGCAGGAGCGCTCCTGAGAACGACGAGGCCAACTCGGCCAGCGCCTCGTTCGAAATCACGGTCTCGGTCATCGATTCTCCGATCGTTGCTTCGGTTGAAGACCACGCCGCCCGGGAGGCCAGAAGGAGTCCTCGCTTCAGCAGGCGCTTTCGCGGCCGGCTCAGATGACGGCACCGTAGGTGGCGCGCCACCTCGCGCTAATGGGGTGCGGACCCCATTGCTTGGTCGTGAAGGATCATGTCCCTCGCCTGCGCGCGGGGCATCCGGGAATGACCGAGGGCGATGCAGTGGGATTTACCGGACCTGGGTCGGACGCGGCCGCGGCACGCTGGAGCTCCGCTGCCGGACGGCCTCCGTGACGTCCACCTGCTCACGGCCTATGCGGGCGCTCTGCGCTACGACTCCGACGATCCTAAATCGGTCGATCGCGAGACCGCGCTGTGCTGGGCAACCGCAGCCGTCGCATGAGCGCGGCTCACGTCGATGGTGCCGCGGAGCAGGTGGCCGCTGATGACGAGACTGCGGATTGACCGTCGGCGTCGTGCGCAAGGCTTCGAGGTCGTCGCCGGGCCGCAGGGGGATGCAGGTTGCTCGCCCGGATCGCGGCGAAGGCCGGGACCATCAATGGTTCGCAGAGAGGGAGAAGCCACAGGGCTTCACGCATCGTTTAGCCCGCGGCCCGCGTCCCACCGCCCCGCTCACCCCCGCGCGAATGGCGGCTGGTCTGCGCGGCCGCTGGCGTTAATGCTGTGTCGCACGGCGCCTTTGATGCCGCTGGTGGACATGGGCACCTGTCGGGCGCGGCAGACCTCCAGGCAGCGCGTGAGAGCGCGGATGCCGGCCTCGTCGATCTCCGCGAGGTCGCCGAGGTCGACCAGTATCCCGTCCGATCGCGCGGCCAGTTGCTCAAGGAGTCCCGGCAGGCTGGCGGCGAGGTCGCGATTCAGCGTCCCGGCCAGCGCCAGGCAGCAGTGGTTGGCGGTCATGGTCCAACTGATCTTCAGCATGCCGCGCGGGATCCGGTGGCTTGCCAGCGTGGAGCGCTCGCGCATCCTCAGATCCTGACGGGGCCGGCGGATGGGAGTCCAGCGCGCGTCTTTTGCGTCGCGGCGGTGGCCGTGAGCGGCGCCGGAGGGGCGCCGCAGAAGCTAACCGGTGTTTCTTTGCTTGGTTTTGGGAGAGGTTTTGGGAGGGGTGTCCGCGGTGGGCTGCAGGAGCGTGAGCGGGTCCACACCGATCGAGCAGGCGATCCGCTCAAGCGTCCGCAGGGTGAGGTTGCGCTCACCACGCTCGACGCCGCCCATGTAGGTGCGGTGCACTTTGAGGAAGTCTGCGAACTGCTCTTGACTGAGATCACGAGCTTTTCGATAGGCGCGCAGGTTGCGCCCGACGGTGCGTTGTAGATTGCCTTCCATGCCGGGGACACAGTCCCCGGTCGCTACTCAACAGTCTACAGACTTATACGTATCATCGACACCGTGTCGCAGCGCCGTTGGTGGCGCTCGGCAGCGGCTTCCAGGCGCAGGCAGGCAAGGACACGGACTCGGGCCCGGTCCCTTTGGCAGGGTCCACCCGCTGGGAGCGCCGTGGGTCAGCCTGCCACGCGCTCGCCACCCGCCTGCTGGTCGTCCGCGAGCACCTGGACGGAGCCGAAGGCACCGCCAGGCTCGATCCTCGCCATGCGCGTGCGATTTTGACCTCTCCTCAGCCCAACGCCGTCCGGCAAAGACCGCAGCCGACCTAGCGGATCTGGAGCATCGATGCAGCGGACCTGCCACGTGGCGGCATGCCGCGCGCGGCTGGACCATGCGGGGACAGTTGAAAGCACATGAGAGCGGCGCTATCGTGGGGCACACAACTGCACCGTTGTCTATTGGTGTAGCGCCCGCGGTCGGCGTCGCCGAACGTCGTCGAAGGAGTCGTGATGTCCCCGTCCAATCGTGTCGTGATCCTCGGATCGAGCTTTGCCGGCCTGACCGCCGCGCTCAAGATCCGCAAGCACCTCGATGACCGTCACGAGGTGGTGGTGCTCGACCCTCGTGCGCGCTTCACCTTCATCCCCTCGCTGATCTGGATGCCGTTCGGCAGACGCGACGCTGACGACGTGACCTTCCCGCTGGCGCCGCTGTACGACCACAAGGGCGTCCGGTTCATCAACGAGGCGGCCACCAAGATCTACGTCGATGCTCACACCGTCGCCACCGGCTCGGGCCAGTCGATCGAGTACGACAAGCTGCTCGTGGCCACCGGCCCCCGCCTCGCGTTCGAGAAGGTGCCCGGCCTTGGGCCGGCAGCCGGCCACACCCAGTCGGTATGCAACCTCGAGCACGCCGAACGCGCTCGCGCCGGCTGGCAGCGGTTCCTCCAGGACCCCGGGCCGGTGGTGGTCGGGACCGCGCAGGGCGGCTCCTGCTTCGGCGCCTCCTACGAGTTCCTCTTCAACGTGCAGCATCGGATTCGCAAGGCCGGGCTAACGGCCCTCGCCCCCGTCACCTTCATCACCGCCGAGCCGTTCCTCGGTCACTTCGGCCTCGGAGGCGTGGGTGACTCCTCCAAGCGAGTCGGCGCCTACCTGGATCATCTCGGCATCGAGGGCATCCCCAACAGCGTGATCAAGGAGGTCCGCGCCGAGGAGATCGAGCTGGAGGGCGGCCGCCTGCTGCCGTTCAAGTACGCGATGATCGTTCCGCCGTTCACCGGCGTCGACGCGGTGCGCGAGAGCGAGGGGCTGTCCAACCCGATGGGGTTCGTGCCGATCGACGACCTCTTCCGCCATCCCAAGCACCCGGACGTCTATGCCGCCGGCGTGGCGACCGCGATCGCTCCCCCTGAGCCGACGCAGGTTCCCGCGGGCGTTCCCAAGACCGGCCAGATGTCCGAGGTGATGGCCAAGGTCGCCGCGCAGAACATCGTCGCCGACATCACGGGCGCCAAGCACCGCGAGATGCCGATCGCGGAGCTGTCGGCGATCTGCGTGCTGGACGGCGGCGACAACGGGATCATCTTCAAGGCCGACAACGTCCTGGCGCACGGCATCTACGCCAACGAGCATGAGCCGAGCGCCCACGTCATGGGCGGCCCTCAGGCGCACTGGGCCAAGCTCGCCTTCGAGCGCTACTTCCTGACCAGCCGCAAGCACGGCATGGTCGCCTTCTGACACAAGCACAGGTGATGAACATATGAGCAACCAACCACCCACGACTGTGAACGCCGGCGGGAGCGTGGTCGAGCTGACCGCCGCCGACTTCGACTCCCAAGTGCGTCACGGCCTGACGGTCATCGACTTCTGGGCCTCCTGGTGCGGGCCCTGCCGGGCGATGGCGCCGCAGTTCGAACGCGCCGCGCAGATGCGCCCGCAGTACCGCTTCGCGAAGGTGAACGTCGACGAGCAGCCCGCGCTGGCGGCGCGCTTCGGCGTCCGCTCGATCCCCACGCTGGCCGTGCTTCGCGACGGAGAGCTGGTGGGTCAGGCCGCGGGCCTGGTCCGCGCGGAGGATCTCGCCAAGGCGCTCGATCAGGTGGCTTGAGGGCCGTGTAGGCGGGGGCTGGGCGCGCGGGGCAGCGGCTAATCTGGCCGTTGATCTCATGCGTGCGCGGGCGTCAAGGCCCGGCGACGCCGAATAGACGCCTCGCTAACAGATGCCTCAGTAGGTGTCCGGCGGCTCGTAGCGGGAGCGTCGTTCGATGCCTGGCTCTGCGCTCACGCGCCTAGGGCGCCATACGAACATGTAGAGCAGCGAGAGAGCCAGCCCGAGGATTCCTGCAAGCATCAGGATCAGGCCGACGGTCTGGATCGAGATGCCGGAGGTGGTCGCGGTCACCGCGTAGCGCAGGATGGCGCCGATGGCGATCAGGAGGACTGAGCTGCCTATGGTCATGGCTCTGGCCTACCCCGAGAGTCGGCCTCCAAACCGCCGTGTCACAACGTTCGCTCACAGCACAAGTACAGAGCAATGGACCCAACGCTCGATGAGGACGACGCGGGGCTGCTGGCCGGCAGCCCCGAGGACTTCGGGCGCTTCTACCTGCGCCACGAGGACGCGATGCTCGCGTACTTCCTGCGGCGCACGCGCAGCGCGGAGCTCGCCGCCGACCTGACCGCCGAGACGTTCGCGCAGGCTCTCCAGGGACGGCGCGGCTTCGACGCCTCGCTCGGCAGCGCGCGCGGATGGCTGTTCGGGATCGCCAAGCACGTGCTGAGCGAAAGCATCCGGCGCGGCCGCGTGCAGGATGCCGTCAGACGTCGGCTCGGCCTGGAGCGACTGGCGCTGGACGACGACGCGATCGCACGGATCGACGAGCTGACCGGCGAGCAGGCGTCCGCGGCGCTGCGGGAGCTGCCGGAGCCTCATCGCCAGGCGATCGAAGGCCGCGTGCTCGACGAAGACGGCTACGACGAGCTGGCGGCGCGGCTGCGCTGCTCCAACAGCGTCGTGCGCCAGCGCGTCAGCCGCGGTCTGCGCATGATGCATGAGCGCCTGGAGGAGCTGACATGAGGAGCAGACGATGAGCAGGCTGCCAGCGCTCCACCAGCAGCTCGTGCGCGCCGCGCACGAACAGGAGAGCCGCGAGCGCGAGATCGGCGCGCTGCGCACCTCCGCCAGGCGCCTGCGGCTGCTCGCGCTCTCCTTCGCGGGAGTGGTCCTGGCGAGCACGACGATCGCGCTGGCGGCAAGCGGCGTGATCCCGATCGGCTCCGCGGTGCCGGCCAATCATCACCTGCGGCCCGGCGTGGGTCTCGGTCTGCCCGAGCCCGGCGGCTCGCGGCTGCTGCCGCTGCGAGTCAGCGACCCCGAAGGCGGGCCGCCCTGGGGCATGCGGATCATCCGCACGAGCCGCGAAGAGGTCTGTTTGCAGGTCGGCCGCGTGCAGGATGGCCAGCTCGGCGTGCTCGGAGTCGACGGGGCCTTCAAAGACGACGGCGAGTTTCACCCCCTGCCGCTCGACTCGCTGCCCGCGCGACGTCCGGAGATCGTCGGCTCCTCCGTCAACACGACGACGAGCTGCTTCCTCCCGGGCCAGGCGTTCATCGGCTCGCACATCGCCATGCGCGTGAGCGCCGCCGAGGAATCGCTGGGCCGCAGGCCGCAGACCGCGCCGCGCAGGGACCTGCGCGACGTCTACTTCGGCCTGCTCGGGCCGCAGGCGGTGAGCGTCAGCTATCGCCAGGACGGCTCGCAGCGCACGCAGGCCGCGCTCCCCGGCGCGGGCACATACCTCATCGTGCGACCATTCAACGGAGCCGAGGTCGAATTCGGAGGCTCAAGCAGCGGCCCGTTCGGTCAGCTTGCTCCTGGCGGCAGCGTTGATCTGCTCACGCGAATCACCTATAGGCTGGATGGCCGGCTCTGCGAACGAGGGCCGCTCAACCGGCCGGCTCACCTCGCGCACCCGTGTCCACAGGGCGCAGGCCCGAGCCACAGGGAGCTCGCTCAGCTTCGCGAGCATCCCGATCTGCACAGGCCCGTGCACGTCCACCTGCAGATCCACGACGGCCTCGTGACCGCGGCGGATGTCAGCTTCAGAGCGCCCTACGCGATCGAGAACGCCCGCCACTACTACTCGATCTTCCTGCCGCAGCCCGAATGCCATCCAAGACCCGGCATCCCTCGCACGGAAGCCGGCGCCGGGATCGCGATCGACCACAACGCCGCGGCCGGGCAGATCGTCTCAGCCCGCGTCACCTACCCGTTCGCTCCGGTTCGTCCGTGCATGCGGGGCAAGCTCGCGGTCCAGGTCGACTACCAGCCCGCCGAAGGGCCGCCGCGGACGATCGTCGGGGAGACCACGATCCGCCAGCCGCCGGGGACCCGCGGCGGGCCGCACGCGAAGCCGCTGCGCTGAGACCCGCGCCTGTCAGGAGGCGTCGGCCGCCGCGTACCGCGCCAGCAGCCGCTTCTCCCGATCATGTCCGGGGAACATGAAGAAGACGAGCGCCGCTCCGATCAGAACCGCGACGATCCCGGCGGTGTAGGCCCACTGGTCGCCCTGCAGGAACGATGCCTTGGCCGCGGCGATGATCTGGTGCTGCACCGATTCTGGGTAGCGTTTGGCAAGGTCCGCCGCGCTGGAGAACGACTTGGTCAGCGCGCCTTCGACGCTGCTGTTGACCTTCTGGCCCGATGCGGCGATCGCGGCGCCGGCCGCCGCGGCATAGCCGGCCGTAAGCAGCGCGCCGAAGATCGACTGCATGATCGCCCCGCCCAGGTCGCGCTGCAGGTCGGCGGTGCCTGAAGCCATGCCCGCGCGCCGGACAGGCACCGACGCCGTCAGCGAATGCGAGGCGGGCGTGCCGGCGAGCCCGACTCCGATGCCGACGAAGGCATAGCCGAGCGCCACCTTCCAGTAGGAGATGTCCTCCTTCCACAGCAGCAGCATCGTCAGGAAGCCGAGCATCACGAAGAGGTAGCCGAAGAGCAGCGTCTGCCTCGCCCCTCGGCTCTCGACGAGCTTCGCCGAGCGCGGCGCGGCCAGCACCATGCACGCGGCCGCCGGCAGGATCGCCAGGCCGGAGCCGACCGTCGAGTAGCCGAGCACGTTCTGCAGGAACTGCTGGCCGATGTACATCGCTCCCATCAGCGAGCCGAAGACGATGATCCCCGCGACGGCGGCGACCCAGAACGTCGGGCGCGCTGCTGCATCCAGGTCGTAGAGCGGGTTCTCGGCGCGGCGCTCGCGGATGAAGAAGGCGACGATCGCCGCCGCCGCGACCAGCAGCAGGCCGAGCACGAGCGTGCCCTCGCCCGGCACCGGCGCGAAGTTGATGCCGAGGATCAGCGCCCCGACCATGAAGATCGACAGCACCCCGCCCTTGTGATCGACCGGCTCGGTCGTCTCGTTGACATGCGCGGGCACCAGCTTGTGGGCCATCGCCAGCGCGACCAGCGCCAGCGGCAGGGTGAGCAGGAAGACAGAGCCCCAGGCGAAGTGTTTGAGCAGGATCCCGGCGCACAGCGGCCCCAGCGAGCTGATCGCCCCGCCCGTCGCCGCCCACAGCGCGATCGAGCGCGTCCGGGCCGGACCGGACCAGAGCGCGGTGATCAGCGCCAGGGTGGTGGGATAGGCCATGCCGGCGGCCAGCCCGCCGATCACGCGCGCGGCGAACAGCACCCCAACCGATGGCGCGAGGGCCGCCAGGCAGTCGGCGGGGACCGTCAGCACCATGCCGATCACCAGCAGCCGCTTGCGGCCGTAGCGGTCGCCGACCGCGCCGAAGTAGAGCACCGATGCGGCCAGGCCCAGCGAGTAGCCGACGGCGATCAGGTTGAGCGAGACCTGCGAGGCGTCGAATGCCTTGCCGATCGACGGCAGCGCGACGTTGGCGACGGCGAGCCCGAGGTTCGCGACGGCCGCGACCGCGACCAGCGCCGCCAGCACGAGCCCGGCCCGCGCGGGCGCATCTGTCTTCGAGGCCGCCGCTGCGCCCTCCGTGGCGCCCGTCGTGCCCTGCGCGACGTTCATCGCGCGACAGTCCCACCACGGCGACCGGGGAGCATCGGCGGTTTCCCGCACAACGCCGGCGAGTTAGGGCTTACCGACTCAAACGACGGCGACCGGCGCGTGAGCGATCCCGGCGGGCCGGCAGGGGCCGGCCGGCTCCGCATGGCGCGCCACGGCGCGACAGCGCGCGCCACGGCGCGGCAGCCGACGCCCGGCTGCCCTGGCCGCTCAGCTCGGGCTGATCGTGCGCGAGGTGCCGATCACTTCGCCGGCGGCGTTCAGCGCCTGCACAGCCAGGTACGGCTTGGATTCACCGTGCAGCGCGGTCTCGAAACCACTGCTGTTCGCGCTCGCGATCGGGCTGAGCCGGCCGGCGGATTCGCCGCCGAGCAGGCGCCAGCTCGCCACTTCGGTGGCCCCGTTCCAGCTCACCCAGGCTTCCACGCTGTTGCCGTTCCTCTGAGCGGCGATCGACGGCGACCAGTAGGGCGTCGCTTTCCATTCGAACTTGTATGTCCGGTAGGACTCCGTTTCGAATTCTTTGTGAACCGCCCACATGTGCGCGTCATAGATGAGCTGGCCCGAGGGGCTGTATTCGCTGTAATACGGTTCCTGGCCCCACCCGACGAACCAGTTGCCGTTTGACATGAGCTGCACGTCGCCCTGGCTGCCGGCCTTCAGCACCGGCGAGTGCTTGAGCTCCAGCACGACGGTGTCTGTCTTTGCCTGCTGGTCGACGGAGACGATCAGACCGCGCGATTCGCTCTCAGAATACGATTCACCGAACGGCGAGCCGCCGTTGTCGAAGATGCTGATGTCCCCGTTGGGAACGGTCATCGCGTCGTGCTGGAAGGCGGTCTGCGCTCCCGGTTCCATCTTCACGTCGCTCTTCTTACCGCCTATTTTCTCGATCACCTGGCCGGTCTTGTCGTTGATCAGCCACAGCGCCGAGGTGTTGCGTGAGGAGAGCAGAGTCGTGCCGTTGCCGCGCGGATCGATCGTGTTCAGATGAAAGTAGTCGAAGGGCCAGAGAGTCGAGGACTGCAGAGCCGAGGAATACGATTCGTCCAGCGGCACGTGGTCGACGGCTGTCCACTCCCTGCGCACCAGACCGGTCTTCACGTCGATTTCCTGGAAGCTCGTGTCGGTCACGGCCGCGTCCTTGGGGCCGTTCATCGAGCTCAGATCGCAGTGGATCGTCCGAAAGACGGTCATCAACGCGGTGCCGTCGGCGCCATCGAGGTGGAAGTCGTGCAGATCGGCGAGGTTGCCGTTGCCCGCCTTGATTTTCAGGATCTGCCGGTAGGAGGCGTTGGCGACGATCTCTTCGCCGAGTCCGAAGCCCTGTTCGGGGATGTAGCCCTGCCACCATGTCAGCACCGGCTGACCTTCGTAGGTCTGCACCTGGAAGTTGGTCGCCTTCATTTCTCCCGGCAGCGGGTCCATCCACACGAGCTGCCCCTGCTGGGTGTAGATCGCGGGCCCGTCAGGTCCGGGCCCGGAGTAGGGCGCCAGGAAGATGTCGCCGGGCGTGGTGTTGGACCCGTCAGTGCTGACGTCGATGCTCGGCGCCTGCAGTTCGGGGGCGGAATGAAAGTCCAGCACGCTGCCGGAGGGCGGCGTGGCCCTCGGCTTGGCCAGTTCGGTTTTGTATGGGATCGGGTCGGGATAGGCGACGTTGAAGGTGTAGGAGAACGGCACCAGGCCCGCTTCCGTGCGCACCTTGCCCTGGACGGTGACCCGCTCGCCAGACCGGAACGGCCGGTCGGGGACGAAGCTGGCGCCGTCGCCCTGCGAGTAGGGCTCCAGACGGCCGGGGTGGGCACCTGTGAAGGAGCCCGTCGTGGTGATCCCGACCAGATCGCGGGCCGGCACGCCCAGGAAGCTGATCTGGGTTTCGGGCATCGCGTCGTAGGAGCCGGGCAGCGGCGCGACCTGGACGTCGGTGCGGGGCAGCACGTCCGAGACGTTCAGCTTCGCGGGCACGCACTGCGCCGCGGTCGGACCGCTGTAGGCCGACTGCTCCGCCGCTATGTGCTTGGCCGCGAAGGCGAGCGCGCCCGCACAGAGCAGGGCGAACAGCAGCACAGGGATCATCACGGCGCGCCGAAACCGACGCGTTTTGGGGGCCTCCATCGGAACCCATTCAATCAGCAACGCCATCGAGCCCCGCTGGACAGCCGTCGCGGTCTCCCCGCAAGCCAGCCGTCGCGGTCTGTTTGGACCGAGGTCTGCTCAGGCGGCGAGCGCGGGGGGCCGCGACGCCACCGCATGCGGCACGAGCGGCCAGGCGCCCTCGACATGCTCCTGGCGTCCACGCCCCTCGAAGTAGGCCTGCAGCGATGCGGCCTGCTCAGCGGCCCACTCGACCTGATGGGCATGCAGGCTGTGCAGGTCGAGCTCCCGCAGCTCGGAGGCGCGCGTGGCCAGCCGATATGCGACCCGCGCCGCCGCCAGCGCGTCCGCGTTGGCCGCGTGCGCCTGGTCCAGGCGCACGCCGTAGTGGGCGCAGACCGCTTCCAGCGTGCGCTTGCCGGGGCGGTAGCGGTCCACCTGCTTGTCGAGCACGAACGGGTCCACGACGATCAGGCCGTCGCTGCCCCCCACCCTCTCGACGAGCGGCGCGACGCCGTGTCTGCGCGCCTCGCGATCGAGAATCGTCAGGTCGAAACGCGCGTTGAAGGCGACGATCGGCGCCCCCTGGCGCACGTGATCGGCCAGGATCGAGGTGATCTCCTCGACCGCAACACGAGGATCGACGCCCTCCGCGCGCGCCTGCTCGGTGGTGATCCCGTGCACGGCGCTCGCCCCCGCGGGGATGTCGATGCCGGGGTCAACCAGCCAGGCGCTGTGAGAGCCCTCGATGTCCGCCCCGACAAGGCTCACCGCCGCGGTCACGATCCGGTCGTGCTCGGGATCGGTGCCGGTTGTCTCGATGTCGAAGGCGGCAAGCCGCCCCGTGTGCCAGCTCATGCGTCAGAAGCTACGCGGCGCACCGGATGGCACTATTGGACTGCAGTTCGGATGCGCAGAGAACGCATGCCGTTCGACTCTTCAGTCGGGTCGTGGATGTGCCGATGACCTGCGCATGCCAGGCCCGCGACTGCTCGCCCTCAAAAGACCCGATCAGTGTGTCCGCTGTGGCACGCCGCTGCCGGTCGGCCAGCGCGCCTGGTGGGACCCCGCGGCCAGAGCCGTCACGTGCCAGGCATGCGCCGCGGCGGTACAGCCCGCTCCGGCGCAGCAGCCCGCTCCGGCGCAGCAGCCCGTCGTTGCCGGTGTCGCGGGCGCAAGCGCCAAGCGGGAATTCCAGCGCCGTCACGACGCGCGCATGCGCAGGGCGCGCGAGCGCTACGGTCCCCTGGGCGCCGGGATGGCCTGGCTCGTCGGCGACCCTCAATCGACCTCTGCCTGGCGCCGCGGCGCCGAAGGCGAGGAGAAGGTGGCGCATCGCCTGGAGAAGCACCTGCGCGGCAAGCAGGTCGAGCTGCTCCACGACCGGCTGCTGCCCGGCTCCAGGCAGGCCAACATCGACCATGTCGCCGTCGGCCCGGGCGGCGTGACCGTGATCGACTCCAAGAACCTGGCCGGCAAGGTGCGCCTGCAGAGCACGGGCGGCTTGTTCTCACAGAGGACGACGACGCTGCGCGTGGGAGGCTCCAATCGAACAAAGCTCGTGCGCGGGGTCGAGCGCCAGGCGGAGGCCGTGCGCAGCCTGCTGCAGACGGCCTCGATCCACGTGGAGGTGCGCGCGGCCCTGTGCATGGCCTCCACGGACGGGCTTCCCCTGCTGGGCCGTCTGGAGCTCGACGGCGTCCTGATCGCCGGGCCCGCGGCCGTCGCCAAGCTCGCCGCGCGGGCGGGCACGCTCGGAGAGGCCGAGCGCCGGTGGATCCTGCAGGAGCTCAGCTCGGGTCTGCGCCTCGCCGCGGGAGCTTCGTAAGCCGGCATCCGCCGGCCGCGCCCGAGGGCATACGCTGACCCGAGTGTGTGGCCGCTACACCAACACCGCCGCCCCTGAAGAGCTCAACGAGCGCTTCGGAGTGCCGATGCTGGGCGAGCAGGGCACGCGCCGGTTCAACATCGCGCCGACCGAGCAGGTGCTGGCGATCGTCGCACCGGAGGGCAAGCCCGAAGCGCGGATGCTCAGGTGGGGTCTGATACCGCACTGGGCCAAGGACATGCGGGTCGGCAACCGGATGATCAACGCTCGCGTGGAGACAGTCGCCACCTCCAACGCCTTCGGGCCGTTGATCGCCAAGGGCTCCCGCCGCGCGCTGCAGATCGCCGACGGCTACTACGAGTGGCTCAAAGCCGAGCGCCGCGGCGAGCCCTCTCAGCCTTTCCTGTTCCGCGTCGACGGAGGGGCGCCGTTCGCTTTCGCAGCGCTGTGGACGTCGGCGCGGGTGGAGGGCCGGCACGTGGAGAGCGTCGTGCTCTTGACGTGCGACGCCTCACCCAACCGCGTCGCCGCGGCGGTGCATGAGCGGATGCCGGTGATCCTCGGCGACCGCGAGGCCCAGCTTGCCTGGTTGGACGGGCGGCTCGACGCGCATGACGCGCTGACGCTGTGCGGGGCGCTTCCCGAGCAGCGGCTTTCCGCGAGCCCCGCGAACCCGGCTGTGAACAAGGCCGGCGTCGAGGGCCCGGAGCTGATCGTCGCACCGGAGTGAGCGGCCTGGCTCGCGGTCTTGGCCGAGGGGCTGATCCGCACGTACTCCACCGGCTTGACTGCGGATGTCGAGAGCACTGCGATCAGCAGCAACACCGGCGCGATCATCGATGGCAGGCGCTTGATCAAGATGCCTCCTGATTGAAGACCTTGCTCACGTCCGAGCATATGCCCGGCCGGTAAACGGTCTATCCGTGCAAGCTACGGCGCGCGACTGTGGATCGCGCCACCTGGCCCGGCAGGCCGAATCATGCTGCGCCGCGCGTGTCGGGGGTTGAGTATTCTCGGGCGCCATGAGGACTTGGCTGCATGGATGGTTGGCTTTGGCGCTGGCGGCAGCGGCGGCAGCGTTCGTGATCGCCGCCCCGACGAGCGCGCGCCCGGTGGTCAGCGCCGCATCGTCCAGCGGCAGCGGCAGCGTCGCGCCGGCCAGCAGCAGCGAAACCTCCTCCAGCGGCACGCCGGCCAGCGGCAGCGGCAGCGAAACCTCCTCCAGCGGCAGCGGCACGCCGGTCACCGCGCCCTCCAAGCCGCTTTCCCGCACGCGGATCGTCTCGATGCCCAAAGCGAACGTCGGCAACGCGACGCAGCGGCTGACCGTCACGCTGTCCGGCAAGCCGGCCCCGGGCTCAACGCACCCGACGCTCGAGCCCTCCGGCTACGGGACGTGGAAGATCTCCGGGAGCTCGTGGGTCTTCAAGTCCTCGGCCTCCCTGCAGCCCTGCTCGACCTACCACCTCACCGTGCTCGCCGGCACCAGGGCGATCGGCGACGCCACGCTCGGCAAGAGCAGCACGCTCACGCTGAAAGTCTCCTGTCCCTCCACTCGCGGGCTGCAGCAGGCGCTGGCACGGCTTGCCTACCTCCCCGACTCGCTGCACGCGGCCCGCGGCGCGACCGTCTCACATGGAGCGGTCGGCATCAACGCCGCGGCCCACCTGCTCTATGAACCTGTGGCAGGCACCCTGCGTCCCGATCTGGCCTACGCGCCGCCGCTGCGGTATGGCACATTCGACAACACCACCAGGGGAGCGTTGATGGTCTTCCAAGAAGACCACAAACTCACGCCCGACGGCGTTGCTGGCGCGCTGACGTGGCAGAAGCTGCTGACCGCCGTGGCCGGCAACTACCGCGACCCCAACCCCTACACGTTCGTCACCGTCACCGAGTCGCTGCCTGAGACCCTGAAGGTCCACAAGGGCAACCGCGTCGTGCTGAGCACCCCGGCGAACACCGGAGTGCCCGGCGCGGAAACCGAACAGGGCGCGTTCCCCATCTACGAGCGCTTCACCTCCACCACGATGGTCGGGACCGACCCCAACGGCACCAAGTACAACGATCCCGGCGTGCCGTGGGTCAACTATTTCAACGGCGGGGACGCCGTCCACGGCTTCATCCGCCCAGGCTACGGCTACCCGCAGTCCAACGGCTGCGTGGAGCTGCCGATCGAAACTGCCCGAACGGTGTTCGGCATGCTTCGACTCGGCGACATGGTCGTCGTCTCCTAGGCGGCGCCTGGCCGCTCGCGCGAGGGTGGCCGAGCGTGAGCGGGCGCGGCCGTCTGCCGCAGAGCGCCCTACGCCGTCGGCGCCGGCCTGTACTCCCTCGTGCTCGGGTTCTGCTCCAGCAGCCCGATCGCCCGCAGCGTGCGCGCATAGCGATGAGCTGTGGAGGGCGGCAGGTCGAGCTCCCTGGCAAGCTCGGAGATCGTGCGCCACTCCCGTTCCGGCGAGTAGCAGGAGAGCAGCGCCAGACCGCGCAGCAGCGACTGCGAGAGCTGCGGGTCGTCGAGCGCCGCCTGCAGCGCGCGCTTGGTCGCGTCGCGCAGGCTCTCCGCCGACCCGTCCTTGCCGGATGGGCTGTGCGCGTGATCGAGAGCAGCCATCAACAAGCTCTCGGATGTTCCCTTCCGTTCGCGTGTCACCGCTCTGAGCACCTGATCGACCTGATCGTGCGTGAGCGCGATCTCCACTCCCTGCTCTATTGCTGACGTCTGTCGTTGCCGGCGTGCCATCTGCCTCCCTTACCAATGGTGAGCATACATATGCTCTCTGCCGAAGTCATCGTGCGTGCCCGCACAATGCTGTTCAAAAGATACGCCAGGAGCGGTCGATTGGATTGGCGACCTCACTGCGGGCCATGCGGGCGGCGCTGGGGAGGCCCGCCGCGGGCGCTCACGGCGGCGTCGGCGACGCTGCTCTGATAGACCGGATCCGATGACGGGCACCGAACACACCGCACGCGGACGCGCTCGCCCGCGGCTGCCGCGCGTGAGTCGGCGAATCGGCATCGCGATCCTCGCGCTGCTGGTGATCGGGGTGCTGGCCGCCGCGGTCAGCAGCCTCGACCTCGGCAAAGTCGGCCATGCCCTGGTCTCGGCGCGCGTGCAATGGCTGGCGGCGGCGCTGGCGGTGATGATGAGCTCGCTCGTCGCGCGCTCGGTGTCGTGGCTGGAGGTGCTGCGCGCCGCGATCCCAGACACCGCGATCGGCCGACTGGCCGTCGCGCGCGCGACGATGATCGGCGTGCTCGGCTCAGCGGTCTTCCCGGGCAGGCTGGGCGAGCCCTCGCGCGTGGTCGTCGTCTCCAGGCGCCTGCCGCAGCCCACGATCAGGATGCTGCCGGTCGTGGCCGGAACGGTCTTCTCTCAAACGCTGATCAACCTGGTGGCGCTTGCGATCCTGGCCGTCGTCACGTTCACGAGCGTCGCCAACAGCAAACTTTCGGCGCTGGAGGCGGTCGTGGTGGTGCCGCTGGTGGCCGTCGCGCTGGTGCTGGTCAGTCCGCGCCTGCTGCGGCTCGCCACGCGCTCGCGCAGGCCGCGCGTGCGCGCCGCGGCGCTCACGCTGAGCAGGACGCTGCGGCTCGCAAGGCAGGGTCTGATCGTCTTCGCCCGCCCGCGGCACGGCGCTCCGGCGATCGGCTTCCAGATGCTGGCCTGGGCGCTGCAGTGGGCCTCCTGCTACCTGGTGCTGGTCGCGCTGAACCTTCAGTCCCACACGGGTGCGGCCGCCGCGGCGGCGGTGCTGCTGGCGGTCAACGTGAGCGCCGTGGTGCCAGCCACGCCCTCCAACGTGGGCGTCTTCCAGGCCGCCTGCGTGGGGGCGCTCGCGCTCTTCGGCGTCGGCTACGGCCCGGCGCTGGCCTACGGCATCCTGCTCCAAGCGGTGGAGGTGCTTACGGCGCTGGCGCTCGGTGTGCCGGCGCTGCTCGGCGAGGGCATGACCTGGCAAGACATCAAGAGCGCCCGCGAGATCGAGGAGCAGGCGGCCGAGGGGCGGGCCACGGAGGCGCAGGCCACAGAGGCGCAGGCAAGCGATGGGCAGGCAAGCGATGGGCAGGCGGCCGAGGGGCGGTCCGTCGAGCCACCCCGCGAGCCTCAGGAGTAGACCATCGCCCGCAGCGCCTGCTTGAGCGAGCGGGTGGTCTGCAGCACCGCCGTGGGCTCGTAGCCGCAGTGGGCCATGCAGTTTTCGCAGCGCGGGTCCTTGCCGCGACCATAGGCATCCCAGTCGGTGGTCTCCAGCAGCTCCCTGTAGGTCTTGGCGTAGCCGTCTGCCATCAGGTAGCAGGGACGCTGCCAGCCGAACAGCGAGTAGCTGGGGATCCCCCAGGCGGTGCAGTCGAAGTCGGCTTTGCCTTCCAGGAAGTCGAGGAAGAGCGGGCTGTGGTTCAGGCGCCAGCGCTTGCGCCGGCCTTCGCCGAACGCCTCGGTGAACAGCTTGCGGGTCTGTTGCACGCCCAGGAAGTGCTCCTGGTCGGGCGCCTTCTCGTAGGCGTAAGCGGGCGAGATCATCATGTCGTCGACTTCCAGGTCGTCGTTGAGGAAGTCGAGCACCTCGCGGATCGTCTTCGGCGAGTCGTGAGTGAAGAACGTCGTGTTGGTCGTGACCCTGAACCCGGCCGCCTTCGCGGCCCGGATCGCGCTGACGGCCTTCTCGAAGACACCCTCACGTTCCACCGAGGCGTCGTGGCGCTCCTTCAGGCCGTCGATGTGGATCGCCCAGGCGAAGTAGGGGCTCGGCTTGAAGTTCTCCAGCTTGCGCTCCAGCAGCAGCGCGTTGGTGCAGAGATAGACAAACTTCTTGCGCTTCATCAGCTCGCCCGCGATCTCGTGTATCTCGGGGTGGATCAGCGGCTCCCCGCCGGCGATCGAGACCATCGGCGCGCCCGATTCCAGCACCGCGCCGACCGCCTGCTCGACGGGCATCCGCCGCTTCAGGACGTGCTCGGGGTGCTGGATCTTGCCGCAGCCGGCACAGGCGAGGTTGCACTGGAAGAGCGGCTCGAGCTCGACGATCAGCGGGAACCGCTCGCGTTTGGCGATCCGCTGCTGGGCGAGGTAGAAGCCCATCCGCGCGCGCTGCCTGATCGAAACCGCCATGAACGCCTACACCTCGCTTTCGCTGCCCCGAACGGCACCGCCGTCCCCTGCCGGTTTCCCGGCCGGCAACAGTGTATGCAACCCGTGCTCCGACACCCGTCTCTGCAGCGCGCGCGCCGTCTTGCGCAGCACCGCGCCGGCGCGCAGCGCCAGCGGCACCATCTGCGGCCGGAAGAGCTCGCGGTCGGGAGTGTCGAGCACGATCCGCACCACCGCGAAGGGCCGCTGCCCCGCGCCCGGCGCCAGCCACACCGACTCCATGTCCACAGCCGCGGCGCCACCCTGGCGAAGCTGCTCGCGCCGCTCGCCGAGCGCGAGCTTGCCGACGCAGACGACCGGCGCGACGTGGACGCTCAGACCGTGCTGGGCGAGCGCGTCGGCGAGCTGGCCCGCGCCGGGACAGTCGACGCTGGCCTGCGCGTGCCCTTCGTCGTCCGCGGTGTAGACACGATCGGCGATCACGATCTCTCCCGGCTGCAGGTGGCGCTCCAGGGCGCCGCAGAAGCCGATCACGAGCATCGCGTGACCCGGCAGTCGCGCCAGCGTCGCAGCCGCGGCGGTCGCATGGCGCGGCCCCATCCCGGTACGGTGCACGTGCGCCTCGCGCGCGCCGGAGCGCACCAGGCGCGCCTCGATGCCCATCGGCGCGGCCAGCAGCAGGCGCTCGGGAGCCCGGGCGGCGCTCATGCGCGTGCCCCCGCGGCGAGGTGGGAGCGTGCGGCGCTCGCGGGCATGGCACCCGGCGCGCCCGCGGCACCCGGCGCGCCCGGCACGCTCGACGCGACCGGCGCGCCGCCACCGAGATCCCTCAGCACCGTCTGCGCCGCCGCGTGACCGCTGATCACGGCGGCCTCGAGCGTCGCCGGCCATCTCGTGGCGGTGTAGGCGCCCGCCAGCGCAAGGCCGGGCAGCCCCGTGCGCGGGCCGGGCCGCAGCGCGCTGACGCCCGGCGCCGCCCTGAAGGTCGCGGCGTGCTCGCGGGAGACCAGGAACTGACGCACCGTCGCCTTGCGTGCCTGCGGCAGCAGCTCCTCGATCGCCGGCAGATACCGATCGCGCAACTGCTGCACCGATCGGCGCATGTCCTCCACGGCGCCGGAGAGCGAGACCGCCAGGTACTGGCTGCCCGGCGGCGCGCCTCCCGCGTCGGTGCGGTCGAAGAGGTACTGCACCGGGCTGTCCACGCCGGCCGCGAAGGGCGCGTCGAGCACCTGCCTGTCATAGACGACGTGCAGGTTCACGATCGGGCTCACGCCGACGCCGCGCAGCCGTTGCGCGATCTCCGCGGCCTGCGCCGGCAGCAGCTCCGCGGCGCGCAGGTGCGGAAGCGCGACGATCGCGGCGTCGCATTCCAGCGCTTCGGTCTGCGTCCCGGCGCCGCCGCTCAGCCGCCATCCGCGCTCGCGCGCCTCCAGCGCGCTGCCGCGCCAGCCCAGCCGCACCTCGACGCCCGCGCGCTGAAGCGCTCTCAGCGCCGGCTCGCCGATGATCGTCCCGAGCGGCGCCTCATGCAGGCCGATGTCGCCCGCGTCGGCGCTGCGCAGCAGCCCTTCCTGGAAGACGAACGCGGCGAGCGCAAGCGAGGCCTCGCGGGCGGGCACGTTCAACGTCGGCAGCACGATCAGGTCCCAGAGGGTGTCGATCGCGCGGGCGCTCTGGCGGTGCGCCGCCAGCCAGCGTCCCATGCTCTGCGCGTCGATCGCGGGGTCGTCCGGGTCCAGCCGCCCGATCGCGGCGGTCGCCGCGATCGCGGACAGCCGCTGGCGGACGGTGAGCGGCCGGTGGCCGAGCAGCGCGCGCGCCAGGTGCAGCGGCGCCGGCAGCCGGTCGCGGCGCAGCACGCCGCGCTGCCCACCGGGCGCCAGCAGCGGAATCTCCAGGCGCTCCTGCACGCGCGTGAGCCCGGCGCTGCCCAGCCGCTCCAGCAGCGCCCTGTAGGCGGTGCAGCAGCGCAGGAACACGTGCTGCCCGTTGTCGAGCGTCAGGCCGTCCCGCCGCACCGAGTAGGCGGCGCCGCCGAGGCGCGGACGCACCTCCAGCAGGATCACCTTCGCGCCGGCGTCCGCGCAGTCGAGCGCAGCGGTGATGCCGGCCAGCCCGCCGCCTACGACAGCGATGGTGGCGCCATCGCTCACCGTCCTCAGAGCACCCTTTCGGCCGGATGGCGCTCTGGCACGTTGCGCGGCCGCAGCACGCTGCTGATCGCGACCACCGCCTTGGAGCGCACGGGCAGCGACATCCTGGCGGCCAGCGCACGATCGGGGTGGTCCTGGATGCGCCAGAGCAGCCTGCGGTAGATGCCGGTCATCGCCATCACGCATGCGGCGCTGCGCCGATCCAGCAGCGGCACCAGCGCCATCCCGCGGTGGAACCAGTCGTGGGCGCGCAGAGCCTGGAAGCGCATCAGCGCGAAGAGCTGGCCCACGTCCTCCCCGCCGAAGCCCGCGACCACGGATGGCTCCGCGTGGGCGCCCTGGCGCGCCAGCTCCAGCAGCTCCTGCGCGCCAATCGCCCCGTCGTCGTGGAGGTGGTAGCGCACGAAGTCCTCGCTCGGCAGGTACACCCTCCCCCGCTGAGCGTCCTCGCGCACGTCGCGCAGGATGTTGGTGAGCTGCATCGCGACGCCCAGGTCGTCGGCCAGCGTCCAGGCCGACTGCAGGTCGTGAGCGCCGAAGATCGCCAGCGAGAGCCGGCCGATCGAGCCCGCCACGCGGCGGCAGTAGAGCACGAGGTCCTCGAAGGTGCGGTAGGTGGCGCCCTCGACGTCCATCTTCACGCCGTCGATCAGGTCCTCCAGGGCGTCCAGCGGCAGGCCGAAGCGACGGTATGAGTCTCCCAGCGCCACCACCACGAGATCCTGCGCCTCGCGCGCGCCGGAGGGGATCTCGGCCAGCGTGGCGCGCTGCTGCGCCAGTAGCGTGAGCTTCTGCTCGGCGGGCAGCTCGCCGTCGCCGATGTCATCGATGCGGCGCGCGAAGGCGTAGACCGCGCACATCGCGCGGCGCTTGCTCTGCGGCAGCAGCGCGATCCCGTAGTAGAAGTTGGCGGCCGCCGACTTCGTGATCGCGGCGCAATGGGCGTGCGCCTGCTCGATCGACGCATCCGCGGCCCTCGCCATGCTCATCGCCGCATCTCCTCGCCGGCGGCGGCATCGGTCGCCTCGGTCGCCTCGGTCGCCTCGGTGGCCGCGCAGCCCGCCGTGGCCCCACGGTCCGCACGAGCCGCACGCTCCGCACGAGCCGCACGAGCCGCACGCTCCGCACGCGGCTCGCCGAGCACCGTGAAAAGCGCCCGCAGGCGCGCTCGGCTGCCGGCCTTCGGCGGGCCCGCGAGCACGTCGAAGCCGGCGCGCTCGATCGCCAGCGCGGCCGCCCTGCCGCCGGCCACGAACGCCGCGACGGCCAGCCGCGGGCGCCCGCGCAGCGTGTCGATCAGCGGCGCGCCCTGCGCCAGCAGCTCGTGCACGCGCCTCGTCTGCAGCGCCACCAGCGCCTTCACGGGCTCGCTCGCATGCGCGGCATGCAGGTCACGCTCGCTGCATCCGCACGCCCGCATGTCCTGCGCCGGCATGTAGATGCGCCCGCGCCGCAGATCCTCGGCGACGTCCTGGGTGTGCTCGACGAGCTGCAGCGCCGTGCAGATGCGATCCGAGAGCGCGACCCGCTCGCGGCCGGCCAGACCGAAGACGCCGAGCACGAGCTCGCCGACCGGGTTGGCAGAGAGCGCGCAGTAGCCCTGTAGCTGCTCCCAGCTCTCGTAGCGAGTGACGCTCTGATCGACGCGGTTGGCCTCGATCAAGCGCAGGAACGGCTCGCGCGGCAGCTCGCATTCATGCAGCGTCACGCCGAGCGTGCGCATCAGGGGATGCTCGGCGCACCCGCGATAGGCGACGTCGAGCTCACCTTCCAACCAGTCCAGCGCGGCCAGGCGCTGTCCCTGCGCCTCGTCGCCCAGCTCGTCGACCAGCCGCGCGAACCCGTAGATCGCAAGAAGGTGGCCGCGCACGCGCTTTGGCAGCACGATGCTGGCCACCGGGAAGTTCTCGCCGCCCGCGCGCGCCATCACAGCCGCGGCTTCGGGAGCGGTGAACGGCGCGCCGCCCGACGCCCCGCCCGACACGGCGAGCAACGTCCCGCCCGCCGCGGCGGCAGCCCACGGCGCGACCCTGACGCCGGAGGCGGCTGCTTCCTCCTGCGCCGTCGCGATCACCCCGCGCGGCTCCGCAGGCAGCGTCCGAGCGCCATGATCGGAAAGGACAGCCTGTAGAGGTGGTAGTTGATGTAGTAGTAGGACGGAAAGCCGGTGCCGGTGTACTGCGGCTCGTCCCAGTTGCCGTCGGGACGCTGGGTCGCCACCAGCCAGTCCACTCCGCGCCAGAGCGCATCCGTGTCCTCGCCGGCGGCGTGCAGCGCAAGCAGCGCCCAGGCAGTCTGCGAGGCCGTCGAGGGGCCACGGCCGATCCACGCCTGCTCGTCGTAGGAGCGCGGGTCCTCGCCCCACCCGCCGTCCTGGTTCTGGTGTTCGTAGAGCCAGCGCACCGCGCGCCTGATCGCCGCATGCTCGCGCTCGACGCCTGCCTCCACGAGCGCCGGCACGACGGCGCCGGTGCCGTAGATGTGGTTTACGCCCCAGCGGCCGTACCAGGAGCCTCCCGGCTCCTGGTGGTCGAGCAGCCACCGCACGCCGCGCTGCGCGCACTCGCGGTCGGAGAGGCCGAGAGCGGCGAACATCTCGATCACGTGCGCGGTGACGTCTGCGCTGGGCTCGTCGATCACCTCGCCGAAGTCCAGGAACGGCATCTCGCGCACGAGCGTCCGGGTGTTGTCCGCGTCGAAGGCGCCCCAGCCGCCATTTGCGCTCTGCATCCCTTCCACCCAGCGCACCGCGCGATCGATCGCGGCCCGTCCGGGGCTCCCGGGCGGCTGGTCGCTGCGCAGCAGCGCGAGCACCACCTCGGCGGTGTCGTCGATGTCGGGGTAGTTGTCGTTGGCGAACTCGAAGGCCCAGCCGCCGGGCGGCAGCCCCGGCCGCCGCACGGCCCAGTCACCGACGATCGCCACCTCCTCGCCGACCAGCCACTCCGCGGCCTTCTCGATCGGCGCGTCGCCGGCGGAGAGCCCTCCGTCGCAGAGCGCGATCATCGCCAGGGCGGTGTCCCAGACCGGCCCCTGACACGCCTCCAGGCGCCTGGACTCGCCTTCCTCGATCATGAACGTGTCGATGCCCTCGATGCCCCGGCGCATCAGGGGATGGTCGAGCGGGTAGCCACGCATCTTCAGAGCCATCAGCGAGTAGACCCAGGGCGGCTGGATGCCCCCCCAGCTTCCGTCCGCCTCCTGGCGGCGCACGATCCAGCTCTCGGCCCGCGAGAGCGCAAATGCGCGCAGCGGCTTGATCGGGTGGCGCTCGTAGGCGCGCAGCACCCAGTCCAGGCGCGCCAGCCACGCGCCGCGCTTGGAGGTGGGCGCGGGCATGCTCCACGGCTGCTCGCCGTGCAGCTCCTCCAGGTCGAAGCCCAGGTCGTGGGAGGGCCGGTAGGTGAGCAGCACCGCCAGTGCCACGACGGTCTGCCTGGCCCAGCAGGCGAAGTCGTAGACGTTCAGCGGCACCCAGGAGGGCAGCAGGACGATCTCCGGCGGCAGCGCCGGCACTCGCTCCCAGGGCCAGAGGCCGAACAGCGCCATCCACACGTGCGTAAACACGCGCGCCTTCTCAAGTCCACCCTCGCTGCGGATGTGCTCGGCGGCGATTCGCATGTGCGGCGCCTGCGGGTCGTCGCCCGCGAGCTTCAATGCCCAGTAGGCCTCGATCGTGGTCGAGAGGTCAGGCGGGCCGTCGTGGAAGTTGGTCCAGGTGCCGTCCGGGCGCTGCTGGGTGCGGATCCAGTTGGCCGAGCGAGCCGTCTCGTCGGCGCGGCGGATGCCCAGGAACTCACGCAGCAGCATGTCCTCGGCGTCCATCGTGACGTTGGTCTGCAGCTCCGCCTTCCACCAGCCGGCCCCGCTCTGGAGGGAGAGCAGGTGCTCACATGCGCGTTGCAGCGTGACCTCAGCCTCACTCCCAGCCTGCACGATCGGCGATGACATGACGGGAAACCTAGAGCTTCCCGCCGATTGACAGCATCTTCACCAGCATCTAACGCGCACCCTGCGCCGCCGCGGATGCCAGCACGTCGGTTTCCCCTGCGGTCATGCCGCTTGCCCGCAAGCCGCTCAACGAAACGGTCTGCGGGCGCTGGGAGACGAATCGATAGACGAGCTCGCCATTGAAGTCAAGCCTCTGGGCAAGATGGAAGCCGGGCGCCGGCGGGCTGCTCGCGGAGGCCAGCAGCGGGCTGTAGCCGACCTTGTCGATCTCCGAGACGCTCAGCGTGGAGGAGGATGCGGGACGCAGTCCGGCTGCGTAGTACTCGATCGGGGCGGAGCCCAGATGCGTGCTCACCACGGCGACTCCCCCACCGCCCGCCGGACGCCCCTCCACGCCCGGCTTCACCGCGGCCGCCACGCTGCTCCAGTCGCCTCGCTGCAGGCGCGGGGAGAGATCGACGTCGATGCAGATCGCAAGCAGCGCGAGCGTCGCCAGCAGGGAGAGCGCGACCCCGAGCCTGCCGGTGGAGGCCGCGCCGATCAGCACCGCCAGCAGGATCGTGACCGGCACCATCGCGCCGATCAGGTTGCGTGGCGCCATGTAGTCGGCGCCGCCCAGCGCCAGCACGATCGGGATCAGCACCCCGCAGGACGCAAGCGCGAGCATCATCGCCGCCGCGGGCCGCTCGGGTCCGTGCAGGCCGCGCCAGAGGCCGTAGAGCGCTCCCGCGATCAGCGGCAGCGCGACCAGCAGCTCGACGCCGTGGCCGAGCGGAGCGCCCGAGTAGCCGGTCAGGTAGTACTGCGGGATCGCTTCGATGCGGCTGGAGAGCGCCCACTGGCCGATCCACTGGGTGCCTTTGCCGCCCTGGCTGAGCACCAGCGGGACCAGCGCGATCCCCACCACCGCGATCGCTCCCACCGCCGGGACGGCGAGGCGCCAGCGCTCGCGGCGGCGCAGCAGCCACAGCGACATCGGCACCAGCAGGAACACCGCGAAGTAGTGGGAGAGCAGCGCCAGGCAGCCGGTGAGCGCGAAGGCTGCCATCCGGCGCGCGCTCGGCTCGCGCTCGGCCCGGATGAAGCAGAGCACCGACAGCGCCGCGGTCAGCGTGTAGAGCTCGTAGGCGCGCGCCTCCTGCGAGTACCAGACCAGCAGCGGGCTGGCCGCCGTGATCGCGCCGGCGATCAGCGCCACGCGCCGGCCGACCAGCTCGCGCGCGATCTCGTAGACCACGGCCACGAGCGCGATCCCGGCCAGCGCCGAGACCAGCCGCATCGCCACCACGCCCGTGCCGAAGATGCGCGTCCACGCCCAGACGATCACGTACCAGAGCGGCGGCGTGTTCTCCGTGTGGGCCATGGTTTCCATGCTCGCGACGATCGATGGATGCAGGACGTGCACGGGCGTGAACGCCTCGTCGAACCAGAAGCTCTGCAGGCCGATGGTCGGCAGGCGGATCAGCGCGGCGAAGATCAGCAGGGCGGCCAACGGCCACCAGGAGGGCAGGCGGCCGGCGACCGCGTCGGCATGTGAGGCGTCGGCCTCGAAGGCTCCGGCGCCTGCTCCGGCGCCTGCTCCCGCGCCGGAGCCGGAGACCGGGCGCGAGCCGCTCGCGGTGGGCGCGGCGCTCGAGGCCACGGCCCTGACGCGTGCGATCGCGGCCCTCATTCCTTGCCGTGGTAGTTCTTCGGCACTCCGCTCGGCAGGCCGGGTGGCGGCGCCCACGGGCAGAAGTGTTCGGAGACCGTCGAGCCGAAGCACCCGTAGCGGTCGTGGGGGCCAAGCGGCAGATAGGGAGGCAGGTAGAAGCCGCCCACCACCTCGCGCCGACCGCCGACCACGGGCCCCTTCAGCATCAAGCACAGGCGCTCGCTCACCTTTTCTTTGGATTCGATGAGATTCCCACAGGCTGTATCCACGGTCGAGTAGGAGGCAAGATCCTGTTCGACTGCGATTTCTTCATCGGAGATACCCGTAGTGTGGCGCCAGGTTTCAATGTCAGCGGTCAGACGGTCGCTGACTTTCACCTGCCGCGTCACGTCGTAGACGACCGCGACGCACAGCGTCGCCGCCACCAGCAGCAGGACGATCGTCTCGATCCGCCGCCGCCTCCCGCCGGAACGCTCGGTGTGGGCGCGATCCGCGTCATCCTCGGCCTCGCGCGGCCGCAGCCAGGCCGGCAGGGCGGCGAGCCGCCGCTCCAGCGCCGGCCAGCGCGAGGGTCCGCGCTCCGTATGCCCGGCGTTCGCGCTCACACTTTCACGGCCGCGACGGAGAACAGCGGCGAAAGCTGGTGGACGATGTAGAGGGCCTGGAGCGCCAGCACCGCGATCACCAGCCGGCGTTCGCGCGAGACGATCCCCAGCGGCAGGCCCCACAGCGTGTACCAGGCCAGCAGCCAGGGGCTGGTGGCCGCGATCGCCAGCAGCGCCCAGCCGGAGGCGGCGATCCAGCTATAGCCCCGCCAGGTGCGCCAGAGCAGATAGAGCACGATCAGCGCCAGCAGCCCCTTCAGCAGCGTGTGGTCGATCGGGAAGATCCCGGGCTTGCCGAGGAAGTGCGCGAAGATGGTCGGGAAGCCGTCGGAGGAGACATAGGAGGAGTCGCGGGAGAGCACTTCGAAGAGGTCGGCGCCGTGCGCCCCGAAGAACGCGTAGCCCAGGCCCACGCCGACCACCGCGGCCGCCGCGGCGCCGATCAGCAGCCGCGGGCTGCGACGCGAGACGAGCATGAACGGCAGCAGCGCGACCGCGGTCGCCTTCACGAACGTGCCGGCGATCACGGTGACCCCTGCGCTTGCCTCCTTGCGGTCCAGCATCAGCGTGACCGCCCCCATCACGAAGGCCATCATCACCAGGTCGTTGTGGGCGCCGCCGAAGCCGTAGATCAGCCACAGCGGGTTGGCGCCGACCACGATCAGTCCCGGCACCGGGTTGATGCCAAGCTGCCGGCAGCAGCGCCAGGTGAAGGCCAGTGTCGCGGCGATGCTGATCAGCGCCTCCGCCTTCATCACCCAGACGGAGGCGATCAGCCCGAACGGCGCTGCGGCCAGGCTTATCAGGGTGTAGAGCGGCCCGTAGGCAGTGGTCGCGGTCAGCCAGTCGCCGCCCACGTACTTGTAGATCGGGTCGTTGAAGATCGCGACCGGCCCGTGCACGTATGGGTTGATCCCGTGGCCGACCATCTTGGCGTAGGCGATGTAGCTGAAGACGTCGGTTGAGATCAGGACCGGCGCGACCATCACCATCGCGGTCAGCACGCAGATCAGCGCGATCGCCACGCGCGGGGCGACCCGGCGCGAGTAGGCCACCAAGCCCGCGTAGGCGCCGGTGAAGATGAGCAGGCAGATCAGGAAGAGGTGGTATTCCAGCGTCGAGCCGAGGCCCATCAGCCATTTGCTCATGCTGGGCGAGGGCGGCAGCAGCGGCGACTTGCCGGCGGCGGCGTCGATCACGATCAGGCCGAGCGCGCCGATCAGGATCAGCCCCAGGCCGATCGCCGCCGGCGGCGTTCCCTGCGCCTGACGCACGCCGCGCGCGCCACTCAGCGGCAGGCGACGGCGGAGCGCGGCGGCGGTGGTCTCCCCTGCGACCGCCGAGGAGCGCGCGATCGAGGACGAGGATGTTGAAGGGTGTGGACGCAAGTGGGGCGTGAAGCTGGGTGTTGGTCAGCCGCCGACGGCGTCCTCGAAGCGCAGCACCTCCAGCGCTCCGGTGACGTCGAAGACGCGCTGGACGTTGGCATCGCCTGGTCGCAGCACGAGCTCGCCCCCGCGCTTGCGCGCGCGGGTGTTTGCCGCGAGCAGCAGGCGAAGGCCGGTGGAGTCTAGGAACCGCAGCCCGCCGAGGTCGACCACGAGCATGCTTGGAGAATGACACTCGAGCTCCAGCAGGCTGCGTTCCAGCAAAGGCGCGCTGGCGAGATCCAGCTCGCCCTGCAGCGCGAGGCTGGCGATGCCGCCTTCGATCGAGCTGGAGATGGACAGGCCGCCGGGGCTGGGCGAAGTCTGGGTCATTTATCCGACTCTAATCTACGAGCAGGATCGCTCGTGGCATCAGGCGCCGCTTCCAGAGTCCTCATGAGAGCACTCTCAGAGCGCGGCCCAGACCGTCTTGGTCTCTAGATATGAGTCTAGACCGACGTGTCCGTGCTCGCGGCCCACGCCGGAGGCCTTGAAGCCTCCGAACGGCGCGGCGGGGTCCGATGCGGCCCAGCAGTTGACGTACACCGAGCCGGCGCGCAGCATCGCCGCCAGGCGATGCGCCGACCCCAGATCGCGCGTCCACACGCCCGCGGCCAGGCCATAGTCGCTGTCGTTGGCACGCCGGGCGACTTCCTCCAGCGTGTCGTATGGCGTGGCGACCAGCACGGGCCCGAAGATCTCCTCCCGGCAGATGCGCAGCTCGTCGGAGGTGCTCGCGAACAGCGTGGGCGCGACGAAGTAGCCGCCGCTCTCGCCGAGCGCCGCCTCCCCGCCGGTGAGCAGGCTCGCGCCCTCCTGCAGTCCCGATTCGATGTAGGCCAGCACCCGCTGCTGCTGCTCGGCGGAGACCAGCGGCCCGAGCTGGGTCTCGGGGTCAAGGCCCGCCCCCAGGCGCGCCTTGGCCGCGCGCTCGGCGAGCACTCCGGTGACCTCCTCGAAGCGCTCGGCGGGCACGAACAGCCGTGAGCCGGCGTTGCAGGCCTGGCCGGAGTTGAAGTAGATCGCCTGGAAGGCGCCCTTGGCGGCCGCTTCGACGTCGGCGTCGGGCAGGATGATGTTCGGGGACTTGCCGCCCAGCTCCAGCGTCACGCGCTTGAGCGCGGCGCCCGCCTTGCCGCCGATCTCCCGACCGACCGCTGTGGAGCCGGTGAAGGCGACCTTGTCGACGTCGGGGTGCTCCACCAGCGCCGCGCCGGTGGCGCCGTCGCCGGTCAGCACGTTCAGCACGCCCGGCGGGAAGCCGACCTCCAGCGCCAGCTCGCCCAGCCGCAGCGCCGAGAGCGGCGTCTGCTCCGCCGGCTTGAGCACGATCGTGCAGCCGGCCGCCAGCGCAGGAGCGATCTTCCAGGCGGCCATCAGCAGCGGGAAGTTCCAGGGCACGATCTGCGCGCAGACCCCGACCGGCTCGCGGCGCGTGTAGCAGTGCATGTTCGGGGCCATCACGGGCAGCACCGCGCCCTCGATCTTCGTCGGCCATCCCGCGAAGTAGCGCAGGTGCGCGACCGTTCCGGCCACGTCGACGAACTGGGCGAGCTTGACCGGCTTGCCGTTGTCCAGCGACTCGATCTGCGCGAGCTCCTCCGCGTGCTCGGCCACCGCGTCGGCCAGCGCGCCGATCAGCCGCCCGCGCTCCAGCGCCGGCATCGTGGCCCAGGGGCCGCTCTGAAACGCCTCGCGCGCGACCGCGACCGCCCTGTCCACGTCGTGGGGCCCGGCCTGGGCGACCGTGGCGATCGGCATGCCGTTGGATGGGTCGAGCGTCTGGAAGGTGGCGCCGTCGGCGGCCGCGATCCGCTGCGACCCGATCAGCAGGCCGTGCCCGGACTCCGGGCCTGCGACGAACTGGCGCGCGGCGGCGCCCAGCGCCTCCGGCAGTGCGGCTGTGGACATCGGCTCTCCTCGGTTCGCGGGTCTGCGACCGGCAGCGGGGACGCGCGCGGCCGCCGGCAAGGACGCCTTCGCGCCCGCCGCGGGCGCGGGCGCGCTCACGGCTCCAGCAGGATCTTCAACGCTTCGCGACGATCGTAGAGCGCATACGCCTCTGGCGCATCGTCGAGGGTCATCCGGTGGGTGATCAGCCGGCTCGGGTCCAGCGCGCCCGCCGAGAGCATGTCCAGCACCGGGTCCACGTGGGCGATCACGTTGGCAAGGCCGGTGTGCATCGTCAGGCCCTTGATCCACAGCAGGCCCATGTGCAGCTCGCAGCGCTCGGCGTAGACGCCCAGCGCCACGACCTCGCCGGCGGCGCGTGCCAGCGAGATCGCAAGCTCAAGCGCGCGCGGGTCGCCGACCGCGTCGACCGCCACGTCCACGCCGCGCCCGCCCGTGGCGGCGCGCACCGCCTTCTTGACGTCCACCCCGTCGAGATCGAGCGCGGTCGCGCCGAAGCTCTGCGCCATCGTCAGGCGCTCGGGAACCGAGTCGACCGCCAGCACCTGCGCGGCGCCGGCGGCGCGCGCGGCCTGCACCGCGCAGAGCCCCACCGGGCCGAGGCCGAGCACCGCGACGGTGTCTCCGGGGCGCATGCCCGAGCTGGCGATCGCGTGGTAGCCGGTGCCCATCACGTCGCCGGCGAAGATCGCGGTGGCGGCGTCCATCCCCTCCGGGACGCGCCGCAGCGTGATGTCGGCGTTGGGAACGAGCACCTGCTCGGCCTGCGAGCCCTGCAGGTCGCCCATCGCCGCCCCGTGGCCGAAGGTGCGGCTCCGCTCGCAGCGGTGGTAGTCCCCCCGCAGGCACTGCCGGCAGGTGCCGCAGGCGGTCTGGAAGCAGCCGAGCACCCGGTCGCCAACGGCCACCCGTGTCACCCCCGCTCCAACCTCCGTCACTGCGCCGACGAACTCGTGCCCGATCGTGAAGCCGGGCTCGATTTTCACGCGCCCGTGGTAGATGTGCAGATCCGAGCCGCAGACCGCGCACGCCTCCACCTTCACGATCGCCTCGTCGGGGCCGCTCAGCCGCGGAGCGGCGACCTCGCTGACCTCCACCCTGCCCGGCTCTTGAAATGTGACAGCGCGCATTGGGCTGACCCTACATGCTGGAGGGCACCGGTGATCGGATCGGACCGTGGCGGCCCTGTAGCCCTATGCTGGCCCGATGGCAGATCGATCGAGAGCCGTCCTGATCACCGGATGCTCCTCGGGCATCGGCGAGGCGACCGCGCGGCGCCTGGCGCGCAAGGGCTGGCCCGTCTACGCGACCGCGCGCCGGATCGAGTCGATCGAGCATCTCGCGCAGACGGGCTGCAGGCTGCTGGCGCTGGACGTCACCGACGAGGAGTCGATGAGCGCCGCGGTGGCGGAGGTGGTGCGCGAGCACGGCGCGGTCGGCGTGCTGGTCAACAACGCCGGCTACAGCCAGAGCGGGGCGATCGAGACCGTGTCCATGGATGACGTGCGGCGGCAGTTCCAGACCAACGTCTTCGGCGTGATCAGGATGTGCCAGCTCGCGCTGCCGGAAATGCGCGCGCAGCGCTTCGGCCGGATCGTCAACGTCTCCTCGATGGGCGCCAACTTCACATTCCCCGGCGGCGGCCTCTACCACGCCAGCAAGTACGCGCTGGAGGCGATCTCCGACGCGCTGCGCTTCGAGGTGGCCGGCTTCGGCGTCGATGTGGTCGTGCTGCAGCCGGGGCTGATCCTCACCCGCTTCGGGCAGGCCGCGTCGGCGAGCATGGAGTCGCTGGGCCGCGATGCCGGCGACGGGAGCGGCGGCGGGAACGGCGCCGACCGATCGCCATACGCGGCCTTCAACGCGACCGTCGCGAAGGCCAGCAGCGACGCATACGAGAACCCGCTGCTGGCCAAGTTTGGCGGGCCGCCCGATGCGGTGGCCAAGGTGGTCGAGCGGGCGATCGAGGCCCGGCGCCCGCGGACGCGCTACCGGATCACGCCCTCGGCGCATGCGCTGATCACCCAGCGCAGGCTGCTCAGCGACCGCATGTGGGATCGGATGATGCGCCTGCAGTTCCCGCGGCCGCGCTGAAGCGGGCGGCCGGTCCCGCGCGCGGCGCGCGGACAGCATCCACACCGGGGCTCGGGCGGCCGATGAGCGGGCGGCGGTCAGGGGTCCGAGGCGCCCGGCCGGCGCCCCGGCAGCGAACGCCCCGCCGGCGGTCTCAGGCGGCCTGTGCGAAGGCCTGCACGGATGCGACGGGACGGCCGATCGCGAAGCCCTGCGCGTAGTCGACGCCGTAGCCGCACAGCAGCGCGATCGTCTCCTGGCCACCGACGTACTCGGCGATCGTACGCTTGCCCATCCCCTTGGCGACGCGCACCAGCGCCTGCACGACGAGCTGGTCCTTGTGCGAGCGGGGCAGCGCGCGCACGAAGTCGCCGTCGATCTTCAGGTAGTCGAACGGCAGCCGCTTGAGGTAGCGAAACGAGCCGAAGCCAGCGCCGAAATCGTCGAGCGCCACCGCGCAGCCGAGCCGCTGCACTCCCCGGCAGAACTCGCTCGCGCGGCTCATGTCGGAGATCGCCGCGGTCTCTGTCACCTCGAGGATCAGCCTGTGCGGATCGACCTCGTGGAGGTCGAGCAGCGCACGGATGTGCTCCAGGGTGCCCTCACCCGTGACCGAGAGCGCCGAGAGGTTCACGGCGACGGGAGTGCGCCTGTCGGCAAGCTCGGCGCCCATCAGGCCGATCGCCTCGCCGAGCACCATGCGGTCGATCCGCTGCACCAGTCCGTAGCGCTCGGCGGCCGGCAGGAAGCTCGCGGGCGACACGAGCTCGCCGTCGATGTCGTCGGCGAGCCGCAGCAGCGCCTCGTAGTGGCTGACCGTCCCGTCCTTCAGCGAGACGATCGGCTGATAGTGCAGCACGAACAGGCCGTCGTCGAGCGCGCGGCGCAGGCGCGCGAGCCAGGGCCGCCGGTGCAGGCCGGCCTGCGAGCTGAACGCGCCGCCGCCGGCGGGGTAGCGCCTGCTGGCGGCGGGGTCGCAGCCCGGCGTCCAGCTACCGCTCAGCACGAGGTTGGAGGTGGCGTGCGTGGTGACGTCGTTCATGGTCGCTGGCGATCTTCCACGAGCGAGCACTCCCCCCTGCATGTACGCGGCAGAGATGGAGGTTTGGGCAGCCGATCCGGCAGGAAACCTGCACAAACCCGCTCAACTCGGGATATATCTTGCGAAAAGTCGGCGTGTTTGGCGCCGGTCGGCCGCGGATTCCGGCCAGCGGCGGCCGCGGGCTGCCACGACGCCCGGCGTGCGCTATCCATCGCGCTGGTAGGGGCGTCTGGCGCGGTCGGAGACAACCAGCAGCAGCGCCAGCAGCACGAAGTTCATCACCACCGATGAGCCGCCGTAGGCGACCAGCGGCAGCGTCACGCCGGTCAGCGGGATCACCCGCGTGACGCCGCCCACGATCACGAATACCTGCATCGCGATCATGAACGAGAGCCCCACCGCCAGCAGCTTGGAGAAGGAGTCGCGCGCGAGCATCGCGGTCTTCAGGCCGCGCCAGATGAACAGCAGGTAGACGCAGAGCAGCCCGGCCGCCCCGACGAGCCCGAGCTCGTCGGTGATCACCGCGTAGATCATGTCGCTTTCGGCAACCGGCAGGATCGGGTTTGAATGCGGCGTCGCGCGCAGCAGCGAGCGGCCGAAGCCGGTTCCCAGCAGGCCGCCGTCGGCCTGCGCGAACAGACCTTGCGCAAGCTGAAAGCTTCCGCCTCGCACTTCGTAGAGCTTCTGGTTGAGCGGGTGTTCCCACGCTTCGATCCGCGCCTCGACGTGGCCCACGTGCGTGGCCAGAAACCAGCCTCCGAGCAGGAACAGCCCGAGGCCCACCAGCGGGAAGGAGATCCGGCCGGTGGCGACGTAGAGCAGCGCCAGGAACGCGCCGTAAAACATGATCGAGGTGCCGAGCTCGCTGGTCAGCACCAGCGTGGCCATCGACGCGCCCCAGACCACGACCATCGGGCCGAACTGCTTCATCGGCGGGAAGGTCATGCCGAGCACTTTGCGGCCCGCCGTCACCAGCATTTGACGGTTGTCGGCCAGGTAGCTGGCGAGGAAGACCACCAGCGCGATCTTCGCCATCTCGGCCGGCTGGAAGGAGACCGGGCCGACGTGGATGTCGAGGTAGGCGCCGTTGACTTCGCCGCCGATCACCGGCAGCCGCGGCAGCACCGTCGCCACGATCGCCACCGCCATGATCGTGTAGCGATAGCGCTCCAGCACCCCCAGCCCGTGCTTGCGCAGGAACAGGATCGTGGCGGCGAACACCAGCAGCCCGACGACCAGCCACTGCGCCTGCTGGCGCGCCAGGGTCGGTTCGATCCGGTAGATCATCACGATCCCGACGCTCGCCAGCACGGCGGCCAGCGGGAACATGTACGGGTCGGCATGCGGCAGCGCGTAGCGGATCACCACGTGGCCCGCGATGCAGAGCGCGAGGAAGATCGCGCCGTAGAGCAGCGAGGCGGTGGAGGCGTGCGCCAGCAGCAGGTTGGCCGCGTGCGCGGCTTCCGCGCCGGAGGTGTCGGCTTTGGCCTGCAGGAAGATCGCGGTGAAGCCGGCGATCACCAGCAGCGCCGAGGGCAGCAGGCCCAGCAGCTCGCGGTTTCGAGGGCTCAGCACTCGCCGAGGGTACCCATTCGCGCGGCGCCGCCGCTGCGCTCAGCCCCCGACGGGGGCGCCGTCGAGCGCGGCGTTGACCAGCGCGTCGGCGGCCGCGTTCTGGGCGCGCGGTACGGTCCTGATCGACCACTTGGCAAAGCCGGCCAGTGCCTGCATCGCCTCGCGGTGAAGCGGCTTCATCGCCTCGTGCTTGACCTTGTAGACGCCCTGGACCTGCCTGGCGATCAGCTCGGAGTCGCCGATCACCTCGATCTCCTCGGCGCCCAGCTCCGCGGCGACGCGCAGGCCGAGCAGCAGCGCTCTGTACTCGGCCACGTTGTTGGTGACAGAGCCCAGAAGCTGCGCGCGCTCCGCGACCACCTCCCCCTCCGGGGTCGCGACCACGCAGGCGGCCGCGGCGGGGCCGGGGTTGCCGCGCGCTCCCCCGTCGACGTTGATGCGCAGCTTCACGGCGCTCAGGGCGTGGCCAGCGGCAGCATCTCGCCGACGGCGCGCGCCCGCCGGCGATCACGCACCACGCGACGCTCGCGCATCGCCGCGTCGACTTCGCCGGCACGGGCCTGCCGTGCACGCCTGTCGGACTCGCGGCGATCGACGATCACGGTCACGTTCTCCTCGCCAGCGTAGCGCTCGACGAGCTTGTCGTAGAGCTCCTGCTCCAGCGGTCTGGGCACGACGCAGTAGATCATCGCGTGGATGCTACCGCAGCAGCGAGAGCTCTCCGCGCTCGTCCGCGGAGGCGTTGCCCAACCTGTCCTCGGCGGCGAGCTCGTCCAGCTCGGTGCCGTCGGCCAGCAGCGCGATCGTGGCGGGGCGCTCGCGCAGGTCCACCTCGTAGCGGTACCAGCACAGCTCCCAGGCGACCACGACCGCCGCCCGTTCGCCCTCGTGCTCGCTTGCGCGCACGGTCACGCTCGGCTGCCCGAGCGCCCGCGCGATCCCGGCCACGCGGGCCGCGCACTCGGAGGCGTTGAAGATCTCGATCGCCTGTTCGAGGGTCAGATTCAGGCTCGGGCGACCGGCGTGATGCGCGCCGCCAGTCTGATGTGCGTCGCCGGCTTGATGCGCGCCGCCCGCGGGAGCGTGCGCCGCCTGCGGCGCGAAGTGCTCTTCGGTGACCATCGCATGCTCGCCGTCGATGACGCGGTCCACCCATTCGTCCTGGGCCGAGACCGCGTCGATCGCCTGCCGCTCCCCCTCCAGCGCGTCAAGGTCAACCCCGCCGAGATCGTCATCGCCCGCGTGTGCGGGGGCGTGGGCGGAGGCGGCGGCCGAGTCCCAGTCTCCGTGCGGCGACCAGCCGCCGGCCGGCGCGTCCTGCCAGTCGTCGGCCGGACGGCGTGCCCACTGATGCTCCTCCTGCGAGATCTCGTGCTCGCCGTCCTGGAGCCCGCCCCGCTGGCGCAGCCGGTCCAGAAGCGATCGGCCGCGCCGCCCGCGCTCGGGGCGCGCCCGTGCGGCCGCCAGCGCATCCGATTCGCGCATCCAGCCCTCTCCCGCGGCCCTGGGGATGCAGAGCTCGCAGACGGTGCGCCGGCTGCCAGCGGCAAGGAACGTGTCCGGGCGCTCACCCCGCAGCAGCGTCCTGCCGCACATGTCGCAGGAGACTTGCGGTTGGTGGGTGATGATCGCCCTCGTCGCCATCGGCCATCCAGAGTAGTGACCGGGGCGTGAAGATGCGGCTCCACCGTCATCGGCGAAACCATCTTTGGGGAACCCACGCTCGCGGAGGCTCGGAAATTGCGATCTTCGGCCACCGCGGAAGGCGCGCAGGCCGCGCTTTTCAGGCGTGCGCCGCGGCGTGCTCCGCCGCCGCCTCATCCACGATCCGCTGCGCAAGCTGGGCCGGCACCTCCTCGTAGCGCAGGAAGTCCATCGAGTAGTCGCCCTGGCCGCCGGTGATCGCACGCAGGTCGGGCGCGTAGCTGAGCATCTCGGCCATCGGCACCTCGGCCTTCACCTCCGTCATCGCGCCCGCCGGCTGCATCCCCTGCGGCCGGCCGCGGCGGCTGTTGAGATCGCCGATCACGTCGCCGACGCTCGACTCGGGCACCGTGATGCTCGCGAGCATGATCGGCTCCAGCAGCACCGGCTGGGCGTCGCGCAGGGCCTCCTTCATCGCATGCGCGCCGGCGAGCTTGAAGGCGATCTCCGAGGAGTCGACGGAGTGGTAGGAGCCGTCGAAGAGGGTCACCCTGACGTCCTTGACCGGGTAGCCGGCCAGCACCCCGGACTCCATCGCCTCGCGCACGCCCTTCTCCACCGCGGGGATGAAGGAGCTCGGGATCACGCCGCCCTTGATGTGGTCCACGAACTGAAAGCCCTCGGGGTGAGTGGGATCTTCATGAAGCGGCTCGATCTCGATGTGGCAGTCGCCGAACTGGCCGCGGCCGCCGGACTGCTTCTTGTGGCGCCCGTGCGCCTTGGCGCTGCCGCGGATCGTCTCCCTGTAGGGCACGCGCGGCGGCTGCAGGCTCACCTCCACTCCAAAGCGGCTGCGCAGCCGCTCCACCAGCACTTCGACGTGCACCTGGGAGATGCCGGCGACGATCTCCTCGCCGGTCTGCGGATCGCGGTGGACGTCGATCACCGGGTCCTCCTCCTGCAGGCGCCGCAGCGAGGCGATCATCTTCTCCTCGTCGCCGGCGCTCTTGGGCGCCACCGCGAAGGCCATCACCGGCGCGGGCAGCGCGAGGCCCGGCAGAGCCCCCGGCTGCCCGTCGCCTTGCACCTGGTCTGACATCGGCCAGCGCTCCAGCAGCCAGTCGTCGGCATGGGTCTCCTTGAGCTTCGCCACCGCGCCGATCTGGCCCGGCCCGATCGTCTCGGGGTGCAGCACCTCGCTGCCGCGAAAGCCGAGAAGCTGCCCGATGCGCTCCTTGGCGTGCGCGCGCGCGTTGACCACGTGGCTGTCGTGGGAGAGGGTGCCCCTGTAGACCCGGAAGAGGTTGACGCGGCCGGCGAACGGGTCGGCGCGGGTCTTGAAGACGTAGGCGCAGAGCTCCCCGTCGGGGTTGGCGGCCAGCTCCATGCCGTCGATCCGCAGCGGGCCGTGCTGTACCGGAGAGGGCAGATCCTCGACGATCGCGTCGAGCAGCCGCGCGGTGCCGAGGTTGTGAGCCGCCACGCCGCAGACGACGGGGAAGATGTGCCCGTGGTTGGTGCCGCGCTCCAGCGCGTCGACTATCTCCTGATGGGAGATCTCCTCCCCTTCCAGGTAGCGCTCCATCAGGGAGTCGGAGACCTCCGCCACCTCGTCCATCAGCCGATCGCGGTAGGTGGCGGCAAGCTCGGCATGGTCGGCGGGGATCTCGATTTCGGTGAAGCCGCCGCGCTGCGTGGAGTCCTGGCGGAAGGCGCGCATGTCGACCAGGTCGATCACGCCAGAGACCTCGTGCTCGGCGCCGATCGGGATCTCCGTGGCCACCACGTGCGGGCCGAAGGCGTCCTTGAGCTGCTCCAGCGTTCGGAAGAAGTCGGAGCGCTCGCGGTCGAGCATGTTCACGAACAGCATCCGCGCGATGTCGCGCTCGGCGGCGCGCCGCCACAGCCGCGTCGTGCCGACCTCGACGCCCATCACCCCGTTTATGACGAAGATCGCCGACTCGCAGACCTGCAGCGCGCCGAGCGCGTCGGCGACGAAGCTCGGGTCGCCGGGAGTGTCCAGCAGGTTGATCTGACAGTCCTTCCAATCGAAGCTGGAGAGGGCGGCCGAGATCGACATCTGCCGCTCCTTCTCGTCGGGGTCGGTGTCTGAGACCGTGCTCCCGTCCGCGACCGTTCCGAGCCGGGTGGTGACGCCGGCCTCGAACAGCAGCGCCTCGTTCAAAGAGGTCTTTCCAGACCCCCTGTGCCCGACGAGGGCGACATTGCGAATCCGATCTGCTGCCGGCATCTGCGCCTCCTTTTTCGACCCGTGCAAGCCACCATAGCGCCGCCGGGCGAGCCGCGCCAGTGCTCCGGTTGCTAGGGCGTCGCTGGGCAAGCGATGCAAGGACGCAGTGAGCGTGGCGTACTTCGTACGCGAGCGAGCGAGGACACAGCCTCGCGCCGCCCAGCGGCGTCCTAGTCCTCCTCGAAGCCGTCGCCCTGCATGCCTGAGCGGAGTCTGAGCACCGCCTTGGTGTGAAGCTGGGAGACGCGCGACTCGGTCACGCCGAGCACCTCTCCGATCTCCCTGAGGGTCAGGTTCTCGTAGTAGTAGAGCGCGATCACGAGCTTCTCTCGCTCAGGCAGCCTTGCGATCGAGTCGGCTATGCGGTCCTTGAGGTCGCCGACGTCCAGCGCCTTGGCGGGATCGGGGGCGCCGGGATCCTCGATCGTGTCCATCAGCGAGACCTGATCACCGCTGGAGTCCGAGACGCTCCAGAGCTCGTCCAGCGCCACGATCGAAGAGTGCGAGATCGCGATCAGCGCGTCCTGCAGATCCTGGCCGCTGATACCGAGCTCGGCCGCGAGCTCCTCGTCGGTGGGCGTGCGCTGCAGCTTGTGCTCGAGCTTGGCGTGGGCGCGCTCGATTTCGCGGGTGCGGGCGCGCACGCTGCGGGGCACCCAGTCCAGGGAGCGCAGCTCGTCGATGATCGCGCCCTTGATGCGGGTGATCGCGTATGTCTCGAACTTGATCTCGCGGTCCAGGTCGAAACGCTCGATCGCCGACACCAGCCCGTCCAGGCCGTAGGAGATCAGGTCCGCCTCCTCGACGTGAGGCGGCAGGCCGGCGGCGGTGCGGCCGGCGACGTACTTGACCAGCGGCGAGTAGGCGACGACCAGCCGCTCGCGTGCGCGCTTGTCGCCGTCGGACTTGTAACGGCGCCACAGTTCACGCAGCTCGATCGCTTTGACGCTGTTATCCAGGGTGCTCATTGATCAGATCAGGCCCGTGGATGGCTGCGAGCATATGCGTTCCTCAGACGTGCGGACTCGACGCGAGTGTAAACCTGTGTCGTTGAAATACTCGCATGACCGAGCAGCTCCTGTATCGCGCGCAGGTCTGCCCCGCCGTCCAGCAGGTGCGTCGCGAAGCTGTGCCGCAGCGCGTGCGGGTGCACATGACCCGGCGTGCGGGTGCGCAGCGCCCACGTGCGCAGCCTCCTGCGCACGTCGCCGGAGTCCAGGCGCCGACCCGAGCGCGTCAGGAACAGCGCACGCTCCTGGCCGCGTTCTCGAGCGGTCGGCTGCGCGGCAAGCTCTCCCCGGCCGCGATCGGCGCCCTGAGCGGCAAGAGGTGGCCGGCCGCGATCGGCGCCCTGAGCGACAAGAGGTGGCCGGCCGCGCTCCAGGTAGAGGGCGAGCGACGCCTGCGCCTGCTCGCCGATCGGCAGCAGGCGCGTGCGCCCGCCCTTTCCCTCCACGCGAAGCTGCTCGGAGTCGTGATCGACGTCTCCCAGATCCAGGCCGACCAGCTCCGATGCGCGCAGACCGCAGGCGTAGGCGAGCTCGAATATCGCGCGATCGCGAAGCTGCAAGGCATCCTGGGCGGGAATCCCGTCCAGCAGGCCGGCCAGCTCGCTCTCCTTGAGCACGCGCGGCAAGGTCGAGGGCCGCTTGGGGGCGCCGACGAGCTCCGCTGGGCTCTGACGCAGGCGCCCATGCTCGCGCAGGCTCGCGAACAGGCCGCGCACAGCCGCCAGCTTGCGCGCGATCGTGCTCGGCGCCAAGCCGCGCTCGGAGAGCTCGGCGACGTAGCGTCTGATCGTCCTGGCGCTGACCGTGAGCGGATCGATCTCGCGCCGCGAGCACCAGCGCGCGAAGTCATCGACGTCCCGCGAGTACGCCACCCGCGTGCGCGTCGCGCTGCCACGACGGCCGAGGTCCTGCGCAAAGCACAGAGCTGCGTCGCGCCACGCGGGCGCGATCTCCTCCACATGGCCCGGCTCAGGCGCGCCCATGCGTCTCCCTGCCTCCATCTGGCCATTGTGTCTTCTCCCCGGACGCGCAGCCGTCCCTGAGCCCGCCCTCGGTGCCCATGCTGACAGGTTCGCCGTCAGCGTCCGCTGCCCTGCCGGACGCGACGGACATTGCCCGCCCTACCGCGCCGGCTGGCGCAGCGCCGCCTCGCGCACGCGGCCGGGAGCGTCCGCCAGCAGCGGATGCAGCAGACCGGACAACTCCTGCCAGTCCCTGGCGGCCAGCACGCCCTCTTCCTCGCAGACCTCCTGGTTCCAGGGGTGCAGGATCGTGGCCACGGCGATCCCGCGCTCGGCTGCGCGCGCGAGGTTGATCGGGCTGTCGTCGATCAGAAGGTCGATCTGCAGCTCGCAGCAGCGCGAGACCTTGTCATATGAGCAGTGCAGGTCGTCGAAGGCCACGCCGATCTGACGCAGCCACGCCTCTGTGGCCTGGTGTCGATCGGCGGCGCGATGGCTGGTGATGTGGATGAAATGGCCCGCCTCGTGCCAGCCGCGCACCGTTTCCACAGCCCCCGGATATGGGTTTCCGGCGAGTATCCGCTCGTCGCTGTGGCTCTCCTCGATGCACAGCGCGAGCTGCTCCTCGCGCAGGCGGGTGATGCCCCACGTGAACTGCTCCTCGTAGGGCAGCTCGATCCCGAAACGGCGCCGCGATATCTCCGAGAGCACGTCCCAGTAGTGGTGCAGCGTGGAGTCGATGTCGATCGCGATTCGCATGTCGGGCGGGCCGGCTGGGCAGGCAGCGGGGGTCCAGTACATTAACGACCCATGTCAAGCGCCACCGGAGAGGCGCCGTTTCGGAGCCGCGATGGGGCATCTGGGCCACTGCCGCCGGACGGTCCCGCGCCGTGGGCACAGATCGACTGGCGCTCTCACCAGCGCTGGGTCCATGTCGACGGCGCGCCGGTCAACGTGATCGACATCGGCTCCGGCGATCCCGTGCTGCTGATCCACGGCCTCGGCGGGAGCTGGCCCAACTGGCTGGAGCAGCTTCCGGTGCTGGCCGCCACGCATCGCACGATCGCGTTTGACCTTCCCGGCTTCGGCGCCTCACCGATGCCGCCGCTGCCGGTCACGATCCCCGGCTACGCGCGCACCGTCGCCGGGCTGATGGACGCCCTGGATCTCCCCTCGGCGGCGATCGTCGGGAACTCGATGGGCGGCGAGATCTCGGCCGAGCTCGCGCTGGAGGCGCCCGAGCGGGTGCAGCGGCTGGTGCTGGTCTCCCCCGCCGGCGTGTCCACCGCGCACGTGGCGCGGCGCCTGCCGGCGATCCGCGCCGCCTACCCCGCCGTGAGCGCGCTGGCGGCCTGGGTCGGCGCGAACGCCGACCAGGTCGTGCGCCGGCCGCGGCTGCGTGCGGCCGCGCTGTCGCTCGTGGCGACCAGGTCCCGCGAGATCGCGGCGGAGTTCGCCGCCGAGCAGATCCGCGGCGTGGGCAAGCCGGGGTTCATGCCCGCCCTGGAAGCGCTGATCGTCCACTCCCAGACGCTGCGAGAGCGCCTGCCGGACATCGGCTGTCCCACGCTCGTGGTCTGGGGCGATCAGGACCCGGTCGTGCCGGTCCGCGATGCCGAGGTGTTCGCAAGCCAGATCCCGGGCGCGCGCAAGGTGATCTGGTCGCAAACCGGCCACGTCGCGATGTTCGAGCGCGCAGCGGAGTTCAACGCGCTGCTGCAGGGCTTTCTCGACGCGTAGGGCGCCGGGCGCGCGGCCGGCTGACTCTCAGCGCGTGACCGCGCCTTCGGCGGCCGACCCGACCAGCTTGGCGTACTTCTCGATCGCGATCTCGATGCTGCCGGCGGCGTGCGCCGGGGGCGTGTAGCGCGAGAGGCGCTGCTCGATCTCCTGATCGGAGAGGTCCACGTCGATGCGGCGGCCGTCTACGTCGATCGTCAGCCGGTCGCCGTCCCGCAGCGCGCCGATCGGCCCGCCGCGCACCGCCTCGGGGGCGATGTGCGCGGCCATGAACCCGTGCGTGGCGCCGGAGAAGCGCCCGTCGGTGATCAGCGCGATGCTCTCCCCCAGACCCTCTCCGACCAGCGCCGCGGTGACCGCGAGCATCTCCCTCATGCCCGGGCCGCCGGCCGGGCCCTCGCCGCGGATCACCACGACGTCGCCCTCCTTGATCTCGCGGGCGAGCACGGCCTTCATCGCGGCCTCCTCGCCGTCGAAGACGCGCGCCGGCCCGGTGTGCAGGCGCCGCTCGTGGCCGGCGAGCTTGACCACACAGCCCTCGGGCGCGACGTTGCCGCGCAGGATCGCAAAGCCGCCGGTGCTCTTCAGCGGCTCGGAGAGGCCGCGCACCACGCGCTGGCCGGGCGTCTCGGTGGCCTCGGCGGCGTGCTCGCCGATGCTGCGGCCGGTGACGGTGATCGCGTCGCCGTGCAGCGCGCCCGCCTCCGCCATCCTGTTCAGGACGAGCGGCACGCCGCCGGCCTCGTAGAGGTCGGTCGCGGCGTACTGGCCGCCGGGCTGCAGGTCACACAGCAGCGGCGTGCGATCGGAGATGCGGTCGAACTCCTCGATCGCCAGCGGCACGCCGATTTCGCGGGCGACCGCGAGCAGGTGCAGCACGCCGTTGGTCGAGCCGCCGCTCATCGCCACCGCCGCGATCGCGTTTTCCAGCGCCGGCTTGGTGATGATCTGGCTGGGCGTGCGGCCGGCCCTGAGGACATCCATCACCAGTTCGCCGCACTGCCTGGCGACCTCCAGCTTGCGGCCGTCCTCCGCGGGGACCATCGCCGAGCCGGCCGGGGAGATGCCGAGCACCTCGAAGGCCATCGCCATCGTGTTGGCCGTGAACTGTCCGCCGCAGGCGCCGGCTCCGGGCGAGGCTGCCTCCTCGATCTCGTGCAGCTCCTGCTCTGTGATCTTGCCGGCGGCGTAGGCGCCGACCGCCTCGAAGACCTGCTGGATCGTGATCTCCTGCCCCTTGTAGAAGCCGGGCCGGATCGAGCCGCCGTAGAGCATCAGGCCAGGGATGTCCAGGCGCGCCATCGCCATCACGGTGCCGGGGATCGTCTTGTCGCAGCCGGAGATCGTCACGATCGCGTCGAACTGGTGCGCGGAGGCGACGAGCTCAATCGAGTCGGCGATCACCTCACGCGAGACCAGCGATGCGCGCATCCCCGGCCGGCCCATCGTGATGCCGTCGGAGATCGCGATCGTATTGAGCTCCATCGGCGTGCCGCCGGCCGCCCTGATGCCCTCCTTGACCTTCGCCGCCAGCACGCGGTTGTTGAAGTTGCAGGGCATCGTCTCGATCCAGGAGTGCGCGACCCCGACGATCGGCTTGGCGAGATCCTCCGCGCTGTAGCCGATGCCGTGGAGGTAGGCGCGCGCGGCTGCGCGCTCGGGGCCCTCGGTGAGGGTGCGACTGCGGTGCCTTGGATCGATCTCGCTCATACCGGCGAACACTACATCGCGGTCGCTTTGTGCCGCAAAGCCGGTCGGGCTCGCGGCGCGCGGCCTCGCGGGCGGCGCCCCGGATCAGGCGGCGCGTTGCGTGTGCGCGGCGGCGCGGCGCGGCACCCCGAGCCGCTCGCGCTCCCAGCGGGCCAGCCGCCGCAGATCCCGCCGCACCATCTGCGGATCGATCTGACGGCCGGGCAGGTGCATGTTTGCCTGGGAGATCAGACGCCGCTCGTCGGCGCGCAGCGCCATCCACTTGGCCAGCACGTCGTCGGAGGCGGGCAGGCGCGTGCTGCCATACGGGGCGCTGCGATCCGGGAAGGCGACGCAGTACTCGTTCAGCAGCGTGCCGGTCTGCGGCAGGTAGGCGACGATCGGCCGGTGCGGATAGATCAGGTAGGCGTAGTCGGCCTGCGCGGCCGCCTGGCTCTGCGTCCGCGACTCGCCTTCGCGCCCCGGCCGACCGGAGAGCGCTCCCCAGACGCGGATGAGGCCGAGGTCGCGGTACATCTCCCACTCCTCCTGGTTGACGCAGGAGCGCAGCAGCTCGCGCGCCTTGTTCTCGGCGCGCAGCTCCCTGCCGGGGTCGTAGGCGGCGCCCACAGGGTCGCGTCGCCGTCGCAGCAGGCCGCCGCGCCGCCGGATCGCCTCACGGACGCGCTCCAGCGCGATCAGCCCCACCAGCGCGGCGAGCACGATCGCGGTGGCACCAAGCGGCAGCGCCACCTCAGCGCACCCGCGGGAACGCTCCCCCCGCCGCCCGGGGGAAGAAGATCACCCGCTCCGCGTCGCGGGGGACGTCCTGCCAGCGCTTGACCAGCTCCGCCTCGCGCCTGCCGCCGGCATCGCTCGTGGGCACGGCTGCCCACATGCCTGCGTCGAGCTCTGCCCGGAACGCCTCGATCAGCTCACGCTCCTGCTCTGGCACCTCCACGTCGCCCTCCGCGAGCACGATCTCGCCATGACCGGGCTTCATGCGCAGTAGCCTCATCGTGCTCCGATTATGGCAAACCGGCCAGCGCTCGCAAAGCGGCTTCGGCGCCAATCCAGGCGATCTCGCAAGCGCCCCGGCTCAGCGCCGCGAACGCAGGTCGAGCACGTCGACGGGGCCTGCCCCCTCGCCGATGTCGCGCAGGCCGTCGCGCACCGCTTCCCCGGTGATCTCGCGGGCGCGACGCGCCGCGGTGAGCAGGTCGTGACCGAGCGCAAGCTGGGCGGCCAGCACAGAGGAGTGGGTGCAGCCCGAGCCGTGCGCGGCTCCGTCGGCGTAGCGCGGGCCGTGAATCTCGACGACCGCGCTCCCCTCCCCTCCTTCCAAGAGAAGGTCAACGGCGACGTCTCGGTGCCCGCCTGTGAGCACGACCGCACCGGGACCAAGCGCGAGCAGCCTGCGCAGCACGGCCTCGTCATCGCCCTCTCCCACCAGCGCTCTGGCCTCCGGCAGGTTGGGGGTGATCGCGCTCGCGCGCGGGATCACATCCTCGATCAGGGCCTGGCGGGCATCGTCGTCCAGCAGCGGCGCGCCGGACTCGGCGACCATCACCGGGTCGAGCACGACCGGAGTCCGGTCGGGCAGCTCGCGCAGCGCCTGCGCGACGGCCAGAGCCGCCTCGCGGCTTCCCAGCATCCCGACCTTCACCGCGTCCACGCCGATGTCGCGCACGACCGAGCGCACCTGCGCGAGGATCATCTCCGCCGGCACGGCCAGCACGGCGTCCACGCCCGTCGTGCTCTGCGCCGTGAGCGCGGTGATCGCGGTCATGCCGTGCACGCCACAGCGCGCGAAGGCCTTCAGGTCGGCCTGGATGCCGGCGCCGCCGCCGGAGTCCGAGCCGGCGATGCAGAGCGCCCGTGGCGTGCGCCCGTCGGCCCGCTCGCCAGCGCTCATCAGCTCTGCGCGGGCTCGCGCAGGCCGCGCGGGATGAAGATCGCGTAGCTGCCGATCGCGGTCACCAGCGGCCGCCCATCCTCGTGGTGCACCTCGCTGCGCATCACCGCGTTGCTGCGGTTGCGCCTGTCCAGTTGCGTGCGGCAGACGATCTGCCCCTCGGTCGCCGTCTGGATGTAGTTGATCGAGATGCTGATCGTCGCGATCCGCTCCTGTTCGCTGGTCTGCGCCCACAGCGTGGAGCCCATGCAGTAGTCGACGAGCGCATAGGTGACCACGCCGGAGAGCAGGCCGCCCGCGTTGATCAGCTCCGGTCTGATCGTCAGCCAGATCGTGTTCGGGTCCTCCCAGCGGAAGCCCATGAAGCCGGAGACGCCGTCGATGCCCAGCCCGTCGTGCTGGCGCTCGGGGTCGCGCAGGGATTGCCTGCCGCCCGTGGGCGGATGCTCTGCAAGGTCGCTCATCGTTGAGGCAAGCCTATATCGCGCGATTGGCGGACGAGCGCCGCCCGCTGTCTCCTTCTCGTTTGACCCGTTCGCACTCTCGTGATCTGATCGGTCTTCGGAAAGCGGGCCGCGATCCGGCCCAAACGCAAAGGAAAGGGGTTTGTCGATGCCAAGGGTCAAGAGGTCGATGCTCGCCGCGGTGGCGGCGGCAGTCACGGCATTCGCGGCAGTCGCGCTGCCGGCGGGCGCGAGCGCCACCTACTCGGTGCCGTACGGCGACGCCGCGCTCGGCGAAGCGATCTGGCACGAGACTTGGGAGCCGGAAGTTGTGACGGGCGCCAACAACGGCTGCAAACCGAGCAGCGCGCACCCTTACCCGGTGGTGCTGGTGCACGCCACGCTCGCGGACGAGGGCTCCAACTGGGTGACGCTGGCGCCGCTGCTGGCCAACAACGGCTACTGCGTGTACGCCCTCAACTATGGTGAAACGGCCGCCTCGCTGCCGATCTGGCTCGTCACCGAAGGCCGGATCGACGGGCTGGGCCACATCGAACGCTCGGCCGAAGAGCTGAAGTCGTTCGTCAGCTACGTGCTCTCCAAGACGGGCGCCTCGAAGGTCGATCTGGTGGGCCACTCGCAGGGCGGGATGATGCCCAACTACTACATCAAGTATCTCGGCGGCGCCTCGAAGGTGAACGAGCTGATCGGCTTGGCGCCCAGCAACCACGGCACGACGCTGAGCGGAATCACGGAACTGCTCGAAGTGTTCCCGTTCGCCTCGGAATTCACGACAGGGCTGCTCGAATTCCTCGGCGCTCCCGCGCTGCCCGAACAGGAGGAAGCCTCGGCGTTCATGAAAAAGCTGTTCGGCTCCGGCGAACCGCTCTCCTCCGAAGTGCGCTATGTCGTGATCGAGACCAGCCACGACGAGGTGGTCACGCCATACACGAACGCGTTCCTGCACGGATCGAACGTCACCGACATCACGATCCAGAGTCAGTGCCCAAGCGATCCGGTCGCTCACATCGGCATGTTCGACGACTCGCCTGCGCTGCAGAACGTGCTCAACCAGCTCAGCTCGAGCCCCAACGCGTCGTTCAAAGCCACCTGCACCAACTACGGGCAGGGGATCTAGGAGATCCGGCGTCCGCGCCCATGGTGGTCCTGACCCCGTCGCGCGGCGGGGTCAGGTCCGCCGCTCAGGGCTTGCTCGCGCGCTCGACGACGGCGCTCAGACGCTCACGCACCTCCACGGCGACCGGTGCGAGGCTCTCGTTCTCGACGATCGAGAGCATCCGCTGCGCGTCGATCGCCGCGATGTGCGTCTGCCCGTCGCGCTCGTAGACGACCACGTTGCACGGCAGCAGCGCGCCCAGCTCCACCTCGGCCTCCAGCGCCCGATGCGCCAGCGAGGGGTTGCAGGCGCCGAGGATCAGGTAGGGCTCGCGATCCACGTCGAGCTTCTGCTTGAGCGTCGCCTGCACGTCTATCTCGCAGAGGACGCCGAAGCCCTCCTGCGCAAGCTCCTCACGCACGCGGCTCACCGCGTCCGCGAACGGGAGCGATGTCGTCGTGCTCAATGTGTAGCTGCGTCCAACTTGCGGCATGCTTCCTCCAATTGCTTTTGCTTGACCTTCTGCGCCTTCTCGCGATGTGCCTGCGCCCCGGGCGGCTCCTGGAAGGTGTCCAGGTATGCAAGGATCGCCTCTTCGCCGGCGATCGCCTTCCCGCCGTCGACCAGAACCGGGATCGTGCGGGTCTCGCACAGCGCCTGCAGCTCGTCTCTGCCCTCCCGCTCGGCCGAAACCTGGCGGGTCAGGAAGCAGAGCCCGAGCTCGGTGAGCCGCTGCCGCACGCGCTGCGAGGACGGACACCACTCGGCCTGCCAGAGCTCCAAGCCCTCGGGTCGCTGCGGGCTCGCGCTCATGAGTGCCCGAACCTCACGTCGGGCAGCACCCTGCGCGCCCATCGTGGCAGATACCAGGCGTGGCGTCCCATCAACCGCAGCAGCACCGGGACGAGCAGCAGGCGCACGAGCATCGCGTCGAGCAGCACCGCCACGCCGAGGATGATTCCCATCTCCTTGGGCGGCAGCGGGCCCGAGAGCGCGAACGTGAAGAACACCGCGACCATCACCGCCGCGGCGGCGAAGATCACTCGTCCCGAGTGCGCCACGCCGCCGACCATCGCCTCGCGCGGGTCGTGGCTGCGATCCCAGTGCTCCTTTGCGCTGGAGAGCAGGAACACGGTGTAGTCCATCGAGATCGCGAAGATCATCGCGAAGAAGAACACCGGCCCCCAGGCGTCCAGGAACCCCTGTGGCTGGAAGCCGAGCAGCGAGTGCAGGACGCCGTCCTGGAAGACCCACTTGGCCACGCCGAAGGCAGCGCCTGTGGCCAGCAGGCTGGTCAGCACGCCTGCCGCCGCGATCAGCGGCGCCTGCAGGGCGAGCAGCAGGAGCAGGAAGCCGAGCGCGATCACCACGCCCATCACCAGCCAGGTCTTGGCGGTCAGCAGCTTCTGCAGGTCGTAGTTTTCGGCGACCGCGCCGCCCACCTTCGCGGTCGCCGGCAGCTCGCCGCGCAGCCGCGCGATCGTCGCGCCCACCGCGGGGTTGGAGGGGTCCTGGCGCGGGATCGCCGTCAGCAGCGCCAGCCCTTGACCGCCGGGCTGCGCCGGGCCCACCTGCGCGATGCCGGGGTCGGCGGCCGCCACGCGCGCCACATCGCCAGCCTTGGCGGCGGGCGTGACGATCTGCAGCGGGCCGGTTGCGCCTGGCCCCATCGCCGCCTGTACCTGGTCGTAGCCGACGCGCGAGGAGTCGCCGCTCGGCACGACCTTGATCGAGGGCATCGAGGTGCGAAGCTGCGTGACCGGGAAGGCGAGCGCGAGCAGCAGGGCCAGCGCCGGGAGCCCGTAGAGCGCAGGGCGGCGCCAGAGCCGCTCTCCCCAGGCGGCGAACCGCGCGGAGCGGTGCTCGCCGGAGTGAGCCCATGGCAGCGCCAGTTTGTCGACCTTGTGGCCGATCCGGCCGAGCACGGCGGGCAGCAATGTGAGCGTCGCGGCCAGCACGAAGATCACCGCCAGCATGATCCCGAGGCTCATGCTGCGGAAGGCGGGGCTCGGCACGAGCATCACCGCGGTCAGCGAGATCAGCACCGTGAAGCCGCTGAAGAGAACCGCCTTGCCTGCCGTGTCCATCGTGATCGCGGTGGCCTCCACCGGGTCCATATTGGAGCCGAAGAGCGCCCCGCGGAAGCGGTAGACGATGAACAGCGCGTAGTCGATCCCGAGCGCGAGCGCGAACATCAGCGCGAAGTTCATCGCCCAGATCGAGATCGGCATCACCTTCGTGCCGAGGTACAGCAGCCCGGCGGCGGACGCGAGGCCCAGCATCGTCAGCATCAGTGGCAGCCCGGCCGCGACCAGCGAGCCGAACGCCAGCAACAGGATCCCGAGCGTCACCGGCCATGAGATCACTTCCGACTTCATCATCGCCGAGCGGTTGGCGGCGTTGAAGTCAGACCACATCCCAGACGCCCCCGTGAGGTGCACCTGGACTCCGTGGCCGGAGAGCGCCGCGAGCTTGCCCTTGAGCGAGTCGGCCGCCTTGACCATCCCGTTGGAGCTGCGGGCGGCTCCCGCCTGCACGATCGCCGTGTGACCGTCGCGTGAGATCGACACGCCCGGAGAGGGCGCGACGACGGAGCGCACGGCACTGCTGGCCTGCAGCGTACGCTCCACATTGGAGATCGTCGCCTTGAAGGCCGGGTCGTTGACGGTCTGGCTGGGCGAGTAGAGGACCGTCATCAGCGCGTAGCTGGACAGCCCGTGGAAGTCCTTGTTGATCAGCTGCCGCGCCTGCACGGACTGCGAGCCGCTGGTCTCCCAGCCGGCTCCCGACAGCGCTGTCTCCACCTGAGGTGCGAAGACGCCCAGGCCGATCGCGACCACCAGCCAGCCCACCAGGACGGCCCGGAAGTGGGTCGCGGTCCAGCGGCCGAGGCGGCCGATCGGGCCGACGTTGACGGCGTGCGGGTAGTCGTCAGTGGCGGGCGAGGGCGCGCCGACAGGTTGAATCTCGGTTACAGCGCTCATCGAGCCGCCACCTCCTGCACCGGCGCCGGCACGGCCCGCTGCTCGTCAAGTGCCGAGCGCAGCCTGCACGCCCGGCGAAGCACGATCGCTGCCGGGCAGGCCCCGGCGGTGGCGAACATCCACTGGTTGACGCCGACGAACGCCGTCAGCAGCAGAAACCACTTGGAGACCGAGGCCGCGAGCGCGGCCGAGAGCAGCGTGATGGTGCCGGCGAGCGCGAACAGCACGCGCTCAAGCGGCCAGCGGCTGGACGCGCGCGTCATGCCGCCTCCTGGGCTGCCGCGGCGACGACCGGCTGCGCTGCGACGCGCTCGGCTGCGACGCGCTCGGCTGCGACGCGCTCGGCTGCGACGGCTGCGGCAGGCACGCCGGCGATCCGGTCAAGCGCGTCGACCAGCTGGTCGGCTCCAATCGCGCCGGCCTGAGCCGCGATCGGCTCGCCGTCGCGGAGCACCATCAGCGTCGGGATCGAGCGAATCGAGTACCGAGCGGCAAGCTCGGGCTCGGCGTCGACATCGACCTTCGCGAACCGGTAGGCGGGCCGCAGCTGCGCGGCGCGCTCGAACTGCGGCGCCATCGCGCGGCAGGGGCCACACCAGGCGGCCCAGAAGTCGATGATCGTGAGGCCTTCGGCGACGGCGTCGTCGAAGCTCTCGACCGTGAGATGTTGGACTGACGATTGCTGGGACATCGGAATCTCCTTGGGGTGCGGCCAGCCAACAGCCACACAACTGTACGGTGGTGGAGTGGCAATGTAGCAGCTCCTCCACGAGCGTGCAACCTCACAACTGATTGCTTGTGCTAGCGTGGAATGCCGTGAGTCGCCCCGTGACCCTCCAGCATCCGCTGCCCGAACCGCTCATCGAGCTCGTCGCGCAACGCTTCCGGGTGCTGGGCGAGCCGATGCGGATCAAGCTGCTCGATCGGCTGCGGGACGGTGACGCGACCGTCTCCGAGCTCCAGGAATCGCTCGGGGCCACGCAGCAGAACGTCTCCAAGCACCTCGGCATCCTCCACTCCGCCGGGATGGTGACCCGCACCAAGCAGGGCACCCACGCCCGCTACGCGATCAGCGACCCCACGGTGTTCGAGCTCTGCGAGCAGGTCTGCGGCGGTGTCCGCCGGCAGGTCGCGGAACTCGAGACGATCCTTCAGGCGTCCTGATATAAGTCGCGGGCTATGCCCCTGCTCGAAGAACTTCCTGCCGCTGTCCGGGAGCTGCTCGAGCAGCCCCGGGTTGCAGTGCTTGCGACGGTGCGTCGCGACGGTACCCCGGCAACGACCGCCTGCTGGTACGGCCTCCAGGACGGCCGGATCCTGATCACCGTCTACGCGAACGCCCACCGGCTGCCGAACATCCGCCAGAACCCGCACGTGGCGCTGACGATGCTGGGCGAAGACCCCTACCAGCACGTGTCGATCTCAGGCCCGATCGTGAAGATGTGGGACGACCCGGAGATGGACGTGATGAACCAGCTTTCGATGCGCTACATGGGCGAGCCGTGGCCCGAGCGCGAGCCCTGCGTCAGCATGCTCGTCGAGATCGATCGCTGGAACACGTACGGCGTGCTCTCAGAGGCCTCGGACTACAGCCCGGCCTGACGGCCGGCTGACGGCCGGCGCCGGCTGCCGGGTGACGCCACCCGGCGGGACCCCTACCGCCGGCCACCCGGCGACCCCTACCGCCGGCGGTGGTGCCGGTGTCCGTGCGGTCGGTGCCGGTGGCGCCGCGGTCTCGACTGGACGTAGCGCACCTTGTACAGCCGCCCGGGAGCCGCATAGTGGTAGGCGCGCAGGAACGCGCGGAAGTCACGGCGCGCCTGACCCAGGCCGTGGCGATAGCGGACCACGAACACGAGCTTGGGGTGGGCTCGCCGTCGCCGGCGCCGTCGGGCGCGGGCCGCGGATGCGATGGTGGCGCCGGAAGCCTGGGAGACCTTGATCGCGCTGTCCTGATAGACCGTGGCGCCGAA
>DAHUYQ010000002.1 GCA_027315115.1 Solirubrobacterales bacterium | reverse complement strand
CACGAGCTCTGACTGGGCGGTGAGCTCGATCGCCTCCCCCAGGGTCTCGGGCAGCTGCTCGATCCCCAGCCGGCGGCGCTCGTCGGGCGACAGGTGGTAGAGGTTCTTCTCCATCGGGTCGGGCAGCTCGTAGCCGTGCTCGATCCCCTCCAGCCCCGCCTGCAACAGAACCGCGAAGGTCAGATACGGGTTGCAGGCCGGGTCCGGGCAGCGCAGCTCCATCCGGGTCGTGCGCTCGCGCCCGGGGTGATACAGCGGCACGCGCACGAGCGCCGAGCGGTTGCGGCGCGACCAGGCGACGTACACCGGCGCCTCGTAGCCGGGCACCAGGCGCTTGTAGGAGTTGACCCACTGCGCGAAGATCGAGCAGATCTCGCGCGCGTGCTTGAGCTGGCCGGCGATGAACGCCTTGCCCACGTCGGAGAGGAAGTAGGTGTCGTCAGGATCGAAGAAGGCGTTCTTTCCGCCGGCGAACAGCGACTGGTGGGTGTGCATGCCGGAGCCGTTCTCGCCGAAGAGCGGCTTGGGCATGAAGGTCGCATGCCAGCCGTACTTCATCGCGTACTCCTTGACCGTGATCCTGTAGGTCATGCAGTCGTCCGCCATCTTCAGCGCGTCGGCGTAGCGCATGTCGACCTCGTGCTGGCTGGGGCCGACCTCGTGATGGGAGTACTCGACGTGGACGCCGAGCTGTTCCAGCGCCAGCACGGTCTCGCGCCGCACGTCGGAGCCGGCATCCAGCGTGGTCAGGTCGAAGTAGCCGCCCTCGTCGAGCACCTCGGTGCCGTTCTTGTCCTTGAAGAGGAAGTACTCGAGCTCCGGCCCGACGTTGAAGGTGTCGAAGCCCATCTGCTGCATTCGCGCCAGTGCCCTCCGCAGGACGTGCCGCGGGTCGCCCTCGTAAGGCGTGCGCTCAGGCGTCTGCACGTCGCAGAACATGCGGGCCACGCCCTGCGCCTCGGGCCGCCACGGCAGCACCGCGAACGTCGAGGGGTCCGGCATCGCGATCATGTCGGACTCCTCGATCGCGTTGAAGCCCGTGACCGAGGAGCCGTCGAAGCCCATGCCGCCCTCCAGCGCGTCGTCGAGTTCGGCGGCGTTGATGGAGAAGGACTTGAGCTGTCCCAGGATGTCGGTGAACCAGAGCCGGATGAAGCGGATGTCGCGCTCCTGGATCAGCGCGCGCACATCCTCGGCGGTCTTTGGAACGTCTGGCATCGCAGCCGCAGATTAGTCGATGCGGCTGTTGCTCTACTCAGCGTCGCGCTAGTGGGCGCTGCTGAGGATCGCCAGCACCAGCATCAGCAGGCCCAGCGCCACCGCCCAGGCGGCGATCCTGTCTGGACGTGGCCCGATCCGCTCCGACGGCCGTGGCCTGGGGCGTCGCCGCCGATCGCCGGCGTCCCGTCGGTGCTCATGCGGCACGACGCTCAGGCGTGGAGCGGTCCGCACCTCTCTGACTCCGCGACGGCCCGCGACCGGACGCTGCTGTGCGGATGACTCGCCGGCGCGGCGCCGCTCGATGCGCTCCCGCACCTCATATACATCGGCCCACCACTCGCGCGCCTCCGCTTCTCGTGGCATCGGCCACGATGCTACTCGGGACATCAGACGCTACTTGTGGCCTGCGACCGCCGCGACGAATTCGGCGACGGCTTCGGCCTGGGGGCCTTCGTAGAGTCGCTTCGGCATGTTGCCGAGCCCGAGCGCCCGGCCTTCGAGAATCGTGCTCAGCACCAGCGCCTTGCGCGCCTTGAAGGACGAGCCAGCGACTTCGGGCACGATCTTGTCGAGGATCGGGCCGACCCGGCCGACCGAGTTGGTCGCCTTCAAGGTGTGGCAGATCGCGCAGGCGGCCACGAAGAGTTCGCGGCCCTTGACCTCTTTGCTGCTCAGATGGACGCCCACCGCCGTGCTCGCCTGGCTTTCGCCGTTTTTGACGAGCACCAGCACCGGCACGACCAGGCCGAAGGCGAAGGTGATCACCACGACCAGCAGGACGGTCCTGTTGGCCAGGCGGGATTCGCCCGGAAGGGTCTCACGCCGCGACCCGCCGGTCGCGGCGAGATAGACCGCGACGGCGACGACGGCACAGAGGATGAAGAATGCGATCACCATGTCTGCGGGCGAGAAGATATCGGAAGCCGCGGGCGTGCGCAGACATCGCCGCCCACCTCCATGCCACGAGCTGCTTGCGAGGAGCCTGTTCGCGCGTCGCGCCCGGCGCCGGATATGAGCTTCCTCGCCAAGTCTTTAGGTTCCCGCAAGTATCGGCGCTAGCCTGGAATCAGCGGGTCCGTCGAGGGCATCGGCGCATCGGCGCATCGGCGCATCGGCGGACCTGGACCTGAACCGCACCGAAGGATTCCGAGATGAGCAGTCTTCTCCGCCGGCTTTCCCTCTCCCGTCTGCTGCTGCTCTGCGCGAGCGTGGTCGTGGTCGGAGCCGCCGGCACCGCTCTGGCCTCCGCTCTGGCCGACAACTCCAAGCCGGCGCCGAAGCCGCTGGCGGACGCGGTGCACGAAGCGCTCACCGCCGCCAAGCCGGCCGGCCTCAGCGCGCACGTGAAGCTCGAAAACCACCTGCTCGAAGACGCCAACATCGCCGGCCAGGAAGGCGCGGGAGGCGCAAGGGCGGGTGGGAGCGTCATTGCCGGCGCCGAAGGCCGAGTGTGGATCGCAAGCGACGGCCGGCTCAGGCTGGAACTGCAGTCCGAAAAGGGCGCCACCCAGATTCTCTATGACGGCAGCACGGTGACGGTGTATCAGGCCTCCAGCAACACCCTCTACCAGTACACGCCGCCCGCGCACAGCGGCGCCGGCGGCGGCGCCGACAAGCCGGCCGGCGCCGGTCAGGTCCCGAGCGTCGCGAAGATCCAGGAAGCGATCACCAGCCTGATGGGCCACGCGAGCCTCAGTGGCGCCGTGCCCACCAACATCGCCGGACAGCCGGCCTATTCGGTGCGCATCTCGCCACGCAAGGACGGCGGCCTGGTCGGTGGCGCAGAACTGGCGTGGGACGCCACCCACGGAGTGCCGCTGCGTCTGGCGGTCTACGCCAAGGGCGACTCCACGCCGGTGCTCGCGCTCACCGCCACCGAAGTCTCCTACGGCCCGGTCCCGAGCTCGGTGTTCTCGCTCTCTCTGCCTTCCGGCGTCAAGACGACGAAGATCGATCCGGCCACCCACGCCGGAGCCGGCGGCCAAGCCTCGCCCCCGCACATCGACGCGGGCACGACCGGCCCGGCCGCCGTGCAGTCCAAGCTGCCATTCACGATCCAGGCGCCATCGACCCTGGCCGGCATGGATCGCCATGAGGTGCGGCTGATCGAAGTCAACGGCCACGACAGCGCCCTGATCAGCTACGGCGAAGGGCTCGGCGGCATCGTCGTGATCGAGTCGCAGCGCAAGCATGGCGGCGAAGGCGGCGGCCAGGAAGGCGGAGGCTCGCCCTCCATCAACCTGCCGCGCGTGTCGATCAACGGAGCGAAGGCCACGGAGCTGCCCACCGCTCTGGGCACGATCCTGAGCTTCGAGAGCGGCGGCATCGACCACATCCTCGCCGGGTCGGTGACGCCCTCGGTGCTGCAGGCGGCGGCCAGAGGTCTATAAGTGGCCGAGGCGCCGCCGGCTGCGGCTAGCCAGGCGGCGCGCCCAGGCGCGCCCGCGACGCCTGGGCTCGGGCGACCACGATCGCTACGCGAGGCCCAGGCCGCGAGCCATCTCGACGCGCCTCCGGTGCTGGCGCGCGGGCTCGTCAAGCGCTACAAGGAGGTGCTGGCGGTAGATCACGTCGACCTGGAGGTCCGCGCCGGCGACGTCTACGGCTTCCTTGGGCCAAACGGCGCCGGCAAGACCACGACGCTGCGAATGGCGCTCGGCCTGATCACGCCGAGCGAGGGGACGGTCGAGCTCTTCGGCGCCGACCCGATGCGCGCGGGCGCCGCGGCCCTGCACGGCGTCGCGGGGTTCGTGGAGGCGCCGCGCTTCTACCCCTACCTGAGCGGCCGAAAGAACCTGGAGCTGCTCGCGGCGCTCGACGGCGATGACGCCCGCGACAGAATCGACGAAGTGCTCGACACCGTCGAGCTCGCGCCGCGCGCCAAGCACCGCGTGGGCGGCTATTCGCACGGCATGCGCCAGCGGCTGGGCATCGCCGCCGCTCTGCTGCGCCGACCGCGCCTGCTGATCCTGGACGAGCCGGCCACGGGACTCGATCCCGCAGGCATGAGAGACATGCGGCTGTTGATCAGGCGCCTGGCGCAGGACGGGATCACGGTGCTGCTCTCCAGCCACCAGTTGCCCGAGGTCCAGGAGCTGTGTGACCGGGTCGCCATCGTCAACCGCGGCAGGATCGTCTACGAGGGCGGGCTCAGCGACCTGCGAGCGCAGGCCGGCCGTGGGTATGGCCTGCGCACCGACGACGACACGCGCGCAAGGCAGATCGCGAGCGGGCTCTCCGACCTGGAGGTCGGCGTGGACCCGCATGGGGCGCTGCGCGTCCACGGCCCTGAGGCGGCGATCGGCAGGCTCTCCGTGGCGCTCGGCCAAGCCGGCGTGGCGATCCTATCGCTCACCCCGGAGCTCGCGACGCTGGAGGATCTCTTCTTCCGGCTCACCGAGGAGTCGGCGTGAGCGTCGCGCACGCATCGCCCGCGCCGATCGCGGCTGAGCGTCCGCGCGCGCGGCGCCCGTCCACCTTCACAGTGCTGCGGTGGGAGCTTCGCAAGCTGCGCTCCCAGAAGCGCACGTATCTCGGGCTCGGGATCGCGGTGCTGCTGCCCCTGATCTTCGTGCTCGCCCAGAACCTCCGGTCGGGCCACCCCCACGGAGGGGACATCATCTACGCCACCTACATCACGCGCTCGGGGCTGGCCACGCCGGTGCTGATCCTGTTCTGGGCGTCGGCGTTCTTCCTGCCGCTGATCGCCTCCCTGGTGGCGGGCGACGTCGTGGCCAACGAGGATGCCAACGGCACGCTGAAGACGATCCTCACGCGCTCGGTGGACCGCGGACAGGTGATCGCCGCCAAGGTGGCGACCGCGATCCTCTACGCGACCGCTGGAGCGCTCACGATGGCGCTCGTGGCGACGGTCGCGGGCGTCGCCTCCTGGGGCTTTCACTCCGTGATCACGTTCTCCGGCACGATCGTCTCGGCTCCCAAGGGGCTGCTGCTGATCGCGGCCGCCTATGCCTTCTATCTGATCCCGCTCGCGGCCGTCGCGAGCATCGGCGTGCTGCTCTCGACGTTGACGCGCAACAGCGCCGCCGCCGTGGTGGGCACGCTCGCGTTCACGCTGCTGCTCGCGCTCGTGAAGCTGATCCCCGGCCTGGAAGGAGCCGGACCGTACCTGCTCACAACCCAGTACCAGGCCTGGCAGGGCCTGCTGGCCACGCCGACCGACTGGGCGCCGATCCTCCACTCGCTGTGGGTCAGCGCGCTCTACGCCGGTCCGGCCCTGATCGCCGCCTACCTGATCTTCCTGCGCCGCGACGTGGCCGGCGGCTAGCCGCCACCCGCCGCGTCGATGATGCACCAGCCGGGGCTCGAACCCGGATCTCCGGCTTTTAAGGCCGGCCCTTTCACCGATTAAGGCACTGGTGCTCGACCGCTTCCGCTCGCCCTGCGACCCGGTGGGCCGCACGCAGCGCGCACCATAACAGATGCACGGCCGACGTCCAATGCGTTTTTGGTGAAAACCAAACATCGCTTTACGCAGGCGGCGCCGAGGGCTGGAAACAATTTATGTGAACTCGTCGCACGCCATCCCGCGGCGAGAAAGTTGGAAACAAGCGGCGCAAGCGTCGCAAATCGCGCTCCCACCTCCATATGCTCCTGTGAGTGACAGGTTCGACACAGAAGATCGAAGGCGCTCTGCCGCCAGGCCCGCGCCTGCCCAGCGCGCTGCAGACCGTCTACTGGACCAGCCGCCCGCTCGCTTTCATGCGCGCCTGCCGGCGGCGCTTCGGCGACGTGTTCACGCTGCGCATCCGGCACACGGGCACATGGGTGCTGCTGAGCGATCCAGATGATGTGAAGAAGGTCTTCACCGCACAGGCGGACACGCTCGGGGTCGGAGAAGCCAACACGCTGCTCGGCCCGGTGCTCGGCCAGAGCTCGGTGATGCTGCTGGAGGAGCCGGCCCACATGGCGCATCGCAAGCGGATGCTGCCCCCGTTCCACGGTCGTCAGATGCTCGACTACGGGCAGGTGGTTACAGAGGTGACCCGCGAGGAGACCGCGCGGTGGCCGGTGGGAGAGCCGTTCGCGCTCTGGCCACGCATGCAGGCGATCACTCTCGAGGTGATCATGCGCGCGACGTTCGGCTCGACCGACGCTCCGCAGATCAGGCACCTGCGCGAGCTGATGCGACAGCTCACCGAATGGATGAACAGCCCGCGCCGCCTGGCGACCCTCGCCGCCTTCGGGCCGCGCTGGCTGGTCGGCAACTCCTCCTTCCGCGCCGTGATGGACCCGGTCGAAGCGGCCGTGCTGGAGGAGGTGCGCCGCAGGCGCGCCGCGGGCGAGCAGGAGGGCGAGAAGGACATCTACGGGATCATCGAGAGCGCCCACGCCGCGGAGGGCCAGCCGCTCACAGAGCAGGAGATGCGCGACGAACTGATGACGCTGATCCTCGACGGCCCCACCTCGAGCTCCCTGGCATGGTCCTTCGAGCGGCTGATGCGCAACCCGGAGAAGCTGGAGCGCCTGCGCGAGGAGATCGCGACCGGGCAGGAGAGCTACCTGGACGCGGTGGTGCGCGAGACGCTGCGCCTGCGTCCCGCGGTTCCGGTGGTCGTCAGGCGGCTGCTCGCGCCGATGGAGCTCGGCGGGCACGCCGTGCCCGCCGGCGCCACGGTGGCTCCCTGCATCTACCTGATGCATCACAGAGAGGACATCTACCCCGAGCCGGACAGGTTCCTTCCGGAGCGCTTCCTGGAGCGACCGGCCGGCACGTATACGTGGATCCCCTTCGGGGGCGGGGTCCGGCGCTGCGCCGCGGCGAGCTTCGCGCTGCTGGAGATGAAGCGGGTGATCCAGACGGTGCTGCAGGAGATCGATCTGCGACCGGTCCGCTCGCAGCCCGAGAAGGTGGTCAGGAGCTCGATCGCGTACGCCCCCGAGCACTGGGCGACGGCGACTGTGTCGCGGCGCGCAGCCCTCCCCGCCTGAGCTGAGGCGAGGCGGTCAGCCCACGGCGCCGCGGTCAGCCGCAGCGCGGGGCGACGCGCGGGGCGACGCGCAGGGCGGCGCTCAGCCGCCGCTCACGGCCGACCAGGACTCCTGACCGGCGGGAGGGTGATTGCCGTAGAGACCGAGCACGGGCTGCAGGACCCGGTTGGCGAGCAGCCCCAGGCATCCGAGGTTGGCGAAGCCGGGGCCCTGGCTGACGCCGGCGAGGCCGGGGATGTGCAGGCGCGGGCGCACGCCGCTGAGCTCGAGATGTCGTCCGAACACCGGTTCCGGCCCGGGAGCGCTCCACAGCGGGCCGGCCTGTCGCTCGACCAGATCGCGTGCCTGTGGCGAGAGCAGCACGCGCAACTGCTCGACCAGATCGAAGCCGATGCAGTTGACGACATAGTCGTGCTCGGCGCTGCCGCGACCCTGCATCCCGTCGTATTGCACCCGCACGCCCTCCCGCCCGTCCGGGGCGGCGGCCAGGTGCACGACCCGGCCGGTCACGAACCGGGCGCGCTCGTCGTAGGCGATCGTGGCCAGGCCGTCGGGCCCGAAGACGCCCCGGTCGCACTGTTTGACGAACTCGCGCCTGGTCTGCAGGCTGAGCTGGTCCCATGAGATGACGTCGGGCGTGGAGAAGGCGCGATTCTCCAGGAAGCTCTCCCCCCGACTCATCGGCAGCGTCGGGGTGTAGACCGTCAACCGCGCGTCGGGCCTGTACCCGAGCAGGAACAGGACGCTGGCAAGCGCGCTCTCCCCACCACCCACGATCGCGATCTCGGATCGCCGGTCGGCCGGTATCCGCGCCAGCTCCGGGCGTCTGCTGTCGCAGTGGAAGATCCGATCGGCGACCTGGGGATCGTGGCTGAGGTTGCGGTGTATCCCAGGCCCGGTGAGCACGAGCGCCGGCGCGCTCAGGCGCATGTGGCCGGACTCGGTCTGGATCTGCACCGACCAGCCCTCCCCGTCGCTCGCACGGTCGATCCGCAGCGCGCGACCCCTGACGTGGGTGACCCCGTTGACCGCACGCGAGAGCACCCATTTCAGGTAGCGGCCGTACTCGCGGTGCTGCACGGGCGGCGAGCCTGCGTCCACCCAGCGCGCGTACCCGCGCTTGCCGATCAGGTAGCGGTGCCAGGCGAACGACATCACCGCGTCGTCGATCGCGAATCCGGCGTCGCCGAGCTCCTCGACGCTCTGGTAGGGAAAGCCCACGTCCTTGGCGGGAGTCAGCGCGAGGAACTCGCTGCCCGAGGTGTACCCGTTCACGCCGGACCAGGTGGCCGCGGCTTCGGTCGCCTCGACGATCGTGAGCCTCACCGGCCGCAGACCGAGCTCGTTGACGGCATGGACCTTCGCGGCGATAGCCGCGGCCTTCGCCCCAGCGCCGATGATGACCAGGTCCGGCTCGACATCCGCTTTCAGAGGCATCTCGCACACCATCGTAGGTGCCCGGCGCGAAGCTCGCAAACCACCGTTCGGCGGCCGTCGACGCCATCGCGGCGGCCTCGGAAGAGGTCCACCAGATCGATTTGACAACCTCGATCGAGCGGGCTACATCTTGCCCATGCTGACGGCCACCAACCTCTTCGACTACTTCGAGGAGGCGCCTGCGGAGGGAGAGCAGACCCGCTGGGCCGCACGCCCGCCGCTGCGTCCGCAGGCGGGCTGCGATCTGAAGCTGATGCCGCGCGCGCCCGGATGGCAGGACGATCCCGAGGCTGCAAGCGCGCTGGAGCGCATCGAGGCAGAGCCTTGGGTGGCAGGACTCACGCGCAACCCAAGCAGCGTGGACGTGCTCCTCGACGATGGCTGGATAGAAACAGTGGGGCAGGCGCTGCTCGACGGAGACTGCCGCGAAGAAACATTGCATGACCTCGGTGTCGAACGACGCTTCGCGGTTCAGTTCTGGGACGCGAACGCGACCAAGGCCCTGCACGCGGGACACCTGCGCAACCTGGCTCTCGGCAACTCGATCGCGGCGGCGCTCGAACAGGCCGGCGCCGACGTGGAGCGGCGAAGCCTGATCTCCGACATCGGCCGCGCGATGGGCGAGGCGATGGCCGGCGTCCTGGAGAGCGGCCAGCACGTGCACCTCTGGCCCTCTGGCAGCGAGAAGAGCGACCACTTCGTCGGCGAGTGCTACGCCGGCTACGTGGCGAGCGGCAACACGGCGGTCGCCGGTTCCGAGCAGGAGGACTCCCTCACGCGCGAGCTGACGATGCGCGGAGACGCGGCCGACACGCTGATCAAACGCGTGCTGGCCGGCGATCGAGAGGCGCTGGAGCTCTGGAGCAAGACGCGCGCCTGGGCGATCGGAGGTCAGCGCAAGACGCTGGCGCGCCTGGGCATCTCCTTCGACCGCGTGTTCTTCGAGTCTGACTATCTGCCCGAGATGCGCCAGCTCACCGAGCAGGGAGTCGGCGAAGGCCGCTTCGTGCGTCGAGACGACGGCGTGATCTTCTATCCGACCGGCCACGAGGACTTCGACGAGCTTCCGCTCGTGCGCGGCGACGGCGTGCCCACCCAGCACATGCGCGCGCTCGCCTACTGGCTGGCGGCGCCCGACATGCAGACCCTGCACACAATGCAGGTGTGCGGGATCGAGTGGGTGGCGCACGTGACCTACAGGCGCCAGCTCATGGACCAATTGATGGCGGTGGCGCGATGCCAGGACGCCCAGGAGCAGGAGATGCACCCCACGCAGGACATCTTCCACGGCATGGTGGCGCGGCAGAAGCGGGCGCTCTCCTCAAGCCAGGAAGGCGCCCTGCTGATCGACCAGCTCATCGACGCGCTCGACGCGCAGATGGAGGCCGATCCGCAGGGCCGTCAGGTGCGACGCACCCATCCCCACCCAGAACGCACAGCCTCCCAGGTCGCGCTCGGCTACTTCCTGACAAAGCCGGTCACTCCCGAGGTCGAGCTCGACCCCGAAGGGCTGCTGAGCGAGCGCGGCAGCCCCGGCTGGAACCTGGTGCGCGCCCGCGCCAGAGTCAGCGCCGGCCAGCCCACCGACCTGCGCCCCGCCGAGCAGCCCGACTTCCGCTTCGCGGTGGTGCAATCGGAGATCTACAAGCGGCATCTGCGACTTGCGCTCCAGCGGCTGGACGTGGGGCCGCTGGCCCGGCACATCGACCATCTCGCCCGCTGGGCACTGGAGCGGGACCGCAGCGAGCACGCCGCGCGTGCCACGGCGACCCTGCTCGACCGCGGCGCGCGCGGACTCGGATTGGAACGGCGATGAACACACTGCTGGTGGACAACTACGACTCTTACACCTACAACGTCTTTCACATGCTCGCGGCCGCCTGCGGCGAGGAGCCGATCGTCGTGCACAACGACGAGGTCACCTGGAAGGCGCTCTCACGACACCGCTTCGATGCGATCGTGCTCTCGCCGGGGCCCGGACGCCCGGACCGCTGGCACGACTTCGGAGTCTGCTCGGACATCCTGCAGCGCAGCGAGGCCCCGGTGCTCGGCATCTGCCTCGGGCACCAGGGTCTGGGCAAGGCTCTGAACGGTCTCGTCGAGAGCGCCCCGATCGTGATGCACGGACGGCTGAGCAAGGTCCAGCACGTCGGCAACGGCCTCTTCGAGGGCATCCCGCAGGGCTTCTCCGTCGTCCGGTACCACTCCCTGGCCGTCACCGGACCGTTCGCCCGCGACGCCCGCATCAGCGCCTGGACGGCCGATGGCGTGGTGATGGGCATCGAACACGACACGCGCCCGCTGTGGGGCGTGCAGTTCCATCCGGAGTCGATCTCCACCGAACACGGGCTCAAGCTCTTCGAGAACTTCTACAGGCTGGCCCTGGGCGCGCGCTACGAGCGCCGCCCGATCCGCAGAGCGTCCAAGCCGGAGCCCAAGCGCACCACGGCGCAGCGCGCCGACGACGCGGCGATCCGCCTGCACGTGCGCTCGATCGAGACGGAGGCGCCAACCGAGCCGATGTTCGAAGCGCTCTTCGCCGATGCCGAGCACGCATTCTGGCTGGACAGCGCGAACGCTCCAAGCTGGCTTGCGCAGCGTTCGTACATGGGCACGAGCGCCGGCAGCCTGCGATCGGTGCTCGAATACGACATCACCGAGGGGCAGGTGCGAGATCACAGCGCAACTGGAACGCAGACCAAGCGGGCCTCGATCTTCGACGCGCTCGACAGCGCGCTGCAGAGCCTGGCGCTCGATGCTCCCGAGGGCATTGATCGCGGCCTGATCGGCGGGTACGTCGGCTACCTGGGCTATGAGTGCAAGGTCGACTGTGGAGCGGCCACCGTCCATCGCTCCGACGTTCCCGACGCCGTGATGATGCTCGCCGACCGCCTGATCGCCGTCGACCACATCGGCCACCGCACCCAGCTTCTCGCACTGAGCGCCGGGCAGCAGGACGAACGCGAGGCGCAGGAGTGGCTCGACCGCGCCGAACGCTGCGCTCGCGAAGCGAGCGATCGGCCCGCGCCGCCGGCCCCACAGATCGCCGCCACGGACGGCGCGGACCGCGATGCGGCCGAGCCGGTCGTGTTTCGCTGCGGGCGCGGGCGAAGCCAGTACATCGCCGACATCCAACGCTGCCAGGCCGAGCTGGCGGCGGGCGAGTCATACGAGGTGTGCCTCACCGATCAGATCTCGACGTCGGCGAGCCCCGATCCGTTCACGCTCTACAAGATCCTGCGAGCCCGCAACCCTGCACCGTTTGCCGCCTATCTGAAGATCGGCGAGCTGGCGGTGGTGAGCTCATCTCCCGAGCGCTTCCTCTCCGTCGACCGGGAGGGCATCGTGCAGGCGCGTCCGATCAAGGGCACGGCGCGCCGCTCCAGCGACCCCGAGCAGGACCGCGAGCTGCACGACGGCCTGCTGGAAGACGAAAAGACCTTCGCCGAGCACCTGATGATCGTGGACCTGCTGCGCAACGATCTCGGGCGCGTCTGCGAGATGGACACAGTGCGGGTGCCGCAGCTTCGCGTGGTGGAGAGCTACCCCACGGTGCACCAGCTCATCTCGACGATCACCGGCTCGCTGCGAGCGGACCGCACGTCGGTCGACTGCGTGCGGGCGTGCTTCCCCGGGGGCTCGATGACCGGCGCTCCGAAGCTCCGCACGATGGAGATCATCGACGGCATCGAGCGGTGCGCCCGCGGCGTCTACTCCGGAGCGCTCGGCTACTTCGGGCTGGACGGCAGCGTCGACCTCTCGATCGTGATCCGCACGATCGTGCTGCGGCCCGACGCCACGACGATCGGCGCGGGCGGCGCGATCGTGATGCAGTCCGACCCGGAGGAGGAGTTCGAGGAGATCCTGCTCAAGGCGCGCGCGCCGATGGCGGCGATCGCCGAGGCCGCCACCGGCCGGTCGGGCCCGGAGGCTTTCACGGTGGAGCTGGAGCCCGCGCAGGAGCTCGCGGTCGCCTCGTGAGCAGCGCGACGCCCACCGACTCCAGAGGCTTGCCCTCGCAGGGCGCCTGCACGGTTCGCCGTGCAGGCGCCGAAGACTTGCAGGCCGCGATCGGCGCGGTGCGTGAGCTGCTGGTCGAGCTCGGTGGCACGCCACCGCCGATCGAGGCGATGGAGAGGGCCGGGCGCGAGCTGATCCAAACGCCCGAGGCAGGCGTGCTGCTGATCGCCGAGCAGTACGGGGAGCTCGTGGGCGTCGCGGCAGCGAGCTTCCAGCTCGCGATCCACACCGCGGGACGCTACGCGCTGCTGCAAGACCTGTGGGTGAAGCCCACCCACCGCGGCGGATCCATCGGCGCGCATCTGGTGAGCGAGCTCTGCGCACAGTCACGCGCGCTCGGGCTTCCGCGCGTGGAAGTCGGCCTGCCGAGCGAGGACTTCCCCCGCATCGAGGCCACGCGCCGCTTCTATCTGAAGAACGGCTTCAAGCCGCTCGGGCCACGAATGCGGCTGGTGCTCACGTGAGCGAGCTGCTGATGCTGATGCAGCGCGACGAGCTGGCCGGATGCGTGCCCTGGATACTCGATCAAGACGGCAACCGGACCGAAGGACTGGACGACGATCGGCGGCTCAGCGAGGTCCAGGAAGGTCTGCAGCGACATCCCCGCGTCAGGGCGCGCATCGGCGCGGTCGACCCGCAGCAGGTGCGGCAGACGCTTGGCGTCCTGCATGAAGCCGACTATCTGGAAGCGCTCGAGCAGGCGCCGGCCGAAGAGGCGGTGCTGATCGGCAAGCTCGCCGAACCCGGCCTGCTGCCCGACACGCCGGTCTGCGCGCAGGCCTTCGCCGCGGCGCGAGAGGGCGTCGCGACCTCGATCGCCGCCGCGATGAGCATCCTCGAAGGCGCCAGGTTCTCCTACGCCCTCTGCAGGCCGCCGGGTCACCATGCGGGGCCGGCCTGGCTCGGTGGCTACTGCTATCTCAACAATGCCGCCGCGGCCGCGCACACGCTCGCCACAGCAGCCGGCGAGCACGGCACGTCCAGCCCGATCGCGATCCTGGACGTCGACCTGCACTATCCCAACGGCACTGCCGGGATCGTCGCCCGCTCGCGCGAGATGACGCTCCACTCGCTGCACGGCTCCACGGGGGCGAACCTGCCGTGGGAGCGCGTGGCGCCGCGCAGCGAGCGCGAGCACCTCGTCTCCTTCAGAAACGTCCCCGGCAGCGCCGAATACCTCGCTCACCTGGAGCGAGCCGTCGCGGAGATCCGCCGCGAAGCATCGGCGGTCGTGCTCTCTCTCGGCTACGACACGATCGCCGCGGACCCGCACGGCGGATGGAGCTTTGATCCCGCGATCTTCGCCGACGTGGGGCGCCTGCTCGCCGGCTGCGAGCTGCCGGTATGCGTCGTGCAGGAGGGCGGATATGCACTTGGAGCGCTGGCGCAGTGCTCGCACGCCTTTGTCAGCGGCCTGTTGAACGGAGGATGAGGATGAGCAACGTAGACTGCAGCAATGGTCTTGCCCCGTTCAGGGCTCGCCTGGACGAGGTCGACGACCAGATCGCGCGCCTGCTCGGCGAGCGCTTCCAGATATGCCGCGAAGTGGCGATGCACAAGCGCGAGCACGACATACCGATGATGCAGCCCGACCGCGTCGTGCAGGTGCGGGAGCGCTACCTGCGCCGGGGCGCGGAGGTAGACCTGCCGGCGGACTTCACGGCCAGCCTCTTCGAGCTGCTGATCGCCGCCACCTGCAAGATGGAGGACGAGCTGATCGAGGCCTGAGAGCGCCTCCGCAGAGGCGCCGCCTCAGGAGATGCTCGCCAGCGGCGCGGGCGGCTGCGCCTCTCCGGTGAACAGCCACGGCGCGCGCTGGCCGATGACGTCGCCCTGGAAGCGCTTGCGCCGGCCGTAGACCAGCCAGGTCGTGTCGACCGCTCCGTAGCACTCCTGGACGCGCAGCGTCTCGGAGTGCTCTTCGGCGTAGTGCAGGTGGGTGAGGCCGGCGTCGTACTCGCGCGCGAGGAGTTTGCGCGCCACCACCGGCTTGGAGGGCTCGTCGATGATCGTCTCCCACTTGGAGAGATCCGGATAGCCGCGCGTCGCCGAGACGATGCCCAGGCTGCGCGGATCATCCACGTCGGTGCGCACCAGCAGCGCGAGCTCCTTGGTGGGATAGATGAAGGTGTCCATCACGAACACCTCCTGGTAGTGGCGCTCTGTGACCAGGTGCACGTGCAGGTGCGCGCTGCACTGCACCAGGTAGGTGTCCGGCCGGCTTCTGACGCGGTCGATCGCGGGCAGGAGCTCGGGCACCAGATCGATCTCGTAGTCGCTCAGCCCCTGGAACTCCAGATAGTGGCGCAACGCGTTCTCGTGGCAGGTGCCACTCGGACCGAGGGTGATGAACGTGGGCCTCCTCGCGCGTGCTTGGCTCTCCATGCAGCCCTATGGCTAGCAGAGGCGGCGGCTCTGCGCAAACGGGGCGGCGCGGCGCGGCGCGCGCACGCTCAGGCGACCGACTCCGCCGTCTCCAGCGCGGTGAGCTCGATCTCGCCCATCAGCCGGCGTGCCTCGCGGGGATCGATGAGCGCGGCGCCGAGCCGCGCGGTGGACTCCGCGCCGCACGCCACGCCGAAGCGCAGGCATTGGTCGGGTGAGCGGTTTTCGTAACGCGCCGCGATGTAGCCGGCCAGGAAGGCGTCGCCGGAGCCGCGTGTTGCGACCGTGTCTCGCGGCTCTATCTTCGCCCTGCGGAGCTTTGCCTTGCCGTCGAACAGCACCTGGGCGAAGCACCCGTCCGGCACGGTGATGATCGCCTCGCGGGGGCCCAGCGCGACGATCTCCTGCACCGCGCCGATCCGCTCCTCCTCGCTGGCGAACTCGTGGCCGACCAGCGCCTCGGCCTCGATCGCGTTCGGCGAGACGACGTCGGGCGCGGCCCGCACGGCGTGCCGCAGCGGCTCGCCGTCGGTGTCGATCACCGTGGTCACGCCCATCCGCTGCAGCTCCGGCAGCAGGGTGGCGTAGAAGTCGGGGTCGACGTTGCGCGGCAGGGAGCCCGCGAAGACGACGATCGCCGCCCCACGCGCGAGATAGAAGAGCTTGTCCCGGAACAGCTCCATCTCGCGCTCGCTGACGGCCGGGCCATGTTCGTTGACCTCGGTGTGCAGCCCGGTGGTGGGATCGAGCACGGAGGTGTTCGTCCGCGACTCCTCCCGGATGCGCACGAAGTCGTTGAGGATCGACTCCTCGGTGAGCTGCTCGACTATGTGCGTGCCGGTGGCGCCGCCGGCCATGCCGGTGGCGATCACGGGCTGTCCCAGCGCCTTGAGGGTGCGGGCGATGTTGACGCCCTTGCCACCCGCCATGGTGCGCTGCTCGACTGCCCTGTGGCGCCTGCCGACTCCGAAGTTCGGCACCGACAGCGACTTATCGATCGCTGCGTTCAGCGTGACCGTGATGATCATCGTTGGCCAGATCGACCTTTCCCCGAAGGCCCGCCCTCTATGCGGGACCAGAAGCCCTCAAGAGCGTAGCGGACCGGCCGGCGAGCATTGCCGCAACCCGGACGGCGAGGTCGTCAGAGTCGGGGATCCGACAGACGCCATGCCGCCTCCCTCAGACGCTCGGCCTCCGCTCTGGCGGCATCGCCGGGGGAGCCGCCGTGCTGCAGATAGGCGCCCACGATCGAGCGCGACGCCGATACGACAGCGCCGGCGCGGCCGGGGGCGAATGCCGGCGCCAGATCCTCGACCCTGCCACCCTGGGCGCCCACGCCCGGCAACAGGAAGAGCGCGCGCGGCATCAGCTCGCGCGCGCGTTGCAGATGGGCGGGCACCGTCGCGCCCATCACGGCGCCGACGTCGGCGATCTCGCCCGCGCCCGGCGCCGCCTCTCCGAGCTGGTCCACGAGCGCCGCGGCGCGTTCCCAGACCACGCCGCCGCCCGCCAGGTCGAGATCCTCGATGTCGGCTGCGCCCGGGTTGGACGTCCGCACCAGGACCAGCACCCCGGAGCGGATCGCGCGAGCCGCCTCCACGAACGGCTCGACTGCGTCGATGCCCATCAGCGGGTTCACGGTCGCGAGATCCACATGCAGCCCCGCGATGGCTCCGAAGGGTGTCTCCAGGCCGCCGTACAAAGACTGCGCATACGCCCTCGCCGTGACGTCGATGTCTCCACGCTTGCCGTCGGCGATCACCAGCAGGCCGGCGTCGCGGGCGTACGCCACGGTGGCCGAGAGCGCCATCCTTCCCGGCGCTCCCAGCCGCTCGAAGCACGCGAGCTGCGGCTTGACCGCGACGCACGCGGGCCCGGCGGCGTCGATCAGAGCGCGGCAGTGGGCCTGCACCGCCGCGGCCGCCCGCTCGGCGGGAGCACCCTGGCCCTCGGCATCGGCGCCGGGCCACAGCCGCGCCGGATCCGGGTCGAGTCCGAGCACGATCTGCGACTCGCGCTCCGCGATGCGGCTCGCGAGCCGTCGGCCAAAGCTCACCGCGGCGCGGTCGCTGTCGGTTTGCAGCCCGGCAGCCAGCGCTAGCGCCCCTTCACGGCCGCCTTGAGCGCACTGCCGGCGGTGAAGCGCGGCACCCGCGAGGCGGCGATCTGGATGCGCTCGCCGGTTCGCGGGTTGACGCCCGAGCGGGCGCCCCGCTCGCCGACGTGGAACTTGCCGAACCCAGAGAGCGTGACATCGCTGCCACGACGCAGCGCATCCTCGACCGTCTCGATCACAGCCTCCACCGCACGCGCAGCCTCAGGCTTGGTGAGCTCTGCTCTCGCGGCGACCTGATCGACCAGCTCAGACTTCGTCACTTCGCGTCCTCCTGCCTTGTTGAAAAGGGTCTGGGCACGCTAACAGCAGACCCGGACGGCTCGCAAGCCAGATGCCGCGTGGCAGGGAACGCGCCGGAGCGCGAGAATTGATGCCCATGCCGCGTCCGGGGTGGATTGTGGTCGTGTTGATCTCGCTGCTGACGGCGGCGCTGCTGCTGCTGGCCGGCTACGTCGGCTATGCGGGCTTGAGCGTGGCCGTCGGGGCCTCCGCGGCCATCAACCTGTTCTAAGAGTCTGTCCCCAGGCCCTGGCGGCCAGCGGCCGCCTGCTGCGCCAGCCAGCGCTCCAGCGTCCGCACCGCACGGCCGCGGTGGCTGATCTCGTCCTTCTGCTCGTCGCTGAGCTCGGCCATCGTCAGCTCGCCGTCGGAGGAGCCGGGCGTCCGCCGGCCCTCGGCAGGCTGCTCGTCGGGCAGGAACGCGGGGTCGTATCCGAAGCCGCCCTCGCCGCGCGGAGCAGATGCCAGGCGCCCGGTGCAGTAGCCGTGGAAGACCTGCTCGTGCCCGTCCCGCGGATCGTGCAGCACCAGCGCGCAGACATACCGCAGCGGGCTGCCGGCCGGCGCCTGCGCCAGCAGCTTCTCGAGGTTCTGCCGGTCGGTCGCCCGCTCGCCCGCGAAGCGCGCGGAGCGCACCCCGGGAGCTCCGCCGAGCGCCTGCGCCTCGATCCCGGAGTCGTCCGCGATCGCCCACGCGCCGCTCGACTCGGCGAGCGCCGCGGCCGCGCGGGCCTTGCCGAGCGCGTTGCTATCGAACGTCTCCCCGTCCTCCGGCGGCAGCTCGAAGTCATCCGGCAGGCAGACGACCTCATGGCCGGGCAGCAGCCGCGCGAACTCGCGCCGCTTGTGCTCGTTGTGTGTGACCAGAAGCAGCTTCACGCCGTCGATTCTTCGGCGTCGACCTCGGCCGCCGCGTCGAGCGCCTGCTGCTGCAGCGCCCGAAGCTGATCGATCCCACCCGCCGCCAGCGCGAGCAGCTCGTCCAGGTGGGCGCGGGAGAGCGGAGTGCGCTCGGCCGTGGCCTGCACCTCCACCAGGCCGCCGTCTCCGGTCATCACGACGTTCGCGTCGACCTCCGCTTTGGAGTCCTCGGAGTAGTCGAGGTCCAGCAGCGCAGCCCCGTCGACGATCCCGCAGGAAACCGCTGCTACGGAGCCGCTGAGCGGCCATCTCTCCAGCTTGCCGCGCCGCATCAGCCCTTGGCACGCCCGCGCCAGCGCGACATAGGCGCCTGTGATGGAGGCGCAGCGGGTGCCGCCGTCGGCTTGGAGCACGTCGCAGTCGAGATAGACGGTGCGTTCACCGAGCGCCTTGAAGTCGACGATCGCCCGCAGCGAACGCCCGATCAGCCGCTGGATCTCCACCGTGCGTCCGTCCTGGCGTCCGCGCGTGGCGTCGCGCTGCTTGCGCTGGCCCGTGGAGGCGGGGAGCATCCCGTACTCGGCGGTCACCCAGCCTGTGCCGCGCCCGGCCATCCAGCGTGGCACGCTCTCCTCCACCGAGGCGGTGCAGATCACGCGCGTGAGCCCGGCGCTGATCAGCGCCGATCCCGTCGCGGTGGCCACGAAGTCGGGCTCGATCGCGATCGGACGAAGCTGCGAGGGCAGCCTGCCGTCCTTGCGGGTCGTATCCGAGGCGCTCACGCCAGCGCCTCCACGTGCGCCAATCCGACGTGCTCGACCTCTCCGAAGGGCATCTGCAGGAAGCGGGTGCCGACCTCGCGGAAGCCGTCCACGTCGCCTGTGCAGAGGAAGCGGTACTCGCCCTCCCCGTCGTGGTCGGTGCGCAAGCCGCGCGTGGAGAGCGCATGCTCGACCTGGCGAGCCAGCGCGGCGCCGGAGCTGACGAGCGTCACCGAGGGGCCCAGCAGCCGTTGCAGCATCAGCCTGATCAGCGGGTAGTGGGTGCAGCCGAGGATCACCGTGTCCACCTCCGCTGCTCGCAACGGCGCGCAGGCTTCGCGGACCGTCTGGACGGCAAGCTCGTCGAACTGCCTGCCCGCCTGGATGATCGAGGCCAGCGTCGGGCACGGCACCGCGTGCAGCGTGACATGGGCGTCGATCTCCGCGATCGCCCGCTCGTAGGCGCCGCTCGCGACCGTGGTCGGCGTGGCCAGCAGGCCGATGCGACCGGTCCTCGTGGCAGCGACCGCCTGCAGCGCCTCGGGCCGCACGACGCCGATCACCTCGACGCCGAGCGTGGTCTCCATCATCCGGCGGGCAAGCGCGGGGAGCGCGGCCGAGGTGGCGGCGTTGCATGCCACGACGAGCAGCTTCGCTCTGCGCCGCAGCAGCTCCTCGGCCATCTGGGCCGAGAACTGCTCCAGCTCCGCCGGCGAGCGTTCGCCGTACGGGAACCGCGCGGTGTCGCCCAGGTAGACGAAGTCCTCCTGCGGCAGCGCGACCAGGAGCTCGTGCAGGACGGTGAGACCACCCACGCCGGAGTCGAAAACGCCGATCGGCCGTCTGCGCGGAGCGCCTCCGCCGGCGATGTCTGTCGATGGCCGCATCCGCGCTCATGATTCCAGAGCGCTACGGTCCGCGCGGATGCGCGCACTCGTGGTCTCCAACATGCGGCCTGACCAAGGCCATCCCGAGCGGGGTCGCTTCGTGCGCGATCAGGTCGTCGCGCTGCGCACGATCGCGGGGCTCCAGGTGGAGCTGCACGAGCTCTCGCCCGGGCCCGCCGCGCTCGCCGCCGGCCTGCTCGAGCTGGGCCGCACCTACCGTGGACAGCGCCTGGACATCGTCCACGCGCACTTCTCGCTGAGCGCGCTGCCCGCCCTGGGGGTACGCGCCCGAGCGCGCGGCGTGACGCTGCACGGAACGGACGTGCGCCATCCGCGCACGCGCATGCTGACCAGGGCGGTGCTGCCGCTGATGGACCTGATCGTCGCGGTGTCCGAGCCGCTGGCGGCCGAGCTGCCAGGCCATGCCGCGCGGGCGCGCGCTCGTGTGATCCCCGTCGGTGTGGACGTCGACCGCTTCACTCCCCTCCCCCGCTCCGTGGCCCGTGAGGCGCTCGGCCTGGACCCGGCGCAGCCCCAACTGCTCTTCCCGGCCGATCCGGCACGTCCGGGCAAGCGCTACGAGCTCGCCCGCGAGCTCGCCGACGCCATGGGCACGCCGCTGCTGACCCTTGGCGGCGTGGAGCCTGAGCGCGTGCCGCTCTTCGTGAATGCCGCCAACGCGGTGCTGGTGCCCTCGGCCGCGGAGGGGTTCGGCCTGGCCGCCCTGGAGGCTCTGGCTTGCGACGTGCCGGTGCTGGCGACGCCGGTGGGAGCGCATCCCACCGCGTTGGACGGCGTGCAGGGAACGCTGTGCGCCGACTTCGACCTCGATCGCTGGAAGCAGGCTCTCGTCCCCCATCTCGCCGTCGGCGATCCGCGGGTGCGCGGTCGTGGGCGCGCCTGCGAGCACTCCTGCGGCCGGATGGCGCAGGAGCTTGCAAACGCCTGGCGAGACGCGCTCTCCTGAATCGATCCTGCGATGTACGACCACCGAAGCGGCTAGCATTAATCGGTCAATGCTCCGTATCTTCCGAGGAGAGCGGCACGCCGAGGGCGCCGCGCAGCCAGGACAGCGCGAGGAGGATGCCGGTGCTCAGGCGCGGCAGGACACGGCCGCCGAGAGCGCGATCACGCCGCCACACACGGTCGGCAACGGACAGTCGGCGCTCGATACGCAAGAGCTCGCGGTGCCGGCCGCACCGGCCGGCCCGCCGGCGAGCAGCGGGGAGCCGGATACCGCAGGCGTGAGCCGGTCGGAGGCTGCGTCAGCGCCCTCGAGCCCGGCGGCCGCGACATCGCAGCATTCAGACGGCGGCGCCCCCTCGGACGGCGCCGCCCTCCAGTCCCCGATCGAGCCGCCGGCCGAGCGCCAGCCCGGCTTTCTGGATCGTGGCCGCATGCGCCGGCGCGCCCGCTTCCTGCGCGCGGCGCGCGAGCTTGCCTACCGCGATCTCGGCGGGCTCGTGTTCGATCTGCACCGCTTCGGAGCGCGCAACGACGAGATCGTGCAGGCGAAGCTGGACACGCTCGCCCGCATCGACACCGAGCTGCGCACGCTGGAGTCGACCCTGCGAGAGCGCAGCCCGGTGACGGTGTTGCGCGAGGCAGGCGTCGCCGCCTGCCCCAGGTGCGCGGCGATCCACGGAAGCGGCGACCGCTTCTGTCCCACGTGCGGGCTGGCAGTGGACCAGGCGGAGCGCCCGATCGCCGCGCCCAACGCGGCGCCGGCCCCGCCCGCGCCGACGCCGCCGGCGCCGAGCGCGGGGTGGCCGATCCCCGCGCCCCGGCCCGCCGGGGCATGGCCGGAGCCGCTCGCCCCTCCAGCGGCCGCTCAGGAAGCTCCGCCGCTGCCTCCGCCGGCGCAACCGGCGCAGTCGCATGCGGAGCCAGTTGCCGCGATGCCGCCACCCGGCGCGGCGCCGCCACCCGGCGCGATGCCACCCGGC
>DAHUYQ010000048.1 GCA_027315115.1 Solirubrobacterales bacterium | reverse complement strand
CCGGGGCGCACGCGGGCCGGGGCGCACGCCGGCCGGGGCGCACGCGGGCCGGGGCGCACGGCGGCGACCGTCGCTCAAGAGACGCCGCGGCCGGTCGATCACCAGGACATGTCAGACCCGGGATTCCGCTTTCGACTCGAGCGCGTGCGCGCTCTGCGCGAGCGCAAGGAGGAGATCGCCAAGCAGGAGCTGGCCGAGGCGATGAACCGGCTCTCAGACAGCGAGCAGCGACTGCGCGAGGTGGACGACCGGCTGGCGCAGGCGCACGCGGGTCAGCGCGGCGCCGGCAGCGAGGGCACGCTCAGCGCCGAGGAGATGATCGCCAGCCAGGCTTTCGTGGAGCGCGTCGAGCAGATGCGCAGGAACGGCGTCCGCGAACTGCGGCGCAGCGCCGGCGAGGTCGCAGACCGCGGCGCGGATCTGCGCACGGCCGCCCGGGAGCACCAGATGCTCGAGCGTCTGAAGGAGCGGCACCGAGACGCCCACGTCCGTGAGCTTGCCCGCCGCGAAGGCGAGATGCTCGACGAGATCGCCCTCGACCGGTTTCGACGGAGCGTCGCGTGAGCGTCGCCCCGTCCGGGGCGGTCTCCTAGAGAGAGGCACCGTCTCGCCCGCGGCTCCGCCCCCGCCTGGCACAAGGCTCCGCCCTCGCCCTGATGAGCAGCCCGATCGCAAGCATCCTGATAACTCCAGCTGAAGCCGCGGCGCTCTCGCGCGCCAGCCAGGCCGAACAGCTTGCCTCCAGGGCGGCGGAAGGGACCGCGCCCGTGGGCGAAGCGAGCTTTGCCGCGGCGCTCGAAGCCGCCAACACCGCACAGGAAGGCGGCAGCGAAGCCGAAGGCATGCCAAGCTCGGCGCCTGAAGCCATGCCCGGCGCAGAAGTCGAACCGCTCACAGAAGGCGCGGCCGGTCAGGCGAGCGCCATGCTCGCGGGGGAAGCGGCCGGCGGCGCTGCGCAAATGGGCACGGGCGGGGAAGCCACCGCGACCGCGGCCAGCGCGATGGGCTACGCGCCCGGCGCGGGATACGCATCCGGCGCGGTGGGCTACGGCGCGGCCGCCCCTGCCTACGGAGCCCCCGGTGGCTATCCGAGCTACCCGTCGTCGGTTCCGGCGGCGGGCGTCGCGGGCGCCAGCGGCGCCGGAGCCTCGGCCTACGAAGCCCAGATCCAGCAGGCCGCTATCGCCAACGGCGTCGAACCCGCGCTGCTGAAGGGCCTCATCGAGCAGGAGTCCGGCTTCAACCCCAACGCCACCAGCAGCGCCGGCGCGATGGGCCTCACGCAGCTCATGCCATCGACGGCCGCCTCGCTCGGCGTCACCGAACCGCTCAACCCCACCCAGTCGATCCAGGGCGGGGCAAAGCTCCTCGGCGAGCTGCTGCGCCAGTTCGGCGGCAACGTCAGCTACGCCCTGGCCGCCTACAACGCGGGCGCGGGCGCGGTCGATCGGTACGGCGGGGTGCCGCCCTACCCCGAAACCGAAGCCTACGTCGCCAAAGTGATGGCCAACGCGCAGTCGTATCGGTAGCGGCGCGGCTCATCTGCGCTGGCCACGATCATGTCTAGACTTCCGGCTTGAGATGGCTGACGAGGTGAAAACCATCAAGGACCGCATTGCGTTCGCGGGGAGGCCGTGGACGAAGCGAGAGATCGAGCGCCAGGAAGACGCGAATCGCGCGCAGGTCAAGCGAGACCGAGCGCGGGGCGTTGGCGCCAATCTCAGCGAGGCAGCCGCGCTTGCGCGATTTGCGAACCGCTTCGCGGAGGCGTTCAAGCATGCCCGAAGCGCTTGATCCGCTCCCACTCCTGCGCTTTCTCCACGAACGCGGCGTCGAACACATAGTCATCGGCGGATTCGCAGTCAACGCGCATGGGTTCATAAGAGTCACGAAGGATCTCGACACGGTCCCTTCAGCCGACCACGAGAATCTTCGCAAGCTAGCGGAGGCGCTCGAGGACCTCGATGCGGTCATCTTGGAAACGGAGGACTTCGATCGCGACGAGCTGCCCGCAGACCCGACAAAGGCAGACGACCTCGCACTGGGTGGCAACTTCTGCCTTCAGACGGACCTGGGAAGACTCGACCTGATGCAGTGGATCGCAGGCGTCGACGCCGATGACCTCTATTCGGCTCTTGCGCCAGATGCGGTCGCGGGCGAGCTCGACGGAGTGCCCGTGCAGGTATGTGGACTTGGCCACCTGCGCGCCATGAAGCGCGCCGCGGGCCGACCTCAAGATCTCGAGGATTTGCGTCGCCTGGGCGACGACGGGCCTGACAAGCCCGGCGCTTCCTGAACGCAGCACGTTCGCGGGCGTCGACCGCCATGGCCGACCACCTGCCCGCCGCCTCAAGATGGCACGCGGTCGTCCGATTAACCGCGCATGACCGCAATGGCAGCTCCCCCAGAGGCCCTGGACATGATGCCCCAGGGCGTCCCCGCCGGGCCGCCAGAAGCCAGGCCGCCGGACGGGCCCGGCTTCCACAGCGCCCTCGAAGACTCATTGGCCCGGACCGCCACTGCGGAAGGCCAGCAGGAGAGGCAGAGCACGTCGAGCATCACCGGCAGCGACACGCGCAGCCAGGTTGGCGCCGAATCTGCCAGCGGCTCGCAAGAGCGCTCGAGCGCCACCGAACAGGCCGGCGCGACGGCGGGCTCCTCGGCCACGAGCCAGTCCGGCCAGGCTTCGTCCTCCGGCGGCGCCGAGGAAGCGGCTTCGCCCTCGGGCGCCAAGACGCATGGCCACGGCCCGCGTCACCGGCACGCAGATGCGAAGGCGGCGGCGAGCCTTGCGACGCAAAGCGGCACAGGCGCTCTGGCGGCAGCGCAAGCCCAAGCAGCCGCACCGACCTCCACGACCGCGGCCGGCGAAGCCGAAAGCAGGCCCGAAGCCGGGTCAGGCGCCGCCGTGAGCTCCACGGCGGGAGCCAAGGCGAGCCCCCGCGCGGGCGCGGCGGCGGGAGAAGCGCCGGCAGAGACGGCACCGGCACAGACGGCGGCCGCACAGGCGGCTCCGGCACAGGCCACCTCCGCCACCGCCACCACTTCGAGCCAGGCGGCTTCAGCAGCGCGTGCCGCGACGAGCGCAAGCGCGGTCACAGCCGGCGTCGGAACCGCGCATAGCAGCGGCGCGCATGCTCCCGCCGACGTCACGACCGGGACCGCGCAGGCCCAGGCCACAGGCTCGCAGCGGCCAAGCCAGAGTCAGGCGGTCGGCGTGCCCGCCCCCGCGGGCGCATCGACGAGCGGCACGCTCGCGAGCGCGGCCAACCCGACGCAGGCGGCCACCGAAGCCACCGCGCCGGCGGGTGAATCCGGCGGCGCGCAGCAGACAACCGCCTCGACCGCCGCCAACCCGCTGCTGCACCTGCCCTGGCTCGACTCTGCGACGCCTGCCGGCGCGAGGAGCGCCACCGCGAGCGCCGGCACGAGCACAACCGCAGCCGCAGGCTCAGGCAAGCTCCCCGCAAGCCAGGCTCCGCGCGGCGAAAGCACAGGGCAGGCCCAGGCTGCCGCAGCCACGACCACGCGGCCGGCGCAGCCACCGCGCTCGACCAGCGCCGGCGCCCACCTCGCCGCCGCCGCCCAGAGCAGCACCGCCGGCACTCAGGCCGCCGGCGCCGCACAGTCGAGCGTCGCGGGCGGCACGAGCGCGCTGGAAGCCTCTGCCAACGGCGAAGCGAGCGCCGCGGGCGGCCCCGCGCTCCCGGCGAGCCCGGCCGCGGCGGCGCACGCCATGCCCTTCAGCTACGGCGCAAACATGCTGGACACGATCGAGACGATCCACGCGACGGTCGCGCTGGCGAGCCGCCAGGGCGCCGCTCAGGCTCAGATCGCGCTCGAACCGGCTGAGCTTGGCGCGGTGCGAATCCACCTCACGCAAACCAGCGAAGGTCTGCTCGCCCGCGTGAGCGCGGAGACCGCCGCGGGCGCGCAGGCGATCGCCTCCGGCCAGAGCGAACTGCACAGCACGCTCAGCTCGCTGGGCATCTCGCTGCTACGCCTGGACGTCGGCTCGTTCACCCAGCAGCAGGCCCAGGCGGGCGCGCAGTCACATGCGCAGCAGCGCTCCCACCAGCCGGCTCGGTCCGGCGGCGCGGGCGCCGAAGCGGAAGAGATCGCTCCCCTCGGCGCCGCCACCAGCGTCTCGCTCCCGTCCAACAGCGCGCTTGTCGACGTGCTCGCCTAAGAACAGCGGAGGACAGCTCAGATGACCCAGATACCGACCGCAACGATGGCAAGCGCCCCAGCGGCCGCCGGCAGCGGAGCCACTCCCACCAACCCGAAGGGCGAACTCGGGCAGGAAGGCTTCCTGAAGCTGATGGTCGCCCAGCTCCAGGAGCAGAACCCGATGGAACCGGGCAACAGCAACGAATACATCAACGAGCTCGCGACCTTCACCCAGCTCGAGCAGATCACCAACCTCGCGAGCACGAGCGAGCTCTCCGGCGCGGTCCAGCTCATCGGTCACGAAGTCTCTTACACCAATTCGCAGGGCAAGCTCGAAACGGGCACCGTGGAAGGCGTCCAGCGAAGCGGATCCGGGATCACCGTCACGATCGGCGGCCAGACCGGGATCGAAATGACCAAGGTGACGCAGGTCTCCTGAGATCTCGACTCCGATGAGCGCGATCTCAAACCCAGCTCTGCTGCCACCCGGCGCGGCGCCCGCGCCGGGCTCGGTGCGCACGCCGACCTCGGTGCGCACGCCGGGCACGCCGGCCACGCCAGGCGCCGGCAGCGGCGCCCCCACCCAGCCGTTCGCCGACGTCCTGAAGGGCGTGCAGGGCGGCGTCGAAGGCAGCGCGCAGCCCGGCCACGCCGGCCAGCTTCACTTCTCCCGACACGCCCTGCAGCGCGTGGAACGGCGCGGCGTGGCGCTTGACGCCGCCACGCTCGGGCGCCTGCACGAGGGAGTGGGACGCGCCGCGGGCAAGGGCTCGCGCGCCTCGGTCGTGCTTGTGGACGGCACCGCGTTCGTGGTGTCCGTCACCAACAAGACGGTGCTTACCGCGGTTCCGCAGGAGCACATGAAGGAACAGGTGTTCACAAACATCGACAGCGCCGTAATCGCATGACGTTGTCGCAACGACGCGGCTGGACCTCCCCGAGGAGGCCGCAGAAGGAGATGAGCAAACCATGATGAGCGGAATGTACGCCGCGATCAGCGGCCTGGACGCGAACCAGACGATGCTGAACGTGACGGCCAACGATCTGGCCAACGTCAACACCGTCGGCTACAAGGCGGTCAGCACCACGTTCGCCAACTCGCTGACCCAGATCCTGCGCGGGTCCTCCGGCGCCAACGGCGCCACGGGCGGCACCAACCCCGTCCAGGTCGGCCTCGGCGTGCAGGTGGACGCGACGATCAACGAAATGGGAGAAGGCGCGCTGCAGTCCACCAACGATCCGCTCGACATCGCGATCGAGGGCAGCGGCTTCCTGCGCGTGGGCACGGGCATCCCGCCCACCGAAGCGCCCTACACCACGGCGCTGCCGGGCACCGTCGACTACACGCGGGCGGGCGCTCTGACCACCAACTCAAACGGCTTCCTGACCACGCAGACCGGCCAGTACGTGATCGGCATGAACGCGGTCGCCACCACCAAGGAAGGCGTGACCACCTACACGCCGGGCAAAGAAGAAACCTACATCCGGATCCCGCCGGGCTCGGCCAACGTCTCGATCGCCGAAGACGGCGCGGTCAGCTACCTCGACGAGAACCCGGAATCGGCCACCTACCAGCAGCAGGTCACCGCCGGCTACGTCTCACTGGCCCAGTTCCCCAACGAATCGGGCCTGGAGCGCCTGGGCGGCTCGCTGTGGGCGCAGACGCCGAACTCCGGCGCGCCGATCGTCGGCACGCCCGCGACCAAGGGCTTCGGCGCCACGATCGGCGGCACGCTGGAGATGTCGAACGTCGACCTCGCCAGCGAGATGACCTCGATGATCACGGCCGAGCGCGGCTATCAGGCCAACTCGCGCGTGATCACCACCGCCGACGAAATGCTCTCCGCGGCCGTGAGCATGGTCCAGTGATCCGCCGCAGAGCACATCTGATCCCAAGACGCCACGAGAGGGGAAGGGCAATGATCACGCTGCACCGACTCAGCCACGCCGAAGAGGAGTTCCAGCTCAACCCGGACCTGATCGTCTCGGTCGAGGCCACGCCGGACACGGTGATCACGCTCGCCACGAGCGCGAAGATGGTGGTCTCGGACTCGCCGGATCAGGTCAGAGACGCAGTCCGCAACTGGCGCGTGCAGGTGCTCGCGGCCGCCCTCCGGGACCGCTCGCAACTGCTCGACGACCAGCCCGTCGGCGCCCGCGCGGACGATGCGCCCTTCCGCGCGCGCGGCCCGGAGTCCGTCAGAGCGCTGCCGGCGCGGCCCGCGCTTGCGGCCATCGGCGGCGGCGGCCACTGAAGTATCGCCGCCGCCTGTCGATGAACGAGGTTGATGAAGACCACCACCCGGACACCTGAGATGCAGAGATGAAGGCCGCCACCGCGATCGGAATCGGCATGGGCATCTTCGCGCTGCTCTTGAGCGCGATGATGGACGGCACCAGCCCAGCCACGTTCATCAACATCTCGGCGCTGATCACGATCATGGGCGGCACCGGGGGCGCGACGCTCGCAAGCGTCGGGATGAACTCGATGAAGCGCATACCGAGCCTCTACAAGATGGCCTTCAAAGCCGAGCCGCCCGACATGCGCGCGCGCCTGGACCTGCTGGTCTCGCTCGCGGACAAGGCCAGGCGCGAGGGCCTGCTCGCGCTCGACGCGATGCTGCCCGACGTCGAGGACTCCTTCACGCGCAACGCCCTGCAGCTCGTGGTGGACGGCACCGACCCCGAGATGGTCCACACGATCATCGAGGCCGAGGTGGATGGCATGGCCGCCCGCCACGAGGCGGCGGCCAAGCCGTTCGAGAAGGCGGGCGGGTTCGCCCCGACCATGGGCATCATCGGCACCGTGATGGGGCTCGTGCACGTGCTCCAGAACCTCTCCGCTCCCTCCACGCTCGGCCCCTCGATCTCCTCGGCGTTCCTGGCGACGCTGATGGGCGTGGGCTCGGCGAACGTGATCTTCCTGCCGGTCGCCAACCGCCTGAAAGCGATCTCCGCCGAAGAGGTCGAGCTGCGGATGATGACCCTGGAGGGCATCCTCTCGATCCAGGCTGGCGACAACCCGCGCCTGGTGGCCGACAAGCTGATGTCCTACCTGCCGCCGGTCGAGCGCACCGAGGAGCAGAGCTCCGGAAGCGCCGCGCCGGCGCCCAGCCTGCAGCCGGAGGCGGCGTAGCGATGGCCAGAAAATCCGTTCGCGGGCGCAGGCGCCACGGTGGCGAGGAGGAGGAAAGCTCCGAGCGCTGGCTGCTGACCTACGCCGACATGATCACGCTGCTGATGGCGCTGTTCATGGTGCTGTTCTCGATCTCCTCCGTCAATGTCTCGAAGTTCAAGACGTTGCAGCAGGCGCTCAAAGAGGCGTTCTCGGGCCAGATCCTGCCGGGTGGCCGCTCGCTGGAGAAGACGGGCTCCACCGAAAGCTCCTCCCACGTGCCGAACCCGACCGCCGCCACGACGGTCATGCCGTTCTCGCTGGAACCCAAACAGTCGAGCCTGCGCACCACGCCCGGCGGCGCTCACGCGGCGGCCCAGCAGGAGCAGGCGAGCTTCGAGCACCTCAAGCAGGAAATCGAAGCCTACGCACATCAGCACGGGCTGAGCTCCTACGTCCAGGCGGTGATCGAACCGCGCGGGCTGGTGATCCGCCTGCTCACCGACAAGCTGCTCTTCGCCTCCGGCAAGGCGACGCTCGCCCCCGCCGCCACTCCGCTGCTGGAAAAGATCTCGAGCCTGATCAACATCGACCGCGTGCATCCGATCGCGGTCGAGGGCAACACCGACAACGTCCCGATCCACACCGGCGAATTCCCGAGCAACTGGGAGCTCTCGACCGCGCGGGCGAGCACCGTCGTCAACTTCCTGATCACCCAGGGCGTCGATCCCAAGCGCCTGAGCGCGATCGGCTACGCCGAACAGCGCCCGATCGCCTCCAACTCGACCCCCGGTGGCCGCGCCCGCAACCGGCGCGTGGAGATCGTCCTGCAACGGCTCTACCCAGACCCTGAAGAAGTGGGCCGCGGGGAAGGCCCAACGACCAACACCGAAGGCTAGGCAGATGCTCAAAGGCAAGCGCAAGTTCATCGTGATACCCGTCCTCCTGCTCGTGCTCGTGGGAGCGGCCTACTCGTTCGCCAAGCCCAAGCCCGCCGAAAAGCTGAAGGTGAAGGGGACGCTCTATCAGATGCCCGCGAGCTTCCTGCTCAACCTGCAGGGCGGCCACTACGTGAAGCTCAACATCGCGCTGCTGCTGGCTCCCGGCCAGAGCGACGGAGCCAGCGCCACCGGCGGCGGCGCCTCCTCCGGAGGCGAAGAAGCGCAGGGCACTCTTCCCGAGGAAGCGCTGGTGCGCAGCATCATCACCAACGTCGTGACCGGCCAGCCAACCGGCGCGCTGGTCGCCGAACGCGGTCGCGACCGGATCAGGCAGGAGATCCTGCAAGACATCGAGAAGCAGACCGACGTGAAAGTGGAATCGGTGCTGATCCCGGATCTGACGGTGCAGTAGCGCCCACGGAACAGGAGAGATCGTGGCTGAGGAGATCACCTACGAGCAGCTCGACGCGAGCGCTTCCCGGGCGCCAGACGGCGAGGTCGACCTGCGGCGCATCAGCGGCATCCCGATGGAGCTGAGCGTCGAGATCGGCCGCACGCAGATGACCGTCGGTGAGACGCTCGCGCTGCGCGCGGGCTCGATCGTGACGCTCGACCGGTTCGCCGGCGAGCCCGTCGACCTGCTCGTCAACGGCACGCCGATCGCGACCGGCGAGGTGGTGATCGTGGACGACAAGTTCGGGCTGCGCGTCTCCAAGATCCTCGAGGAGGGCGAGATCGAGCAGGAGGATGCCTCGCAGAAGGCCGCCCAGGCCACCGCGAGCGACCCGACCGCCCCGGCTGGCGAGACCAGCCCCGGCTCCGCAGAGGGCTAGAAGGAGCGCGTGCAGGTGAGCACCACCGTGGAGCAACCGGCAGCCGGGCGCGCCGAGGACTCGGAACTCGCCCCCGAGACCCTCGAAGAGGGCGCGCAGGACGGCGGCGGCCAGAGCCGCGTCCAGCCGCTGGACTTCTCGGCCCCGACGAAGTTCAACACCGAGCTGCGGCGACGCATCGGCCGCGTGCTCACGCCGTTCTGCAAGGCACTGGCGACCCGCATGGCGACAGATCTGCGGGCGCCGGTCGAGCTGCGCCAGGTGGACGCGCGCCAGCTCTCCTGGACCGCGGCCCGGGCCTGCTTGCCTGAGGACCCGCTGCTGGCGGCGCTCGACGTCGCGCCGATCGGTCGCCAGATGCTGCTCGGCCTTGAGATGCCGCTCGTGCTGCGGTCGCTGGACTGCATGCTCGGGGGCGGCGTGGCCGACGCGCAAGAGAGCCGCAAGCTCAGCGAGATCGACTGGGCGCTCTCGCGGCGCCTGACCGAGTCGATCGTCCTGCAGCTCTCGATGGTCTGGCGCGACCTCGGCGGACTGGAGCTCACGGTCGGCGAAATCGACCTGGAGGGCGACGCCGGCCTGATCGTGCCGATCGGCGAACCGACCTTTGCCATCACCTTCGAGATGGAGCTCGCCGGGCTGCCTTCGACGCTGGTGCTGCTGGTGCCGTGGGCCGCGATCGAGCCGGTCGCCGGCAAGATCCTGCGCAACGGCTCGCTGGCCCGGGACGCCGACCCGCGCGAAGCTCACGCGGTGCACCGCGGGCTCTCCGCCGCGAAGGTGCTGCTGCGCGCCGAGATCGGCGCCACGATGCTGCCCGTCGAGCACGTGCTGGCGCTGCAGGAGGGCAGCGTGCTGCGCCTCGACGCTCGCGCGCAGGACGGCGTGAGCCTGCTGGCGGAGAACGTCCCGCTGACGCGCGCCGCGCCGGGCCGCAGCGGGGTGCGCCGTGCGATCAAGCTGACGCGCCCGATCGAGCCGGAGGGCGAGCTGGGTCTGAGGCCCGCGCTCGGGATGCCGGGCGGCGCGGCTCCCTCGGCGGCGCCGGCCAGCCGCGAGGCGGTGCTGGACGGGCTGGCGCGCCTGCGGGGCATCGACGTGCGCGTCTGGGCGGAGCTCGGACGCACCCGGATGTCGCTCGGCGACGCGCTGCAGCTTCCGCAGGGCAGCGTGATCGAGCTCGACCAGGGAGCGGAGGACCCCATAGAGCTGTTCGTGAACGGCCTGCCCTTCGCGAGCGGCACGCTCGCGACCACCGCCGAGGGCGACTGGGCGATCCGGGTCGGCGCGATGCGCTGAGCCGCCCGGCGCTGAGCCCGCCCGGCGCTGAGCCGGACACGCCCCGGCCCGCTCCACATTTCAACGCTAAAGCCGGCGCGGCCGCGGCCGATTACCTGGGCGACTCTCCTCGGAGTCTCCCTCGATGCCTAGGTCGATCACGCCTATCCGCGCGACCGTGATGGTCGCCATGCTCGCACTCGGCTGCGCGCTGCTTGCGCCCGGAGCGCTGCTTTGCCCTGCGCCCGCGTCCGCCGCCGGCGTGATCGCCAAATCGAGCGCCGAACAGAAGGGGCTGAACCTCACCGCTCCTTCGACCGGATCCTCCAGCGGCACCGGCGGCGCCAGCCTCGTGCGCACGATCGTGGGCCTGGCGATCGTGATCGCCGTCATCTGGGGGCTCACCTGGGTGCTCAAGCAGGTCAAGTCCGGGCGCGAGACCAAGGCCGCAGGCTCAGGGCTTGCCCCGATGGCCACGCTGCCGCTCGGCTCGGGCCGCTCGCTGCAGCTCGTGCGCGCCGGCAGCGACTACGTGCTGCTCGGCGTCGCCGAGCACGGCGTGGTGCCCGTCCACCGCTACAACGAGCAGCAGGCGCGTGAAGCTGGCCTGCTGCAGGTCAACAGCGCCAATCCGATGCTCGCCGACCAGGGCCCCGGTGGCGGCCCGACCGGCATACCGGGACAGCCGAGCCAGAGCGCGCTGGATCGCCTGCGCCGCTGGACGGTGCGTCCGTGACCCCGGCCCTCAGCATCTCCTCCGGCAACGCGGTTCAGATCCTGCTGCTGGCCGGCGGGCTGACGCTGATCCCGGCGATCCTCTTCACCGTCACCGGCTTCAGCCGCATCCTGATCGTGCTCGGCTTCATCAGGACCGCCGTCGGCACGACCACGGCTCCACCGAACCAGGTGCTGATCGGGATCGCGCTGTTCCTGACGATCTTCGTGATGTCCCCGACGATCTCCGCGATCAACAAGGACGCGCTGGTGCCGCTGGAGCACAAAGCGATCAGCACCTCCGTAGCGCTGGAAAAGGCGGAGGTGCCGCTGCGCCAGTTCATGTTCAAGCAGACCCAGGTCCAGGACATCTCGTTGTTCGTGAGCCTGGCGAAACTCAAGAAGCCTCCCAAGACGCGCGCCGAACTGCCGACCCAGGTGCTGATACCGGCGTTCATCGTCTCGGAGATGAAGAGCGCCTTTCAGATCGGCGTGCTCATCTTCCTGCCCTTCCTGATCATCGACCTGATCGTCTCCTCGACGCTGATGAGCATGGGGATGATCATGCTGCCGCCGACCTTCATCTCGCTGCCGCTGAAGATCCTGCTGTTCGTGCTGGTCGACGGCTGGGACCTCGTCATCAAGGCTCTCGTGCAGAGCTTCCACGTGTGAGCAACAGGAGCCTTTAGATGAATCAGGACACTGTCGTCAACCTCGCTTCCCAGGCGATCACCCTCGCGCTCAGCGTCGCCGGGCCGCTGCTGCTGGCCAGCCTCGTGATCGGCCTGGTGATCAGCGTCTTCCAGGCCGTCACCCAGATCCAGGAGCAGACCCTCTCGCTGATCCCGAAGATCGTGGGGATCGTGCTGGTGATCGTGGTGCTGGGCCCCTGGATGGTCAACAAAATGGTCACCTACACCCAGAACCTCTATGGCTCGATCCCCTCGATGGTGGGGTCGTGAACGCGCTGCTGGCAAAGCTCGCGGGCGGTGAGCTGGCCGGCTTCATCCTGGTGCTCGCGCGCGTGGCCCCGCTGTTCGTGGTGGCGCCGCTGTTCTCCTCGAAGATACTGCCGCCGCAGGTGCGCGGCATCGTCGCCGTGGGCATCTCGATCGGGCTGACCCCGCTGGCGCTGCGCGGCCAGCACGTGCCGACCGACCTGCTCACGCTCGGCGCGCTCGTGATCGAGGGGCTTCTGACAGGGCTGGGGTTCGCCTTCTCGATCGCCGCCCTGTTCGCCGCGCTGGAATCCGCGGCGGCCTTCGTGGACGCGATCTCCGGCTTCTCCTTCGGCTCGATGGTCGACATGCTGGGCGGCCCGCAGAGCGGCGTGATCTCCGAGCTCTACGCGATCATCGGAACGGCGATCTTCCTGGCCGTAGGCGCCGACGGCTGGATGCTGCGCGGGATCGCCCGCACCTTCCAGTTCGTGCCGCTCACACAGGCGCCGCGACTGAGCTCGCTCGTGGGCGGCGCCGAGCAGGCGTTCTCGACCATCTTCACCTCCGCGCTGGAGCTCGTCGCTCCAGTGCTGATCGCGCTGCTGGTGACCGATGTCGCTTTCGGGGTCGTCTCGCGCGTGGTCCCGCAGCTCAACGTGTTCGCCGTCGGCTTCCCGACGAAGGTCGTCGTGGCGCTCGCGCTGGTGGGCGTGACGCTGCCGTTCGTGGCGGGCTGGATCTCAGAACAACTCTCCTCGAGCGTGGGCGCCGCCCTTACGGTGCTGCACGTCGCGTGATCGATGGCCGGCGAAGACCGCACAGAGAAGGCAACGCCCAAGCACCGCGAGAAGGCGCGCAAGCAGGGCCAGGTCGCGCGCAGCTCGGACCTGAACGGGGCGCTGGTGCTGATCGCCGGCATCGTCACGATCGCCGTGATGGGGCCGCACATCGCGCAGTCGATCGGCGGCTGCATGCGCGCGATGCTGGCCGACATCGCCCACCCGGGCGAGGTGACCAGCGGCGCCGGACTCAAAGGACTTCTGAAAGCCGGACTCAGCACGGTGGCGCTGACGGTCGGTCCGGTCGCGGGCGCCTGCATGGTGGCGGCGATCCTCAGCGGCGTGGCGCAGGTCGGCTTTCGCCCGCGCCCGCAGGCCCTGAAATTCGACCCGCACAGGATCTCCCCTCTGAGCGGCGCCAAGAGCCTCTTCGGGCCCAACATGCTCTTCGAGGCCGGCAAGGCGACCACGAAGGTCCTGATCGTAGGCGCGGTCGCCACGATCTCGCTGCTGCCGGACATGACGGGGCTTGCCGCCAAGGTCGGCGTCCCGCCGCTGGCGCTCGGCGGCCTGGCCGGCTCAAGCGCGCTGGGCGTCGCCGAGCACGCCGCCTTCGCCTACGCGCTGATCGGCCTGATCGACTACGGCTGGCAGCGCCGTCGCAACGAGCGCGCGATGCGGATGACCAAGCAGGAGGTCAAGGAGGAGGCCCGCCAGCACAGCGTCTCCGGGGAGATCAAGAGCGCCCAGCGCCGCCGCCAGATGCAGGCGGCGCGAGCCCGCATGATGGCCGCCGTGCCGACCGCGGACGTGGTGGTGACCAACCCCACCCATTACGCCGTCGCGCTGCGCTACGACGGCAGCAAGGCCGCGCCGGAAGTGGTCGCCAAGGGCCAGGACCTGATCGCCGCCCAGATCAGGAAGGTCGCCACCGAACACGACGTGCCGATCGTGCCCGACCCGCCGCTGGCGCGGGCGCTGCACGGCTCTGTGGAGGTCGGCCAGGTGATCCCGGCAGAGCTCTACATCGCCGTCGCGCGGGTGCTCGCCTTCGTCTACAAGCTCGCCGGCCGCAGGCGCGCGGCCGCCGGAGGCGCGCAATGAGCCCCCGCGCGATTGCACCGCCGTACAGGATGTCGCCGCTCCGCGTCGAAAGCGCCGAAGCGATGGAGGCGCAATGAACAACCTCCGCAGGCTCCTGCGCTATACGGACATGCTCGCCGCGGTTGGTGTCGTGGTGGTCATCACGATGCTCGTGGTGCCGCTGCCCTCCGCGCTGCTCGACGTCCTGATCACGCTCAACATCTCCGGCGCGCTGACCGTCGTGGTGGCCACGATGTACGTGAACAAGCCGCTGCAGTTCGCCTCCTTCCCGAGCCTGCTGCTGCTGACAACGATGTTCCGCCTGGCGATCAACGTCTCGGTCACGCGCCTGATCCTCACGAGCGGCGAAGCGGGCAGCGTGGTCAAGGACTTCGGCCAGTTCGTGGTCGGCGGCAACGTGATCGTGGGCCTGGTGATCTTCTTGATCCTGGTCGTGATCCAGTTCGTGGTGGTCACCAACGGCGCCGGCAGGGTCGCCGAGGTCTCCGCGCGCTTCACCCTGGACGCGATGCCCGGCAAGCAGATGGCGATCGACGCCGATCTGAACGCCGGCCTGATCACCGAAGAGGTCGCCCGCGAGCGTCGCAAGGAGATCGCGCAGGAGGCCGACTTCTACGGCTCCATGGACGGCGCCTCGAAGTTCGTCAAGGGCGATGCGATGGCGGCGGTGATCATCACCGGCATCAACCTCGTCGGCGGGATCATCGTCGGGATCCTCCAGCACGGCCTCGGCTTCGCCGAAGCCACGCACACGTACTCGACGCTCACCGTCGGCGACGGCCTGGCCGCCCAGATTCCGGCGCTGCTGATCTCGGTCGCGACCGGCATCATCGTCACCCGCTCGGCTTCCGACACCGATCTGGGATCCGACATCGCCAGCCAGATCCTCGGCCAGCGCAAGGCGCCTATGGTGGCGGCCGGCGCGATCTGCCTCTTCGCGCTGATCCCGGGGCTGCCGAAGATCCCATTCCTGCTGGTCGGCGCGATGTTCGGCGCGGTCGGCTGGAGCCTGCGCAAGGGCCCTGCCGAGCCGGAGCAGGCCAGCGAGCCCGCCCCGCCGGCCAAGACGCCGGGCGAGGAGGCGCTGGAGCGGATCGGGGTCGATGCGCTGGAGCTGGCGATCGGCTTCGGCCTGGTGCCGCACGTCGACGGCAGCTCCGGCGGCAGCCTCGTGCGCCGCGTCAGCACGATCAGGCGCCAGCTCGCGGGAGAGCTGGGCGTCGTGATCCCGGCGGTGCGCATCCACGACGAGCTCGGGCTCGACTCGCACGAGTACGTCCTGAAGATCCGCGGATCGGAGGTCACGCGCTGGCGCGTGATGCCCGGCCACCTGCTCGCGATGGACCCCGGCGACGCCGAGCCCAGCCTGCACGGGATCGCGACCACCGAGCCCGCCTTCGGCCTGCCCGCCAGGTGGGTCCACGAGAGCTCGCGCGCGGAGGCGGAGGAGCTCGGCTACACGGTCGTGGACGCGGAGTCGGTGATCGTCACGCATCTGACCGAGACGATCAGGGCGCACGCCGCCGAGCTGCTGACCCGCCAGGACGTCAAGACGCTGCTGGACCAGCTCAAGCAGACCAACGCCGCGGTCGTCGAGGAGGTCGTCCCCGACGTGCTGGGCCTGGGCGAGATCCAGCGCGTGCTGCAGGGCCTGCTCTCCGAGGGCGTGGCGATCAAGGACCTCTCGGTGATCCTGGAGGCGATCGGCGACCGGGCGCGGGTCACGCGCGACGTCGGCCTGCTGACCGAGTACGCCCGCCAGGCGCTTGGCCGCTCGATCACCGCGCCCCACCTGGAGGAAGGCATGCGCCTGCGCGCGATCACGCTCGATCCCTCGATCGAGCAGGAGGTCGCCACCTCCATCACCCAGACCGGCGAGGGCGAGTACCTGGCGATGGAGCCCTCGCGCGCGCACGCGATCATCGGCGCGCTGCGCACACAGGTCGAGCACGCGACGGCCCGCGGAGTCCGGCCGGTGCTGCTCTGCTCGGCGCGCGTGCGCCGCCATCTGCGCAGGCTGACCTCCCAGGCTCAGCCGCATCTTCCGGTCTGCTCGTACAACGAGATCGCGCCGGGCATCGACGTCGAGACGATTGGAGTCATCAACGCATGAGCACCGCAAGCCGAACCCTTTTGCAGGCCCCCGCGGAGCAGGCGCCGAGCGAGGCGAGCCCCGCCGGACGCGTCTTCCACGGCCGCAGCGTCGCGGAGCTGATCCCCCGCATCCAGGCCGAGCTGGGCCCCGAGGCGATCGTCCTGCGCCGGCGCAGCGGCCTGGAGGGAGGCGTCGGCGGCTTCTTCCAGCGTCCGTTCGTCGAGATCGAAGCGCGTGCAGGCTCCGGCAGGGTCGACTTCTACGACGGAGAAGACGCCGCGCCCGAGATGGGCGGCTTCGCCGCGCTGGAGCTTCCGGGCGAGGCCGAGCTGTGGCAGGCGCCCGAGCCGGCTCAGGCGCCCGCGCTCGCGCCGGCGCGCACGCCCGCGCGCGAGCCTGCGCCCCTGGCCTCGCCCACGCCCGCGCGCGAGCCCGCCCTCGGCGTCAGGCTCCTCGAGGATCCGCGGCAGGGGGACGTGAGCGCGTTCGCCAACGCGCTGGCGGCAGCCGGCATCGCGATCTCTGACACCAGGACGGCGCAGGAGAAGCAGATGGCCACACCGGCGGCGGCCCGACCCGTTCCGTACTCGCAGCTTCTGAGCGCGTACAGCGCCGCGCCGGCAGAGCCGCCGGCGCTGCCTGCGCACCTGGATCTGGGAGAGCCCGCCCTCCCTGCGACGGCTGCGCCCGCGGCGTCGGCGCCCGTCCCGGCGCCCGCCGCGGGGACGTCCCCCGTCCCGGCGTCGGCCACGATCGCTGCGCCGGCCACGGTCCCTTCCCCCGTCTCGGCGTCCCCGGCGCGCACCCGGACCCAGCTTGGCGTGGTCAAGGAGCTGGTCGCGACCGGGATGGACGAGAGCTTCGCGCTGGAGCTGATAGACGCGGCCTGCGCGCACGTGCTCGTCTTCAACCCCAGGCTCGGCCTTCGCAAGGCCGTCAGGATCGAGCTCGAAAGGCGGATCCCCACCGCGGCGCCGCTGCCCGCCAGCGGCGCCGCGATCGTGCTCGCCGGGCCGGGCGGCAGCGGCAAGACCCGCTGCGTGGCCACGCTGGCGGGCATCTACCGGCGCAGCGAGACGCTGAAGATCTCCTGTGCCTCGCTGCTCGCCGACGGCGGCGACGGCATGCTGAAGATGATCCTCAGCCCTGCGATCACGACCCCCGCCGACGCCACGGGCGCCCGGGCGCTGCGAGCCATCTCCGATGCTCGCGCCCAGGGCCTTGCGCTGATCGACACGCCCTCCCTCTCGCCTGCCGACCCGGCACAGATCAAGACGCTCGGCAGGCTGCTCGGCGCCGTCGAGCCGGATCGCGTGGTGGTCGCGCTGCCCGCCACCCTGGGACGGGTCGCCGCCGCTCAGCTCCTGGCGGCGGTCAAGCCGCTGCGACCGGACGCGCTGGCGATCACCCACGCCGACGAGACCGATCAGATCGGCGTCGCCGTGCAGACGGCCTGCGAATCCGGGCTTGCGCCGGAGTACCTGCTCAGCGGGGCTCGCGGCGCGCTGGGCAGGCTCGACCCGTCAACTCTGGCGCAGAGGCTGCTGCCATGAAGCTGCCGTGGCGCGATCGAGATGGGCAGACCCGCCCGCCCGGCCTGCCCGCCGACTTCGAGATGCCCAAGGCGCAGCAGCCCGCGACGCTGGTGATGCCCGACGGTGAGCACCTGCCCGCCCGCATCGCGGGCAATCAGGGCTCCGACCTGCTGGTGCACGCGATGGTGCGCCTCGGGCAGGGCCTGACTCCCGATCGACTGCAACGCATGGTGCTAGAGATCGCCGACGGCAAGGGCGTCATCCGTCTCGGAGGGACCGTCACGCTTGAAGACGGCGAACAGCTTCGCTTCGCGGACCTGCGCTCCATAGATGTGCTGCAGAGACGTGAGTACTTTCGCGTGAAGGCGGCCAGACAGGTGCTGGTCACGCTCGAAGGCAGCTCGGCCTCGCTCGAGAGCTACTCGGTCGACCTCAGCGGGGGCGGAATGTTGCTCGGGGGGCTGGACCACGTGCGCGTCGGCGAGCAGATCGGCTTCCGCCTCATCACCGAGCGGGGCGGGGCGCAGATCAGCGGCACCGGCAGGGTGGTGCGCAGCGATCCAGGCGGAAGGCGCGCGATCTGCTTCGACTCGATCAGCGACGGCGACAGGCGCCGCCTGATCAAGTTCCTGTTCGAGTGCCAGCGCGACGAACGTCGCAAGGGCCTGCGTGTGGAGGGATCCGATGGCCGCTGACGCCACGCGCGTGCAGCCCGCGGCGGGCGCCGGGCTGCCCCCGACTCACAAGCCGAGCATCGCCGAGCATCCACGGGCCGCGCGCCACGTGCGCCAGGCACGCCAGGCGGCCGGCCTGGCCGGCTTCCTGCTCGCCGGCTGGACCTCGATGGCGACCAGCACGCTCGCCGAAACGCTGCTGCGCGCGGTCCTGGCCGGAATCGTCTGCCAGCTCGTCGTGTGGGCCGCCGCCGTGGCGCTGTTTCGCCACCTCATCCTCGCCGAGCTGAAGAGCAGAGAGCACGCCCTGGTGCAGGCCGCCAAGGCGCGCGCGGAGGCACAGGAGCGCGCGCAGGCGAGCCCCGGCGCGCGCGGCTCCTCGCGGGGCGGCGCCAGGTCGTAGGGCATGGTGATGTCAGATGGACCGCATCGAACCGATCCGGCCAAGCCTTCCCCCGATCGACGCCACCCGCGTGCGCAAGGTGGTCGACGAGCGCGAGCGCGGTCGCTTCGGCCAGGATGCGCAGCGCAGGCAGCCACGCCGCCGCGGCACGCAGGAGGGCCAGGGACGCGAATGGAGCACGGACGAGGAGCCGCAGGACCCGCAGGACATGGAGGACCCGGATGGGCCGCCCCGGTTCGACGTGCGGGCGTGAGCGAGGACCGCTGAAAGAAGTTCCTCAAGTCCGCCGGCTCCCGGCCGATCACCTGGCGGCAAGGGCTGACAGGGAGTTGGCCCGGGACTAGAAAACCGAACGTCATCAAGGAGATGAACGCATGTCCCTGACGATCAACACCAACATCGCGGCGCTCAACGCACAGCGCAACCTGCAGGCCACAGAAGACAAACTGGCCACCTCGATGGAACAGCTTTCGTCGGGCCTGCGGATCAACACCGCGGCCAACGACGTCGCCGGCTACGCGATCAGCGCACGCCTGGAAGGCCAGATCAACGGCCTCAACCAGGCCTACCAGAACAGCCAGGACGCGGTCTCCCTGACCCAGACCGCCCAGGGCTCACTCAACGAGGTCCAGCAGATGCTCCAGCGCGTCAGGACCCTGGCGGTGCAGTTCGCGAACGGCACGAACTCCGAAGAAGACAAGAAAGCGATCGAAGAAGAGGTCACGCAGCTCAACAAAGAGATCGAACGCGTCGGCGAAACGACCAAGTTCGGCGAAATCAAGCTGCTCTCGAAAGAAGAAACGATCAACTTCCAGGTCGGCGCCAACGACAAAGAAACGATCGGCGTCAAAACCTTCGCCCTGGCGACCAACGCCGCGGTCAAGAAGGTGCTGGAAATCAAACTCGGCGGCACCGAAATGATCTCCGAAATCGACGCCGGCATCAACGCCGTCTCGAAAGCCGCCGGCGAATTCGGGTCCGTCCAGGACCGCCTGCAGTACACGCAGAGCAACCTGGAAATCTACAGCCAGAACCTCGGCGCGGCCAACAGCGCGATCAAGGACGTCAACATGGCGCAGGCGATGACGAACTTCACCCAGGAGCAGGTCCTCCAGCAGGCCGGCACCGCGATCCTCTCGCAGGCCAACTCCCTGCCCCAGGCCGTCCTGAAGCTCGTCGGCGGCTGATCGCCACACAGCCTTCCTCGGCGGCGGCGCTCTAGGCGACGCCGCCGCCGAAGCGAAGCCCACCGCGGCGATCTCCACGCTCGCGGCGGGACACACAACGCTTCGCCTGGCCACGGAAGGCCGGCGCAGCCACATACCGCCGATTCATCGAGGGAACGGTGGTCGAGGCGGGTAGCCCCAGGGCTACCCGCCTCGTCGTTTTCGGGCTCACGTCCCCGCCGGCGGGGCGCTCCGGCGGAAAGCGAGCACGCGGGCTCAAGTTCTGGCCCGCTGCTGCCGATGTGCGAGGGGATATGGCCGACAAGGAGTCGGCCGGGACCAGAAAACCAACGTCATCAAGGAGATGAACGCGTGTCCCTTTCGATCAACACCAACGTCGCCGCGCTCAACGCGCAGCGCAACCTCCAGTCGACCGAAAACCGGCTGGCGACCTCGATGGAACAGCTCTCATCGGGTCTGCGGATCAACCAGGCGGCCAACGACGTCGCCGGCTACGCGATCAGCCAGCGTCTGGAAGGCCAGATCAACGGCCTCAACCAGGCCTACCAGAACAGCCAGGACGCGGTCTCGCTGACCCAAACCGCCCAGGGCTCCCTCAACGAGGTCGGCCAGATCATGCAGCGCGTTCGCACCCTTGCGGTCCAGTACGCC
>DAHUYQ010000042.1 GCA_027315115.1 Solirubrobacterales bacterium | reverse complement strand
CGTCACGCGCCCGTCGGCGCCCGGACTAGAGGGACGCTGACCAAGCAGGACAAGGACGCAGCAAGCGTGGCGTGCACTAGCACGCGAGCGAGCGAGGACGCCGTCATGCGCCCGTCGGCGCCCGGACTAGAGGGACGCTGACCAAGCAGGACAAGGACGCAGCAAGCGTGGCGTGCACTAGCACGCGAGCGAGCGAGGACGCCGTCATGCGCAGGTCAGCGTCCCTCTAGTTGTCGTTGCCAAGGCGGTCCCAGATGTACAGCTCGACACACTCGTTGGCGAGCTCAACCAGCCGCGGCCGGGAGAGCCGTGGCAGCACGGTGTCGAGCGCGTGCTCCTCGGCGACGCCGGCGTCCATCGCCTCCTCGCCGTTGAATCCGGCGGCGATCTTCAGCGCCTCCCGGCGGTTCTCGCCAAGGCTCGGGAACACGCCCACCAGGAACTCGGTGTTGGGCACCGGATGGCCTACGTCCAGGGATGCGTGCCAGGCGGCGAGCAGGTGCAGATCGTCCTCGCCGAGGTTCGCGACGGCCTTGGCGTAGTGGACGCCCAGCTCCTGCTCGGGTATGTCGTCCACCCAGGAGCGCACCACCTCGCCGAGGAGCTGCCGGCGCGCCTCACGACCGATCGACTCGGCTATGACCCTTATGGCATTTTGAGGCTCGATGAAGCAGAGCGGCATGGCAACTCCCTCGCTGCTTGGCGCCGATGTGGCATTGGAACCGTTCGGTGCGGAAAACTCTAGGCGGCGCGGTGGACGGCACTTTTGCGCAACGCCACGCCGGCCCCGCGGCCGCCGACCGGTGACGAGGCCCGGGGCCACGAGGGGCCACGAGGGGCCACGAAGGCTAGACGCCGAGCGCGAGCTCAGCCTGCACCCGGGCCTCGGCTTCGCCGGGCGCCTGGTCCGGGAAGCCAAGCGTGGCACGCTCCGATCCGTACCAATTGAAGAGCGCCAGGTCCAGCGCGGCGAGCGATGCTCCGGCCTCCAGTGCCAGCCGCTTGGCCCGCCGCTCGAGCAGCAGCGGATCGCCGATGCCGAACACGCGCTTCGCCGCGACGAGCACTTGGTCGCCCGCGTCTGAGCCGCCGGCGCGACTCGTGCGCGGCGAGGCGCTGGCAGCCAGATGCAGCGAGTCGGCGCTCATCTCGTAGAGCCCGAGGCCGCCGAGGATCACCAGCAGCTCCAGGCGTCCCCAGCGCGGAAAGCCGGGGATCGAGAGCCGCTCGAACACGCGCTCGAACCGGCGCTCGGCGCTCCAGGACTCCTCGCCGGTCAGCGCGGCATGCTGTGAGCCGGCCCGCTGCGCCCATGCCAGGTATGCGCGCAGGGTGCCCGCGCCGCGCCCAGGCTGATGGCAGGTCCGCGGCCCGAGCTCCAGAGCGTCGATCTGCTCGTCGCCGAGCTCGTCTGCCTGATCCAGAGACGGCGCCGCAGAGATGGCCGCGAAGGGCGTCTCGCCGTCGAGGGGGCCGAGGTAGGCGATCAGGAAGCAGAGCCAGCTCGCGCGCTCGATCTCGCCACCGCGCGCAAGCTCCGCCGCCAGCCCGTACGCGCCGGGCGGCTCCAGCGCGAGCGTCTGCAGCCGCCCCTCGGCAAAGGCCATCTCCTCAGCGAGGCGGCGCGCGTCCAGCGAGGAGCGCAGGCCCGGCACCAGATCGCACGCATACCCGTCGTCGACGCCGCGACGGCGCCCGTCGACATAGACCTTCATGTCGGTGGCGCGCGATCGTTTCGCGCCGTGGCCGCCTGCGCCGGGCCGGCCGGCGCGAGCGGGCGAGCCCGCGGAGCGGGAAGCTGAGCCGCCGCGGCGCGCCGGCGGGGTCCCGGGCAGCGTCTTGCTGCAGATCGGACAGCGCTCGACGAAGCGGTTGTGACGGCAGAAGGTCGGCATCAAGCGAGCGTCTGCGCAAGCGGCGTGATCGGCAGCGGACAGCCCAGATCTCGCGCGCGCTGCGCGCCCGCCCGCGCCTCGTCCGCCAGCTCGACCATGTGGTTGGAGAAGTCGACCTGCAGAGTGTGACGCTTGGAGGGCAGGTAGCGCTTGCGCTGGCGGGCGCTCATCGCCTCCATGTCCCTGCGCATGTCCGACTCGCTCGGCAGCGCGTAGGCGCCGAGCAGGTGGTCTGCGACGATCTGGCTCTGGGCCTCGGCAATCGGCATGATCGCGCCCCAGGGCTGCACGAACCCGATGAAATAGAGACCGGTGGGCGCAACGGGAAACACCCGCTTGTAGAGCACGAGCTCGTTCTCGGCGGCATCGATCAGCCCGTCCTCGAAGAAGGGGAAGCTGATCTTGTAGCCGGTGCAGTACACGATCAGGTCGGCCTGCTCCTCGCGGCCGTCGCGGTAGCGGACGCTCTCGCCGCGCAGCTCCTCGATCTCGGGTCTGACCTCGATCGCGCCGTGGGCGAGACGGTCGAGGATGCGCGAGGAGACGGTGGGATGCGTCTGCCCGAGGCGGTGGTCGGGGAGCGGCAGGCCGTAGCGGTCCATCGGGCCGACGGTCGCCTTCAGGACCGGCTCCAGCCCGCGCAGCATCCAGGTGAAGGGCACCCGTGTCGGCCGCACGCCCGCGTCGAGCGGCTTGCCGAGGATGTACTTCGGCACGATGTGGACGCCTTTGCGGGCCACCAGCCGCGTCGAGGCGGCGTGGTAGGAGGCGTCGACGGCGATGTCCATCGCGGAGTTGCCCATCCCCACCACGACCACGTGCCGGCCGGCGAGCTGGGAGGGGTCGGTGTAGTGATGGGAGTGCATGACCTCTCCCGTGAACCGTCCCGGAATCTCAGGTTCGGGCCAGCGGGGGTCCCAGTGGTGGCCGTTGGCGACGATCAGCGCGTCATAGAGCCGCTGCTCGCCGTCCTGCAGCGTGACCTCCCAGCGCCCATCTGGCGTGCGAATCGCTCTTTGCACGCCCCGATCGAAGCTGATCCTCTCTCGCAGACCGAACCGATCGACGTATTCGTCGAAGTAGCGGGCGATCTGGTCGTGGCGCGGGAAGTCCGGGTATGACGCCGGCATCGGCAGGTCGGCGTACTCCATCCGCTCGCGCGAGGTGTTGATGTGCAGCGTCGAGTAGGAGGAGGACATCCCGTTGCGGTTGCCGAGCACCCAGTTGCCGCCGACGCGGTCGGACTTCTCGAAGCAGTCGAAGGGCAGGCCGCGGTCCTGCAGCGCCTTGACCGCCGTGATCCCGGAGGAGCCGGCGCCGATGATGCAGGTGCGGGGCAGCGCCTGTCCTGAGCGAGCGGACGCGACGGCGTCATGTGCGCTGGTCTGTTCCATCGCCCTCAAGCCTAGTCGAAGGCGCGCGGCGCTTCGCGCGCTCTGCTCGCGTGCGCCGGTCAGCCGGCCGAGATCCCGGGCGCCGCATGCTGCGGCGGCCCCTCGGGACCTTCGTCGGCGTCCGCATGGCCGGCCAGTCCCTCGTCCTGGGGCCCATGGCCGGAGAGGCCCTTCAGATACCTGTCGACCATGCGCGCACACTGGCGGCCCTCGTTGATCGCCCACACGATCAGCGACTGGCCCCGGCGCGCGTCGCCGGCGGCGAACACGCCATTGACAGAAGTCGTGTACGGCTTGACGGCCTTCACGTTGCTGCGCTGATCCCGCTCGACGCCAAGCTGCTCCAGCAGATGCTGATCGGGGCCCAGGAAGCCCATCGCGAGCAACACGAGCTGCGCCGGCAGCTCGCGCTCGGTGCCGGGCACGGCGGCGAACGGCGGCGCGCTCTGGGCCTGCGCGATTCGCAGCGAGCCGACCGCGCCGTCGGGGCCGGGCAGGAAGGTGGTGGTGGCGACGGAGTAGTCCTGCTCGCCGAGCCCGACCTGCAGCGCCTCTTCCATGGCATAGCTGCGCCTGTACTTCAGCGGCCATAGCGGCCAGGGCGTGCGGTCATCGGGCCGGTGCTCGGGGGGAAGCGGCAGGAGCTCGAGCTGCACGATCGAGGCGGCGCCCTCGCGCAGCGAGTTGCCGACGCAGTCGGCGCCGGTGTCGCCGCCGCCGATCACGACCACGTGCTTGCCGGCGGCGGTGATCTGCGGCAGATGCCCAGGCGCGGGGACCGTTGGCTGCGGACCGTGCTCGGCAGCCACGAAGCGGTTGCGCTGGTAGAGGTAGTCCATCGCGAAGTGAACGCCTGGCAGCTCGCGACCCGGAACAGGCAGGTCGCGCGGCACGCGCGCGCCGGTCGCCAGCACGATCGCGTCGAAGCGCTCGCGCAGCTCCCTCACGTCGATGTCGCGTCCCACCTCGACGCCGCAGCGCAGCTCCACGCCCTCGTCGACCAGTTGCTGCACGCGCCGCTCCACGATCTGCTTCTCGATCTTGAAGTCGGGCACCCCGAAGCGCACGAGCCCTCCGGCGGCCTCGTCGCGCTCGAACAGCACGACGGCGTGCCCGGCACGGCGAAGCTGCTGCGCCGCCGCCATCCCGGCGGGGCCGGAGCCGATCACCGCGACGCTGCGGCCGGTCTCCTTGCGCGGCGGCTGCGCGGTCACCCAGCCCTCGGAGAACGCTCGATCGATGATGGCGTGCTCGATCTGCTTGATCGTCACCGATTCGCCCTCGCGGATCTCCAGCACGCATGCCGCCTCGCACGGCGCCGGGCAGAGCCGGCCCGTGAAGTCGGGGAAGTTGTTGGTCGCGTGGAGCTGGTCGATCGCCTCGCGCCAGCGGCCACGGTAGACCAGGTCGTTCCAGTCCGGGATCAGGTTGCCGAGCGGACAGCCGTTGTGGCAGAACGGCACGCCGCATTCCATGCAGCGGGCGCCCTGGTCGCGCAGCTCGCCTTCGGGCCGCTCGGCGACGAACTCCTTGTAGTCATGGACGCGCTGAACGGGATCGCGGTACCGGATGCCGTGACGCTCGATCTGCAGGAAGCCTCCAAGCTTGCCCATCAGCCGCGCTCCTGCTCAGGCTCGGCGCCTGCGGCGGAGGCCGCCCCGACGACGCCCAGCGAGCGCGCAGGCGCGCCGCCGTTGCCGCCTGCGTGAGCGCCCGCCTGCCGCGCGGCGGCGCGCTGCGCTCGTTCGGCGAGCACGCGCTTGTAGTCATGCGGCATCACCTTCACGAAGGCCCCGCCGGCCAGCAGCGCCTCGAAGCCTGCGAGCACCCGCTCGGCGACCGGCGAGCCGGTGCGCCGCATGTGCTCCTCGATCAGCTCGCGCAGCTCGCTCACGTCGGCTTCCGAGAGCGCTTCGAAGCCGACCATGCCCATGTTGCAGCGCTCCTTGAAGGTTCCCGCCTCGTCGAGCACGTAGGCGACGCCGCCGCTCATGCCGGCGGCGAAGTTGCGTCCGGTCGGTCCCAGCACCACCACGACGCCGCCGGTCATGTACTCGCAGCCGTGGTCGCCGACTCCCTCCACGACCGTGCGGGCGCCGGAGTTGCGCACGGCGAAGCGCTCGCCGGCCAGCCCGCGGAAGAAGGCTCGGCCGCGAGTCGCGCCGTAGAGCACCGTGTTGCCCACGATCACGTTCTCCTCGGCTACGAAGCTCTCGCTCATGCCCTCGCGCGGCCGCACCGCCAGCACGCCGCCGGAGAGGCCCTTGCCGGCGTAGTCGTTGGCGTCGCCGGAGAGCGTGAAGGTCACGCCCGGCGCAAGCCAGCCGCCGAAGGTCTGTCCCGCCGAGCCCTCCATCTCCACGACGATCGTGTCCTGCGGCAGCCCCTGAGCGCCGTGCCCGCGGGCGACGTGGCTGGAGAGGATGCCGCCGACGCAGCGGTTGAGGTTGCGAATCGGGGTCTGGATGCGGACCGGCTCGCCGCGCTCGATCGCGGGCTGCGCCTTCTGCACCAGCTCCCAGTCCAGCGCGTCCTTGAGCACCGCTGGCGGCGGTTCGATCCGCCGCCGCGGAGCGTCTTCAGGCAGCTCGACGTGGGTGAGGATGTGCGTGAGGTCCACCCCGCGCGCCTTCCAGTGGTCGATCGCCTCGCGGGCCGCCAGCAGGTCGACGCGGCCGATCGCTTCGTCCAGGGAGCGGAGGCCGAGGCAGGCCAGGATCTCGCGCACTTCCTCGGCGACGAAGAAGAAGAAGTTGACGACGTGCTCGGGGGTGCCCTTGTAGCGCTTGCGCAGCTCCGGGTCCTGCGTGGCGATCCCGACCGGGCAGGTGTTCAGGTGGCAGGCGCGCATCATGATGCAGCCGGTGGCGATCAGCGGCGCGGTGGAGAAGCCCATCTCGTCGGCGCCGAGCATCGCAGCGATCACGACGTCGCGGCCGGTCTTGAGCTGCCCGTCGGTCTGCACGACGATCCGCGAGCGCAGGTCGTTGAGCACGAGCGTCTGCTGGGTCTCGGCCAGGCCGATCTCCCACGGCACGCCGGCGGCCTGGATCGAGGAGAGCGGCGAGGCGCCCGTGCCGCCGTCGTGGCCGGCGATCAGGACGCGGTCGGCGTTGGCCTTGGAGACGCCTGCGGCGATCGTGCCGACCCCGACCTCGGATACGAGCTTGACCGACACCTGTGCGGTCGGGTTGGAGCAGCGCAGGTCGTAGATGAGCTGCTTGAGATCCTCGATCGAGTAGATGTCGTGGTGCGGCGGCGGTGAGATCAGGCCCACGCCCGGGGTGGTGTGGCGGATCGAGCCGATGTACTCGTCGACCTTGTGGCCTGGGAGCTGGCCGCCCTCGCCGGGCTTGGCGCCCTGGGCCATCTTGATCTGCAGCTCGTCGGCGTTGACGAGATAGTGGATCGTCACGCCGAAGCGGCCGGAGGCGACCTGCTTGATCGCCGAGCGGCGGCGGTCGCCGTTGGGGTCCGGCGTGAAGCGCGAGGGATCCTCGCCGCCCTCGCCGGTGTTGGAGCGCCCGCCGAGGCGGTTCATCGCGATCGCGAGCGTCTCGTGAGCCTCGCGCGAGATCGAGCCGAGGCTCATCGCGCCCGTGCAGAAGCGGCGCACGATCTCCTTGGCCGGCTCGACCTCCTCCAGCGGAATCGCGCGTCGCTCCCCCTCGCGGAAGGCGAGCAGGCCGCGCAGGGTCGCCTTTGCCGCCGCGTCGTCGTTCACCGCGCGCGCGTACTCCTGGTACTTGGAGTAGGCCTCGCTTGCGCGGATCGCTTCAAGCGCCTCCCGCTCGCCCTCCAGCGCCCGGGGGACCTCGCCGTTGGCGCAGCGGACCGCGTGCTGGACCAGCGCGATCGTCTCGGGATTCCACATGTGGTGCTCGCCGTCGCGGCGCCAGGCATAGATGCCGCCCACCGGCAAAAGGTCGTCGTGCGGCGCCGGATACGCGCGGCCGTGACGCTCCAGCGCCTCCTGCGCGAGCACCTCGATGCCCACGCCCCCGATGCGCGAGGCAGTACCCGTGAAGTGCCTGTCGATCAGCGCCCGCTCCAGGCCGACCGCCTCGAATATCTGCGCTCCGCAGTAGGACTGGATCGTGGAGATCCCCATCTTGGAGATCGTCTTCAGCAGGCCCTTGCCGATCGCCTTGACGACGTTGGCGGCCGCCTGCTGGGGGGAGAGCTCCCCGCCATCGGCGGCCTTGACCTTGCCTTCGAAGACCAGCGCGTCCAGGCTCTCCAGCATCAGGTAGGGGTTGATCGCGCTGGCGCCGTAGCCGATCAGGGTGGCGAAGTGGTGCACCTCGCGCGGCTCGCCGGACTCCAGGATGATGCCGGCGCGCAGGCGCGTGCCCTCCCGCACGAGGTGGTGGTGCACCGCGGCGACAGCCAGCAGCGAGGGAACCGGCACGCGCTTGGGGCCGATCAGCCTGTCGGAGAGCACGATGATGTTCACGCCTTCGGCGATCGCCTCGTGCGCTTCGCCGCAGATCCGCTGGATCGCCTTCTCCATACCGCGCGCGCCCTGCCCCTCGGGCTCGTCTCCGGGGCGCCAGGTGATGTCGATCGTGCGTGCCGCGAAGACCTCGTGGGAGACGTGGCGCAGCGTCTCCAGCTCCCGGTTGAGCAGGATCGGCTGGTCCAGGATGAGCTGGTGGGCGTGCTCGGGACTCTCGGCGAACAGGTTGAGCTCGGTGCCGAGGGTCGTGGAGAGGCTCATCACGATTTCCTCGCGGATCGGGTCGATCGGCGGGTTGGTGACCTGGGCGAAGAGCTGCTTGAAGTAGGAGAAGAGCGGCGGCGCCTGATCGGAGAGCACGGCCAGGGAGAGGTCGTTGCCCATCGACCCGATCGGCTCCTGGGCGTCGCGCGCCATCGGCTCCAGCAGCACGCGCAGATCCTCCTGGCTGTAGCCGAAGGCGCGCTGGCGAGTGGAGAGCTTCTGGTCCGAGATCGTGACCTGGTCTGAGGGCGGCAGCTCCGCGAAGGGCACCGAGCGCTGCGCGTACCACTCGCCGTATGGCTTCTGGGTGGCGATCTGGTGCTTGATCTCGCCGTCCTGCACGATCCTCCCCTGCTGCAGGTCGACGAAGAAGAGCTTGCCGGGCTGCAGGCGGCCGTAGCGCACGACTTCCTTCGGCTCGACCGGCAGCAGGCCGGCCTCGGAGCCGAGCACGACGTGGCCGTCGCGGGTCAGCACCCAGCGGCCCGGACGCAGGCCGTTGCGGTCGAGGGTCGCGCCGACCACGCGCCCGTCGGTGAAGGCGACCGCTGCAGGCCCGTCCCACGGCTCCATCAGGCAGGAGTGGTAGGCGTAGAAGCCCGTCAGCTCCTCCGGCAGGTCGTCGCGGCCCCGGTATGCCTCGGGGATCATCATCATCGCCGCGTGCGGCAACGAGCGCCCGGCGAGCAGCAGCAGCTCGATCACGTTGTCGAAGGTCGCCGAGTCGGAGTTGCCCGGCGCCACGACCGGCAGGATCTTCTTCAGGTCATCCCCGAAGAGCTCGCTCTGAAGCTCGCTCTCGCGAGCGCGCATCCAGTTGATGTTGCCCATCAGGGTGTTGATCTCGCCGTTGTGGCAGATCACCCGGTAGGGGTGTGCGAGCTCCCAGCTCGGGAACGTGTTGGTCGAGAAGCGCGAGTGCACAAGCGCCACAGCGCTCTTGCAGCGCGTGTCGCCGAGGTCCGGGTAGAAGCTGGCAAGCTGGAAGCTGATCAGCATCCCCTTGTAGTTGATGGTGCGCGAGGAGCTCGAGCTGACGTAGAGGCCCTCTCCGCGCTCTGAGAGCTCGCAGACGCGCCTGATCACGTACAGCTTGCGCTCGAAGGCATCCTGGTCGGCCGCCTCCGCCTCGCCCGCGCCCACGAAGAGCTGCCGGATCTCCGGCCGCGCGCGCCCGGCCACCTCGCCGCAGTGCTCGGGCTGCACCGGCACCTCGCGCCAGCCGAGCACGCGCTGGCCCTCAGCGACCACGGTGTCTTCCAGCAACGTCTCCAGCCGCCGGCGCGCCTGCGCCTCCCGCGGCAGGAAGCACATCAGCACGCCGTAGGAGCCGGCCGGCGGCAGCTCGAAGTCGACCACCGCCCGCAGCAGCTCGTCGGGCATCTGCATCAGGATCCCCGCGCCGTCGCCGGTGCGCGGGTCTGCGCCGGCGGCCCCGCGGTGCTCGAGGTTCTCCAGCGCCGCGATCGCCATCGCGACCACCTCGTGCGTCGGCGTGTTGTCCAGGCGCGCGACCATGCCGACGCCGCACGCGTCGTGCTCGAAGCGAGGGTCGTAGAGTCCGACGGCCGTCGGCGGCTGCATGTTCTTGGAAGTCATCGCGGTGCTCCCCTGGCGGCTTGGTGCACACGAGGGATCTAGGTATGCCAGTACGCCGACGTGACCGTGCGCTGACACGGCCAGGCGTCGACCCCAGGCGGAGCCTGAAAGCCTAGCATCGCGGTGCGCTCGCCAAGCGAATCCAGATGACGGCGCGCGAGCAGCCCGCACTGGACGAAGATTGGAGCGCAAAAGCTTCGCTCTCGCGTATCCTGCGAGCGAATGGGACCGGACGGCGGACCCGATGGGTTTCCATCGGCGGGCGCAGCGCCTGCGAGGAATCCTCGCAGCCGCTGCCTGGAGGTCGGCTCCCACGTGTGAAAACCCCCCATCCGGGGGACCATGATCACCAGGGCAACGCCATGTCCCCAACAGCAGAAGCCATACACGCGCAGACCTCCGACATCGAGATCGCTCTACCGGCGCGAGCAGAGAACATCGCGATCGTCCGCCATGCGTTCGGCGCGCTCGGCGAGACGTACGGCGTCAGCGAGCAGATGCTCTCCGATCTGCGGCTCGCGGTCACCGAGGCATGCACGAACGTGGTCGTCCACGCCTACCCGGAGGGCGTAGAGGGCCCGCTGGAAGTGAGCGCCACCGTCGCCGGCGAGCATCTGACGGTCGTGGTGCGCGACCGCGGCAACGGGATCAGCCCTCGTCCCGACAGCCCAGGACTCGGACTCGGGCTGCCGCTGATCGCCTCGCTGGCGGACACCGTCCAGCTAGGCCGCGACGACCGTGGCCACACCGAGGTCAGGATGGGATTCTCGCTGCTGCGCCCTGACGAGCAGCCGCTCGAAGGCAGTCTGTGAGCGAGCCTGGCGCCGACAGCGCGAGCAGCGCCAACTCGGCCGTCCTGCGCGTGCGGACAGGGCCGCTTGCCGGGCCGCTGCTCACCCGCGTGGTGGCGATGATGCTGGCCCGCGCGGCATGCCCCGTCGACCGGCTCGACGACGCGATGGTGATCTGCGACGCGCTGGGAGCGCACGCGGGCGAGCACACCGCCGACGGGCATGTGGAGTTCACGGTGCACACGCGCCCGGGCGGCATGGAGCTGCGCGTCGGCGCGCTTGCCGCGGGAGGCGCCATCAGCCTGGCCGAGGCGACCTCGCTGCCCGGCGTCGGTGACGTGCTGAAGCCGATCGCGGACGAGATCCGTGTCGAGTCCTCGGCGGGCGGACAGGACGACGAACTGGTTTTGGAGCTTGGCTTTGCGCGACGCGGTCTCGACGCGGCCGACAGCCGGACTAGCCCGGGCGGCACGCCTGGGACGGCTCTGCAGCGACTCGCCGATCAGGGCCCGGCGGACTGATCTTCCAGGCCCGCGCGCAGCCGGGCCAGCGCCTGCCTGATCAGCCGCGAGACCTGCATCTGGGAAACGCCGATCCGGTCGCCGATCTCGGCCTGGGTCATCCCTTCGGCGAAGCGCATCTGCAACACCAGACGCTCCCGCGCGGAGACGTGTGCCAGCAGCGGCTCCAGCGTGGCGCGGTCCTCCGCGCGTTCGAAGCCGCTCTCGTCGGCGCCCAGCGAATCGGCGAGCGTCTCGCCTGAGTCCTCGCCCTGCCGGGAGCCGCGGGGCGCGTCCAGCGAACCGGCGTGGTACGCGCCGGCAGCCTCCATCGCATCCAGCACGCGCTCCTCGCTGACCCCCACCGCCTCGGCGATCTCCACCACAGCCGGCGCCCGGCCGCTGTTCGCCGAGAGCGCGCTGACTGCCTGGTCGATGCGCAGCGCGAGCTCCTGAAGATCGCGCGGCACGCGCACCGACCATGTACGATCGCGGAAGTGACGCTTCAGCTCCCCGAGAATCGTGGGAACGGCGTAGCTGGAGAACAGGATTTCGCGACCCGCGTCGAAGCGGTCGACCGCCTTGATCAGCCCGAGCGAGGCGACCTGCACGAGATCGTCCATCGGCTCCTCGGTGCGCTGATAGCGCCGAGCGAGCCTGCGGGCCAGCGGCAGGTAACGCTCGATCAGCGCCTCACGCGCCCGCTGGTCGCCGTCGCCGTGCATGCGCGCGAACAGCGCCACATCCGTGGGACCATCCCCCTGCTGGCCCGCCGGCGCGTGATCGCCACCGTGGGAACGGGTCGGGTGGCTTGGGCTCTGTTGCGAATCGGCTGTCATCCCACTCTGTCCATTGCCGGCGTTGCCCGCGGCAAACGCGCATCCCAGATCGCGTGCGGACAGACTCTAAGAGGGTCGCAGATCCAGGAGCGCCAACAAGGGCGCGTGTCCTACTCGGGCGGACGCTCACGCATCGCCACCTCCGCCGGCCACGAGCACAGCCCGCCGCAGCCCGGACAGGTGCCACACAGACGGACGCAAGGCATGTCGCTGACCGCGAAGCCACGCGCGCGCGCCGCCGCCACACGAGCTTGCAGGCGCGCTTCCAGGTCCGCGAGCTCCGCGACCGCGAAGCACGCCACCGCGGGCTCCTCAGGTCTATGCAGATACCAATGCGCCACCTCGACCGTGGCCGCGCCGTCGCGCAGTGCCGCAAGCGCGTAGATCAAGCGCTGCAACTCGTAGTCGCGCCGCACCAGCGCCTCGAGATCCTCGCCTTCGGAGACCGCGCTGGTCTTGTAGTCGATCACCAGGCAGGAGCCGTCCTGCTCGTGGGCGATCGCGTCGAAGACGCCGGTGATCGTGGTCTGGCAGTCCACCATGGCGAAGCTGAACGGCTGCTCGGTGGCAAGCGATCGGACACGAGCCAGCCTCGCCGCCAATGGCGTGCGCGCCAGCCCGCGCAGCATCGTGACGATCTCCTCGCACGCCGCCGAGTCGATGCGCTGTGCGCTCTGCGCGGCAGCACGCATCACCTCTCCGTGGCTCGTCTGCCGCACGCCCGAGAAGTCCAGCCGCTCCATCAGGCGGTGCGTCAGATCTCCCATCGCGCGCGCACGGTCGGCCGCCGGCCTCGGCGCCCGCGGAGCCGAGGCGGCGCCCGCCGGCACCGGCGCCAGACCCAGAACACGTTCGAGGTAGTGCCTGTATCCGCAGCGCTCGAGCTCGTTCAGCGCCGTGTAGCTCAGAAATGCCCCCACCCCGAGATGCTCCGCCGGCTGTTCGCGGAGACCCGTGGCCAGAACATCGCCGGCGCCCTCCCCCGAGTCGACGGCTCTGGCGGTCGAGATGGGCGGCTCACCGACATGCCCACCGGCCGTTCGGGCCTTCAACGCGGCGCCTCCCTCCGCGGCCGGCCCAGCGCCCGCGGGCTTGTTCAGGACACAGGACAGGTGGCCGACCGATTCGGGCTCGGCTCCCCACGGCTCGGCTCCTGAGCGCTCGACCGTCTGCTCGCCGACGGCCGCCAGCCGGGCCGGCAGGTCCGTGAGCAGCGCCGGGGCGATCCAGGCGATCGGGGCGCACCCGGCGGTGTCCTTGGGCCAGCGCTCGAAGCTCGCCGCGCCGCTGAGCAGCAGCACCTCCCGGGCGCGCGTCATCGCCACGTAGAGGATCCTGTCCTCCTCCTGCTCTTCAGCCTGCGACCGCTCCCGCAGCAGATCCGCGTAGTCGAAGAGCTCCTCCGGGCCGCTGCCGTCGAGGAGGGGCAGACGCAGCCCCACACGGTCCTCCTCGACCAGCAGATGCGGAGCTTCGCGCCCGCTGCCCGAGCGGCCGAGGTCGGCCACGCACACGACCGGGAACTCCAATCCCTTCGCGGCATGGATGCTCATCAGGCGCACCGCCTCCGACTCGCCGGCAGGCGTGCCGGCGCCGATCACGGCGCGCGTGCGAGCGAGCTGCTCCAGGTGTTCGACGAAGCCCCGCAGGTCACGGCCTTCGAGCGCTTCGAAGTCCTCGGCCAGCCGCTGAAGCGTGTCGATGGCGGCCGGCCGCGCCGCCTGCTCGCCGGAGGGCTGCGTCCCGCTCGAAACGAGGAGCACGAGCGCGGCGAGGGTCTGTTCGCCGGCACGCCGGCGCTCCTCCACGAAGCGAGCGTGAAAGCGCGCAAGCCGGCGGCGCTCGTCCGGCGTCAGCATCTGAAGTCCCTCGGGCGATGCCACAGTCCGGCAGACGCCGCGCCAGAGCCCGCGGCCGCCACCCTCGTCCCTGCCGGCGCGCGCAAGCTGCCACAGCGCGTCCGCGTGCAAGCCGACGCGTGGCCCGGCCAGCACGCCGTGCAGCGCGAGCTCGTCGAGCGGGTTTGCCAGCGCGCGCAGCCCGCAGATCGCGTCCTGGACCTCGATCGCCTGCCAGATATCGGCGCTCGCGCTGGAGGTCGGCAGCCCGCGCTGACGCAGCGCGCTCTCGTAGAGAGACACGTCGGTCATCGATCGCAGCAGCACGGCGATCTCACCAGGCCGGGCGCGCTCCTGGTCGACCAGCGCCCGCAAGCGGCCCGCCAGCAGGCGGGCCTCCGCCTGACGCCATGCGGGCGCCTGGCCGGCAGCCTCGGGCGCGAGCCCCTCGCCGGCATCCTCCAGGTCCCAGCCGCGCGTGTCGGTGATCAGCATCTCGACCGCGGCGTCCGTCCCCGGCGCCGGCTCACGCGCGGCGCTCAGCGCGGTGAAGCGCTCGCCGAAGCGCGCGGAGAAGACGGTGTTGACGACCTCGATGATGCCGGGCCGGCTGCGGAAGTTGCGTGTCAACGCGAGGCTTGCGCCCCTGCAGGACATCTCTCCCTCGCGCTGGCGAAACACCTCCACGTCGGCATGCCGAAAGCCGTAGATGGACTGCCACTCGTCGCCGACCGTGAAGAGGTTCTCGCCCTCGATCGCGCGCAACAGCGCCAGTTGGCGACGGTTGGTGTCCTGGAACTCGTCGACCATGAGCATGTCGAACCGCTCCATCCACCTTGCTCGGACAGGCGGCTGCTCCAGCAGGCGCAGAGCCCGCAGCTCGAGATCGTCGAAGTCGAGGGCCGCGCGCTCGTGCTTGCGCTGCTCATACGCCTCCCCGTAGCCGACGAGCAGCATGCTCAGCAACGTGTATGCGGCAAGCGCGGAGGGCGACGCGCCGGCGGGGGCCTGCGCAAGCGCAGGCTGCGACTGGCCGCGACTGCGCAGCTCGGCGTACGTGGAGCCCACGATCTGGCGCAGGCGATCCGGGCTGTAGGCGGTCGCCGCGTCGAGCTGATCCTGGTCGGCGGCCCGCATGGCGCCGGCCAGAGCGTCGGTGAACGCGGCGGCGCGCAGGCGAGCGGCGGTCGGCTCCTCGAGGATCACAAAGCTCGGCGCGAGGCCCGCCGCGAGCGGGTCCGCGCGCAGGAGCCGCGCACAGAAGCCGTGGATCGTGCCGATCGAGGCGGACTCGGTGTCGCGCGCCAGCTCGCGGCGACCGAGGTCCCGCAGGCGCGCGCGAATGCGCTCCTGCAGCTCCCAAGCTGCCCGCTCGGTGAACGTGATCGCCAGGATCCTCGCGGGATCGATCCCGTCGTCGAGCACCGCCCGCACGTAGCGCTCGACGAGCACCGAGGTCTTGCCGCTGCCCGCCGCGGCCGCGAGCAGCATCGACCCCACCCGTCTGGCGGCTGCCGTCTCCTGCTCGTCCGTCAGCGCCCGAGATCCGGCGCCAGAGCTCAGCACCTGCATCGGCAGATGGTCGGATGCATGCAGCCGCCCGCGTAGGAGCACGTCGCGGGTCTGGCCTCGATCTGTCCAGCCTGGGCCTGGCGCGCGGCCTGCACGGCGCTCTCGCACACCTCAGAGACGAGCTCGTCGATCCGCTCGCGGTCGCAGATGTCCGTGCGCACGCGGGCGATCTCCAGGCCCGCATCGCCGTCCAGCAGGCCGCGCGGGCGCAGATCGCTGCCGCCCAGGGGCTGATAGAGCCCCGCGACGACGTCGAGCCCGAGCAGCTCGCCCACGACGCGCATGTAGAGCGCCATCTGGAAGTGTCCGCTCTGCAGCCATTTGACGCCGGAGTGCCCGCTGCCGATGCGACCGGTCTTGTAGTCATAGACGACCGCCTGCCCACCCGGCCCGACGTCCACCCGGTCGATGCGCCCGCGCAGCAGCACGCCGTCCGCGAGCTTCAGGGCCGGCAGGCTGCCGGGCTCGTCGGGAAAGCCGAAGGAGAGCTCGATATGGGTCGGCTCCAGCGGATTGCTCTGCTGCGCGGCGTGCTGGAGATAGCGATCGAGGTCCACTTCCAGGCGGCGCCGGGCAATCGGCAGGCGCTCCTGCGCGACCGTCAGCGGCCGGTCTGGCTCGCGGCGCTCCAGTGCCTGCGCCATCAGGCGTCGTGCCGTCTGGAGGCTGGCGGCAGTCAGCCTCGCCGACCCGGTCTGCTCGCGCAGTCCTTCGAACACGTCGCCGAGCACGGCATGCGCAAGCGACCCGCGCGCAAGCGGCTCCGGCTCGGGCTCGAGGTCCTGCGCCCTCAGCAGCCGCTCGATGAGCCAGCTCGCCGGGCAGGCGCTCCAGCGCTCCAAGGAGGAGGCAGACCAGAGCTCACGCTCGCGCAGCTCCGGCATCAGGCGCTGCGTCCACCCGCCGGCCGTGCCGCTCACGCCCGTCGCGCCGGCAAGGCCCGCCCCCCGGGGCGCCTGCTCGCCGGCTCCCTGCTCCTCCTGCGCGCCGACCCGGGTCCACTCGTGCTCGGCCTGCACCGGCCCACCCCCCGGACGCGGACCGCGCAGATGCGGCCCGAACAGATCGCAGACGTCGTCCAGGAACAGCGAAGGAGCGCTTGCCGCTCCGCCCTGACCGCTTTCATGCCAGCTCAGGTAGAGCCGCTCCTCTGGACGCGAGACGGTCGCGTAGAGCAGGTAGCGCTCGGCCGCGAGCGGATCCTGCCGGCGCCCCGCACGTGGACCGCAGATCGAGGCCAGGCGCGCGCGCATCTCCTCGGAGAGGATCGGGTCGGCTCTCGAAGCGGCAGGGAAGACTCCCTCCTGCAGGCCACACGCGAAGAGCACCCGCACGCGTCGTGCGCGCAGCGCCAGCGGGTCCAGCAGCGCCACTCCTGCTTCTCGCGGAACATTCGGTCTCGGCAACTCGACGCTTGCCAGGGCGTCCAGGACCCCCTGCACTCCGCCCAGCAGAGCGGTGTCGAGAGCCGCCAGCTCCAGCAGCTCCGCGATCGCCTTCATGCCTGCCTGAACCGCAAGCGCGGCCTCCTGCCGGCGCAGGTCGAGAACCTCCGCCACGCCCGCCCGCGGGACGGTGAACAGGCGCATCAGCTCGCGGCGCGCGCACTCGAGCAGAGACACCGATCCGCGGCCGGCCGCCTCCCTGACGCGATCGATGGCATCCAGAGTCCAGCCGTCCCGCTCCCATATCCGCCTGGCGCCCGCGGCGTCGCGCACGCCGGCCTGCCGTGCTCGCGCCTCCAGGCGGTCTGCCAGATGCTCGCGCTCGAGCAAGCCGGGCGCGCGCAGCCAGGCAAGCAGGTCGGCGAGACTCGCCGCGCCGCGACCTTCGACGCCTTCACAGCCGCAGGCGAACAGGCCCGTGAGCGCCCTGCCGAGCGCGGCGTCGGCGAATCTGGCCCTGCTCGCGATCCCGTGCGGGACTCCGGCGGCGTCGAGCGCCTGCGCCAGGTGATCCGCCACGCTGGCGGGCGCGCGATGCACGATCGCGATCTCGGGTGGCGAGATGCCATCCTGGATCAGAGCACGCGCCTGGCCGGCGATCAGCGCGGCCTCCTCCTGCGGGGAGCCGGCGGGAAGCAGGCGGATGCACTCCGCTGCCGACACGTCCAGGCCGTGCTCGCTCTCGCCGCCATCGCTCTGCTGGCAGGACTCCGTGAGCGAGAGCTGCTCGCCCGCCAGCGCCGGCCCAGCCCCGCCGATCGCGGTCCCAGCCCCGCCGTTCGCGGTCCCAGCCCCGCCGTTGTCCTCCTCCTCGAACAGCCGTCGCTCCAGGTGGTGCAGCGCGGCTCGGGATGCAGCGGCGTAGTAGTCGCGGCGCGGCCCGAGCGCGACGTGCTCGGCCGCACGCGGCGCAAGCTCCTGGAAGGCCCAGGCGCGGCCCGCGAAGGCCACGCGGCCGGCCTCGTAGGCAAGCGCCACCGTGACGTGCGCGTCCACGGCGATACCGATCGTCTCGACCGTGTCCATCTCCAGGCTGGTGAGGTCGTCGAAGCCGTAGAGGAGCACCGGCTGCGGGCCCGCGCCGGCGCGCCAGAGCGAGGGACGGCGACGCAGGACATCGAGCGCCCGGCGCGCGCGCAACTCTGCGTCCAGCAGGCCATTCCGCGCAAGGACGGCGCTATATCGCTCGTGCAGCTCCACGAGCATCCGGGCGCGCAACTCGATCTGGCCCTCCGGGCCCGCGCCCAGGCTGGCCCGCAGTTGCGCGGGGCTCACGTCGGCTGCCTGCAACTCGGCGATCGCCCCGCTCAGAGCGCGCGCGAGCCGCCGCGGGCCGCCCGGCGAGCTCTGCATCTTCGCTGCCAGCGCGCAGAGCACCTGCTCGCGCGCCAGCGTGCTGAGCGGCGGGCGGCCGAGCTCCTGCTCATCCGCCGCGGCGCAGCGCGCCACGCGCTCCAGCAGCCCCGCGAAGACGCTCACGCTCACACCCGCGATCGGGCCTTCGCGCGCCAGCTCCTGCCGGTAGCGGTCCGCGTCGGCCCCCGTCGGCACGACAAGCACCGGCTGCTCTCCGCGGCTGACGTGGCGAGCGACGGCGTCGAGCACCGCCTTGGCCTTGCCCGCGTTGGCGGGGCCCGTGATCAACGTGATCGGCATGAGCGCTCATCCTTGCGCACCGGTCCGACGCGTCGTCTGAGGGCCGGTGCTACGCAGCGCTGCGGGCCGTCTCGCGCTCGGCAGCGCCGGCCGCCGCTCCGCCCGCCGCCGCGCCCGCCTCGGCCTCGGCGTCCGGCGGCTTCTCGCCTTCGCGCGCCCACTGCTCGTTGAACTCCAGCCGCCAGCGCCCCTCCGGGTTCTGGTGCAGGGCCAGATGCGCTCTGAAGCTGCGGCCGCTGCGACCGCGGAAGCCGGAGACCGCGCGCTCGGTGTAGCCGGTCTTGATCAGCTCCTTGGCGACGGCCACCGGCAGTTTCTTGCCGGCCTTGTCCTTCCAGATCACAAAGCCGCAGCCCGGATCTGTCCGGCTCCAGCAGGAGTAGCCCTTGCGGTTCTCGACGATGTCGTGCCCGCAAACCGGACAGGGCCCCAGGCGGGCGCGCGGGATCCGAACGTCTTTGAGCTTCTCGTCGAGCTCGTGCACCGTCTCGCCGGCGAAGCCCGCGATGTCCTTCATGAACTTCTCGCGCGAGTCCTGCCCGTTCTCGATCAGGCCCAGCCGGTGCTCCCAGTTGCCCGTCATCTCCGGAGAGGTGAGCGCGTGCGAGTCCAGCAGCCGTACGACGCTGCAACCCTTCTCGGTCGCCACCAGCGAGCGCCCGTCGCGCTCGATGTAGCCGACCTGGATCAGTCGCTCGATGATCGCGGCCCTGGTGGCCGGGGTGCCGATGCCGGAGTCCTTCATCGCCTCGCGCAGCTCGTCATCGTCGACCAGCTTGCCCGCGGTCTCCATCGCTGCCAGCAGCGATGCGTCGCTGTAGCGGCGCGGAGGCTTGGTTTCCTTGCGCACGCCTGCGATCTCGCGCACCTGCGCGCTCTCGCCCTCGTTCAGCTTCGGAAGCTGCTGGTCGACGTCCTCGTCCTCCTCGCCTCCCTCGCCCTGACCGCGGGCCGAGCTCCCGCCCGCGCTGCCGCCGGCTGCGCTCTCGCCATAGACGCCGCGCCAGCCGGGCTCCAGCAGCAGCTTGCCGCGCGTGCGGAAGACGTGGTCCGCCCCACCCGCGCTGACGGTCGTCTCCACGCGCGTGTTCTCGAACACCGCCTCGGGATGGAACACCGCCAGGAAGCGCCGCGCCACCATGTCATAGATGCGCTTGTCGTCGTCATCCATGCGCTCCACGCGGTGCTCGGCCTTGGTCGGGATGATCGCGTGGTGGTCAGTGACCTTCGAGTCGTTGACCACCCTCGCGAGCGGCAGCAGGTCGAGACCGGTCACGTAGGCCGCCGCCTTGGCGTACTCGCGCTGGGCGCCCAGCAGCGCGGCCGTCGGCTTGAGCTCGGCGATCATGTCTTTGGTCAGCCAGCGCGAGTTGGTGCGGGGATATGTGAGCGCCTTGTGCTCCTCGTAGAGGCGTTGGGCCGCCCCAAGCGTGCGCCTGGCCGAGAAGCCGAAGCGGGTGTTGGCCTCCCGTTGCAGCGAGGTGAGGTCGTAGAGCATCGGAGCGCGCTCCCTTTGCTCCTTGCGCTCCAGCTTGGTGACCGTGCCGGTGCCCCCGCGACAGGCCGAGACGACCGCATCCGCCTCCTGCTCGCTGGCGATTCGTGGCTTGCTGCCGGCGTGGTATCGCCCGTCGTAGATCCGCTCGGCGTCGCCGTCGGGGAGGGGCTGAGCGGCGAATGTGGCGTCCACGAGCCAGTAGGGCTCGGGAACGAAGGCTTTGATCTCTTCCTCCCTGCGCACCACGATCGCAAGCGTCGGCGTCTGCACCCGTCCGAGCGAGACGGCTCCGTCGAAGGATGATTTCAGGCGGATCGTCGCCGCCCTTGTGGCGTTCATGCCCACGATCCAGTCGGCCTCCGAGCGTGAGCGCGCGGCCTCCTCCAGCAGCGTGTAGTCCGCCGCCGGACGCAGCGTCGCGAACGCCTCCTTCATCGCCGCCGTGGTCATCGAGTTCAGCCACAGCCGCTGGACGGGCTTCTTCGCCTTGGCCGCCTGGTAGATGTAGGCGAAGATCAGCTCGCCCTCGCGGCCGGCGTCGCAGGCGTTCACGACCATCTCCACATCCTCGCGCCTGAGTTGCGAGCTCAAGACGTTCATCTGCTTGCGCGAGCGCTCGTCGCGGACCTCGAGCTTGAACGTGCTCGGCACGATCGGCAGGTCAGCCATCCGCCAGCGCTTGTACTTGGCGTCGTAGTCCTCGGGCTCGGCAAGCTGGACCAGGTGACCGACGGCCCAGGTGATCACCCACTCCTCGGCCTCCAGATAGCCCTCCTGCTTCTTGAACGGGCCCGGCAGGACGCGCGCGAGGTCACGCCCGACGGACGGCTTCTCTGCGATCACGAGGGTCTTGGACACGGCGGTCAGCGTAGCGGTTGGAGGCGGACGGGGATCGCATCCGCCCCTCGCGCGGCGGTGCGAGGCGGTCCCCGACCCGGGCAGAGCAGCGCCTTACGCGCTCGTGCAGTGCCCGGTGCCGACCGGGCCGCGCGCCTGCCGCAGCACCTTCGCGACCGTCGCGTTGGCGACGCCATAGCCGCCCGGCGTGCCGCCGCCGGTCGTGCTCGCGAAGACGGTCGCCAGCACACGCCCGTCGGCCGCCACGACCGGCCCGCCCGAGTTGCCGGGCCGCACCAGGCCCCGCAGGGGCGTCAGCAGACGTACGACCGGGCCTTCGCCATAGGCGTCCTGAGAGATCACCTGCTGCGTGCGGCCGATGCGCCCGGGCTGGACGTCGAAAGGCCCGTTTTCGGGATAGCCGAGGATCGCGCCGGAGGTCCCTTCCGCCGGTTCGGAGGCCAGGCGAAGCGCCGTCTCTTCCAACCCCGCCACGTGCAGCACGGCGATGTCGTCCTTGGGGTCGAAGGCTATCGGCACCGCCACCAGGCTCGGCTCCCGTCCGTCCACCTGCACCGTGGTGTCGGACTCGCCCGCGATCACGTGCGCGTTGGTGACGACCTCGTCCGGCGCGGCGACCCAACCGGAGCCCTCGATCGCCAGTCCGCAGGCGGTGCCCAGCACGCGCACCACGCTGGGGGCGTCTGCCTGTACCCCCGACGTTCGCGCGATCGCGGGGCTCGGCGGGGCGACGTCGGGCGCGGGCCCCGCCAGCGATGGCAGGGGGTCCAGACGCGCCAGCGCGTCCAAGACCGGGCCGGAGGGTGGCAGGACGCTGTTCAACGCGCTGAGGATCAGCGAACGCTGTATGTCGTTGCGCAGCGCGTTCTCGCCCGGCACCTGCGCCACGACCGCCGCCACGATCCACACGACGCCCAGCGCGATCGCGACGCTCAGCAGCGCCCCCAGCCCGCCATCAAGGAGCCGCAGGCCGGGCAGCGGCAGGATCCGCCGCAGCCGTCGTCCGATGCCCTCCAGGCCGCTGGCGAGGATCGCTCCCGCGAGCAACGCTCCGAGCAGCCCGAACGCGGGCGCATATGGCGAGGTGGCGCCGTGCGGCAGCAGCATCGGGCCCACACGGGTGCCGATGAAGGCCCCGGCGGCGAACCCCGCGAAAGAGAGCACGCCGACGATGAAGCCCTGCCGGTAGCCGAGCCAGGCGAGCGCCAGCGCGAACAGCACTACGATCCAGTCAAGCTCGGTCATGACACAATGTTCTACCGTTCCGGACTGTGCGCCACTGTCACTTTGACGGAGATGTCGAGACCATGAGCAGATCGGCGCTCCGATGAGCAGCGGCAGATCCGGTCCGCGGAGCGGCGGACGGCCCCATGGCGCACGGCCGCAGAGGGCGCGGCGCCCGCCCCCGCGACGAGGCGCCGGCGGCCGTCGCAGGCCGAGCAGGGCAGCGAGACTGCTGCCCGTGGTCGCGCTGGTGGCGATCGTCGCGTTCGCGATCGGCGTGGTCGCCAGCTCGGGCGGCTCCAACTACGCGCGCACGCTCGCATCGCGGTTCGTCGCGTCCTGGATCAAAGCCGACTACTCGGCGATGTACGCGGACATCGACGCCTCCTCCAGGCACAGCACCTCGCCGGCGGCGTTCGCCTCGCTCTATCGCGAAGCCGCCGAGCTCGCGACGGTGAGCGGCAGCACCGCGGGCAAGCCGCGTGAGCTGGCGGGCGGGAAGATCGTGGTGCCCGTCCAGGTGAGCACCCGCATGTTCGGCACGCTGCGGTCGAGCTTCACGCTCAGCTTCAAGGGCGGCGGCGGGTCCGCGGCACGGATCGCCTGGTCGCGCTCGCTGGAGTTCCCCGGTCTGCCGGCGGGCACCCTGCTCAAACGACACACCTATATGCCACCGCGCGCGGCGCTGCTCACCCGTACAGGCACCGTCCTCGCCAGCGGCGAAGCGGATGCTCCCGGGCAGCGCATCTCGCCGCTCGGCGCCGCGGCCAGCGCGATCGTCGGCGCCGTCGGCCCGATCCCGGCGCAGGAGGCGGGCCGGCTGAAGGCCCAAGGGGCGCCGGCAAATGCGATCGTCGGCATCAGCGGCCTGGAGCTTGCCTTCGACGCCAAGCTGCGGGGACGGCCGGGAGGAGTGCTGCTGGCCGGCAGCCGGGTGATCGCGCGTGCCGAAGCCCGACGCGGGAGCAACGTGCAGACCACGATCTCCGCCCCGATCCAGGAAGCGGTCGTCAAGGCGCTTGGCGGCCAGTACGGCGGGGTCGTCGCGATGCAGCCTTCCACGGGCCAGATCCTCGGGGTCGCCGGCATCGGGCTCGACGATCTGCAGCCACCCGGCTCCACGTTCAAGATGGTGACCGTCACCGGCATCCTGCGCTACCACGTCGCCAGCCCCGGCACGGTCTTCCCGTACGCGACATCGACCACGCTCGACGGCGTGAAGCTGCACAACTCCGAATCGGAGTCCTGCGGCGGCACCCTGGTGCTCTCCTTCGCGGTCTCCTGCAACTCCGTGTTCGCGCCGCTGGGCGTGAAGCTGGGCGCACGACGGTTGGTCGCGACGGCCGAAAGCTATGGCTTCAACCACCCGCCGGGGCTGCCCGGCGTCCCGGAGAGCACGATCCCGAAGGCCGGCGAAATCCAGGGCGAACTGGATCTCGGCTCGAGCGCGATCGGCCAGGGAGCGGTGCTCGCGAGCCCTCTGGAGATGGGCGTGATCGCCTCGACGATCGCCAACGGCGGCCTCCGGCCCACGCCGACGTTCTCCCTGGGAGGGCCCTCGGCGCACATCCGTGTCAGCTCCACGACGATCGCTCATCAGGTGCGTGAGATGATGATGGCGGTTGTGCGGGAAGGCACCGGCACCTCCGCGGCGATCCCGGGCGTGACGGTCGCCGGCAAGACCGGCACCGCCGAACTCGGCAACACGCCGCCTCCCTGCGAACCAGGCGCCGCGGGCGAATCGAGCTCCACCGGTGAATCTGGGTCCACGGGCGAATCAGGCGCCGAATCGAGCGCATCCTGCAAGTCCACCAGCGCCGCGGCCAGCCACGCCAACACCGATGCCTGGTTCGCGGCATTCGCGCCCGCGGACGCTCCCCGCGTCGCGGTCGCGGTGCTGATGGTCAAAGACGGATTCGGCGGCGAAACCGCGGCGCCGGTCGCCAAAGAAGTGATCGAAGCCGCGCTTCGCTAGGGGCGTCTTCGCGGCGGCGGCGCGCCGTGCCGTGGCAGGCGCCCACCGCGGGGCTCCGGCTCGCCACGGCGCCGCCGTGCACCGGCGCTCCGCGCGCACAAGCGCTCCGGCCCTAGGAGTCGAGTTCGGCGGTCGCGACTTCGCTGGGGTTCGTCGGCGAGACGATCTTGACCGTCAGCGGCCTGTATTCCAGCGATTCAAGGTTGATCTTGTAGAGCAGCATCAGGCCGTTGATCGGTGCCGAAGCGGCCGCCGAGCTGAGGATCGGAAGCTGTTCTTTTGCCGGCACGACCGTTCCCGGCCTGTAGGCGTACAGGTTCGTCTGGTCGGGTTCGATCGGGCGATAGGTGTGGCCTTCGATGTCAGAGACGGTGATGTCACTGGCGGCCACATGGGCTTTGTTGGTTTCGTTGTAGACCTGCATGAAGACCGCGAAGAACTCTTCGCCGGGGTGAAGTTCGCGCTGAGAGGCGCTGAGCCCGGCCAGGTACGCGGAGTCTTCGACGTCGTACGGGTTCAGCGCCCGAGAGATCTGGACCTGGTAGACGAGCGGACCGACGGCCAGATAAGGAGCGCCGACGCCCCCGGAGCCGTCATAGGTGCCGCTGGTCTCCCTGAGTTCGGAGCTGCCGCCGCAGGCGGCAAGCGCGACGGCGACCAACAGGGCGCCGATCACGGCGATGGGCCGGCGATGGCGAAGCGCCCTCTGCGGGCGCGAAGAAGTGGGCTCTGCGGCTGCTGTGCTCATGCGAGGCGGCAGTCTACCTACCGGCGACCGTGACGCGCCTTCCAGCGCCCACGCCCCGCTCGATCACGTCGCGAAGCCGGCGCATCGCCTTCGCGTTCTGGCGCTTGACCCAGGCCCGCCCGCCAAGCACGTCTGCGATCTTGTCCGAGAGCACCGGCGATTCCGTCTGGAGCGTGAACTGCACGCGGGTGGTGCCGTGCATCCCCTCGACGAGCTCGTAGACGCCGAGAGTGCGGATGCGATTGGCCTTGCCGCTGCGGCCGACCTCCACGATGCGACGCGGCGCCTCCACCTCGGCGAAGGTCACGTCGCCCCATCCAAACCTGTTGCCGGGCGCGGCGATCCGAAAGCGGGCGCCGGCGCCTGTGCCGACAGACTCCTCCCTGGTCAGACGCCAATCGACGAGATAGTGGTCCGTGAACTGCGAATGGTTGGCGAGATCCTCGAGGTAGGCGAAGACACGCTCCCGAGGCGCGTCGATGATGACAGACGTCGTAACAGCGTCCATTGCGCCGGGATTCTATTGCTTGCGGACCCGAAGGCCGCGGCCGAGCGCCCGCGGGCCGTGCTTCCCCTTGTCAGCGCCGAGACGGTCGCCCAGATCCCGGCCGCCCTGGTCGTTTCGTCCCGGCAGGCTGCGGGTAACTACGCAGCCTGCGCCGGGGCGTTCCGCAGATACACCGGCGCTTACACACCGTTATCATTCGCTTAAGACTCCGTGTCTAAGCTCTGGGAGCACAGTCGACCAGAAGGGAGATGTCTGTGATGGACGCACCCAAGATGGAGTCTCTGACGTCGGGCACGATGGCCGGAGCGGGCTCGTTTCGTTGCCAGCGCTGCGGCTACGTTCTGAACCTCGCCGCCTCCGACGCGCTCAGCGACTGCCCGAGCTGCGGCAGCGCCAGCTTCGTGCGTGCTTCGCTGTTCTCCGCCGGCCACAGGCTCGACGACGATGGCCTGTACAGCCCAGAGTCGGAGGTCGATCGCGAGGCACTGCTGGCAAGGGCGCGCGAGTGGGTGCAGGCCGGCGAGCAGCCCTCCGGCGAGCATCTGGTCTATGAGCAGGACGGCGACCTCGTGGACGTCCCCCTTGCCCGCGAGTGGACGCGGATCGGCCGCAGCCTTACCGCTGACGTGCGCTTCGACGACCCGACTGTCTCCCGCAGGCACGCGCTGATCGTGCGCCATCCCGACGGCGTGCGCGTGCTCGACGACCGCAGCCTCAACGGCGTGTTCGTCAACGGCGAGCGCGTGGAGTGGCGGGTGCTCCAGGACGGCGACCAGATCGTCGTGGGCCGCTACAGGCTCAACTTCCTGACGATGATCCCGGCCCAGCGGCGCACCGACGAGATTCAGGCGCTTCAGAGCGCGGACTAGCACGCAGCCGCCGCCCGCGTGGCGAGCCGCCGCCGATTGTCCGTAGTATCGGCGGCGATGCCGATAACGATCGCGATCCTCTCGCAGAAGGGCGGCACGGGAAAGACGACGGCCGTCCGCACCCTGACCGACGTGCTGAGCCGCGGCGGGCTGCGGGTGCTGGCAGTCGACCTCGATCCGCAGGGCAACCTGTCCGACTATCTGGATGTGCCGCCGGAGGCGCAGCCGACGATCTCCGAGGTGCTCTCCGGGCAGGCCGAGATCGCGCAGGCGATTCATGGTCAGGTGGTCCCGGCCAACCTCAGCCTCGCCGAGACCGAGCTCGCGCTGGGCGGCAAGATCGGCCGTGAGCTCACGCTGCGCAGAGCGCTGGAGCAGGCGCCGGAGGGCTACGACGTCGTGCTGCTCGACTGCCCTCCCTCGCTTGGGCTGCTGACCGTCAACGCGCTCGTGGCGGCCGACTTCGCGCTGATCACGGCCGAGGCGCAGTACTTCGCCCTGCAGGGCGTCGAGCAGGCGATGCAGGTCGTCGAGGTCGCAAGAGACTCGCTCAACCCCTCCCTGCAGCTTCTCGGCGTGCTGCTCAACCTCGCCGACATGCGCACCGTCCACTCGCGCGAGGCGCTCGTCTCCCTGAAGGAGCAGTTCGGCGAGAAGGTGTTCGACAGCGTGATCAGGTCCTCGATCGCCTACGCCGAATCGGCGGAGCGGGCTCTCTCGATCCTCGACCACCGGCCAGACCTGGCCATCGACTACCTCGCGCTCGCCGCCGAAGCCCTCGGCCGGCTCGGCGGCTTCCAGGAGGCCCGGCTGCGGATCGAGCAGATCAGCGCTCGAGCTGCGGAGTAGGCAGCCCCAGCTCTATCCGCCGCCGCTCGGTGGCGGCCACCATCCGAAACTCCCTGGCGCACGATCCCTGCATCAGCGGCGACGGCAGGAGCCTGCCTGCGCCGCGCCAGGCGGCGAGCGCCCAGCCGCAGATGGCGGCATCGCGGGCGCCGTATCGAAGGCCGTAGAGGTCACGCACCCGCGGCGGCAAGGATCCAAGCATCACGATGTCGTGCACCCACTTCGCCGGCCTGCGGGTGGTGGGCATCGGGATCTCGAAAGCCGAGGCGCGTCCCATGTAGAGCGCCTCCTCGGTCAGGTGCAGATCCTCGCCGGCGAGCTGGCGCTCATACCATGCGCGGAACTCGGCGTAGGTGGCCGGAGCGCTGTCACGCGGCATGCCGAACAGCTCCCCGAAGCGCAGGTATTCCTGCCAGAGGGTCTCCTTCTCCTCTTGGCGCAGAGCTCGCACGAGGTGCTCGTAGAACCACTGCGCCGAGTCGGCGATCACCGCCACCGTCCAGAGCATCATCTCCGGGTCGGCGGCTGAGTAGGGGGTGCCGGCCGGATAGGCGTGGCCGGCGTCCTGCGGCAACCGACCCTCGACGCCCTCGTGCATTCGGCGCACGGCATTCAGCACCTGGTCGGCCCGAGCACAGGAGCCGAAGAACACGGTCTCGAACATCAGCCCGGTGCGAGAGAGCCGCTGAAACGGAGCGTTGCGACCGCGCGTGTGCAGGCTCGTGCCGACGTAGTTGAGCGGCTTCAGCGCGCCGATGCAGAGCGCGCGCTGTCCATAGAGCAGCCCGACGGCCTTCTGCTCATGCACCTCGCGCAGCACCGATCTGCCCTTCGGGAAGTAGCCCTCACCGCCTGCCGGCGTCGCGCCGCCCGCCTGCCTGTCGATCCCCACGGCCATCTCACCGGAGATTCTCTACGTATGCCCCTTGCGACTCAAATGACGCCCGCATCACCTTCGCCCAACCCTCCACCTCGCCGACCAGCGCCTTCAGGACCGCACCGGTCTGCTCGTAGAAGCACCATACGAGAACGGTCGGACCGGCTCCCGAGATGCTCGCGCCCAGGGCGCCCAGCTCACGTGCGCGGCCGACCAGCTCATAGGAACGGGGGTACAGGGAGGCCCGCCGTGGCTGATGTATCCGATCCTGCAGGCCCTGCGAGATCAGGTCGAAGTCTCCTCTGGCCAGGCCGAGCATCAGTAGCGCGCCATGAGAGACGTTGAACGTCGCCTCGGAGAGCGGGATCTGCTCCGGCAGCGCCTTCCTGGCCTGCTCGGTGCGCACCGGCTCCCGCGGCACCACCGCCAGCGCCTCCAGGCCGGTCGGCGCCTCGAAGCGGGCCGCCCGCCCGTCGGCGCACACCACCACGCCCCCCTGCAGGGCCGCCGCCACGTTGTCGGGATGCCCCTCCATGGCGCTCGCCTGTGCCAGCAGGTCGGCGTGGAGCCCGAACATGGCGTCAGCAGCCGCCATGCCCGCGACGATCGCGGCGGCGCTTGACCCGAGGCCGCCGACGAGAGGGATCTCGGAGCGCATCTGGAAGCAGAGGCCGTCGACCGGGTGCAGGCGCTCAAACGCGCGCACCGCGAGGTTCTTGCGTCCCCTTGCGACGGCGAGGTCGGTGCTCAGCTCGAAGCTGTCGCCGGGACGCACCTCGAGCTCGAGGTGCATGCCCACCGCGGCGGCAAAGGTGTCGAAGCCGGGGCCGAGGTTCGCCGAAGAGGCGGGCACCCTCACCCGCACGCCCGGCGTCAAGTTCGCACCGCGGGCGCTCTCACCCCAGCACCGCCTCCACGAGCGCGTCCATGTCCGGTTCGCAGGGGATGATCGAGCCTGCGTGGTGCTCCATGGCGGTCTGCTGGTCCTTGATGCCACGGCCCGTCATCACGCACACCACCCGCTTGGCGCCGTCGTGGCCGTACTTCAGCAGCCCGGCCACGGCCGCCGCGGAGGCCGGCTCGAAGAACATGCCTTCCTTGACGGCCATGAAACGGTAGGCGTCGAGAATCTCGGCGTCGCTGACCGCGCGGATCGCGCCTCCAGACTCGCGCACGGCCTGCAGCGCCTGGTCGCCCCGCGCCGGCTTGCCGATCCTGATCGCGGAGGCGACGGTTTCGGGGTGCTCGACAGGGTGGCCGAGCACCAGCGGCGCGGCTCCCTCCGCCTGGAACCCGAACATCCTCGGAGCCGTCCCCATCTCTGTGAAGCCACGCCAGTAGGCGGTGATGTTGCCGGCGTTGCCGACCGGGATGCAGAGCACGTCGGGCGCGCCGTCGAGATCCTCGATCACCTCGAAGGCCGCGGTCTTCTGGCCTTCGATCCGAAACTCGTTGACCGAGTTGACGAGCGCGATCGGATGTGTGTCGGCGAGCTCGCGGACCATCTGCAGCGCCTTGTCGAAGTTGCCCTGCAACGCGATCACGCGGCCGCCGTGCATCAGGGTCTGCGCGAGCTTGCCCATCGCGATCTTGCCGTCCGGGACCAGGACCGCGCAGCGCAGCCCGGCCCGTGCCGCATAGGCGGCGGCGCTGGCGGCGGTGTTGCCGGTGGAGGCGCAGATCACGGCCTCCGCCCCCTCGCGCACGGCCGCCGAGACGGCGCAGGTCATGCCGCGGTCCTTGAAGGAGCCGGTCGGATTGGCGCCCTCGAGCTTCAGGCAGACCTCCGCGCCCACTCGCTCGGAGAGCATCGGCGCTCGCAGCAGCGGCGTGCCGCCCTCCAGCAGCGTCACGAGCGTGTCCTGCGGGCCGAAGGGCAGGTGGTCGCGGTAGCGCTCGATCAGTCCAGGCCTCATTCGAACTCCTCTTCGATCACTCGGATGGCCCGCGGGGGCGAGCGCACGAACGGAAGCTCCCCGATCTCGCCCACCGCCGAGCGCAGGCGCGATTCCGAGAGTGGGTGGGTCACCATCACAAGACGCGCATTCTCGCCCAATCCGCGCTGGAGCACCGACTTCACCGAGGCGCCCCAGCGATCCAGCACGCCGGCGACCGCGACCAGCACACCGGGCTCGTCGGCGACCTCCATGTGCAGATAGAAGGCGCTGTCGGTGTCCTCCAGCAGCGGCAACGCCACCGGCGCGGCCACCGGCGGGCCGGGCGAGCCGGCCGCGGAGATCACGCTGAGCAGGTCGCCGAGCACCGCGCTGGCGGTCTGGGGCCCGCCGGCCCCGGGGCCGGACATCGTGATCTCGGTGATCGAGTCGGCCTCCACCGTGACGGCGTTGAACGGGCCGCCGATCGAGGCCAGCGGATGGTGGCCGTAGAGAAACGCGGGGTGCACGCGCACCGAGACCCCGCCCGCCAGCCGCTCGGCGGTGCCGATCAGCTTCAGGCCAAGGCCGAGCTCGCGGGCGTATTGAAGATCGTCGCTGATCAGGTGCTCGATCCCCTCGTAGCGCACGTCGGCCAGGCGCACCGGCGTCCCGAAGGCCAGGCGCGCCAGGATCGCCATCTTGGCGGCGGCGTCGGCTCCAGAGACGTCCGCCTCTGGATCGGCCTCCGCGAACCCCTTCTCCTGGGCCTGGGTGAGCGCATGCTCGTAGTCGGCGCCGGCCTCCATCGCCGAGAGGATGAAGTTCGTCGTTCCGTTGACGATCCCGTGGATGCGCCTGATCTCGATGCCAGCAAGCGACTCCGTGAGCACCCGCACGACCGGCACGACCCCCGCGACCGCAGCCTCGAAGCGAAGCTGCGCCCCGTTCTCCCGCGCAGCCGCGAAGAGCTCCTCGCCGTGCTCGCAGATGAGCTGCTTGTTGGCGGTCACCACGTGCCTGCCGGCCCTCAGGGCCGCGAGCACGTAGCCGCGCGCGGGCTCGATGCCCCCGATCAGCTCGATCACGATCTCGCTGCGCCGCAGGATCTCCTCGAAGCTGCCGCGGCTGCGGGTCAGCACCCCTGCAAGCTCTGGGCGCCTGCCGGTCAGGCCGGCTATCGCCTCACCGCGGTCAGCCAGCATCCGCGCGACCGCGGCGCCGACCGTGCCGTGCCCCAGCAGGCCGACCGGCAACGTCGAGGCGCCGGGCTTCGCGAGATCCTGCTCGGCGTCGAGCGCCCGGGCCTCAGCGGACATCGCGAGCGGTCAGGTCCTCCAGCGAGTCTCTGCGCACCACCAGCCGGGCGTCTCCGTCCTTGCAGAACACCACCGGGGCGCGCAGGACGCCGTTGTAGTTGTTGCCCATCGCGTAGCAGTAGGCGCCGGTCGCGGGGGTGACGATCACATCGCCCGCCCGCGGGTCGTCCAGGTGCGCCTCCGCGACGATCACGTCGCCGGACTCGCAGTGCTTGCCTGCCAGCACGCAGCTCACGCTGCCGCCGAGGCGATCGGCCACGTGCGCCTCATAGCGGGCGCCGTAGAGCATCGGACGCAGGTTGTCCGACATCCCGCCGTCCACCGCCACCCAGGTGGAGACGTTGCGCTTGACGCTCTCCACCGTGTAGAGGGTCACGCATCCGTTGGCGGTCAGCGAGCGTCCCGGCTCAATCAGCAGGCGCCTGGGCGACCCGCTGCCCCGCACGGCATCGACAAGGGTCGCGACGTACTCCTCGATCTCCGGCGGAGACTCGCGCCCCGCGACGTAGCGCACCCCGAGGCCGCCGCCGAGATCCCACACGTCCAGGCCGGGAATCCGCGCGGCGAGCTTGCCGAACTCCGCCACCTCGCGGCGGAACGGGTCGAGGTCTAGAAGCTGCGAGCCGATGTGGGCGTGGAAGCCCCGCAAGGCCAGTCCGTGCACCTCGGCCACGCGGCGCACCGCCTCGGGAACGTCGATCATCGAGAAGCCGAACTTCGAGTCGGCCTGCCCGGTCGAGATCTTCTCGTGCGTCTCGCCCTTGACGTCCGGCGTTATGCGGAGCAGCACCTGCTGGGGCTCGGCGCCCCGCGGCTCGCCCGCCAGCAGATCGCGCAGCCGGTCGATCTCGTCGAAGTTGTCGATCACGATCAGGCCCACGCCGGCGCGCAGCGCCATCGCGAGCTCGGCCAGAGACTTCGCGTTGCCGTGCACCACGATCCTCTCGGGCGCAAAGCCGGCGGCGAGCGCGAGATGCAGCTCGCCTTCGGAGGCCACGTCGCACCAAAGGCCCTCCTCCGCGAACAGCGACAGCACGGCCGTGCAGGGGAACGCCTTGGAGGCGAAGACCACCCCGAAGTCCTCCTGGCCGGTCTCGGCGGCCGCCTGCAGGTAGGCGCGCGCGCGTGAGCGCAGGTCGTCCTCGGCCACCACGTAGGCGGGCGTGCCGAACTCCCTGGCCAGCTCGATCGTGTCGCAGCCGCCGATCTCCAGGCGACCGAGGTCGTTGACCCGGCTGCCAAGCGGGAACACGCGCGAGAGTGAGCTTCCGATCGCCACCCCCCGATTATCGCGTGCCGAGCCCCTGGTTGTCAGGCGGCTCCACGCTCGGCGCCAGATTCAGGCCCAGACTGTCTCCGACACCTCCTATCCGGCGGCGACCGGTCGAATCGGACCATCCCTTCTGCCACAATCACCTCATGGCGTCCTCCCACTCCAACTTCGGCAAAGACACCGGCCTGCAGGTCAGGATGATGTTCACGATGCTCCTGCTGGGGCTCGTGTACGTCCTGCTGATCGGCGTGCTGTTCGCGGCCGGAGCGGGCGCCGTGATGATCGCGATCATCGCCGGCGCGCTGCTGCTGTTCCAGCTCTTCACCTCGGACAAGATCGCGCTCGCGGCGCTCGGCGCCAGAGAGGTCTCCCCACAGGAAGCGCCGGAGCTGCACGGCATCATCGAGCGGCTCTGCGTGCAGGCAGATCTGCCCAAGCCGAAAGTCTGCGTGATGAACACCCAGATGCCCAACGCCTTCGCGATGGGCCGCTCCAAGAAGACGGCGACGGTGTGCGCGACCACCGGCATCCTGCAGATGCTCGACACCAGCGAGCTCGAAGGCGTGATGGCCCACGAGCTCACGCACGTGGTCAACAAAGACGTGATGGTGATGACGCTCGCCAGCTTCTTCGCGACCCTGGCCGCGATGATCGCCCAATTCGCGCTCTTCTTCGGCGGAGGCTTCGGCGGCGGCTACGGCCGCAATCGCGAAGAAGAGACGGGCATCGCGATGGTGATGCTCGTCTCGATCGTCGTCTACGCGATCTCCTTCCTGCTGCTGCAGGCGCTTTCGCGCTATCGCGAGTTCGCCGCCGACCGCGGCTCGGCTGTGCTGACCGGCAGGCCGTCGGCGCTCTCCTCCGCGCTGATCAAGATCAGCGGCGGGATCGAACGCGTCCCCAGCCAGGACATGCGGGTCGCCGAAGGCATGAGCGCGTTCTTCATCGTCCCCGCCCGGGCCAAGCGCTCGCTGATGAACATCTTCTCCGACCACCCGCCGCTGGACAAGCGCCTGGCGGCGCTCAGCCGGCTGGAGGCCCAGCTTCAGGGCACCGGGGCCTGACGGGCTCCCGGCCGAGATCCTGAGCACCGGCGCCTGCATCGCGACACCTAGATGAGCCTGCGCGACATCCTCACCGGCCGCCACCAGGTCAAGGGCCCGGCCGCCAAAGACCGGCTGTTCGCGATCACGACCGCCTACGTCACGCTGCAGGCCGAGCATGGCATCGAGCCGGACGGGCGCGCGGCGATCGTCTTCCAGCCGCTCTCCAACTCGGACTTCGAAGCGGCGATCAAGGAAATGGAAGACGTGGTCCGCGAAACGGGCTCCGAGAACGGCACCCAGGTGCAGACTCAAACCGACGCGTACGGCTACCGCTGGATGGTGCTGAGCAACCCCACCGACAGCTCCAGCGTTGAAGACCTCGCCGTCGGCATCAACGCGGTCTCCAGCTCGATCGAGTCGGCCGGTCACGGAGAGCGGCTCCTGTGCGCGGTGTTCTCCTTCCACGACGCGCAGAAGCGGCGCGTCTACTTCATCTACAACTACAAGCGCGGCTACTGGTACCCCTTCGTGCCAAAGGGCGCCGGCGCCGCGACATCCAGCACCTCCTCCACCGCATCCAGCTACGGGGGCTCCGGGGGCGGCGCCCCCGACGCAGGCGAACGCTCGACCGAGCGAGAGCTGCAGATCAAGGCGCAGATCTCCTCCGAGCTGCCGATCGACCCCGAGCTGGAGCGCTGGTTCCCGCTCTGGGGCATCCCGATCTGATGCCGTTCAGTCCGGGATCAGCCCCTCGCCGCTGAACTCCCGCCGTGCCTCGGCAAGCGTCAGGTCGGCGGGTGGAATGATCAGGTCGGAGGGCTCCAGATCGTCCGCCGGCACGGGCTCTCCGTTGCTGCGCACGTAGTCGAGCAACGCCTTGTAGGAGGAGGTGAACGCGGCCTGGTCGTCCGCTTCGACAGCACTGACGACCGCGTTGTCGAGCGCGTTGAAAGGCCCGTCCAAGTCGGCGAGGCGGTACTGGTTCTCGCCGGAGATGCGGACGATCATGCGCCCTGCTCGCCGGAAGGAGCGGCCTCGCCGCCACCTGCCCCGAGCTGGCCGGGGCCCGACGCGGCGCCGCCCTGACCGACCTCGGCCTTCATCTTGGCCAGTTCGTCATCGACGGCGGAGGAGCTGGAGAGAGCTTTGAGCTGCCGGTCGATGTCGTCTTCGCCGGGGCCGAGCTGGGTGACGTCTTCGAAGGCGCCGGCGGCTTCGAGCTCCTGCACGGCGTCGGCGCGCGCTCGCATGTTTTCGGTCTTGTCGACGGCGCGCTGCATCGCGAGCCCGACATCGGCCATCTGCTCGCCCACTCCGGTCGCGGCCTCGGAGATGCGGACCTGCGCCTCGGCGGCGGAGTACTGCGCCTTGATGACCTCCTTCTTGGTTCGGAAGGCTTCGATCTTGGTGCGCAGCTTCTGCTCGGAGTCGGTCAGCTTCTGCTGCTGGTCTTCCAGTTCGGCGACCTGGGTGTCGAGCGACTGCAGCTCGGTCTGTGCGACGTTCTTGCGTTCGAGCGCGGCCTTGGCGAGGTCTTCCTGGCCGGCGGAGAGCGCCTGGCGCGCCTGGGTGTCGAGCTTGACGAGCTGCTGCTTTAGGGTGCTCTCCTGCATCTGCAGGCGCTTCTTCGCGGTCACGACGTCCGCGATGCCCTTCTTGACGTTCTGAAGCTGTTCGACCTGCCTCTGGTAGCTGTAGTCGAGCGTCTCGGCAGGGTCTTCGGCTCGGTCGAGCAGTTTGGAGACCTTGGCCTTGACGACTGTTGACATGCGCCCGGTCAAGCCGGCCATGCGTTCCTCCTGTGGGTCATCGGCGGGAGTCTCAAGCGTAGCCGAGTTTCAGCTCGCGCGCAGCGGGTTTGGTGCGAGCGCCGTGGTGCAAGACACGGCGCTCGCGGATGTTCGGGACGGTCTGCTAGAGGCCGACGGGGTGGCGCATCACGAACCCGGCGTTTTCGGGCCGCAGCGGGCGCCAGCGCGGGCCGTTCTGATTCGAGGGATCGTCGACCGGGCTCGTGTCCAGTCGCAGGCCCGCGATCGTCATGTACGCGTGCCCGGGGTTGGCGAAGACAGTGACCCAACGGCCGATGCCCTTGCCGCCCCAGCGCATCATTTCCGAGGAGTCCATAGGCGTCTTGATCAGGCTCCCACCGTGCAGCGCATAGGAGACCGTGCCGGAGCAGTCGTACCCGTAGGACTTGAAGGAGCCGTGCCCGCCACCGTAGACATACGGTTTGCCGATGATCTGGTTGGCGTTCCAGATCATCTCCTGGACGGCCTTCGGGGCTTCCTCCGGCGCCGCGGCGAGACCTTCGATCAGCTCGGCGGTCGCCCCCGGGACCAGCAGCTTCGGCCGGCCTTCGGCGGCGATCGCGACGGGGTCTCCACCGGTGCTGCCGAGCACCGTGTTGGCAGGCGGCGGCGCCACATAGGGCACCACTTTGCCTTCCAGCAGCTCATAGATCGGGCCGTCGTATTCCAGCTTCGGCGTGGGAGCCGTGATCGGCGCGTGGACGGTCATCCAGACCGTCTTGGCCCTCTTGCCCTTGAACTTCTTGCTCGTCTTGCTCGCCTTGCTCGCGCCGGAGCCCCCGGCGGATTCGGTCGCGGGCGGCGCAGCCGTGGTGCCGCCGGTCGTGGAGGTGGCCGAGGCGGACGCGTTCGTCGCGGCGTTCGCGGCCACCGGAACGACTGCAACGGCGATTGCGACGCTCGAAAGCATGGTGATAAGGGCTCGTGCCCGCACAGCTACCTCTTTCGTCGGCCTGCGGGGTTAGCTGACGGGCTGGCGCTGAAAGAGCCTGCGCCTCCCACGGATCTACCGCGAGACTCGCCCCAACAACATGGGTCCCCCGTTCTCTGGCATCTGGTCAGAGATTCGGCGTTGCGGCGGGCACGCTACCAGACTGCAAGGACGGTTGCAGCGCATGCGGTCCGTGTGACAGCGGCGCGCAACCTTCTTGCTCCATTTTCCGGTATCGGAGCGCCCCGGCGTGAGCGTCGCTGTCAGGGTCTAAGCTGCCCCGCGATGCGGCGGGCCAAGTCATCGATGCTGCTGGCAGCGCTGGCGCTGCTGATCGCCGGCTGCGGGAAGAGCCCCGTGAGCACGTCCTCCTCGCAGTCCTCCACGACGGGGGGCGGCGGGTCGGGGCAGCCCAGCACGCTGCTCGGGAGCTCCGGGGCGGGCGGCATCGCCACCGCCAGCACCACGCGTCTGGGCGGCAGCTCGGCGGCGCTGGACGCCGCCGCCGTGGCCCGCGCCGTCTATCCGGGCTTCACGCCGACCACCAGACCGCGGGCGGTCGTGATCGCGCCGGAAAGCGACTGGCCGGCCGCGCTCGCGGCATCCGCGCTGGCGGCGGCGCCGCTGCGGGCGCCGATCCTCTACGCGCAAGGCAGCGGGCTTGCGCCCGCCAGCGCGGCCGCGCTGAAGGCGATGAGGCCATCCGGCTCCCCGGCCCTCGGCGGCGCGCAGGTGATCGCCGTGGGCGTGAGCGCGCCGGCGGGCTATCGCGCCCTCACGCTGAGGGGCGCCACGCCGTACGCGCTCGCGGCGGGGATCGCCAGGCTCGTCGGCCTCCTGCACGGCGGCCGCACGGATGCGGCGATCATCGCCGGCGCCGCGGCGCCGGCCGCGCTGTCGATGCCGGCCGCCGGGCTCGCCGCCGAGAGCGGAGCGCCGATCCTGTTCGTGAGCTCCAGGGGGATGCCGGCCGCGACCAGAGCGGCGCTCGTTCGCCTGGGACGCCCTGCCACCTATGCGGTCGGCCCCGAAAGCGCGATCGGCACCGCGGCGATCTCCTCGCTGCAGGGCCTTGGCGAAGTGACACGGATCGGCGCCACGGGCCCGGTCGAAAACGCGATCAAGGTCGCCGCCTACACCAACGGGCACTTTGGCTGGGGCGTGCAGGAACCCGGACATGGGATCGTCTTCGCGCGCAGCAGCAGGCCGCTGGACGCCCCCGCCGCGGCGCTGCTCTCCTCGACCGGCGAGTACGCCCCGATGGTGCTGCTCACCGGCGCGGAAGGCGTTCCCGGCGAGCTTGCCCGCTACCTGCGCGACATCCAGCCCGGCTACGGCCACACCCCGGAATCGCTGCCGGTCCGCGGGGTCTACAATCGCGGCTGGCTGATCGGCGATCAGCAGGCGATCTCGCTCACGACGCAGTCCAAGCTGGACTCGCTTCTGCGCAGCATCCCCCGCTCGAGCGCCACCTCCCAGCCGAGCCTTGTGCCCTGATGGACGAGATCACAGGGCCTTCACTGACAACGCGGACATCCAGAGGCAGCACATGAGTCAAGCAGAGGACCCACGCAGGCTCGCCCACGAGCCGACCGTCGAGGACGTGCGCCAGCTCATGGGCGCCTCCACCCCTCACTTCGCATTGCAGCTACGCAACCGCATCCGAGCTCTGATCGCAGGACTGCCCTCCGACCATCCCGCGCGCGTGCTGGGCGAGAAGGAGATCGCGCGCCTGGAGCAGCTCAGCCGCGCAGGCCGGGACGAGGGCGAGGCCGCGCACACCGGCGAGCCCCACCTGCCTTCGCTCAGCGGCGCCTCGTAGGACACGCGCGCGGGACGACGGCGCGCGGGGCCACGGCGCGCGCGGGGCCACGGCGCGCGCGGGGCGACGGCGCGAGGCGGCGGGACGCGACGCAGCGCCGAGCCCTCGGCTGCGCTCAGCCGCGGCCGGCCGTCCGCGTGCGGGCGGTGAGGAAGTTGGTGCGCAGCAGCTTGAACATCGCCAGGAAGAGGATCAGGTCGAGGCCCAGCAGGCCGACCGTCGCGATCGCGGGGATGCGCGCAAACGCCGAGATCACGAGCGCGACCACGGAGTGGAACACCACGACCGGGAGCGCCGCGAGCATCACGGTGTGGGAGCGAAATCCGCTGCGGTGCTCTCGCAAGGTCACCTCCAGCGTGCCGAGCGCCACCGCCGCAATCCCGGCGAGCAGCGGCGGGCCGCCGTGCGAGATGCCGCGACGCAGGCCGACGATCACTCCGATCGCACCGACGAGGATCAGAAGCTCGGAGAGCGGCAGCGGGTGCCACGGCGGTCGCGGCCTCTCGCCGTAGCGACGCGAGACGGGCGTCTGGACAGGACCGCGAGGACGCGACCTCTGCGCGGGCCTGGGCGGCCTCTGCGCGGTCGCCACCGCCCCGTCCTGCTCGCTCTCGGCGGATGAGGCGCCGCGAGGACCGCCGCCCACCGCCCCCGGGCGGCGCTTTCGCGAGCGTCCACGCTTGCTGGTCTTGGCCATCTCGCTAGGCGCTTGGGCGTGTGAGGCAGGGACCCATCCTGTGACGATCCTACCGCCATGCCGGAGAGCGACATGAGATCTCTTGCTACAAGATGTCTTGCGCCGTTCTTCTTCGACGGCAGCTCCGCATCATGGGGCCGGCGGACCTGTGCGCGTGAGCGCCCGCCCTATCCTCGACTCGCAGATGCCAGACCAATCGCCACGCGCCTCCGCCGCGCTCGGGATACCGGGGAGCAGCCTGCCGGGCCCCTACCCGGTGGGCGAGTATGCGGCGGCGCTGCAGCGCAGGCTGCGCGACTTCGCGCGGGTGCAACTGATCGGCGAGGTCGTCAACCTGCGCATCTCGCGGGCGCGGGCCTACTTCGAGCTGCGCGACGGCGGGGGCGCGATCCCGTGCGCGGCGTGGCTTGGCGACTGGGAGCAGATGCGCCGGCGAGCAGGCGAGATCGCCGACGGGATGCAGGTCGTGATCCAGGGCGGCTGCGACTACTACTCCGGCAGCGCCTCCTCCTCCCCATCCTTCTCCTTCTCGGTCTCCGATCTTCGGATCGCGGGCGAGGGCGACCTGCTCGCGCGGATCGAGCGCCTGCGCAAGGCGCTCGACGCCGAGGGTCTGCTGGAGATCCAGAAGCGCCTGCATCTGCCCGCGCTGCCGCGGACGATCGGCGTCGTCTGCGCCGAGAGCGGCAAGGCCAGGGACGACGTGCGTGCCGGGCTTGCGCGGCACGGGTGGGCGGGCCGGATCGTGTGGGCCTTCGCGCCGGTGCAGGACCGCTACGCCGCGCCGGCGATCACGCGGGCGCTCCAGGACCTGGCCGCCTGCGGCGAGGTCGAGGTGGCGATCGTCGCGCGTGGCGGCGGCTCGCTGGCGGACCTCCTGTGCTTCTGCGACGAGACGCTGTGCCGGACCGTGGCGCTGCTCGCGATCCCGGTGATCGCCTCGGTCGGGCACCACACCGACAGGACCCTGCTCGACGACGTGGCGGCGGCGAGCTGCTCGACGCCCACGCACGCCGCCGAGGTCGCCGTGCCGGTGGACTGCGCCGAGGCGCGCGCCCTTCTCGCCGAGCAGACCCGGCGGCTACGTGCTGACGCCGGACGCGCCGTGCTGAGCAGGGCACGACTGCTGGCCTCGCTCTGTCGCGCCCCCAGAGAGCACCTCCTGCGGCAGCGGCACTGCCTGCACCAGCAGCTTCGCGAGATCCGCGCCGCCGGACGCAGAAGGATCGCGATGGAGGCGCGGCTGAGCTCGCGGCGGGCTGCGGCGGTGGGCGGCAAGGCCGAGGGGGCGGCGCGCGAGGCCCGCCGCAAGCGGACTGTCGAGCTGGCGCGCCTCGCACTCGCGCTCGACGCCCACGATCCGCAGCGCACGCTGAAGCGCGGCTATGCGCTCGTGCAAAGCCGGACGGGCGAGACGATCGGCAGCGCAGCGGCGGCGCGGCAGGCGCGTGAGGTACTGTTGCGCTTCGCGGACGACTCCGTGGAGGCGGACGTGAGGACCGACTTATGAGCCAGGATGCGCAGCTCAGCTACGAGGACTCCGCCGCGCGCGTGGAGGAGATCATCCGCCGCCTGGACTCCGGCGAGGCGAGCCTGCGCGAGACTCTCGAGCTCGTGAAGGAGGGCAAGACCCTGATCGAGCGCTGCGCTGCCGAGCTGGAGGCGGTCTCTGGAGAGCTGGAGGAGCTGCGGCTGGAGGATCTCGTGGCGCGCCTGGAGGCGCAGGCGCGGTGAGCGCGACGCGCGGCGATCAAACCGTCGCCGGCGGCCTGTGGGCGCGCGTGCGCGACCTGCCGCTCACGCTCGAGCAGGTGGAGCTGGAGCCATTGCGCGCCGCCTTCTCGCCGGAGTTCGAGCGCCGCACCACCGTCGTTCAGCTTCATGGCGCCGGACACGAGGGTCTCGGCGAGGACGTGATCTACGACCCGGACCTGCACGTCGCCGACCCGATCGCCCTGCCCACCGGCGAGATGACGCTGGCCTCCTTCTCCGCGCGCCTTGGCGAGCTGGACCTGTTCGGGGCGCTGACGCCAGAGCAGCCGGCCTACCGCCGCTACCGGATCTGGGCCTACGAGTCTGCCGCGCTGGACCTCGCTCTGCGCCAGGCCGGCATCAGCCTGCACGCCGCCCTGCGCCTGCGACCGCAGCCACTGCGGTTCGTGGTCTCGACGCGTCTCGGGGACCCGGCCTCGCTGGATCCGCTGAAGCTACGGCTGGCGATCGCCCCGGGCATGCGCTTCAAGCTCGACCCGACCGTCTCCTGGGATGACGCGTTCGTCGCCTCGCTGGTGGACCTCGGCGTCGTCGACTCCGTCGACCTGAAGGGCTTCTACGAAGGCACGATCGTCGACAACCCCGCCGACCCGGAGCTCTATCGAAGGGTCGCGGAGGCGTTCCCCGACGCCTGGATCGAGGACCCGAAGCTCACTCCGCAGACCGAAGAGGCGCTGGCTCCGCACATGGGCCGCGTCACCTGGGACGCCCCGATCCACGAGGTGGGCGACATCGAGGCGCTGGCAATCAAGCCGCGGTGCATCAACGTGAAGCCTTCACGCATCGGCAGCCTGCAAGACCTCTTCGCGGTCTACGAGCACTGCGAGCGGGAAGGCATCGCATGCTATGGCGGCGGCCAGTCGGAGCTTGGCGTGGGCCGCGGCCAGATCCAATACCTCGCAAGCCTCTTCCACCCGGACGCCTCCAACGACGTCGCCCCCTCGGGCTGGAACCTGCCGGACCCGCCCAAGGACCTGCCGGGCAGCCCGCTGACCCTGGCGCCGGCGCCGGTCGGCTTTCGCCTCGATCACTGATCCCAGGTGGCCCGAGCCGCCCGCAGAGCTCAAAGGTCGACGCTGCGGCCGCGGTCGTAAGCGCGACGCATGTCCAACTGGTCGAAGTCCGGCGCGAGCCGAATGAATGCTAGAAGGCTGGGGCTGATGAGCATCGATACCAATAGTAGTACGCGCGGGAGGCGGCGCGTTGGCCGCGCGCCGCCTTCGCCGCGCCGGCGAGGACACCTGCATCCGCCGAGGCTCCGCAACTTATCCTGCATGCTTCTGTTGAGAGGCTCATAGCCGCTACGGTCCCTCATCGATGCGGCCCGCCCGACTCACCGTGCTACCGCAGATCGACAAGAAGCGGTCTTGGCTGACAGCAACGGCGAGCGCCATGTTGCTCTCGTTCGTCGCCTGCTGCCCGAGCTTCGGCGCCTCAGATCCGGGAGGCGCGGCCGCTCCGAGCGGCTCGTCGAGTAAACCCGCCGCCGACAGGCACGGATCCTCGAAAGCATCGAGCAAGGCGCGCAAGCGCGGGCCGATCGCGATCACCGGCGCCGACTGCGTGCCGCACGGAAGCTGCTCGGGCAACCCCTGGGAAGTCTCCGCCGGCGGCGGCACGCTGCTGGTGAAGGGCAAGGGCCTGGGGCCGAGGATGAACGTCGCGTTCCCGAGCACCTATCGCAGGAAACCGGTCGGACCGGTCTTCCGCACCGCCCCGAAGGCGATGCTGCGCAAGACCTCCGAAGGCCTGCTCGTGAGCATCCCCAGGGGCGCGAACACCGGGCGGATCACGGTCCTGCTCGGCGGCCGGCGTCACACCAACCTGCTCGGGCCGATCAGGATCGTCTCCCACAAGCTGCATCCGCCGCCCCCGCCGCCCCCGCCGAAGCCGAAAACCGCGACGATCAGCCCCTCGCCCACCGGCACCGCGTTCGACGGCCAGGGGATGTGGATCTGGTATGTGAGCAAGTCCGACGGCGGCAGCCTGCCCGCGATCATCGCCCAGGCGAAGGCCGCCGGCGTGAGCACGCTATTCGTGAAGAGCTCCGACGGGCCCGAAAGCTACTGGTCGCAGTTCTCCCCGGAACTGGTGGCCGAAGTTCACGCCGCCGGGCTGAAGGTCTGCGCCTGGCAGTACGTCTACGGCAACAACCCCGTGGGCGAGGCCGAACTGGGGGCCAAGGCGGTCCAGACGGGCGCCGACTGCCTTGTGATCGACGCCGAGAGCGAATACGAAGGCCACTACGCCGCCGCCCAGCAGTACATGGAAACGCTGCGGGCGAAGGTCGGCGCCGAATATCCGATCGGCCTCGCCTCATTCCCATACGTCAACTACCACGAGTCCTTCCCCTACTCGGTGTTCCTTGGCCCAGGCGGAGCTCAGTTCAACGCGCCGCAGATGTACTGGAAGGACATCGGCGTGAGCGTCGCGCACATCTTCGAAGTCACCTACGAACAGAACCTCATCTACGGCCGTCCGATCGAGCCGCTGGGGCAGACCTGGCAAAGCCCGTCACGATCGGAAATCGTCGCCTTCCGCTCGCTGGCGAACGCGTACGGCGCCAGCGGCCTCTCCTGGTGGGACTGGCAGGAAACCGCGAGCGGCACCTGGGCGGCGATGACCGAACCGCTCAACCCCGAACTGACGGCGCCCTCACCGGAGGCGACCGCGCCGCTGCTCAAAGAAAAGGCCAAAGGCGATCAGGTGCTCTGGATGCAGGAGCACCTGGCGAGCGCAATCCCGACCCAGGAAATCACCGGCATCTTCGACGCCACCACGGCGGCGAACCTGGAGAGCTTCCAGACCGCTCATGGGCTGCCTGCCACCGGCGAAACGGACGCGACCACCTGGGGCGACCTGCTCGCGCTGAGCCCCGTGGCGGTGACCTGGACTGGAAACACCGCGCAAGCGGCGCACGCCCACAAGCGGCCCTGAGCAAAAGACGGGGCGAGCCCGAAGGCCCGCCCCGTCGGCCAACCGAGCCTGAGCCGGCTCAGACCCTTTGTATGAGGGTGCCGGTGCCGAGCCCGCCGCCGCAGCACATCGTCACGAAGCCGATCTCCTTGTCGGAGCGCTCCAGCTCGTGCAGCAGCGTGGTGATCAGGCGTGCGCCGGTGGAGCCGAGCGGATGCCCGAGCGCCATCGCGCCGCCGTTGACGTTGACGCGGTCCATGTCGGGGCTCAGCTCGCGCTGCCAGGCGGCAACGACCGGCGCGAACGCCTCGTTGATCTCGATCAGGTCGATGTCGCCGATCTGCATGCCGTTGCGCTGCAGGATCTTCTGTGTGGCCGGGATCGGGCCTTCGAGCATCTTCACCGGATCGCAGCCGACCGTCGTCATGTCGACGATCCGCGCGCGCGGCGTCAAACCGAGCGCCTTGGCCTTCTCAGCCGACATCAGCAGAACGGCGGCGGCGCCGTCTGAGATCTGCGAGCTGTTGCCCGCGGTGATCTTGCCGTCCGGCTTGAACGCGGGCTTGAGCTGGGAGAGCGCCTCCAGGTTGGTGTCGGGCCGGATGCCCTGGTCGGTCACGAAGGTCTCGCCGTTCACCTGCATCGGCACGATCTCGCGCTCGAACCGACCCTCCTGGGTGGCCTGATGCGCGAGCTTGTGCGAGCGCACCGCGAGCTCGTCGAGCTCGGAGCGGGAGATCTCCCACTTGTCCGCGATCATCTCCGCGCCGAGGCCCTGGCCGACGATGTTGTGCTTCTCCATCAGCGAGGGAGTGAAGGCGAAGCCGAACTCCTGCTGGGTCTGCATGCCGGCCGCAAAGGGGAAGTGGCCCATGTGCTCAACGCCGGAGCCGATCATCGCGTCGTGCACGCCGGCGGCGATCAGCGCGGCGGCGAAGTTGACAGCCTGCTGCGCCGAGCCGCACTGGCGATCGACGGTCGTGCCGGGCGTCTCGATCGGCAGCCCTTCCTGCAGCCAGGCGTTGCGAGCGATGTTGAACCCCTGCTCGCCGAACTGCTGCACGCAGCCGGCGATCACGTCCTCGACTTCCGAGGCGTCGATGCCCGCGCGCGCGATGACCTCCGTGTAGGTCTTGCCGAGCAGATCGTTGGGATGGGTGTCCTTGTAGTAGCCCTTCTCCTTATGGCCGCGGCCGATCGGCGTGCGCACCGCCTCGACGATCACGACCTCGCGGCCCTCTGGTTGCCTCATCGCGTCAGTCCTCCGTAGGTATCGAAGCTGGGTGGAAGCGCCCTCGCCCCCCGTATACGACTACTGTACCGCCGATGGCCCGTCGATTGACTGGTCAGTCAGCCAAGGCAACAAAGCAACCTCTCGAGGAGGAGCAGAGCGTGAAGGAGAGACTCGCGATAGTTGGCAGCGGCGCGATCGCCTGCGGCCTGGCCGCAACCGCGGCACACCACGTGGGCGGGGGGGGTCCCGTTCTTCTGCTGGCGCGCTCGGACGAGTCGGCCGCCCGCGCGGCCAAGACCGTCGAGAAGACGCTGAGCAAGCTCGAAGCCCAAGTCGACCCGCAGCACGTCCAGATCGTGACCGACGCACAGGCGATCGCGGACGCGAGCTTCGTGGTGGAGGCCGTGATCGAGCACCACGACATCAAGGCCGACCTGCTCTCCGATCTCTCCAGCCTGATCGGACCGGACGCGGTGCTCGCGACCACGACGTCCTCGCTCTCGGTGCAGAAGCTGGCGCAGGCCAGCGGGCGCGCGGACCGCTTCGTCGGGCTGCACGTCTTCAATCCGGTGACGCGGATGAAGCTGGTCGAGCTCGTGTACCCGAGCGAGGCGAGCGAGGAGACCAAGAGCCGCGCGGCCGCGTTGTGCGAGACATTCGAGAAGACAGCGGTCGTGGTCCCGGACACCCCGGGCTTCGTGGTCAACCGGCTGCTCTTCCCCTACATCTTCAGCGCGGTCCGCCTGCAGGAAGAGACCGGCATGGAGGCTGCCGACATCGACACCTGCATGAAGCTCGGCGCCGGACACCCGATGGGCCCGCTCGCGCTTGCCGATCTGGTGGGCCTCGACGTCTCCAAGGCGATCGGCGAAGAGATCGGGGAGAGCATCCCGCCGAAGGTGGAGAAGCTGGTCTCCGAAGGGGCGTTGGGACGCAAGAGCGGCCGCGGCTTCCACCTCTACGCATAGACGTCGCAGGTTTTCTGCTGGCGTAAGGCACCTTTTATGTGAGCTTGATGCGGGTGGCGATACTTCTATATGCGACATAGATCGCAACGCACACCCGCCTCCTCCCAGTGCACACAGTCCGGCCCGCACCCCCCGCGGGCCGGACGTGTTTAACGGCCCTTCGCGCCGGCCGCGCCGGCCGGCCCGCAGCGCCGGCACGTCTGGCGCCCGCGCTCCGTGCTCGAAGCTCAGTCCTCGGCGCTCTCGCGCGCCCGGATCACCGGCCGCTCGCGGATGCGCACCGCCTCGATCCGGTTTTCGCGCACCGACTCGACCCTGATCGAGTAGCCGTCGGTGCTGACCGTGTCGCCGCGTCGCGGCAGGCGCCCCAGCTCCGCGAAGACCAGGCCGCCGATCGAGTTGTAGGCGTCGGTGTCCACGGGAAGGCGCAGGCCGTAGTCCGCCAGGTCCGTGACGGCGACGTGCCCGCGCACGAACCAGTCGCCGTTTGGCAGCCTGCGCACCTCGCCTGCCGTGGGGTCGGTCTCGTCGGCGATCTCGCCGACGACCTCCTCGACGATGTCCTCGACGGTCACGATCCCAACCACGCGACCGTACTCGTCCACGACGACGGCAAGCTGCGTGCGCTGATGCTGAAGCTCGGCCAGCAGATCGTCCAGCGGCTTGGTCTCGGGCACTATCGGCGCTGGACTGACCGCAGCCTCCAGCGAGCTGCTCGGGCCCTCGTGGAGGTAGAGGCGCATGAGCGTGTTCGCGTGGACGAACCCGCGCACCCTGTCTCTGTTGCCTTCCTCGGTCACCGGCAGGCGCGTATGCCCCGTGGAGATGCAGCGCTCCAGGGCGCTGGCCACGTCCTCGGCCATGTCGACTGTGACCACCGCGGGGATCGGGGTCATCACCTGGCGGGCGTCCTGCTCGTGGAGATGGAAGACGCCGGTGAGCATCCCGGCCTCTCCGGGATCGATCTGCCCGCCCGCGAAGGACTCGGCGATCAGCAGCTTGAGCTCCTCGGGAGTGCCGCCGGATGGCGCGCGCACGATATCGACGCCGAGCAGCCTGAGCACCTTGCTCGATAGCGCCGTGACGCCCGTCACCAGCGGCCCGAACAGCATCCTGAAGGCGCGCAGCGGCCTTGCGATCCTGCGCGCGACCGGCTCGGCGCGGTCGATCGCGTAGAACTTCGGCACCATCTCGCCGCCGACGAGCTCGGCCAGGGTGATCAGCGAGAAGGAGACGATCACCGCGACGATCACGGCGGCGCCCTGCCCCAGCGGCCCCCCGAGCCATTTCTGAAGCACGTCGGCAAGCGCCGGCTCGCCCAGCGCGCCGATGCCGAGCGAGGTCATCGTGACGCCGATCTGGACGGCGGAGATGTACTCGTTGACCTGCTCGATCTGCCGCAGCGCCAGATCGGCGCCGCGCTCGCCTTTATCGCGCATCGCTTCCAGGCGTGGCCTGCGCGAGCGCACGAGCGCGTACTCGGCGATCACGAAGAACGCGTTGACCGCGATCAGCACGACCGCGAGGATGATCTTCAGGCCGTTCACGCCAGGCCGCCGTAGACCGCCGCCCTGAGCGGTGGCGTGCGGTGCCTGGCGCGACTTCGAGGAGGTTTGTCGTCGTCGTTCATCTGGTGCCGACGCCTACACCGTATCAGCGGCTCAGGCGAACTCCCAGGCGGCTCAGGCGAGCTGCTCGATCCTGCGCGCAAGATCGAAGTCGGCCTGAGTGAGGCCGCCCTCGGAGTGGGTGCTGAGCATCAGCCTCACCTTGTTCCAGCCGTGAAGCAGGATGTCTGGATGGTGGCCTGCCTGCTCGGCCGCCGCCCCGACGCGGCTCACGAACGCAAGCGCCTGCGCGAAGTCCGCGAAGCTCCACTCGCGCTCGATCGCCTCTCCCTCCCTGCTCCAGGATGTCTCTCGCAGACGCTCATCGATCTCCGGCTCGCTCAGCCTGGCCATCAAACCACCTCCGCTCCTCGGTCGCACGACAGTAGAGTCAGCATGACATGCGTATCGCCAGCCTCGTCCCCCACGCCACGGAACTGCTGTTCGCGCTCGGCCTCGGCGAGGATGTGGTCGCGGTCACGCACGAGTGCGACCACCCGCCCGCCGCGCGGGAGCTGCCCAAGCTGACTCGCGACGTGCTGCCGCCCGGCCTGTCCGCCGCCGAGATCGACCGGGCGGTGAGGGCTCGGACGCTGGAGGGACTGGCGATCTACGAGCTTGACGAGGACGCGCTGAGCGCGGCTGAGCCTGACCTGATCGTGACCCAGGCGCTGTGCCCCGTCTGCGCCGTCTCCTACGAGGAGGTCTCCAAGGTGGCCCGTGAGCTGCCGGGAGATCCGCAGCTCATCTCGCTGGACCCCAAGACCTTCGGCGAGACGCTCGGCGACATCCGCACGGTCGCGACCGCCACCGACCGCAAGGAGCAGGGCGTCGGTCTCGTGCGCCGGATCGCCGACAGGGTGGATCGCGTGAGGCTGGCTGTGCGCGGGCGCCCGCGACCGCGCGTGGCGGCGCTGGAGTGGCTCGATCCGGTCTTCATCGCTGGCCATTGGACGCCCCAACTGATCGAGATGGCCGGCGGCGAGGATGTCCTCGGGCTGCCCGGCGAGCCATCCGAGCAGGTGAGCTGGGAGACGGTGGCGGCCGCCGCCCCCGAGGTGGTGGTCGTGATGCCCTGCGGCTTGCACGAGCTCAGAGCGCGCCAGGAGGCGCTGGAACATGCCGAGCAGCTCGGCAGGCTCGGCGCCACGCGACTCGTGGCGGTCAACGCCTCCGCGTACTTCTCCAGGCCCGGGCCGCGACTCGTCGACGGCCTGGAGCTGCTGGCGCACATCCTGCACCCGGATGCGATGCCTCAGGCGCCCGCACCGGCGATCGAGCTGGAGCAGGAGATCAGACAGCAGGTTTGAGGCGCGGAGCCGCTCAGGCGACCACGCTGCCGGCGGCGCGGCTCAGGCGAACCCGGTGCCGGTCGCACCCGCGACCGCGATCGAGCCGACCACGGCGGCGAGGCTGATCAGTGCGCAGGCGGCGAAGCCGAGGGCGGGCATGCGGCGATCGTCGGCGTAGCGGATGGCCGCCGCCGCGATCACGCCACCGATCAAGCCACCGATATGTGCGCCGATCGAGATATTGGGGTCCAGGAATGTGATCACGAGGTTCAGAGCGATCAGAGCTCCAATGCCTGTCTCCATCACGCTCATGCGTCGTGCCCGCAGCTCGATCACCGCTGCGCCCAGCAGGCCGAAGATCGCCCCGGAGGCGCCGATGCTCGGATTGCTGCTCCACAGCAGCACGCCGAACGAGCCGGCGAGAAGGCTCGTGAAATAGATCGTCGCGAACCGCAGCGATCCGATCGCCGGCTCCAGCATCATCCCGAGCAGATAGAGCAGATACATGTTGAAGCCGATGTGCAGCAGGTTCTCGTGGATGAAGCCGTTTGTCAGCAGACGCCAGTACTGATGGCCTTCCGCGATCGTGGCCCTCGAAATGAAGCCTTCGTTCGCGACCCTGCCGTACAGCCCCGATCCGTTGACGCTGAACTGCCCCTGCTCGGCCAGGAACACGAGCACGTTGATCGCGATCAGCGCGTAGGTGACCCGCGGCACGCGCGTCATCTCGCGCATCCGTACGACCTTGGTGCGCTGCTTGGCGCACTCGGGGCAGCGCATGCCGACGTTGGTCGGCGTCATGCAGTCCGTGCAGATGGGACGTCCGCAGGATGAGCAGGAGACGCCGGTCTCGCGGTCTGGATGCCTGTAGCACTTGGCCATCGGATGCAGCAGCCTACAGCCGGGCTGGGCGTTTCGGTCGCGTCTGCAAGCGTGGAGCCCCGTCGCGAGCCGTCAGCTCAGCGAGACCCGAACAGCCGGCGGGTCTGAGCCTCGACGTCTCGCAGCGCCTTGCCCACCGTGGACCCGGCCGATCCGATCTGCGGCGCCTGCGGCGCGCGCCTGCGCGCGCGGAGCACCACGAGCGCCGCGCCGGCGCCGGTGCCCAGCACCACCGCCGCCGCGGGTCGCACCCAGTTGCGCGGATCGCGCATCGCGGAGAGCTCGAGCGCGTCGAGCTCCTCGGCGGCCATCTCGGTGATGCTCTGCAGCCTCTGCTCCAGGCGGTCGGTCAGGTGCGCCGGCGGCTCGACCGGCGAAAGCGCCTGGCGCAGCAGGCCCTCGAAGTCGGCGGTTCCGGTCATGCTCCCCTCCTGCGGCTCATGCGGCCGAGCCCTCGTCCTCGCGCACCTTGGCCTGAAGCTGCCTGATGGCCCTGTGGATCAGCACCTTCGTGGCGCCGTCCGAGCGGCCCAGCGCACGCGCGATCTCGCGGTTGTCCATGCCGAGCGCGAACCGCATGATCAGCGCCTCGCGCCTGTCCTCCGGCAGGTCTGTGACCGCGGAGAGCACCCGCGAAAGCTCCTCGCGGCCCTCCACGATCTCCTCCGTGGTGCGCAGCGCGCTGAGCGCGTCGGGATCCTCGATCGACGCCGCGGGCTTTCGGGAGCGGTCCCGGTAGAGGTTCGCGGCGAGGTTGTGGGCGATCCTGATCAGCCATGGCCGCAGCGGCCTGCCGTTGGACTCCCGCTGCGCCCGCTCGAAGTGCCTGTAGGCCTGCAGGAACGTCTGCTCGGTGAGGTCCTCGGCATCGTGATGGTTGCCGACCCGGTAGTAGGCGTAGCTGTAGACGTCGCGCAGATGCTCCTTGTACAGCTCCGAGAAGTCCGCGTCCACCTGCGCCTTGCTGCGCTGGGGCGAGCCGTCGTCCGGTTGCGCCCTGGTGCGCCGGGGCGAGCCATCGTCCTGTTTCTCCTCGCTCACTCAAGGCAGCGTACTCCGAGGTCGTCTAGCTCCGGCTGGGGAGCGGGTCGCCTGCCCGGAGACCCGCGCGGCGTTCGGCGGCCTGCGCTCGCGCCGGCGCCTGGCCGCCGAGCCACTCCCACTGCAGCGCCACGCATGCCCACACGCGGCCGGTCGCCGCGGCGGCGAGCGCGGGCGAGACGTCCTGCGTGCGTGGCAGCCGCGTCACCCGGCCGAAACGCACCCGCACCCGGTGAGGCCGTATGCGCCAGCCGCGCCGCACGCTCTCGGTGCCGAACACCGCCACCGGCACGACAGGCGCTCCGGTTTCCAGCGCGAGCCTGCCGACGCCGCGGCGCGGAGCCCGAAGCGGCCCGCGCCGCACGCGCGTGCCCTCGGGGAAGATCAGCACGCACTCCCCACGATCGAGGATCTCGTTCGCGGTCCTGATCGCCTCCTCGTCGCTGCGCCCGCGGTCGATCGGGAATGCCCCCAGGCTGCGCAGCACCCATGCCTGCGCCCGTCGCTCGAACAGCTCTCGCTTGGCCACGTAGTAGACGGGCCGCTTGACCACCGCCCCGATCACGAACGGGTCCAGGAAGCTGCGATGGTTGGCCGCCAGCAGCAGCGGCCCGGAGCGCGGCAGCTCCGCCCCGCCGATCCCCTGGAGGCGGAAGTAGAGGCGGAAGAAGGGCACCAGGATCAACCTCGCGAGCAGGTACAGCGGCCGGTTGATGCCGCGGGTCAGCGTGCGGGCGCGGATCTGTTCGAGATCCGAAGCGGCTGGGGCCGGCTCTGCGCCCGTCGCTGCGCGCCGACGTCGATCGAGGTCCATGCCACCGATACCCGCCGCCCCCGACGGCGTTACAGCGCTGCGACGTCCCGCGCCGTCGCGCCGAACCGACCCCGCGCCGTCAATGGCGGCGCGGCAGCTCGCGCGGTACCCTCGGGTCACGACGCCCCGAGGCCGGGACGCGCGCCGGAATAGCTCAGTTGGTAGAGCACCTGTCTTGTAAACAGGGGGTCACGGGTTCAAGTCCCGTTTCCGGCTTGGCTGGCCTGTAAGCCTGCAATTCGTCTGTTCATGCGGGATTGGGCGCTGCCGTCGCCGGGCGCGTCGAGGGGCTTCGGCGCTTGAAAATGCTCGTGGTCCCATTCGTGGGCCTAGAGTCGGCCGGAATGGCCACCCGAGGTCGTGGGGTCATGACCCTGCACCGTCCGCCGTGCCTTCTGCGGCGGCAGCCCGCACTGCTGCGGGCGTGACGCGGTCCAGGTCGTCGTTCTCGAGGGCGAGCCGAATCGCGCTTGCGGCAGTCGCGATCGTGCGCCTGACGTCGGGCAGGTCTTCGTAGGTGTTGGCGAGAACCGTGAGCGCGGCTGGCTCGAAAATCTGATCGAGGGGGACGTCGAGACCGGCGATCTCGAGTCGGTGGGTAAGGATGCGCGCAAGGTCGGTCTCGGGCCGGCCGAGCTGAGGGATGCGGATGCGCTCGAGCCGTGGGGCGATCTCGCGGTAGGCGGCTAGGTCGAGGTAGCTGGCGTGCACTGCGAGGATGAAGCCGCAGTCGATCTCGCTGGCGAGCATGCGCACGTTGCGGGCGAAGAACGCATCGGCAAGCTGGGCCGGCTGCCTGTCATGCGGGCGAGCAATCCAGGTGTCGGTGTCATCCAACACGAGCACTGGATCTGTATCGCGGGCACGGAAGAGCTCGACCAAGCGCTGAAGGCCCTCGACAACCTCTCCAGCGCTGATCTGCTCTTCGAACTCATCCCCCGAGCGCATCAGCTCGCGCGAGAGCTCCCCCTTGAGCATCCAGACGTTCAGGCCGAAGCTGTGCGAGCGTCGCCGCCCGTCGCCGCCGCGGCGGACCGTGTCGGCAGCACGATTACGCAGGTTGCCCGTCTCACCGTCCCCGAGACGGGCGGTGGCGATCACCCGACGTATGAGGTGACGGGCGAAGCCGGCCGTCGTCTTGACGGTGTCGTCGTCGGCGAGCGCGATCGGGATTCGCAGGATGGCGAGGTTCTCCGGTGTTCGATGGGCGAGCACCCAGGCAAGCGCGCTTGACTTCCCCGAGCCGCTCGGCCCGATCAACGCCACACGCCCGCGGTGAGCGAGCCAGTGCGCGAGCTCGCCCTCCACGGCACGTCCGCCGCACAGCTCGTCGAACGGCACGTGGTAGGGCGCGAGCTGGTCGTAGCGCAACGTGTGCGGCAACGCGTTTGCCGCTCGCAGCGATTCAAGCTGCGAGCGCGTCACACGTCCTCCACGCGCCGGTAGACCTTGCGCGGACGTCCGCTCGGGCCCGGCAGGCGCTCGGCGTGGACGAGCTGCTCACGCTCCAGAGCAGCGAGCGCCTGCTGAGCTCGCTGGCGGCTGATGCCGAAGCGCCCAGTCCAGTCGGGGTCCGAGGCACTCGCGACTGCGCCGTCTTCGATCTCGGTCAACATCATGCTTTCCAGCCTGCCCAGCTTGCCGGCGGCGCGCGTCTCGCGCTCAGCGCGGCGGGCCAGCACTGCCTGGACGCCGTCCGTGCTGTCGGCGACGTCGCGCACCGAAGCGAGCAACGCACGCGGACTGCCGCTCTGCACCCGCACATCCAACAGTTCCCTGCTTTCCCGGCGATCCACGCGCCGGCGAATCAGCTCACGCTGCTGCGCGTCAGTCAACGGCGCCAGCTCCACGATTCGCTCGAAGAACGCGTCGGCCGGCGGCGCCAGATACTGCTGGCGCCGCGCCCGGTCTCCCGCTACGACCCACACGAGGCCGGTCTGCCACAGCTCGTCGCGCAGCCTGCCGAACAGCCGATGGGCATCTTCGGGATCGGGATCGTCGAGCAGCACGCACACTTTGCGCTTCCCCGCCTCGGCAGCGAGCTCCCGTACAACCCGTAGCGCTTCCTCGTTGCGTGCCTCGACCGGGGTCGGAGTGAACGGCATCGCGACTGCACGCAGACCCTCGCCGATAGGCGTGCGCAATCCCGCCAGCCGGTCACGCACAGCGAGCAGAATCCTCGCCGAGTCGCCCAGCCTGTGTCCGTCAACGTAGACGGTGCTGACACTGGCCTCATCCTCCAATCGCCCCTCGAGATGATGTAGGAAGGTCGTCTTGCCCATCCCACGCTCAGCCAAGACCAACGTGTTCATGCCCGCACGCACGTGGCCGAGCACCAGATCCGCCTCGGTGCGCTCGACGAGATAGCGTCGATCGGCGACCGTCGCCAGAAGGGGACGTCCACTCAACATCATCGCTAGCGATAATAGCAGCTACTTTTGCTAGCCCGAAACGCGGGCGTTCGCGCGAGCGGTGATCGCTCCCCTGCTGATCACGCGAACACCACCGCCTCAAGCTCGGATGCCGGATACGGCCACGCGACGCCCCATGTCCTGTCTGTCCATCCGTGCTCGCCGCGCGCCGAGCGATCGAGCTCGATCAGTGATCTCCAGGACGGCGGCGGGAGGTTCTCTGCGACCGGGAGCGAGAGTGTCGTAGCGATCGAGCCGATCCGCCGGTAGGCGGCGCCTGCGTGCAGTTCGCCGGCAAGCTCGTCGATCGCGCTCACGCGATCGGCCGCAGCGAGCGCCTCGGCCAGCCGCGACATGCCGCCGGCCAGCCGCGGTCGCGACGCCACGTCGAGCAGCGCGCGCTCCACCGTCGCCACTCGCGAAGGCCCAAGCGGTTCGGTGCCCAGGAGCACAGTGCTCTCGTGCTCTGCGATCACGCGCAGCGGGCGGCCCGTGAGCGCTCTCTGTCGCGGCCGGTACGGGCTCGCGACGTGAATGGCGCGGATCGGCCGGACGAGCAGGCCATGATGATCCAGAGCGCTGAGAAACCCGATCCGGTGTGGATGCCCGCCGAAGACGGCCGCCACGACCGAGCCCAGGTCATCCCAGACCGCCGCGGTGCCGAGAGCGCCGATCGGCCGAGCGACATAGCGACCCGGCGCGACGCGGTCGATCAGCCCGCTGTTGGCCAGCCGCTTCAGATGGTTGGACGTCGCCTGCGGAGAAAGACCCAGGGCGGCACGAAGCTCGGCGGCCGTAAAGCCGGTGCGCCCTTCGCGGACGAAGCGATCTAGAACACTGAGTCCCCGCGACCTTGTCACAATGATCCCATCTTTCACGTCGAACGTGTACTGGCGCCAATGATAACAAAGCCGTAGCCCGTCTCGCCCGTAAGACAAGCGTCATCCTCGGGTTGCGCTCGATGGTCTGGTCGTCGGCGAGCGCGTTCACCGAGCTGACTGCGCCTCGGGGCTTGCCGCCGCCAGAGCCAGTTGAATAAACTGGCTCTTGTGGTCTTCTGCCCCAAAGCCTCGCGGGCCAGCGCCCTTCGGCGTAGCGTTGATAGTCACCGGCGTGGCCTTCCTTATAGGCGCTACGTGGGCCACAAGCTCCAAGGCGAAGGCCAGTGAGCCACGCGACCTGTTCTGGACCGCATTCGTCTTCGTGCTGCTTGGCGTTGGCTCCAGCATCACAGTCCACCTGCCAATGCGCAACAAACAGCACCAAAACGACTCTGGCGTGCCCGAGAAGCCTGCCGTGAGGGCCCCAGCAAAGCCGGCGTTGTTAGCTGCCGACCGAGTGCACCTGCTGACCGAGCTTCTTCGGCTTGGGGAGGAGCAAGTCAAGTCGTAGGTAGTGGTGTAACGCCTCGCTCAGCCGGCTTGGAGCTGCTTCTCCTCCTTGTGTTCTTCTGGGGTGTGTGTGCTGGTCTGCTCTTTGGCAGCGTGTAGTCCCTCGGGGGTCTCCAGGAGGCTCATCGACTCCGTGGAGAGGTAGCGCCGCGAGACCAGCCACTCGTCGTTCTGCTCGATCAGCAGCGAGCCG
>DAHUYQ010000039.1 GCA_027315115.1 Solirubrobacterales bacterium | reverse complement strand
GGCGTGGCCGCGGGCGAGGCCGGCGGCGTGGCCCGCGCCGCGGCCGGCGCCCGCGGCCGGCGCCCGCGACTGGCGATCGGTCTCCCACCAGCGGCAGTCGAGTGTCACACGCGGCGCCGCCCGTCGGATCAAGTGCACATGCGGGCACACACGATCCACGAACAGCAGCGGCTGCATCTGCTCGCCAGCACCGTGATCGCGCGCAACTACCGCCGGCCGCTGACCCTGGCCGGCGTGGCGAAGGCGCTATCCAGCTCCCCGCGCCAGATCCAGCGCGCCTACACGCGTTTCGACAGCAGCTTCAGCGAGGACCTGCTGGCTGTGCGGATGTCGATGGCAAGGCAACTGCTGATCGAGCAGCCGAGCATCCCGGTGGCCGACGTCGCACGGCTGGTCGGCTACAGCAGGGCGACCCATTTCGCGCGCGCGTTTCGCCGCCGCTTCGGGCTGGCGCCGGCCGCGTTCCGGGAGCGTGAAGCGCGAGCGCGCGAGAGCTCACGGGCGCTGGCGCGGGCGCCGGACCAGCAGCGGTGAAGACCCGGCCGCGGGGGCCGCCGAGGAAACGGCGCGCGCGGTGCCAGCCGCGCCCCGCGCGGTGCCTGGCGCGGCCTCGCGGTGCCGGCCGCGCCCCGCGCGGTGCCCGGCGCGGCCGCGGAGGCCCTCCGCGCCCTGGGGCACGCGGCCTGCGCCTGTCATGCTCAGCTTGGGTGAGCGGCACGCACAGCTCGGCGGACACGAGAGAGGGCCCGGAGGCGCACCAGGAGCACAGCTCCGAAATGACGGCGCAGTCCAGGTCGCTGCGCAACAGCCTGATCACGCTCGCCGTCTTCTTTGCGCTGGTTGCCGCCCTGCTGCTGGCCGTGCCGGGCTTGCACTCGGTCGCCGACCGGATCACGGACGCGAGCGTCGGCTGGGTTGCCGCCGCGATCGGGTTGGAGCTCCTCTCCTGCGCCGGGTACGTGATCCTCTTCGAGCTGCTGTTCGGCAGGCTCGGCTGGCATCTGGCGAGCCGGCTGGCGCTCGCCGAGCTTGCCGTCAACGCGGCGTTCTCGCTCAGCGGGCTCGGCGGGATCATGCTCGGCGCCTGGGTGATGCGCAGCAAGGGCATCTCGCTGCAGCGCATCGCGACCCGGTCGGTGGAGCTGTTCCTGCTCACGAGCGCGATCAACGTGGTCGCCACCGCGGTGATCGGGATACCGATGTGGCTGGGCCTGCTGCCGGGCTCCACGGACCCGCTGCTGACGCTCATCCCTGCCGCGGCCGCGATCGCCGCGATCATCGCCACTCTGGTGCTGGCCACCTGGGCGCAGGGCTACGCCCAGAGCGTCAGCCAAGCCCACCGGAACGTCTCCGCGGTGCTGGCGACGCTCAGCGCCGGGGTGCGCGGCGTGCTGAAGCTCCTGCGCCATCCCGACCCGCGTCTCTCAGGAACGCTCATCTACTGGCTCTGCGACACGCTGGTGCTCTACACCTGCCTGATCGCCTACGGCAGCACTCCGTCCTTCTGGGTGGTGGCGATGGCCTATCTGGTGGGGATGCTCGCCAACTCTCTGCCGATCCCGGGCGGGCTGGTCGCCGTGGAAGGCGGGCTGACCGGCATGCTGCTGCTCTTCGGCGTCAAACCCGCATCCTACGTGCTCGCCGCCGTCCTCACCTACAGGGCGATCGCCCTGTGGGTGCCGTCGCTGATCGGGAGCGTCGCGTTCATTTCGATCCGCAGGGAGATCGGCCGTCCCCTTGCGAACCGGGCGCGGCCGGCGGAGCGTTGAGCGGGCGCCTGGAGCGCTCGAGCTTCAGCGCTTGAGCTCCGCGATCTGGGTCAGAGCCGCTTTGGCGTGCTCGCACGCCTGCCCGGGCAGGCGCTGCATCAGGTCGAAGACGGCGGTGGAGCGGTGGCCGGCGAGCTGCGGGCAGTAGACGGGCAGCGGCAGCGGCGTGCTGCTGGAGCCGCTGGTGTTCAGTGGCCGCAGCATCTGCGCCGCCGCATAGGCGTTGGCATCCGTGTTGGAGTAGACGTCGATCATGAGCTGGCCCGTGAAAAGCTCGATCGCGTGGCCTTCGTCGAAGATCACCGCCGGCACGCCACGGATGATCGTGTTGCGCTGCGTGCCGAGGTTGACGTTGGAGTGCAGGCTGTAGACCGCTGTGCTCACCTTCAAGGGCATCAGGCAGCCGTTGGACCCGAGGATGCCGTTTCCCTTGACGCAGTCGCCGTAGTAGACCGCGTCGCCCGTGTACGGTTTGTAGGCGTCCACGCCGTCTGCGCCGGTGAGAGGCTTGCCCTGGAAGCTCGGGCCCACCCAGTAGATCGTGTAGTAGGGGAAGGTCTGCGCTTCGGCCAGTTCGGCGGCTGAGATTCGCCTCGGCTGCGCGTCGCCGCACCCGGCCAGCAGCACGGCGAGCAGGAGGAGGATCGCCCCGAGCAGGGCGCGGCGTATGCGTGGCGTGTCGGTGCGGCGCGTTGCCATCGCGGGCAATTATCGGCGAGGCGAGGCTTGCGGAGTCCCGCAGGGTCGCGCGGACCGGCGGGCTCGCGTAGCCCCGCGGGGGCCTGGCCCGCATCCGGCGCTACTTACGAGCGGCGGCGCTGTTCTGGAGAGTGGAGAGCCGTTTGCCAGCCGGGCCCCTGGGCCCGGCGTGCAGCGGGCGCACCGGAACCCGTGGAGGTAGCGCCATCGGGTTCCGGGGCGCAGCATTTGCCGGCGCCCGGCCTCCTGTCCCATCGGCATACTGCCCCTCCGTGGAGACCGACACGCTGACCGCCTCCGCGGAGCGCGAGATGATCGTCTCGCCGCCTGCGTCTCGCGCCCGGCCGCCCGCGGCGCCGATGGCTCTGCTGCGGCGCGTGCCGCTGCACATGGCTCTCGTGGTCTGCCTGGCGGCCGCCTGGATGATCGTGGCCCCGCGCTCGCCGGACCTGGCGGCGCAGGCGTACCGGTCCTACCTCTTCGCGCACTTCGGGATGCTCGTCTGGGACAACAACTGGTACGGCGGGCACCACATTCCCGGCTACAGCCTGATCTACCCGCCGCTTGCCTGGCTGCTTGGCATCAGGCTGGTGGGCGCGCTGGCGGTGATCGCATCGGCCGCGCTGTTCGGCGAGATCGCCAAGACGGCGTTTGGCCCCGACACGCGGCTTGCGAGCATCTGGTTTGTCGTCGGCGCCGCCGGCGATTTGTGGATCGGGCGGCTGACCTTCGCGCTCGGTGTCACCTTCGCGCTTGCGGCTGTGCTCACGGTGCTGCGCGGCAAGAGCTCCCGGGCGACCGCGCTGGCGGTGGTGCTTGCGGCGCTGAGCACGGCATCCAGCCCGGTCGCCGGCCTGCTGCTCGCGCTCGCGGCGGCCACCGACGTGCTGGTCAACCGCAGGCTGCGCTACGGCCTGATCCTGATCGTGCCGGTGCTGGTCGTGGTGCTGCCGGTCCAGGGGCTGTTCCCCGAAGGCGGCTTCGAGCCCTACGGCCTGGAATCGTTCGTGCCCGCCACGGCGGTCGGTCTGGCTTTCGTGTGGGCGCTGCCACGGCAGGAGCGGCTGCTGCGGATCGGCGGCTGGGTCTTTGTGGCGGCGAACACGATCTCGCTGCTGCCCACGCCGATGGGCAGCAACATCGTGCGCTACGCGGTGCTGCTGGCGGGCCCGCTGCTGCTGTGCGCGATCGCGCGGCAGGGGGGCTTCCGGGTGGCGGGCCGACGCCCCTACCTGGCGCTTGGCGCGGCGCTGATCGGCATCGCCTTCTGGGTGGTGTGGGGGCCGGTGGTGCAGAGCAGCGAGGTGCTGAGCGACCCGTCGACCACCGCCGCCTACTACACGCCGCTGCGCAGGTTCCTGGACGCGCACGCCAGGGGCCCGCTGCGGATCGAGGTGCCATTCACGCGCTCGCACTGGGAGGCCGCGCTGCTTGCGCCTCACGTCGAGCTGGCGCGCGGCTGGGAGCGGCAGCTCGACAAGCGGTACAACGAAGCGATCGAAGCCGACCCGCTGCCGGCCTCCGTCTACAGGAGCTGGCTCTCCCGCAACGGCGTCAGTTACGTGGCGCTGCCGGACGTCCCGCTGGACGGCTCCAGCGTCGGCGAGGCGGCGCTGATCAGGCATGGCGCCCCGTTCCTGGAGCACGTCTTCAGCAGCGCCCACTGGCAGGTCTACAAGGTGCTCGGCGCCAGGCCGCTGGCCGAAGGGCCGGGGCGCCTGAGCAGGCTTGGCCACCAGGGCTTCACGCTTGCCGCGCGCGCGCCCGGCAGCTTCCTCGTACGCGTCCACTTCACCTCCTACTGGCATGTGCTGGCCGGCGAGGCGAGCGTCTCGCAAGCGCCGGACGGCTGGACGAGGGTGAGGGTGCGGGCGCCGGGAACGGTTCGCGTGCGGGCGCAGTTCTCGCTCGGCGCCGCGATCGAAACGATCGGCGGGCTGCTCTAAAGCCGGAGCCGCTTCAGCCGTGCTTGCCGGAGCTGTTGTGCGCCCCGGATTTCGAGGCGTGCTGCGCGGACTGCTTGGCCGGGGCGCCGCCGGTGGCGGCGCCGGCGCTTGGATGCTCGTCGGTCGGTTCGAAGGCGAAGAGCGTGTTGTAGCCGCTGAGGTAGATCACGTGCCCGTCGCTGATCACCGGGTCGAAGGCGCCCTGGTTGATCGAGAAGACCCGGTGGCCGGTGGTCGTGTTCAGGCCGGTGGTGCTGTGGGTGCCGAGGTCGGCGAAGTAGACGACTTTGCCGACGATCGTGGAGGAGCCGGAGATCTTGCCGCCCGCGGGGTAGGTCCAGTCGATCCTGCCGCTGCGGGCGTTGAGCGCATAGAAGTTGCCGTCGTAGGAGCCCTCGAAGATCGTCGGCCCGAGCCCCTGGACTTCGGCTACAGAGGGCGAGGCGTAGACGTAGGCGCCGGTCTGCACCGCCCAGGCGAGTTCGCCGTTGCTGGCGTTGTAGGCGTAGATGCGCCCGTCGGTGTTGCCGAGGTAGATGCGCCCGTAGGCGTAGGCGGCGGTCGAGTAGAAGGTGCCGCTGCCAAGCGGCGCGCCTTCGGAGCCGGCTGCCCAGATCCGCCTGCCGGTCCGCTCGCTGATCGCCTGCACGTCGCCTGCGTAGTCGCCGAAGTAGAGCACGCCGTTGACCAGCGTCGGGCTGGCCTTCACGGCGCCGGCCGCCCTGTATGTCCAGATGGTCTGTCCGGTGCGGGCGTTCAGCGCGTAGACGGTCCCGTCTTCGCTGCCGAACATGACCTTGCCGTTGGCGACGATCGGTGAGGACTCGCTGCGGCTGCGCAGGTTGCGAGACCAGACGATCGTGCCGGTGGCGGCGTTGAGCGCCACGATCCGCCCGCCTTCGCCGTCGGAGATGCGCGAGAGGATCGTCGCGTAGACGGTCTTGCCCACGATCGCGGGGGTGGAGGCGGAGAGCGTGCCAAGCTGCTTGCTCCAGACCCGCCGGCCGGTCTTGCGGTCGATCGCGGTGAGGATCCCGTCGTCGGCGAGCTGGAAGATCCGTTCGTGGGACATCACCGGCGGAAACTCGAGCAGCGCGGTCTCTTTGGCTTCCCAGAGGCGCCTGAACGGCGGTTTGACGGCCGCCGGCGCGGCCAGGTAGCGATGATGGTCGGGCATGTAGCCATAGAACGGCCACACGAACGTCGCTTCCTGCGGCGGCGTGGGCGGCTTGCTGGGCGCCTGGGGCGCTTTTTCGGGCACGAAGCGGGCGTCCGGGTGGTAGATCGACCCGGTGCGGTGCTGCTCGTAGAAGTAGATCCCCACGCCCGCGACGACGAGCAGCACCAGCGCCACCGCGATGCCGATGCGCACGCGGGTCGACCGCAGCAATGCCAGCACTCTCATGAGCAGGGTCTCGGCCGCCTCAGGCGGCGATCTTCTCGGAGGGCCGTCTCGATGCCGTCTCCAGCTCGTCCTGCTCCCAGGCGTCGTTGCCGCGCCGTGAAGGGGCCGGCGGCCTGCGGACCGCCAGGAGCAGACGCTGGGCCATACGGCGCCGCCAGGCCCGCCGCCGCCGCGCCGCCAGCACGTCTCGCTGTTTGGCCGGCACGAACAGCCGCCTTGCCACCGCGGCGGTGGCAAGCCAGATCAAGGCAAGGATCAGCGGCGCCAGCGCGAGGCCGGAGATCAGCGCGACGGTGCTGCTGGCACCGCTGGAAGACCAGGTCCACAGCAGATAGTCGCCGCCGGCAAGCGCCGCGACCAGGAGCAAGGGCCGTGTGGGCACGAAACAAACGATAAACCGAGTCGGGGACAGACGCACCGCGGCACCCCCGTAGCGCGGCGCGGCCAGGCCACGCTAGCGGATCGCGTCGTGGCGGGGCGCAGGTTGGGCGGCCGCGCGGGCGGCCGGTTGGGCGGCCGCGCACGCGGATGGGCACGGCGAGCCGCACCGGCGGCGGGTAAGATGGAGCGAGGCTTGTGCGGGCGAAGTGTTGTGGCTGCACGGAAGCCTTCCAAGCTTCAAGGGCGGGTTCAATTCCCGTCGCCCGCTTAGCCGTACATACAACATGCACCACGGGGAGTGGCGCAGTCTGGTAGCGCACCCGGCTGGGGGCCGGGCGGTCGCAGGTTCAAATCCTGTCTCCCCGATTAGAAAAAGCCCTGCAAATCAGCACTTTCTAGCAGGGTGGACGGCGTAGGCGGGCGCCGTTCATGTTCTATTCAGGTTCTATTTGGCCGGGATCGGATGCGGACTCAACCCCAGAAGATGCCGGTGGGGTCGCGGTCGATCTCGTCGAGCAGGACCAGGATGTCGGCAGAGGGCTCGATCAGGTCGTAACGGTGCCAACGGTCGTTGCGGTCTTTCCAATAGAGCGCCCAGAGGCCGCTCTTGGCCGTGTAGCGCAGACGCGCGACGCCGCGCCGCGTCCACTCAGGCCCGAAGTCTGCTCGCCACGGTGGGCGGCATTCCATGATCGTGAGCGCGCCCCTGCTGACATCGAACTCGGTCCGTAGCTGATCGATGACGTCTGGGGGCACATGCTGCTCGCAGTAGTGGCGCACGGCGGCGAGGTCGAGTCCTGGCAGCACGCCGCCGATCATACGGACGCTCTCCCGGCAACCGCTGGTGAGCCCGGCCGAGTGACATTTCACGCCAACTCTTGCGCGGCTGACGCGGCCACTTTGGCTCTGTGGAGCCACGCTAGGCACTCAGGCTGACCGCCCGCCCGCCATTCCATCCCATGCCGCCTGCTATGGAGGTTTTGTCTACAATCAATGGCGCCCCCGCGCCGGAGAGTCGCGTCGCGGGCTTCTATGCGCTGGCCTCCGCGCACGTTGCGCTCGGCCAACGCGATCGGCAGCGCCTCGGCGCGACGCCGCCGCGTGTACCCGCGGCGCTGGTGGCCTGGATCGCCAAGGACGCTCAAGCCGAGATCGATGGCAAGAGCCTTTGCCGCATGCATCTGCCATGGCACGGCGCGCCGATGCGCTGCGGGCAACGGCCGTGCTCAGTGTGCTGCCAAAACAGCAGCACATGTGCTCATCAACGATAGCGCGGACAGGAGCGCAGTTCTCCACGTCGCAGAAACGTGCACCTCCGGGCGCTAAACGTATACCAAAACCGCGCTTAGTGGTACGTTTAGCGGATGAGCAGCTTCGGTGACCTGGCGCGCCGCTTCGGCGCGCTCCCGCCAGATGCCGTTGCGGCTCTGACGAGCATCGCTGAGGCGAAGGGGCGAGCCGAGCTCTACCGGCAGCAGAGCCCGGCGGGTCTTGAGACGTTGCGTCGGGTCGCGCTGGTCCAAAGCGCCGAGTCCTCGAACGCGATCGAGAACATACACGCTCCGCTCGCCCGGATCGAGGCGCTTGTCGCTGAGAAGACCACGCCGCAGACCCGGTCTGAGCAGGAGATCGCCGGCTACCGGGATGTGCTGGCGATCATTCATGCCGATGGCGCGCAGATTCCGTTTGAGCCGCGGTATGTGCAGCAGCTTCATGGCTATCTGCACAGGTACGTGGGCGACCGTGACGCGGGACGGTGGAAGAGGCTCGACAACGAGGTCGAGGAACGGCTGCCGGACGGCAGGCGGGTTGTCCGCTTCAAGCCCGTAGCGGCGGCCCTGACGCCAAAGGCGATGGATGACCTTCACAGCGACTTTCGCCGTGCGCTTGACGCGGGCGTCTACCCGCCGTTGCTGCTGTGTGCCGCCTACGTGCTGGACTTCACGGTCATCCACCCGTTGCGGGACGGCAACGGACGCATGTCTCGGCTGATCACGCTCTGGCTGCTCTACATCCTCGGCCACGACGTTGGCCGCTATATCAGCATCGAGAAGCTGATCGACTCAAGCAGGGAGACCTACTACGAGGCGCTCGCCAGATCCACCCGCGGATGGCACGAGAACGACCACGACCTCGCGCCTTGGACAAGCTACTTCCTTGGCATCCTGCTCGCCGCCTACAAGGAGCTCGAAAGCCGCGCGGAAGCGCTCGCGGGCAGAGGCTCCAAGCGAGCGCTGATAACGCGCTTCATCGACTCGCTGATGGTCGACGAGTTCACGATCGCCGACGTCCGACAGGCCGCCCCGGGCGTCAGCGACGGCTACATCAACAGAGTCCTCGGCGAGCTGAAGAGGCAGGGCGCGATCAAGCCGCTCGGCACAGGCAGAAGCGCACGCTGGCGACGTCTACGCAGAGACTGACTCCGTCAGCGAGATCGCCCGCGTCGCGCTACGCGAATACATTGACCGAGCGGCCTGAGGCTTGCAGACGAATCTCCGCGGGCTGCGCCAGCGCGTCTGGCAACTCGCTGCGGAAAGTGAGATCGACCTGGGGGTTGAGGTTCACCGACGGCGATACCCCCTCAAACCCCCACAGTCTCAAGCTCCCCCGCCCGCGCCGCGGCCGCCTGCTCGCGACTGTCGCGCGAGGAGATCAGGATCGCCGTCAGGATCGCGCCCGCGATCGCGAACCCCGCGCCCACGAGGAACGCGAGATCAAACCCTTTCGTCAGCGCCACCGAGGCGTTGTGCACCCCTGAGCCGAGCAGGCTCTGGGTACGGCTGTTGGCGACCGTCGCGAGGATCGCGAGGCCGAGCGCCCCGCCGACCTGCTGGGAGGTGTTGATCAGCCCCGAGGCGAGCCCCGCCTCGTGTGGCTTGGTGCCCGACATCGCCGCGATCGTCACGGGCACGAACGAGAACCCGAGGCCGAACGCGGCCAGCAGCGACGGCCCGAGCACGTCGCCGGCGAACGACCCGCCTGGCGCCGGCACGCGCGAGAACCACAGCAGGCCGGCGGCGATCAGCAGGAGACCTCCGGCGAGCACGGGCTTGAAGCCCACGCGCGTGACGAGCTGCGACGCGGCGCCCGCGGAGACGATGATCCCGACCGCGAGCGGCAGGTAGGAGACGCCGGCCTTGATCGGCGAGTAGTGCAGCACCTCCTGCATGTAGAGCGAGATGAAGAAGAACATCGAGAACAGCGACATCCCGATCAGCAGCCCGACGATGTTCGCGCCGCGCAGCGTGCGCAGGCGGAAGATCGAGAACGGCAGCAGCGGATGGCGCTGGCGGCGCTCGATCGCAACGAACGCGGCCAGCAGCGCCAGAGCGCCGGCGATCCTCAGCAGCGTCCCGGCCGAGCCCCAGCCGACGTTGACCGCGTCCACGACCGCGTAGACGAGCAGCGCGAGCCCTGCCGTCACCGTCACCGCGCCGGGCACGTCGAGGCCTTCGGTGCCGTCTTCGGCGCTGCTCTCCAGCAGCAGCAGCGGTGCGAGCACGGCGGCGATCAGGCCGATCGGGACGTTGACGAACAGCACCCAGCGCCAGCTCAGGCCGCTCGTGAGGATTCCGCCGAGCAGCACGCCCGCGGCGCCGCCTGCGCCCGCGACCGCGCCCCAGATGCCGAGCGCGCGGTTGCGCTCGGCGCCTTCCGCGAAGGTCGTCGTGATGATCGACAGAGCGGCGGGGGAGACGATCGCGGCGCCGAGGCCCTGCACCGCGCGCGCGGTGATCAGCCATGCCTCCGATTGCGCCAGCCCGCCGGCCAGCGAGGCGAGTGAGAACACGAGCAGGCCGATCATGAACATGCGCCTACGCCCGAGCAGGTCGGCGAGCCGGCCGCCCAGCAGCAGGAACCCGCCGAAGGTGAGCGTGTAGGCGTTGACGACCCAGGAGAGGGCGTCTCTGGAGAAGTGCAGGTGCGCGCCGATCGACGGCAGCGCGACGTTCACGATCGAGGCGTCGATCACGATCACGAACTGGGTCATCGCGAGCAGCAGCAGCGCCAGGTCCTTGCCGCGCTTGGAGCTCAGGTCGGCGACTCTCCCGGGTGCGATCGAGACGGTCATCGCTGCACCTCACCGTCGGTCTTGGTCGTGGTCATGCTGATCCTCCTGGGCAGTGGGCGGCGGACGGCATACGGAAGCGGAAGTACGGTTCCGCTTGTTTATAGCACGATGCGGAGCTAGCATTCCGTTTATGGACGCTCTGTCCGCCGATCAGCGCACGCTGCGCGCGGATGCCCGCCGCAACCGCGAGCGGATCATGTCCGCCGGCCGCGAGCTGTTCGCCCGTGAGGGGCCACAGGTGCAGATGGACGAGATCGCCGCCCACGCGGCGGTTGGCATCGGCACCGTCTACCGCCATTTCCCGACCAAGGAGGCGCTGCTGACCGCGATGGTGCGCGAGCGCTTCCGGGAGTTCACCGAGATCGCAAGGCTCGCCGAGGAGATCCCCGACCCGCGCCAGGCGCTCCAGAGCGTGATCCTGAGATCCGGGGAGGCGGTCGAGGGCGACGCGGGCTTTCAACTCGCGATGATGGGCTCCAACGAGTTGGAGTGGGAGGGGATAGAGGAAGAGAAGGCCGGCCTGTCCGAAATCGTCTCCCGGATCATCGCCCGCGCGGCGGAGGCCGGCGCGATCCGCCCGGACTTCTGCTTCGACGACTTCTCGATGATGATGTGCGGCGTCACCTCGACGATGTACTACCAGCCCGGCAACGCGAACTGGCGTCGCCACGTGGAGCTGATCCTCGGCGGCGTGTGCACCTGAGCTGACCTGCCGGGCGCCACGAGGACGGCGCCGTCAGGCGCCGCGCACCCACTCCAGAAACCTGGCCCACGCGCCGCGCTTGCCGGCCGACGGCGCGCTTGCCGGCTCGGCCGCTTCGCGCTCGGCGAGCCGGGCTCTGGACTCGGTGGCGGACTCTTCGCTCAGTCTCGCCAGCTCGTCGTCGCTGAAATCGGCTGAGACGCCGAGGATCTCCTTCGCCTGCGCCAGGACATCTGGCTCGACGTATACATATCGAGCGCCCGATAGCCCCCATTCAGGCCCGCCGATGCTGCGTCGCGCTTCTGCGGCGATCCCCGAGCTCGCCAGGCGGTCGCAGATCATGTCGGCCTCGGCTTGATTGGCGGCGGTCGCCACGACGACCTCCGCGCCGAGCGGACGGTGGGATGCCGGCCCCCGCTTCCCCTGATCTTCCTCGGCCATACGTGCGGAGGATATCCGCGCCACGCACGGCATCGGCACGCAGCGCGTGAGGCTGGTGGCCGGGCTGCCATTCATGCTCCGTGACTGGCGCGGTGAGATCCACCGACCGCGTCGGTCGCGCGGTCGATGAAGAGCTGGAAGCCAACGACGCAATGGGCAGGCGGGCGCCGGTGCGCGAGGCCGTGACGGCGATCGCCGAGGCCGGGAAGCAGGCGCGGACCGGTTCATGCGGCCGCCCGTTGCTCGGCGCCGGCCACGCGGCTTCAGGTGGTGGTGCCGGTCGTCGGGGTGTTTTTGTTCTGCAGCGAGCTGATCAGGTCATGCAGCGGCTTGGTGCCGGCGCCGATCGTGATGCCGGTGACCGCCACATCGACTGTGCGCGAGGCGGAGATGCCGACGGATCGCAGGAAGTAGAGCCCGAACAGGAAGCTCGCGAGCACGCCGAGGATCGTCGTCACGCCGAGCGCCACGGTGGCGCGGTCCGCCTTGAGGTAGGCGGCCTTCACCGTCTTTGCTTCCGTGGCGCTGAGGCCTTCGGTGAGGTTGCCGGGCGCTTTCCAGCCCGGCCACGGCAGGAAGGAGCTGACCAGCTCCATCAGGCGCTCGATCACCTGGGCGGCGACGTAGAAGCCTGCGAACAGGGCGAATTCAGCCGTCTGTTCTTTCGCGGGCCGAAACGGCGTGGCAGTCCATTTGGCGGCGTTTGCGACGATCGCGAGCACCACTGCGGCCGCGAGCAGACCGGCCAGCGCCAGCTTGGCGTTCGACGTCGGGTCGGGCAGGCTCTTGTCGCCTTCGCCGGCGACGTTTTCAGGGCTGGTGGCCTTGACCTTCGGCATGACTCGCCAAATTAGTCAAAGCTCCGGATCCAATCAATGCATGGACTCGCCCGAACCCGCACTTTGGGTGGAGAACTGGAGCTGCCGCTCATATGGCCCGCGCCCGGTCAGGCACGTGGCGCCGCAGCGGGCGCCCAGCGCGAGCGCCTGCGCCAGTGGCAGTCCGGCGGCGAGCCCGTAGGTGAAGCCGGCCGCGAAGGAGTCGCCGCAGCCGTAGGCGTCGGCCGGGTCGCCCGGCGGCGCGCTCGCCTCGAACCGGCCGTGCTCACCCGAGCGCGAGCGGTAGCTGCCGCCATGCTCGCCCTCGGTGCATACCACGACGGCCGCTTCGTCGAGGCAGCGCTGCAGCTCGCGGCGCTCGATCTCGTCGTGGGCGCTCAGCACGAGCGCGTCGATCGGCACGCCGTGGCCGAGCGCGTGGCCGGCGCGGGGACTGGCGACGAGCACGCGGCTGGCGGAACGCGCGGCGCGCAGCGCGGCCTCGTCGCCGGCGGTGAAGTACACCGCGTCGACGCCCGCCATCTGCCGCCAGGCGGGCTCGTCCTCGCCGCCGAGCGGCTCCAGGCGATCGCCGAAGGTCGTGATCGTGCGCTCCCGGCGATCGTCGACGAGCGTCACTGCGCGGCGCGTCGGCTGATCGCACCAGCGCGCGTGGACGTCGGCTCCGAGCTCACGCAGGCGCGCGAGCGAGCGCCGTCCGCATTCGTCCTCGCCGAGCGCCGTGATCAGCAGGCAGGAGCCGGCCAGGCGCGCGAGCTGCACCGCCGCCACCGCCCCGCCGCCGGCGGGCTCCTCGAGGACCTCGCGCGCATGCGCGACCTCGCCCGCGCTTGGCACGTGCGCAACCCGCGCGAACTGCACCCACTCCACGTGGCCGACGACGGCGACTCTCGGCTGGCCCGACGACATGCGCGCCAGTCTCACACAACGCGGCGGGGCCGGTTCAGCTAACCGCCGTAATTGCTGAGGATCAGCCGCCTACGGCGCCGCGCGCCTCGGAGCGGTTGCGACCGCGAGATAGCGGTACTCGGCGGCGCGCCGGGCGTAGCATCGGGTGAGCTGGCTCGCGTCGGCGATCTCGGTGGCGAGGCGCTCGTCCTCAGCGGGTCAGCGAGCGCGGGCGCAGGCGGCGGCTGCCCGCTCGCTCACCGGCTCGACCCCGCGGCCAGTCGCGTCTGCTCCTCGGCGATCGCCTCCAGCAGCGCTTGCTGGAAGGATCGCGGCCGGAAGTCGAACAGATCCATGCCCGAGGGGTCGGTGATGGTCGTGTCGGTTGAGAGGCCCTCGATCAGTGGCCTTGCGACGCCGGCGTCTACGGGTGTCACGAGCCCGATCCAGTGCGAGGAGAGCCATGGTGTGAGCAGCGGCACGGGGATGCGTGGGCGCCGGCGCAGGCCCAGCGCGTCCGCCATCAGGTCGAGCATCTGACCGTAGGTGAGGATCTCGGCTGACCCGATCTGGATCTCGCGCGAGCGGGTCTGCGGGATGCGAGGGGCCTGCAGGAGGTAGCGCACCACGTCGGCGATGGCGATCGCCTGGGTGGGGGTGGACAGCCACGACGGGGCGAGCATCACCGGCAGGCGCTCCACCAGTGAGCGCAGCGTCCGGTAGCTCTCTGAGCCTGCTCCGACCACCATCCCGGAGCGGAACCATGTCAGCGGCGGCCCATCGTCACGCAGGATCTCCCCGACCCGCAGGCGCGAGCGCAGGTGCTTTGAGGCGGGACGATCGCCGAGACCGCCGAGGTAGACGACCCGCTCGATGCCGGCCACGCTGGCGAAACGGGCGAAGTTTGCTGCCGCGGTGGCGTCACGTGTCTCATAGTCGGAGTCACCGCCACGACCCATCGAGTGAACGAGGTAATAGGCCGTCGTGTAGCCGTCCCCGATCGCGCTCAGGGAGTCCGGGAGAAGCAGGTCGGCGCGGTGCACCGTGACGGCCGGATCGAAGCTCACCCGGCTCGGGTCGCGCGCGACGCACCCGACCGGCTCGCCGAGCCTACAGAGCTCGCGCACCAGCCGGCCACCCACGTAACCGGACGCTCCGGTCACCAGCATGCGGGCCATCTCTAGGTGCGCCTTCTCACAGGAGAGTCTCCAGCCGCCGTCTGCTCAGCATAGGCCCTTTCGAACGGTGGCTGCCTGCCGATGTCGAGCAGGCTGCGCAGAGTGGGCGTGGCGCCTCTAGGAGGCTGCCGCCGGTGCGTCCACGCGACGGGTGGCGGCCAGCGTGAGGATCGCGACGGCCGCCAGCGCGGCTCCGAGCACGCAGATCGCCGTCCAGCCGTCGGCGGCATAAAGCGTGCTCGACAGGGTCGAGCCGAGGATTCCGCCGAGGAACATCGAGACGATGTACGCGGTGGTCAGGCGTGAGCGGGCCTGCGCGTGCAGGCGATAGATGGCGGCCTGGTTGGAGATGTGCGCGCCCTGCACGCCGAGGTCCATCACCACGATGCCGGCGATCAGCGCCGCAAGGGATGACTTGCCGAGCGCCAGCAGCCCCCAGCTCGCGAGCAGCACGAGCAGGAATCCGGCGAGCGCGAGCCGGCCGTGGCCGCGGTCGGTCAGCCCTCCGGCGACGGGAGCGATCAGCGCGCCCGCGGCGCCGGCCAGCCCGAACAGGCCGATGACGGCCTCGTCGTAGCCGTAGGGGGGCGAGCTGAGCAGGAAGGCGATCGAGGTCCACAGCACCGAGAAGCAGCCGAAGCCGAGTGCCCCGAGGATCATGCGCTGGCGCAGGACGGGCTCCTGGGCGATCAGCGTGATCACCGAGAGCAGCGCGGAGCGGTAACGCACCCGCTCGGTGGCGTCGGCTTTCGGCAGCTTCCAGGCCAGGGCGAGCGAGAGCAGCACCGTCAGGCCGGCGGCGAGGCCGAAGACCAGGCGCCAGCCGCCGAGCTGGGCGACCAGGCCGCTGAGCGTGCGGGCCGAGAGGATGCCGATCAGCAGTCCGCTCATCACCGTCCCAACCACCTGTCCGCGCTCCTGCGGGCCGGCGAGCGCGGAGGCGAGCGGCACCAGGATCTGCGCGACCACGGAGAGCACGCCGACGAGCACGAGTGCGGCGGCGAGCGCGCCGAAGTCGGGGCTCGCGGCGCACGCGGCCAGCGCGACGGCGGTCCCCAGCAGGATCGTGCAGATCAGCTGTCTGCGCTCGAGGATGTCCCCGAGCGGGACCAGGAACACAAGGCCGGCGACGTAGCCGACCTGCGCGCACGTCACCAGCAGCCCGGCGGTGCCGTTGGAGACCGAGAGATCGTGCGCGATCACGCTCAGCAGGGGCTGGATGTAGTACAGGTTGGCGACCGTCGCGCCGCAGGCGAAGGCCAGCAGCGCCACCAGGCCGCGCGGCATCCGCGCGGGGCGGGCGCCGCCCGCGCCGGCGTCGCCCGAGGCGAGCGGCGAGCTCTCCTCAGGCGTGGCGGCGGGCTGGTCGAGTGTCGGCATTGTGCTTGCGCTCAGGCTGGCGTGCGGCCCGAGCATCGGGGTTGGCTCAACCTAGCGCGGTGCACCTGCCGCACAGGCTCTCGATCAGCCAGGACGTGCGTGTCAGCTTTCACGCGAGCGCACTGCCTGAACACGGCTACCCGGCGCTGGCGCCCGGGAGGGACCTACCTGGGCGGCGTCTACGCGGTGGCGCACCCGCCGCCATGCGAATCGGCATATGGCTGCGGCGCGGCACGAACGGGTCGGGGGCGAGCCCCGAGTTGAGGCCCTACTCCGATAATGACTGTGACTGGAGCGAGCGTCGATGGCGGTTGAGGATTTGGCGCACCCGCTCGCTGGTCAAGCCGTAGCGCTCGCCGATCTCCCTCAACGTCAGATGCTCGATCTCCCGGAGCCGCAGCATCTCGCTCGCGCGTGCGTTGCCCGGCTTGGCCTCACGAGAGTCGGGGCCATCGCCGTGCCGCTCATGGCTTTCGCGTTCAGGCATCGCTCTGGATCACCGCAGAGTCTTCTTGTGCCTGGCGGCGAGCATCTCGCCTGACGTTGACAGGGAGGTGAACGTGCTTGCCCGCTGGAGTCGGCTGCTATTGGTCATCCGCGGATTCCTCGACTGCGTGGCGGGCGGCTTTGGCCCAGGCGATGTGTGCTTGGGTGGCGGCTTGCTGCTCGGCCAGTAGCTGGTTGGTCATCAGCGCCCGCAGGTCTTGCGGCCCGCCGGCTGCCTGCTGCTCGGCCAGTTGCTGGATGCGCTGCTGGTGGAGCTGTGCGTAGTGGGCGTACCTGTCGAGGGTCTGCTGGGTGAGGGTGGGGCCGTGGAGGTGAGCGCTTGCGACCCTGGCAAGCATTTCTCGATGCCAGCGGTCGGCCTTGATAGGCCCGGTGAGCCAGCCCTGATGCGCGCGTGCCGCTTCGGGCGTGGCGGCGTAGGTGACTCGCATGGGTTTGCGCCGTGTGCCGTGCGCCGGCGGCAGCACGGGCTGGCGAGGCTCAGCGAGACCTTCCTCATAGAGGCGGTCGAGTGCGTTGTAGATGAGGGTTCTGCTTGCCGGCAGGAAGCTGCCGAATCGCCGGTCGTAGCGTGCGGCGGTCTCGTATCCGTAGCTTGGCTTCTCGATCAGCAGCGTCAGCACCAGCCACTGTGTGGGCGTCAGCGCGGCCAGATCCTCGGGGGATGTGCGCCTGGGCATTTCACTCGCCTCCAGTTTGCGCCGCCGCTGCGCAGCGGCGCTGCGCACGACGCTGGGTGTTTGGTCCGGCCGCCGGCCGGAGGTCATCGCTGTTGGGGGAGCGCCGCGGGCTCTGGATGCGGGTGTGCAGCCGGGCAAGGGCGGCTGGTGACCACCAGTTGCGGTCTGCCAGGAGGATCATGAGCGCGGGTACCAGTAGCGCGCGCACGAGTGTGGCGTCGATGGCGATGGTGAGCGTGGCGCCGATCCCGAACTGTCTGGCGAAGCTCAGCGAGCTCAGCGCCAGCGGCGCTACGGCTGTGATGAACAGCAGTGCCGCGGAGCTGATGAGCGGGCCTGTGCGGCGGAGTCCGGCTGTGACCGCGGGGGTGTTGGATAGGCCGTCGCGGCGGGCTTCTGCGATGCGGGAGATCAGGAACAGCTCGTAGTCGGCGGAGAGCGCGAGCGCGACCGCGCCCATGAAGATCAGGTCGGCCTCTTCGATAGGCCCAAGGATCGCGATCAGCAGCCCGATGCCGGCGGTGGCGCTGAGCGCCGCCATCAGCACTGCCTTGGCGGCGATCACGACCGACCCTGTGGCGATCCAGAGGGAGCTGGCGATGACCAGCGCCAGGATCGTAAGCGCGAGCGGCAGCCGGCCCGCGATCGTCTGGTGTTGATCGGCGGCGAATGCTGTGATGCCGCCCGCTGCGGCGCCCGCGCTTGCGTCGATCGTTTGGATCTTGGCCAGCAGCCGCTGGTTGGCGGGCGAGTTTGCCGCTCCGTGGGGCAGCACGCTGATCTGCCATGTGCGGTAGCCCAGATACAGCGGCCCTGTCATCCGCGCACGCCTGGCCACGATCTGCGCCTGATGCTCAGCGAGCGCTTTGGCGGAGATGCCATGCCGCGCCGGCCGATAGATCGTGTAGATCGCCGCCGCCGCGTCAGCCCCGTGCTCTTTGGCCAGCGCGTCTTCGAGCATCCGGCTTTCCGCGCCTGGCGGCAGCAGTTGTGCGCTTGGCGGCTGCCAGCTCAAACCCGTAAGCGGCGTGCCGGCCGCCAACAGCAGACCGATTGTCACGCCGGCGACCGGGAGCGGCCGCGCTGCCACCCAGCCCGCCAGATGCCGCCATCCCCGTCCGCTCGGGCTTCTGCCGACCCGCGGCGCGAGAGCGACACGCCCGCCAAGCAGGCGTAGCGCCGCGGGTATCAGCAGCCGCGCTGTCACACCAGCGGTAACGGCGGTCAGAGCGCCCGCGATCCCAAGCGACACCAGAAATCCCAGCGGGATCACGGTCAGGCAGAGCATCGCCGCCGCGATCGTCAAAGAGCTCAAGATCACGGTCCTGCCCGCCAAAGCCACCAGCCGGCCCGTCCGATCATGGGTCTGCTCGCGGTAGCGGCCGACCAGCAGCAGGCTGTAATCCACGCTCAACCCCAACGCCAAACCCGTCACGGCCGGCAGCGCGTAGATCGAGATCCCCACACCCAGCGCATCCAGCAGCCCCAACACCGCAAAGACGACCACCACCGTTACCAGTCCAACGAGCATCGGCAACACCCACGCCACGCCGCCAAACACCAGCACGCACATCAACAACAAAAGCGGCGCCGCCAAGAGCTCTACCCGGTCCGCGGCAGCACGAGTCCGCGCTTCCAGTTCGCCAAACGCAACATCAGGCCCTCCGACCAGCATCCGCCAACCCGCAAGCCCCGCGCGACCCGTCCGGGATGCGCGCCAGTCACCCAGGCGCCTCGCAGCCGCCACCGACTCCGCCGGCGTGCCAAACGCCGCCATCAGCAGCACACGATGCCCGCCTGGCCGCCAGTCCCGGATGCGCTGGAACCCGTGTGCTCGCGCCAGCAGCATCCCGACCTGCCGCTCCGCCTCGGCCGCAGGCACGCCAGAGGCCATGCCGTCGCGGGCTCTCAACAGCGCCTGCAGCCCGTAATAAGCACGCTGACCAGTCGCACGCTCAAACAACCCGTTGGCGCGTTCATACCCCGAGCCCGCCGCCTGGAACTGCCGGCTACCACCACGCAACGACCCCGCAACCGGCAACGCCCACACCGCCAGACCAGCCAGCACGATCACGCAAACCACGCCCCGCCACCATCCAAGCCGCGCCAACACCGCGATACCCCACCCGATCACGGCCGCCCGTCCATCACAGACACGCTCTCCCGCAACCTGGTTTGTTCGACCGCGCAGCGCCGCATGACCGCCAGCCGGCATCGGGAAATGCGATAGCGGCCAGCGACACCGCGCGATCGAGACCTCGGCCACCGGGTGGCCGAAGATTGCCCAGGCAGCCCAGAGCCCCTCGCCGCCTCCTGGCTGCACGGCTACCGAAACATGCCGCTGGCCTGGCCGAATCGACCCACCGCCGGCTTGCTTCAAGCGCCTGATGAGAGCCAGACATCATGCCAACAACCTCAAGCTCGTTCCCCGGTGCTACGGCGCCGGCTTGCGCACGTCGATGCCGGCTCGTGCGCAAGCCGCTTCGATCTGCTCCAGCGCTGTGCGCGCGTCCTCACGGCGACCCATCGCTGTGCCCGCGGCTTCCGGGTCGTTGAGCGCCGCCTCGCGTCTGATGAGTTCTTCCTGCCTCGCGATGAAGATCTGCAGGGCGCGCACTGCCGGCCAGGCGTGCTTGGTGATGTCGACCTCGCAGGTCCCCTGAGGGGAGGGAAACCAGCCCATGTCGTCGAGCAGCCGTGCGACGGCTTCGACGCGCATGCAGCAAGCCCTGGCTTGCGTTGTGTTGCGTTGGCCTTCAAGGAGGGGTGGGACTGCGTGGTCGGCCATCTCCCGTCCTTCGCCGGCGAGCAGCTCGAGCAGCGCGCAACGTAGACCGACCTGCTCGGGGATGGTGACGCAGTCGGTCATCGGGCTTGGAGGGGGTAGCGTCGAGCGCTGCCGCTCGACGATCTACGTTCTCTTGACGGGGCGCAGCAAGGCCTGTAACAGCAGGCGGAGGGCATGGCGTCCTCCCTCGGTCGACGGCTCGCGGACGGCAGCTTGGTGTGGCGCTTTGGGCATTCCATTTCAGAATCGGCGATCGGCGATGAACGGGAAAGCGAGTGCGCGCAACGCTGCCCTCATGTGGTCGGGGTACACCGGGCGTTTTTGGGAGGCCGCTCGGTGACGAGGAGGCTTGGCGTTGCGCGCCCCGCTCACTCTCCGCGGCATAGGCTGACGTGCGACTGCTCGCGCGTATAGCGATACGTCGCTATTTTTCGCCGGTCTGGGCAGCGGGCAGGCCCGCACGTCTCATGTTCGGGTGGTGACGCCACTCGACGACGGCGGCACGCTGGCAACGCGATAGCCAGGAATCGCGATCATCGCGGCCACCACGACGGTGACAAGCACGACGCAGCCGACGGCGAGTGGAATCGCCGGCGAGAGGATGACGGGGAAGCCGGTGGCGGCGATCAGGGCGTGGCTGAGCAACAGCTGACCGTAGGCGCCGGCCGCCGCGCCTGCAAGGCATCCGCAGCCGGTCAGCAGCCCACCCTCCCACATCAGCGCGGCCCAGAGCGTCGCGGTCTCGATGCCTTCTCGCTTCAAACGCGCGAAACGTCCACGGCGCTGCCATATGGCCGCGCCGAGCGAGGCGGCGGTGGCGAGTACTCCCGCGATCAGCACGAGGATCGCGATTTGCGCCAATCGACTCAGGCCGTGCTTGCTGACTTCGATCTGCGTCGCTTCACGCTGGCGCTCGGTCTGCACGCTCAGCCCGGACGCAGGACCGAGCGTGTGGCGGATCGCAGCTGCGACACGCGCGGGGGAGGCGCCAGGCGAGAGCGTCACGTCATAGGCAGTTGGATTGGTCGAGCCCCACGCTCGCGTGAAGTCAGCGCTCGATAGCAAAATCGCGCCAGGTGGCCATCCGAGATTGCTGATGGTTGCCGCCACTCTCATCCTGATCGGCTCAGCGCTTGGCAGGGTGAACTTGCTGCCCACGCGCAGGTGACGTTCGCTTGCGAGCACTTCAGAGAGTACCGCCCAGCCGCTGCTGCGCAGCCTCGATGTCGCCTGCGCGAGGTTCCCGTCGATGATCTGGCTCGATGGGATCGCATCGACGCTCGGCGGCGGCGCAAGCACCCAGATCCTGCGGTCGCCGATGTCCAGGAAGCCCGCACGGTAGCTGGCGACGCTTCGGATGCCAGGCAGTCGTTCGATGCGTGAGGCGTAGCCGTCAGAAAATGGCATCGTAGCGAGGGTGTTCTGCTGGCCAGACTGGAGCACCCACACACTGGCGATTCCCGAGAGCTGTCCGGCGAGCCTGTCGATGCCGTTCTGCAGGTTGATGTGGGAACCCTGAATGGTCACGGTCGCGAACACGGCGATGCCGGTAGTCGCAGCTATCGCAACCGAGCGGGGTCGCGCCTTCACGTTGCGGAGTTCGGCCAGCGCGATCCCGGTCGCGGCACGGCCGAGCATGCCCTGCAGGCGGGCGAAGAGCGCGATCGCCGCTTCTGTCGCTAGCGGCATAAGCAACGTCGTCGCCAGCAGGAGCATAATTACGCCGACGACTGCACTCTGAGGGGCAAGCAGCAGGATCGAGGTTGTGCCCGCCAAACAGGCCAAGCCACCGACGAGCATCGACATGAGCATCCAGCCGCGTGCACGCTCGACGCCCCTCCAACAACGATGCGCAGGCATGCGGCTCAAGATGTCGCGCATGGGGTGCAGCACGCCGACACTCGCAGCAAGCATCGCGACGGCCACACTGATGCCGGCACTCTGCCAGGTGATAATCCGTTGCGCTCCGATCGGAAACGCGAAGCTCAGGTAGCCGGGGTTGGCGCTGAACAGCAGCAGCGACAGCGCGTCGCCGATCGCCAACCCGGCCACTGAGGCGATCGCGCCGAGCGCAAACGCGTCGAACAGCAGTGTCTTGGTGATTGCGCGCCGACTTGCTCCGCAGCGGCGCAGCTCGCTCACTAGGCCGCGTCGCAGGTCCACCGTCAGCAGCATGGAGCAGTAGGCGAACATGAAGCCGACCAACGCGCATATCAGCGCGAATGTCGAGGTGGACTGATTCACCGGCGCCGCTGCCTTGCCAAACAAGGTCGTGGCGAAGTTCGCAGGTCGCACGTTCATCTGCCCTTTGGCGAGATGCTCGAGCTCGGCTTGCACGCGAGTTCCCGCGCCCGCAGCAGGCTGGACGTATATCTGGGTGAGCCTGCCCTCCATGCCAGAGATCTTCTGTGCGTAGGCCAACGGTGCGACCGCCACGGGACTGTGCGCGAGCTGGCCGACATCGGCTTCGCTCAGTACGGCAGCCACGGTCGCTTGCGAGTGCAGACCGTCGATCACAGCGCTCACTGCTTCAAATGGTTCGATGCCGACCTGTTTGGCGGTTGCGCTGGTCAGCGCGACCGCTTCTTGCCGAGCAAGCTCGGCGCTGCTGAAGTGACGGAGCAGCGGTCCGGCATGCCGCACGTAGCGCGGATCGCTGGCGAGCAGGTCCACGTCGCCGGTGCCTCTTGGGCCAATCAGCAGTGCTTGCTCTTCGAGAACGGGTATCGCGTGAGCTACGCCACCGAGTTTCTGAGTACGGTCCAGCAGCGTTTCGCTGAAGCCTGCCGGACTGCGTGCCGAGAGTTGATAGGCGGCCGCGCCGCCGATCATGCCGTTTGTGAGTTGTTCAACCGACCCGTCGAGGCTCGCGCTCGCAATCTGCGCCGCGAAGAGCAAGGCGACGCCGACGGCAATGCCGAGAATCGCAAACGTCTCCTGGGCGAGAACGGCTCGCGCTTTGAGGCGCACGCAGTAGAGATGAATGATGTTGACGAGCGACACCCTTACCTCGCAAGCTCGCTGGCGCCTCGCCATGCCTGCGCCTCGGGCTCGTAATCGAGCAGTCGCCCGTCTTGCAGCGCGACTGTCCGGTCGGCGAACGTGATCGCTTGTGGATCGTGCGTCACAAGCAGCACGGCTGTCCCGGTGCTGTGAGAAAGCTCGCGCAGCAGGTCGAGCACTTCAGAGCCGCGTCGCGTGTCGAGATTGCCGGTTGGCTCGTCGGCAAGCACGAGCTTCGGCTGTGTCGAAAGTGCTCTGGCGAGCATCACTCGTTGACGCTCGCCCATGGAGAGCTGATCCGCCATGTGTCCCAAGCGCTCGGACAGACCGAGCCTCTCCAGCAGAGGTTGGATGCGTCGTTCGGCGTCTCGCGCTCGCTCGACCATCCACAGCTTCAGTGCTGCATTCTGCAGCACCGTGGCGCCTGGCAGCAGATCGGAGCTCTGATCGACAAGGCCGAGATCGTGCAGCCTGTACCGTGCCTGCTCTCGATCTGACAACGAGCTGACGATGCGGCCGCCCACAATCACCTCCCCGCGGTCTGGTCGCATCAACGCTGCGATCAGCATTAGCAGAGTCGACTTGCCCGAGCCGCTTGGCCCGAACAACGCGACAAGCTCTCCGGCCTCAACCGAAAGCGATACGCCGTCGACTGCGCGAACGGGCTCTCCGGCACCGAACCGATAGTGCTTGACCAGCCCCCGAACCTCGAGCATCACGGCACAGCTTGTCGGGGAGCTTCCGGAAAGTCCGGGATCGTGCTGTCCGGGTCCACGGCCTCGAGTGCCAACTGCAGCCGCCCAGCCACCAGACTGCCGACTCGGTCGCAGCAGATAGTCGCATGTGCATCGGTGGCGCTCATGAGTACCGCGAAGCCGTCCTCTTCGGCCAGCGTCCGTAGCAGCGAGCAGATCTGCTTGCCACTGCTTAGGCCAAGGCCAACCACCAGGTCATCGATCACCAACAGGCGCGGTCTGCGCGCAATGCCCCTTGCGAGCATCAGCAATGCGCGCTCGGAATTTGCGAGATCATCCCATCTGTGCGCCGCGCGCTCCGGCAATCCCGCACGACTCAACGCATGATCGGCCTTCGCATATGCCTCGCGTCGCGGGCCATGAGCGAGCAACGGCAACGCGACCAGCTCCCTCACCGTGAGATCGAGGTCGGGTCGGTCGTGGTCAAGCAGGCAGATCTCGGCAGCCAAAGGCTTGCCGCGTGCACGCCGTGGCTGCCGCCAGACGTCGTGGCCGTCGAAACGCACCTGTCCGGCGTCGGGTCGCTGCACCCCGGCTGCCACCCGCAACAACGTGCTCTTGCCTTGCGCTCGCTGCGCCAAGACTGCGAGCAGTTCGCCTGTGCCGATCTGCAGTGTGACGTTGGCGAGCGCCTGCAGCGGGTGAGGTCCGCGACGGAATGTCAGCGAGACCTCATGGAGAGCAAGCAGCGGCGCCATTACGCCGGCTGCCGCGACCTCGATCTGCTCCTCACGATCGGGTCTGTGAACTCCTCGACGAGATGATTGTGCAGTTCTTGGACCCATTTGATTCGGCTGTCCAGCACAGCGTGATCGACTTTGCTCACTGCGACGTCTATCTGGGTCTCCCAGATGCCGCGATCCAGTGCTCGGTGTCGAACGCGGTCTCGGAAGTTCAGGTTCTGCAGCTGAGCCATGAGCATTGCTTCCGTGTTGCGTACGACTTCAATCAGCCGCGGCATGTCGTCAGGCTGGCACAGGCTGACCCTCGCGATCAGCTCCTCGCGTATTGGCATGGGCCGCGCGGGCATCCGTATCCACTCTCGGAAATGCGCAACCCCTCTGTCGGTGGCCTCGTAGATCTTCACGTTACGGCGGCCGGCCAAGGCAAGTTTGTTCGGGGAGCGTTGCTCCCGTGCCAAACCCTCCTTGAGAAGCTGCGTGATCGCCTGAGCCGCCGTGCCGTGGACGAATTCCGCGGCACGGAAACGATGCTGCTGTAGCCGTTGGTCTAGCTGATAGCAGTAACCGGGGCACTCTACGAGCAATCCGAGCACGACCTCGCGGGTGAGGCCCATGGGCTTGAACTCCTTGTCCACCATCGCGCGTGAAGCGTATCAGCTGTGTACGAGCCTGTGGAACCGGTACCGTCCGTTAATGCCAAAGGCCCGATTTAGCCGGGCCGCGCCTACCGCGCTGCGGTGTGTGGACGCCGTCGCGGCGGCTTGCGCGCGCCGTGCCCCGGCTGCTCCGCGCGTCGCGCTGGTCGGGTCGGCCGCCTTCACGGCTTACGTAACCGCATCACGTCCCAGGAGCCGCTTTTGAGCACCAAAAGCCTCATCAGGCGCCTCGATCACCAGGCCGAGCGTCGCCATCCTCCCCGGCATCTCGTTGGACCCCACCCTCGACATCAACGCAACAGTACAGCAACGATTCCCCGCGATATCAGACGGTCCAGGCTCGGTCCATACCCCGACTCGCCCCCGGAACGGACTATCAGGACTCCAGCCGACCGCAACTGTTTCCGACTTTCGATATCGCTGCATCATCACGCTGTACCGTGTGCTCCCAAACGCAGTAGCCGCAAGGCTTCAGATGTGGCATGGCCACAAGAGGGAGGGCAAGGGCACAGATGCCGAGCAAGCAAGATCGAGGCCGCACGCAGGCCAGTCCACCGCGACCGCCGCGCCGGCGCGCCGCCTTGGCACGGCGCACGGCGTTCGCCGCCGCACTGGCCGCGGCGCTGTTCACGCCGGCGGCCGCGGCGGCAGCCAGACCGGCACACCGACACGGCAAAGCGGCACTCAGGCAGACCTACATCCACGAGGAAGCTCGCCTGCATCTCGCGCACAAGAACGGCAGCTCGGCGATCGTGGAGGAAGGCTCGGCGGCCGGCACCTTCAGCGGATCGCTCAGCGCACAGCTCTCCGTCAAGATCTCCACGGTCACCGGCTCCGTGGTCGGCTACCTCAAAGGTGGCGCCATCAGCGGCAACGTCACCGCCACGCCGCATGTCTCCGGCAAGTACGTCACCTTCAAGGGCACCTTCAAGCTCAGCCACGGCACCGGCCGCTACGCGGGCGCATCCGGCACCGCCGGCTTCTACGGCGTCATCAACCGCGAAACCTACGACGCCACCGTCCAACTGGTCGGCAGACTGCGGATGTAGCCAGACGGGCCGCAGCCCCGGCATCGGCGGCCCCGGTGTCGCCGGCTGGACAGGTCCACAACTGCCCAGCCGGGCGCGCGCCTACCGCGCCGCCGCGCGCGGCCGCCGCTGCGGCCGCTTGCGCGGCCCGCGGCCTGGCTGCTCGGGACGGTGCTCGTCGCCGCCGAGGCCGTGGCTCAGTCCCAGGCGTCGGGCCAGCCGGCGCATCTCCTGGCGCTCGGCTGTGCCGACGAGGGTCACTCCGATGCCGCGGTTGCCGGCGCGGCCTGTTCGCCCGACCCGGTGGATGTAGGTCTCGTGGTCGGCGGGCGGGTCGAAGTTGATCACGTGCGAGATCCCGTCGACGTCGATCCCGCGTGCGGCGACGTCGGTCGCCACAAGCGTGTCCACATCGCCGGATCGCAGGCGTGCGAGCGCCCGGTCGCGCTGCCCCTGTGACTTGTTGCCGTGAATGGCGAGCGCCTCGACGCCGTGCGTTGCCAGGCGCTTGACCAGACGGTCCGCGCCGCGCTTGGTGCGCACGAACACGATCGCCCTGTCGCGCTCGCACGCTAGCTCCTCCACGAGCGCCTCCAAACGCTGAGCGTCGCTGATGGCGACGAACCTGTGCTCCACGAGCGGCTCCTCCCGGTGGCGTGAGGGCGCGGCATGCTCGTGGACGATCGCTTGCGATGTGTAGCGGCCCGCAACCTCGCCCGCCACCCCGTCCAGCGTGGCGGAGAAGAACAGCGTCTGGCGCTCCTTGGGGCACGCGCCGACGATCCGGTCGATGGCCGGCCGGAAGCCCATGTCGAGCATGCGGTCGGCCTCGTCGAGCACGAGGGTCCGCACCCGAGCGAGCGTGAACGTCCCGCGTGCGAGAAGGTCCTCCAGACGGCCCGGGGTGGCGACCAGGATGTGCGCGCGCTTGGCCCTGGCGGCCTGCGCCGTGATGCCGACGCCGCCGTAGACGGCGGCGACCCGCAGGCCCTTGGCGGCAGCGAGATCCTCGAGCTCGCCGACGATCTGAGCGGCGAGCTCGCGCGTGGGAGCCAGCACCAGCGCGCCGGGCGCCGGCGCAGCCTCGACGCGCTCGGCGAGGGGGATGGCGAAGGCGAGCGTCTTGCCCGAGCCGGTGGGCGCCTTGACCAGGACGTCACGCCCGGCGAGCACGTCCTCCAGGACCAGCCGCTGGACAGGGAAGGGCGCCGTTATTCCACGACGCGACAGGGCGCCGGACACGGCGCCGGACACGCCGAGATCGGCGAAGGACTGCTTGGACATCTAATACTCCTGACGGCGCTCGCTGGCGCCTGCGGTTCGGAGGCACTGGCTGACCCGAACCGCAGCTTGGCGGGACTCAAGCGAGCTGACCTCGCGGTCGAAAGGCTCGACCGCCGTGCCCGACGGTAGCAGCTACGGCTCACCTCGCCCGCCTTGCGTGCGGCCTTGCGGCCGGCGGCCGCGCTGCTGGCCGGCCAGCCAGCTCCAGTATCATCCGCGCGCGCCGCGGCCATCATGGGCTGCCACAACCCCTGAGGAGGAGTCCCGCAGATGCCCTCACTGTCCCGTGAAGACGACGTGTTCGTTCTCGACCTCGGTGAGGGCGAGAACCGCTTCAACAGCGACCTCTTCGATGCGTTGGAGAGCTGCCTGGACGAGGTGGAAGCTACGCCGGCGCCGCGCGCGCTCGTGATCGCGGCAAGCGGCAAGTACTGGTCGACCGGCCTGGACCTGGAGTGGCTTGCCAGCCAGGGGGAGGGCGCGCGCGACTTCATCGCTCGCATGCACGAGCTGCTGGCTCGCCTGCTGGAAATCGGCGCGCCGACAGTCGCGGCGCTGCAGGGCCACACCTTCGCGGGCGGGGCGATGTTCGCGCTGGCTCACGACCAGCGCGTGATGCGCTCAGACCGCGGCTTCTTCTGCCTCCCCGAGGTGGACATCAACATCCCCTTCACCCACGGCATGAGCGCGATGATCGCCGCCCGCCTGCCGCAGCCCGCGCTGCACGAGGTGATGACGACCGGTCGCCGCTACGGCGGCCTGGACGCCGCGGCCGCCGGCATCGTCGACGAGGCGGTCGGGGAGGCGGAGCTGCGCGCCCGCGCGATCGAGCGCGCCGCCGCTCAGGCCGGCAAGACGCCGGAGGTGCTCAAAACGATCAAGCAGCGCCTGTACGCTCAGGCGCTCGCGGCGCTGCGCGCGCCGATCGACTGGAGCTGAGGGGGCTGGGCGTCGATCCTGCGCCCTGTCTCGCGTCGGGTGGGCTCACGGCGGATCGGTCGGGGGCGCGGCGGAGGCGACCTGCCAACCGAGCGCGGTCGCGGCGGCGCTCTGCTCGGCGTCATATGTGACGAAGCCCCCGATCTGGCTGCGCGCCCGCTCCGCGGCCGCGAGGTGCAGCGCGTCGAGCGCCCGCTGCGGGGGTGAGAACGCTCGGCAGGCGCAGCATGTCCTGGACCCCCCGGCGCCTGCTCTAGAAGTGAAAGATCGTCAGGCTGGTGTCGATCTTCGGTGAGGCGTTGCGCTTGTATTTCTTGGCGTTGTCGAACTGGACCGCGTATTTCGAGTAGCGGCTCTTGCCCGGGTAGATCGGCGCCTTGATCTTCAGCATCCCGCATGCGCCTGCAGCCTTGCCGTACTTGTGGGTGACGACCACCTTGCCTTTGTGGAGGTAGTGGCCGTAGACGATGGCGCCGGGGGTGAAGCCGGAGACCGTGTAGGTGACCTTCTTTTTCGGGGCGGCGGCCGGCGGGCTCAGCTTGACCGCGAGATTGGTGAGCTGAAACGGCTCTTCGGCGAGGATCTGTTCGCTCAGCACGCCCTTGATCTGCATCTTCTCGTCTTCGGCGACCGGGTCGATGCTGACGGGCAGCACGTGCGTGAGCGTCGCGACGAACCCGCCTTCGGGGCCCACCGTCGCTTCCACGAAGGAGAGCAGGCCGTCGGGGGCGGGGATCTGGGCGAAGACCGCTTCGCCGGGCGTGAAGCCGCTCCCGGTGACCTGGATTGTGGCGCCGGCGCCGATGGAGGAGGAGACGTAGCAGCCGTGGTCGAGGCTGATCGTGCCGGCCAGCGCGCCGGAGGCGGCTGCGAGCATCGAGGCTGTCGCGATCGCGGCGGCGGCAAGCGGCTTCTTGAACGGCAACTGGAGCTCCTCTTCCTTGATCTGGTTTGCGCAGCGGTTTGTCTGATGCGGCGGCGTCCACGGCTCTATACCCGCAGAACGGGCAGCTCACGCGGCCGGCCCCGCGCCATCTAGGATCGGATGCGTCCGCGAGCCCGGTGCGGTCGTCCGGCGGCGCGGGATGACCCGATGCGAAGCTCACTGCGCCTATCGATCCTGGACCAGTCGCCGATCGCCGAGGGCTCCACGGGGGAGCAGGCGCTGGCGAACACGATCGACCTCGCGCGGCTCGCCGACGCGCTGGGCTACCACCGCTACTGGGTCGCCGAGCACCACGGCGGGCCGATGCTCGCCGGGCCGAGCCCCGAGGCGCTGATCGGGCCGCTCGCCTGCGCTACCCAGGGCATTCGGATCGGCAGCGGCGGCGTGATGCTGCCTCACTACAGCCCCTTCAAGGTCGCCGAGACCTTCAGCCTGCTGGCTGGGCTCTTCCCGGGGCGCATCGACCTCGGGCTCGGCCGGGCCGCCGGAACGGATCCGCTCACGACCTATGCGCTGCAGCGCGACCGCTCCCGCGCGGCCCCCGACGACTTTCTCCAGCAGCTCGCGGAGCTGCTCGGGTATCTGAACGGGTCGCTGCCGGAGGACCATCCCTTCGCGCGGCTGGCCAGGACGCTGCCGGGCAGGCCCCAGGCACCGGAGCCGTGGCTGCTCGGCTCCTCGTCGCAGAGCGCGATCTGGGCGGGAGACATCGGCCTGCCCTATGCGTTCGCCGACTTCATCAACTCTGCTGAGGGGTCCAGTGCGGCAGACCTCTATCGCGAGCGCTTCTTCGCCGCCGGTCATGACGAGCAGCTCCAGCCGCGCGTGGCGGTGGCGGTGTGGGCGATCTGCGCCGAGAGCGAGGCCGAGGCGCAGAGCCTGGCCGCCAGCGGCCGGATGGCCTTCACGCTGCTGCGCCGCGGACAGTTGATCCCGGTGCCGCCGCCGGAGAAGGCGCTGCGCTTCCTGGAGGCGGAGCAAAGCAGCGGGCGCCCGCCCGCGCGACGGCGGGTGGTGCTCGGCGACCCCGCGGCGGTGCGCGAGCAGCTCGAGGCGGTCGCGCGAGAGTACGGCGCGGGGGAGGTGATCGTGGTCTGCATCACCTACGACCACGGCGCTCGCCGCCGCTCCTACGAGCTGATCGCCGAGGCGTTCGAGCTGGAGAGCCGCTAGCCAATACCCGTAAAGCCGATGGGGATTAGATATTATGTTGGTCGCCCGATGCGCAATCTGCTCTCCTTTCCCAACCCTGTCAACGAGAAGGCCGCGAGGGTCGTGGCGACGGTGGTCCTGCTCGGGGTGGTCGCGACTCTTTCGACCTCCTTCTACTGGCTGCTGATCCCACTCGCCTACGGCTTCTGGGCGCGCGTGCTGACCGGTCCGACGCTCAGCCCGCTCGGGTGGGCGGCGCAGAGCCTGATCGCGCCGCGACTCGGCGAGCGCCGGCCGGTTCCCGGTCCGCCCAAGCGATTCGCGCAGGGCATCGGCGCCGGGTTCTCAACCCTCGCGCTGGTGCTGGCGTTCACCACCTCCCACGCAGCCGCCGACGCGCTGCTGGTCGTGCTCGGGATCGCCGCCGGGCTGGAGTCGATCGCCGGCTACTGCCTTGGCTGCAAGATCTTCGCGCTGCTGATGCGCGCAGGCGTCGTGTCCGAGACTGTCTGCGCCGAGTGCGCGGACATCGGCGCGCGTCTACGCACAGACGCGGGGTGAGACCATCGCGCGCCAGATTGGATCGGCGGCGGCTTCCGTGCACGAGATCGAAACCGGACGGCAGCGGCAGGTAGTCTGGGCGCGCTCCTCGCGGAGCGCCCGCCGCCGTCGTAAAGCAAACCCAAGGAGCACAACCAGATGAGCCTGCAGATTGGAGATACAGCGCCCGACTTCGAGGCGCAGACCACCGAGGGGCCGATCCGCTTCCATGACTGGATCGGCGACTCCTGGGCGGTCCTGTTCTCACACCCCAAGGACTTCACGCCGGTCTGCACGACCGAGCTCGGCTACATGGCCAAGATCAAACCGGAGTTCGACCGTCGCGGGGTGAAGATCATCGGCCTCTCGGTGGACGCGACCGACGATCACGAGCGGTGGGCCAAAGACATCGAGGAGACGCAGGGCGCCGCGCCCAACTACCCGATCATCGGCGACTCCGACTTCAACGTCTCGAAGCTCTACGGGATGCTGCCGGCCGAGACCGCCGGCGAGGCGGGCGCGCGCACCCCGGCTGACAACCAGACGGTCCGCAACGTGTTCGTGGTCGGCCCCGACAAGAAGATCAAGCTGATCCTGATCTACCCGATGACCACCGGCCGCAACTTCGACGAGGTGCTGCGCGTGATCGACTCGCTGCAGCTCACGGCCAACCACAAGGTGGCCACGCCCGCGCAGTGGCGGCCCGGCGAAGACGTGATCATCTCGGGGTCGGTCTCCAACGAGCAGGCCAAGGAGATCTTCGGCGAATGGGAGTCGCCGCGACCCTACATCCGGATCGTCCCGCAGCCGGCGGGCAAGGCGTAGATCGGGCAGCAGGGCGCCCGGCGGCAACGCCGAGCGCCCCGTGCCGCGAAAGCGCGAAAAGCGACGAGGCAAGCGAGCGCACCGCAAGCCATGCCGGTCGACGGTTGCTCGAGCGTCGCGGCCGGGTAGTTCAAGCGCGAGAATGAAAGCGTCGCGATGCTGCTGCTCTTCGACATAGACGGGACGCTGGTGCGCAACAGCGCCGGCGCTCACGCGCAGGCCCTGCGGATCGCCCTGCATCAGGTGCATGGCATCGGATCGCCCGACGGCGACGCCGCCGGCCTGCCGGAGGTTCGTTCCGCCGGCCGCACCGACATGGAGATCGCACGCGAGATCGCCCTGCTGTGCGACCTGCCGGCCAAGCGGTTCGACCGGCGCAGGGGAGAGCTGATGCAGGTCTGCCTGAGCCAGTACGCGCGGCTCGCTCCGCGAGATCTCGGCGACCGCGTGGTGGCGGGCATGAAGGGCCTGCTGGAAGAGTTGCACGGGCAGCCGCAGACGATCCTCTCGCTGGTCACCGGCAACCTCGAAGGCATCGCCCGCGTCAAGCTCGAACGCGCCGGTCTGGGCTCCTTCTTCGCGCAGGGACAGGGCGCCTTCGGCTCAGACTCCGACGATCGCACCGACCTGCCGGAGATCGCCAGATGCCGCGCCGGCGCGATCCTCGGCGGCGAACCCTACCCGCGGCAGCGCACCGTCGTGATCGGCGACACCGACCTTGACATCGCCTGCGCCCGCGCCGACGGCGTCTGGTGCGTAGCAGTCACCACCGGGCCGCTCGGCGCCGACGGCCTGGGAGGCGCCGACGCGATCGCCGACGACGCGAGGCAGCTACGTGAACGGCTGCAGGAGATAGGCGAAGAAATGCCGGCGGCGCGGCGCTGATCAGGCCGCGGGTTCGGCTTCGCCTTCGCAGACTTCGCTGGCTTCGCGTGCCTGCCGGGTGAGGCTTTCCACGCGCAGCGCCTTGCCGGATGGGCCATCCACGATGATTTCGCTGGGCGCTTCGGCGAGCGCGACGTAGGTCAGCACGCCCGCCGCGCGCAGGGCCGTGGGCAACGGTGCGCGCCTCAGCGTGACGAGGCCGTGGGCGGTGCGTGCTTGCACGGTGTCGGCCGGATTGCGCACGAGTCCGAAGAGGATCGCGTAAGGGTGGGGCCAGCAGCCGCTGCTGAGCTTCCACGTGAAGGGCTTGGATGCGTTGGCCTGCTGGGGCGCTGTGAGCCGGTCTGGTTCCTGACCGAGCGGGTCGATGCCTGGGACCGGCGTCACGGAGGTGACTCGCAGTTGGATTTCGATGCTCCGCCCCGAGCGACCGCTGCGTTCGCCGATGAGAACGAAGGCGGGGCCGCCGGACAGTCTTCCCGCCTCCAGCTCGCGAGTGACCGGGACGAAGTGTTTGCGGGAAGGGAGCGGCTGACTGTGGCAATACCCCGTCACGTGCAGCCTCCGGGTGCGCAGGACCTGGCCGCCTGCGCCGATCTCGCGCAGTGAGACGGGGATCGGCTTGCGTGTTCGGAGCTGCGTGTAGTAGAAGCCGAAGGGTCCGCCGAGCCGCGCCGGCACATGAGCGACCGGGGTGCCCATCTGCTGACCGTCGCTGAGCACCAGCACGACACGGCGCACCCGGTCAGGCACCTCCGCCGAGATCGTGATTTCGTGCGGGGGCGTGCATTCAGTCCGCAGCGCCTGCGGATGCGCCCGCGAGAGGCATTCTTCTGACGTGCTGTTGATCGTGCCGTCCTGGGCTTGCACCGCTTCTTCTACGAGCAGCCTGACGCAGCCGGTGTGCGACCGCGCTCGTTTGGGCTCCACCCAAACCTTGTAGCTGCGATTGGGTGGCGTCTTGCCGTGCGCGATCAGGACAGATCCCTTGGGGATGCGTTCTTGCTCTTCGACCTGCCTGGCGTTCAGCAGGCCCAGGTCGCCCTCGATACGTGTCCGGAGCGTGCGCATCACTTCTGAGCGGCGCGTCATCGTCGTTTCCAGATGTGCCACCCGGCGTGCGAGCGCCTTGTCGTCTGGGCCTTCGAACGCGCTCGTCGAAATGTGAGTATTGGGGTTGAAGAACACGAGATCGATCCGTTCCCGGGTTGGCATCAGCTCGCTTTCGATCTGCCGAGTGGCCGCTGGCAGACTCAAATAGCCGCTGCTCACCCACGAGCGCATGTCCGCGCACACATTCGGCGGCGCGGCATCGAGCACCCATTCGATCCCTTCTGCGTCGGTGTGCATGTAGGTCGTGAGGTCGCGGTTGCTCCACTGCAGCCCCCTCACCGTATGGGCGAACTCTGCCGCCGCGCTCCTCAGCGGTCCCAGCGCAGCCTGGTTCTCGGCCAGCTCGAGCTCAAAGCTCAGGTCTGCGAGCTGACGGGTCTGGCGATCCGCCACTCCCCGGGCATGCGGTGGCAGCGGACGGCCGGAGAGTCTGGCCACAAGCGCTTCTTCGGGCTTGGGCGCCTTGGCAAGGACGCCGGGGCATTCGCCGGCTAGCCGGCTGCCTACTGCTTCGACCGCAGCGTGGGACTCCTTGGAGCTTGCAAGCTGAGCCTTGTCGTAGACGTAGCGCGCCTGCAGGTAGGCATGCGTGGCGGCGCGATCCTGCCCGGTCACGATCTGCCGTGCCGACGCATGCTGCGGCACTGCGCATGCGAAGGCCAGCAGCGTCGCGGCACAGGCGATCACGTGTCCCCCTAGCTTACGTTGCCTCACTGGTGGAACCGTACCGAAATCATGGTCCCGCCTGCGCGCAGACTCAGAAGCGCCCGTTCGGCCTGATCGCGAAGTGGCCGTCCGGGAAGTCTTCGCGCGAGAGCCGGGCAACGAGCTTGGCGCTTGCGTTGCTGGGATCGGGTCGGGGCAGCCCCTGCATGAGCCTGATCGGAATCCAGCGGCCGCTTATCACACGGCCTCCGGCGCCCAGCCTGACGCGCAGGATCGCGCTCTCGGAGAGCACGCCCTCGTCGGCGAGCGTGTGGTAGCCGACGAAGTTGCTGAGCGAGTAGGCGATCAGGCGGCCGCCATAGCGCTCCACGCCGCGGATCACATGCGGGCCGGAGCCGAGCACGATCGACGCGCCGGCCTGGATCACCGCGTGCGCGAAGGCGCGCACGTTGCCGCGGTCTTCGCCGAGGTAGTACTGGGCGCCGGCGGGGGTGTGCAACTGGCCGGCGCCCTCCGCGCCGGCGTGGATGATCACCACCACGATCGGCGCCTCTTGACGCGCGTGCCTGACCAGCGCCTGGGCGGCGGGGATGTCCAGGAGGCTCGCGTCGTAGGAGTAGGGCGCGAACCCGAGAAACGCGACGGGCTCGCCGGCGACGTGGAGGATCGTGATCTCGCCGGGCAGGCCGGTCTGCGCGACGCCCGCCTTGCGCAGCGCCGCAAGCGTCTGGCGGCGGCCGGAGGCGCCATAGTCCATCGAATGGTTGTTGGCCTGGTTTACCAGGTCGAAGCCAAGCGACCTCAGTTCCGGGGCGACCGAGGGCGGCGCCTGGAAGGCGAAGCAGTCCTCGCCTCCGATGCCTCCGCACTTGGAGGTGCCGCCGACGGAGAGGGTGCCCTCGAGGTTGCCGGCGGTGATCTGCGCATGGCCAAGCAGCGTCCGCACGGGGGAGAGAGCCCGCGCAAGGCCGCCGGGCGGTAGCCCGCGCTGGGTGCTCAGGGCCATGTCGCCAACCCACTGGATCGTGATCGGACGGCGCAGCCGCGGCCGGCCTGTTCTGGCTCGCTGATTGGAGGTCGCGGCCTGCGCGGAGGCGCGCGCGGAGAGGGCGCGCGCGGAGAGGGCGCGCGCGGACGGAGCGCCGGCGGAGAGGGCGCCGGCGCCGGCCAGCGCCGGCAGCGCCATTCCGATCGCGCCGAGTCGCGTGAGGGCCGTGCGTCGACTGGCCGTCATTCCCCCATTATCGCGCCGGTCCGGCGCGGCGCAAGGCGGCGCTGCCGGGTGGGCGGTGCTACGCGACGTCACCAAGCGGCGCCGCCGCGCCGCGGCGTCACCGGACCCGCGCGGCCTCAGAGCAGGTGCGACAGCCGCCAGCCCAGCGTCGGGCCGCCGACGGTTTCGCCGGCGACCGCGGCAATGCTCGGCGGCCCGACGCCTGGCTGCGCGATGCTGAGGGTGCCCGCAAACTGGCCGGCGCGCAGCCGCCGTGGGGCATGGTCGAGGGTCAGCGCGACATGCACGCGCTGACCGGCGAACCCGATCAGGCGCAGCGGGTGCGCGCTGACCACCGGTATGCGCGCGTGACCGGCGAAGCTGGCCAGGGCGACGATGGCCCGGGCGGGAACCGCCGTCTTGACCGTGATCGCGGCGGCGGCCGAGTTGCCCAGACGCTTGGCGGCCAGCAGCCCGGCTTCGATCAGTTCGCTGCCCTGCTGGCCGAGCACTACGCCCAGCACCGTCAGGCGGCGGCCCGCGACCGTGATCCGCTTGGCGAAGAGCAGGCAGCCGCCGGCCGCTTCGTCTGAGCCCGTCTTGATGCCGACGTAGCCGTCCTCGCCGAGCAAGCCGTCGTAGTTGTAGACGCGACCGGCGACCGGCAGCGTGGCGGACCGCGTGTCGACGATCGCAGCGAAGGTGCGGTTCCGCATCGCGACCTGGGCGAGCTTGAGCTGGTCGGCGGCGGTCGAGACGGTCGTGTGCCTGAAGCCGCTCGGGTCGGTGTAGGTGGTCGAGCGCATGCCGAGCGCCTTGGCCTGCCGGTTCATCCGCGCCACGAAAGCCTCGATGCCGCCCGCGTCATAGGTCGCGAGCATCGCCGCCACGTTGTTGGCCGAGGGAAGCATCAGCGCCTCCAGCGCCTGGCGCTCGCTCAGACGCTCGCCCGCTCTGACCCGCACGACAGATTGATCTTGGGCGGCCCGGCGGCGCTCTTCGGCCGCCTGTGCCGGGGTCACAGTCATGACGAACCCCTGCCGGCCGGCGGCCAGAGGGTGCTCTTGCAGCGTCAGATACGCGGTCATCACCTTGGCCACGCTGGCGATCGGGGCCGGCGTCTGCGTGCCGGAGACGCCGAGGCTCCCGACGCCCTGCACCTCGACGGCGGCCTGGCCTTCGCTTGGCCAGGCCAGCGCGGGAGCGCGACCTGGAAGGGTGACCTCGGCCGCCAGCGTGCGGTGCAAGGCGATCGGCGGAACGCTCTCGGTCGCGGCTCGCAGCAGGATCGCCGCCAGCAGAGCCACTGCGATCGCGGCGAAGGCAAGCGGGCGCGGCCGGCGGGGTGCCTGCCGGCTGGATCGTGCTCTTGCGTCCAGCCCTCTGCGTATCGCCACCGCGAGCCACGCTAGCGAACGGCGCGTGACGCGCGCGCCGGTGATCTCTACCAAAGCGTTTTGGCTTTCGTGTGGCGCAGGTGTCGCGGCGGGATAGGGTAGTTCGAGCCCTGTGACGTCCGCAACCACACACAATGAGCAGACCTCCACGGCGCGGATGCCCGACGAGCTGAGCGCTCGTCATCTGCTGCGGCGGCTGATCCTGCTCGCGATCCCGCTGCTGCTGGTGGCGGCGCTGATCCTCTCGCTGCCAGGCCTCGGCACCCTGCGCGCTCGCTTCTCGCAGGCCGACGCATGGCTGCTGCTGTCGATCCTGCTGCTCAAGCTCTGCTCCTGCCTGTCAAACGTGGTCGCCTTCCGGGACGTCTTCTGTCCCGGCATGAGCTGGCGCTTCAGCTACAGGCTGGGCATGGCCGAGCAGGCCGTCAACGTGCTGATCCCCACCGGCGGCGCCGGCGGGCTCGCGCTTGGAGCCTGGGCCCTGCGCCAGGGTGGCATGAGCACCGAGCACATCGGGCGTCGGAGCGTCGCGTTCTTCGTGCTCACGAGCATCCCCAACTTCGCCGCCGCGGCGATCCTGGGGCCGGTGCTGCTGATCGGCGTCTTTCCGGGCCACGTGCCGGTCGCGCTGACCGCGGCGATGAGCGTGCTGGCACTGATCTCCGCGGCGATCGCGGCTGCGCTGCCACTGCTGCTCGGGCGTCTGGACCGCGCCAGGACCACGGGAGGGCTGCTCGGCAAGCTCCGGCTCGGCGCGATCATCGTCGGAGACGGGATCGCGGACACCGGCCGGCTGCTGCGCACCGGGCGCTGGCAGGCGATCCTGGGCGCGGTCGGCTACCTGGCCTTCGACATCGCGGCGGCGGTGGTCGCCTTCGCGGCGTTCGGGCCGGTGCTGCCGCTCGGCGCGCTGATCTTCGCGTACGTGATCGGGCAGCTCGGCGGTCTGATCCCACTGCCTGGCGGGGTGGGCGGCACCGACGGCGGGCTGATCGGCGCCTACGTGCTCTACGGCGCCTCGGTCTCACAGGCGGTGGCCGCCACGCTTGCCTACCGCGCCTTCCAGCTCGGCGTGCCCGCGATCCTCGGCACGATCGCCTTCATCGGCCTGCGGCGCTCGCTGAACAGCTCCAACGCGCCCGCGACGATCTGCGCGGAGCTGGCGGGGGAGCCGGCGCAGAGATCCTCCGAGCGCTCAGCCGCCTGAGCGCGCCTGCTGTGCGCGCGGCCGCCCGAGCGCGCCTGCTGTGCGCGCGGCCGCCCGAGCGCGCGCGGCCGATCGGATCGCGGATGGGATAATCCCGCGCGGTGACCGACGCCTACGTGTACGAGGCCGTGCGCACGCCCTTCGGGCGCTACGCCGGCGCCCTGGCTCACGTGCGACCCGACGACCTGGCGGCGCATGCGCTGCGCGCGCTGCTGGACCGCGTGCCGTCGCTCGATCCCGAGGCGATCGACGACGTGATCCTCGGCAACGCCAACGGCGCGGGGGAGGAGAACCGCGACGTGGCACGCATGGCCGTGCTGCTCGCCGGTCTGCCGACCACGATCACCGGCGTGACGGTCAACAGGCTCTGCGGCTCCAGCCTGGAGGCTGCGATCCAGGCCGCGCGCGCGGTCGAGGCAGGCGACGCGTCGATTCTCGTGGCCGGCGGCGTGGAGTCGATGACGCGCGCCCCCTGGGTCCTTCAGAAGCCACCCAAGGGCTTCCCCGCCGGCCCGGAGGCGCTTCACTCCACCACGCTGGGCTGGCGGATGGTCAACCCGCGGATGCCTGGACAGTGGACGATCAGCCTCGGCGAAAGCGCCGAGAAGCTGGCCGGCATGTACTCGATCTCGCGTGAGGCGCAGGACGCGTTCGCGCTGCGCAGCCACACGCTGGCGGCCAGGGCCTACGACGAGGGCGTGATGAAGGAGGTCGTGCCGATCCCCGACGTTGACCTCCAGCGCGACGAGGGCATCCGCACCGACACCTCCCTGGAGAAGCTGGCCAAGCTGCCGCCCGCGTTCGTCAAAGACGGCACCGTGAGCGCCGGCAACAGCTCGCCGCTCAACGACGGAGCCGCGATGCTGCTGGTGGGTGACGAGGCGGCCTCGCGGCGGCTCGGCGTCGATCCGCTGGCGCGCATCGTCTCGCGCGCCGCGCACGGCGTGGACCCCGACGTCTTCGGGATCGCGCCGGTCGAGGCGGCCAACAAGGCGCTCGCGCGCGCCGGACTGACCTGGGATCAGATAGACGTCGTGGAGCTCAACGAGGCGTTCGCCTCCCAATCCCTGGCCTGCCTCGCCGGCTGGCCGCAGCTCGACCCCGAGAGGGTGAACATCCGCGGTGGCGCGATCGCCGTCGGGCATCCGCTCGGGGCCTCCGGCGCGCGCATCCTCGGGCGGCTCGCCCATGAGCTGCGCTCCCGCGGCGGCGGCACGGGACTCGCGGCGATCTGCATCGGCGTGGGACAGGGCCTCGCCGTCGTGCTCGAGGCCTGAGCGCCGGGCGCGGCCTCGTGCGGCCGGCTCGGCCCGCGGCCCGATCACACGGGCGGCGCGCTCGGCTCAGCCCGCGGCGCGCATCTTGGCCCACTCCGCCTTGTGCGCCTTCTTGGCGGCCTGGTAGTCGACCAGCGCCTGAGCCGAGTCGACGTCGCCAAGGGTGGGGTGGGGCGGCGCCAGCGCCTGGGCGGCCTTCACGCCGAAGCGGTTGGCCAGCACCGCGGCCAGCGACTTGACCTTCATCTCGCCGAACCCGGGCAGAGCCTCGAGGTTCGCGCGAAGCTGCTCGGAGCCGCGGACGCCCTTCCAGACCCGGCCGGCATCGCCGTCGTATCGCTCCTGCACATGGACGGCGAGGTCGTGCACCCGCTTTGCCATCGAGCCGGGGAAGCGGTGGATCGCGGGCTTCTCGCGGAAGACCGCCTCCAGATCGGCGCCCGCGATCGCCTCCGGGTCCAGGGTGCCGCCGAGGCGCTCCTTGAGCGCCAGCGGTCCCGAGAACGCCTTCTGCACCGTGACCTGCTGATCCAGCGCGAAGCCGATCAGCAGCGCCATCGGGTCGGTCGCGATCAGCGCGTTGGCCTGCTCCGAGTCGGTGAAGAAGAGCTGCTTGGGCGGCATCGACGCGCATCCTAGACCGCCCTCTCCCGGAACGCGGCGCGAGAATGCCTGCTCAGCCGCCGGCGCCCGCGATCAGTCGCTGCTTGGCGGCCGCGTACTCCGCGTCGGTGAGCGCGCCCGCGGAGTGAAGCGCGGCAAGCTGCTGAAGCTGCGCGGGCAGGTCACGGCTCGGCGCCATGGCGGTGCCGGGCGCGGCGGCCGCCGCGGCGGGCGCGCCACCGGGCCCGGGCGCGCCACCGGGCCCGGGCGCGACGCCTCCGCTCGCGCCTGGTCCGGGCACCGCCGCGCCGCCCGTCCCACCGTCTGGCGGCGGCCCGTCCCGACGCCAGCGTGCCCGCGCGGCGCGCGCCTCCGAGCGCAGGCTGCTCTGCGCTCCCGAGAGATGGCCACGCATCGCCGTCATGTGCTCGCGCAGCCCGAGCGAGCCCAGCGGCTGCGCGTCGGGGAACTCGAGCGCGGTCTCCCTGCGCAGCATCTGCGTCCCGAACATCGCCAGCGCGATGATCAGCAGGATGCCAAGCCAGTTGCGGGTCGCGGGGATCGGTCCCCAAGCGATCAGGATCACCAGCAGCAGACCCATCGCGCCGAAGGCGATCCCGGGCCGGTCGCGCAGGTAGGGCGCCATCGCCCTGCGCAGGTTGTACGCCGGCTGGGAGGGGCCGGAGAGCAGGCCCGCGAGCACCACCGGCACGCCGACGAAGATCACGGCGCCCGCCACCTCGACCAGGATGCTGGTCGCGATCGACCACACCGCCGAGACGGCCGGCCGCACCGCTTCGGTGGTGGCCAGGGATTCGACCACGACTTTGCCGAGCAGCGAACGCGCGATCAGGACGATCACACCGGCGAGTATCAGCGTGATCCCGATCGAGATCAGCATCCGGGGCCGTCGCCCTCGCGCGAGGTAGATCGCCAGCCCGTAAAGCAGGAGCGTCACCAGCGGCAGCGCCAGCGCCAGGTGGCGCAGCACGCCCACAGCGGTCTGCACCGTCTGAAGCTGCTTGGATTTGACCACTTCGACTTCGGCGACATTCGAGGGGATCTTTTCCACCGTCGAGGACGGCACGCCCACCCGTTCCGCCGCCTGGGTCAGCACCGGGCGCAGGTCCAGCACGACGGTGCCGCCGCCGGGCAGCTTGACCACTTCGCCTTTGTTCTCGACCAGCTTCACGAACTGCGCGTGGGCGACTTCGTTGGCCCCGCGCCACAGTTCCTGCACCAGCGGGCGTTCCAGCGCCAGGTTCACGCCCTTCTGGACGATGCTGCGCAGCGCGCCGGCCGCCGGACCGGCCAGCGGCTTGAGCTGGCTGGGGAACGCGCTGCGCAGTTCGCCGGCGACGTCGACGTTGGCGTAGATCTGGTCGGTGACGTAGCCGGACACCGCTTCGCGGACCGGCGGGCTTTCGATCAGCTTGGTGCTGGTCTGCGTCCAGCCGTCGGTGTTCAGAAGCTGGCGATTCGCCCATACGGCGAATATGGCGATGATGCCGACGACGGTGGCGAGCCCTATCAGGCTTCTCACCAGCCACCGGTGTGGCGGGTGCGCGAGCTGCGGGTGCGCGGCCTGCGGCTGCTCGACCTTCTCCATCTCGAAGGCACCGTATTCGCCGAGCGGGACGCTGATAACCGTGGAAAGCCCCGAGGCCGGCTCGGGGGTTCGCCCCGTTGCGGGTCGGCGTCACGGCTGAGACCGTCGAAGGCGATGGATGCAACCGCTGGCCGAGCAGTCTTTGGGCGTCGCATCGCGGCTCTGGTCGCCGGCGTGGCGCTCCCGGCGCTGCTGGTCTGCGCCTGCGGCTCCAGCAAGCCTGCCTACTGTGTCAAGTCAGACGAACTGAAGTCCGCCGTGAGCTCGCTCACGCATCTCGACCTCTCCAAGGAAGGGGTCGCGGGCGCGGAAGCGGCGCTGAAGAAGATCCAGAGCAGCGCCACCGGGCTCGTCGAAGCGGCCAAGAGCGAATTCCCGCAACAGACCGAAGCGATCTCGACCTCGGCCAAAGAACTCGCGGATTCGGTGAAGGCGGCGAGCACCAACAGCAGCGCGGCCTCCGCGATACCCGCGGAGCTGGTCGCGCTCGGCTCGGCGGTCAACTCATTCGTCAGTGAAACGAAATCCAAGTGCGAATAGCGCCGCCGCCGTCATCTGCGCGCAGCGGGGAAAGGTGAAAATAGCGATGACAGCCATATCACAAGACACGCAAAGCACGCTCGAAAAGATCACGCTCGGCGAGATCGATCTGCTCGAGAGCTCGATCGGCCTGCGTGAGATCGAGCGCGAGGACAGCGGCCTCGACGCGCGCGCCTTCTCGCTGGTGAAGATCGCCGCGCTGATCGCGCTCGACGCTCCGCCGGCCTCCTACGCCTGGCAGGTCGCCAACGCGATCGGGGAAGGCGTGAGCCCCGACGACATCATGGGCGTGCTGAGAGCGATCGCGCCGCAGGTCGGCGGGCCGAGGCTGATCGCGGCCGCGCCGGAGATCATGCTCGCCCTCGGACTGGCGCTGCCCGAGACCGCCGAGTCGGAGTAGGTGATCGCGATGCCGATCAGAAGACGGCGACCGATGCTGCGGGCAGCCGCCGTGGGCGGCGGCGCCTACGTGATGGGAAAGCGCCACGCGGAGCAGTCGATGGAAGACCGCGCGACGCAGGAAGCGCCGCCCGCGGGCGCGATGCCCCCCGCCGCCGCGCCGGAGTCCAAGGGCCTCAGCGCGCAGGACATGGAGCGGCTGCAGCAGCTTGCGAAGCTGAACCAGGAAGGCGTGATCACCGACCAGGAGCTGGCCGAGCAGAAGGCACGGATCCTGGGCTGAGCGCGGCCGGGCACGCGAAAGGACGGCGCAGAATGCTGATCGAGGACTATGGCCTGATAGGCGACATGCAGTCGGCCGCGCTGGTTGGACGCGACGGCGCGATCGACTGGCTGTGCCTGCCGCGCTTCGACTCGCCCTCCTGCTTTGCCGCGCTGCTGGGCGACGAGCGCCACGGCACGTGGCGCATCGCGCCACACGCCGAGGTTCGCTCCGGCGAACGTCGCTACAGGGAGTCCACCCTGATCCTGGAGAACGAGATCGAGACCTCCGCGGGCTCGGTGCGCATGATCGACTTCATGCCGGTGCGAATCGAGGGCCCGCCACGCCTGATGCGAATCGTGGAAGGCCTTGCGGGCGAGGTGCCGATGCACATGGACCTCATGCTCCGCCCTGACTACGCCTCGATCGTGCCGTGGGTCGAGCACGCCCCCGACGGCGCCTTCGTGGTCGCCGGACCGGACGCCTTCCGCCTGAGCACCAACGTGCCGCTGCAGATGCGCAACGGCACGATCAGCGCCGACTTCAAGGTGCCCGCCGGAGCGCGTGAGCACTTCACGCTCTGCTGGCACCTCTCATACGAGCGCACCCCGCCGGTCGAGGACGCTGACTCCGCGCTGGCGCGCACCGCCGCCTGGTGGCAGGCGTGGTCCGAACGCTGCGCCTACGAGGGCGCCCACCGGCAGGAGGTGATGCTCTCGCTGCGGGTGCTCAAGGCGCTTACCTCACAGCAGACCGGCGCGGTGGTCGCGGCGCCCACCACCTCGCTGCCGGAGGACATCGGCGGCGTGCGCAACTGGGACTACCGCTACTGCTGGCTGCGCGACTCGGTGCTGGCGCTGGAGGCGCTGCTGGCCGGCGGCTACGGCGAGGAGGCGCTGGCCTTCCGCGACTTCCTGATGCGAGCCGGGACCGGCGACCCATCGAAAATCCAGATCATGTACGGGCTGGCCGGCGAGCGGCGCCTGACCGAGTTCGAGCTGCCCGACCTGCCGGGCTACGAAGGGTCCAAGCCGATCAGGATCGGCAACGCCGCATCCGAGCAGTTCCAGCTCGACGTCTACGGCGAGGTGATCGGCGCCGCCTACCTCGCGGCGACCGAGGTCGACGGCGGGGAGCCGCGGTTCTGGCCGCGATGGAGAGCGGCGATCGAATACTTCGAGACGATCTGGCGCGAGCCCGACGACGGCATCTGGGAGACGCGCGGGCCGCGCCGGCACTTCACCTACTCGAAGGTGATGGGGTGGGTGGTCTTCGACCGCGCGATAAAGCTCGCAGAGAGGTTCTCGCTGGAGGGGCCGCTGGAGCGCTGGAAGCAGGCGCGGGAGGAGATCCACGCCGAGGTCTGCGAGCGCGGCTATGACCCTCAGCGGCGCACCTTCACCCAGTACTACGGCTCGCAGGAGCTAGACGCCAGCGTGCTGAACATCCCGCTGGTCGGCTTCCTGCCCTGTGACGATGCGCGGGTAAGCGGCACGATCGACGCGATCATGGCCGAGCTCGGCCGCGACGGGTTCGTCTCGCGCTACTCGACCGCCAAGAGCGACGACGGGCTGCCCGGCGACGAGGGCCAGTTCCTGGCCTGCTCCTTCTGGCTGGTCAGCGCGCTTGCGGCCAACGGCAGGGCTCAGGAGGCCGAGGTGCTCTTCGATCGCCTCGTCGGCCTCTCCAACGACCTCGGCCTGCTGGCCGAGGAGTATGACGTGGCCCGGCAACGGCAGGTCGGCAACTTCCCGCAGGCGTTCAGCCACCTGGCTCTGATCAGCGCCGCGCGCACCCTCTCCAAGGCGGCCGCCTCCACGAGCGCGGTGGCCGCCTGAAGCGGTGGCTGCCGCCTCCGCCCAGCCTCGTGCGGCATCTCCCTCGCGGAGGCTGCTGCTGCCGCTCGCGTTGACCCAGTTCGTCGCCAGCTTCGCCGGCTCGAACATGAACGTGGCGATCAACAGCATCGCCAAGGATCTCGGCACCACCGTGCACGGCGTGCAGACCGCGATCACGCTGTTCCTGCTGTGCATGGCGGCGCTGATGATCCCCGGCAGCAAGCTGACCGACATCTTCGGCCGCAAGAGCTGTCTGGTCGCTGGCCTCGGCGTCTACGGGACGGGCGCCGTGATCGCGGCGCTAGCGCCGGGTCTCGGCGTGCTGATCCTCGGCTACTCGGCCTTCGAGGGCATCGGCTCTGCGCTGATGATCCCGCCGATCTACATCCTGGCGACCATGTACTACGACGACATGACCTCCCGCGCCCACGCCTTCGGCGTAATCAGCGGGATGGGTGGGATCGGCGCCGCGGCCGGCCCGCTGATCGGCGGTCTGATCACGACGGGGATCTCCTGGCGCGCATCCTTCCTGCTGCAGGCGCTGATCGTGGCGGCGATCGTGATCCTCAGCCTGCGCCTGCGCGACCCGCGGCCCGCCGACCGCAGTCGGCGCTTCGACGTGCGCGGCTCGGTGCTCTCGGCCAGCGGCATGCTGGCGCTGGTCGTAGGCATCCTGCAGGCCGGCACCAACACCGCGCTTACGATCGCGTTCATCGCGGCGGGCGCCGGGCTGCTGGCGCTGTTCTTCTGGCACGTGCGCCGCTTCGAACGGACCGGCAGGGAGCCGCTGCTCTCCATGAGCCTGTTCGCCAGCCACCGGGCGAATCTCGCGCTGGTCACCCAGAACCTGCAGTGGCTGCTGCTGATGGGCCTCGCTTTCGTGGTCTCGGTGTTCCTGCAGGTCGTGCGCGACTACAGCGCGATCCACACGGGGCTGATCTTCACCGGCGCCACCGCCGGGATCCTGGTCTCCTCACTCGGCGCCGAACGCCTTGCCAGGCGACACGAACAGCGCACCCTGATTCGGGCGGGCTTCCTGGCCACCCTGGCGGGGGTGGGGCTGCTGCTGGGGCTGGTGGGGCTCTCCTCCAGCGTGCTGGCCTTCGAGCCGGGGCTGGTGCTGATCGGGCTCGGCGTCGGCGCGATGCTGACGCCGTCGGTCAACGTGGTGCAGTCGAGCTTCCCGGAGGAGAAGCAGGGAGAGATATCCGGCCTCTCGCGCAGCGTCTCGAACCTCGGATCCTCGCTGGGGACCGCGATCGCCGGCACGATCCTCATCCAGGTGGCCTCCTCTGGAAACGGCGCCTATGTGGCGGCGACGGCGGTGCTGGCCGCTGTCGCGCTGGGCGGCTTCGTGGTCGCGATGCTGATGCCAGCGCAGTCGCGGGGACGCAAACAGGCCGCGAGCCTCGCCGTGCAGTCCTCCGGCTGACCGGGCGCGCCGACCGGGCGCGCGGGGCACGCCGGCCATGCCACTCGCCGGACGCTCCGTGCCCCCGGCCGGGCACGCCGGCCGGGCCGGCTGCCGGCGTCCCGAGAGGGCGGGCGCGGCTATCGTCGTGTTGTGCAGGGTCCACCACGCATGCGGCCGTTCTTCGCCTCCGCGCTGGCCACCGCGATAGCGGCGATTGCGGTGCTCGTGATAGCGCAGGCCACCCACGGCGACGCGGTCGGCCGCGCCTTGTACGACGTCGACGCCGGCTGGATCGTGCTGATCGCCTGCGCGGAGCTGATCGCCTACCCCGCCTACGTGATCGCCTACAGGTCGATCGCGTGCGTGCACGGCCATGCGCCACTCTCCCTCCCGCTGGTGGCGCGGGTGGTGGTGGCAGGGTTCGGCCCGTTCGCGATCGGCGGCGGCTTCGGGATCGACAAGCGGGCGCTGCACGCTCTGCACGAGGACGAGCACAGCGCGCGGGTGCGCGTGCTCGGGCTGGGGGCGCTGGAGTGGGCGGTGCTCGCGCCCTGCGCCTGCGCGACCGCTATCTACCTGCTCGCGACCGGCGAGCGTCTGCCCGCCTCGTTGCTGTGGCCGTGGGCGATCGGCGTGCCGCTCGGCTTCGGCTTCGCCCTGTGGGCGAGCGCGCCGAGGCGCATCCGGCGCATCGCGGCTCTGGCCGGCAGCCGCCGCGAGTGGCTGGCAAGCCCGCTGGAGGGCGTCGGGGTGCTGCGGACGCTGATCGCCCATCCGCGCAAATACGCCGGCGCCTGGCTTGGCACGACGCTCTACTGGGCGGCCGACATCGCCGCTTTCTACGGCGGGCTGCAGGCGTTCGGGCTGAACCTCTCCGCGGGCAGGGTGATCATCGCCTACGCGACCGGCTACATCGCCACGCGCCGCTCGCTGCCGCTCGGCGGAGCGGGGATCACCGAGGCGCTGATGACCTACTCGCTGCACTGGCTGGGCGCGCCGCTGGCGCCGGCGCTGGCCGCCGTCGTCGCCTACCGCGCCTTCAACTTCCTGCTGGCAGCCACGCCCGCTCTGATCGCCCACAAACAGATGCAGCCGCTGCTCTCCTTCGCGGAGGAGCTGCGGCGGCGCAAGGTCTCTCCGCGAGGCTAGGCGGCGCCGCCCGGCCGCAGCACCTCGAGCTCCGCGTCGGCCATCGCCGGCACCTTCAGCCAGCGCGCCGCGGAGTCCTCGACCAGCGCGAGCATCTGCGGGTTGCCGAAGAACGCCGGGTCGATGCGCGTCACGGTGAGCTCGACCTCCGGCTGCGTGCGCACGCGATCGCCGACACAGACCTGCCCGGCGGTCGTCTTCTCCCAGGTGCTCGGCGCGACGGCTGCGATCGCGCTCTCGATCGCGGCGACGATCTCCTCGGACTCCGGCTGCACGCCCGGCCTGAAGCGGCCAACGGGCTGGCCGCCCGGAGCGATCACGAACTTCTCGAAGTTCCACTCGATCTCGCCGGCGACGCCGCCGGCGTCGGCGATCTGACAAAGAGATCGATAGAGCGGATGGCGCTGTGCGCCGTTGACGTCGAGCTTCTGCGTCATCGGGAAGCTGGTGCCGTAGGTGGTGGAGCAGAACTCCGCGATCTCGTCGGCGCTGCCAGGCTCCTGGCCGGCGAACTGGTTGCAGGGGGCGCCGAGCACCGTGAACCCCTGGTCGCGGTAGCGCTCCTGCAGGCGCTCCAGGCCCTCGTACTGCGGAGTGAGACCGCATCTGGAGGCGACGTTGACGACCAGGACCGCCTGGTCGAGCAGCGGCTGCACCGCAAGCGGGCTGCCGTCGAGGGCCGTCAGTCGGAGGTCGGACGGGAAGACGTTGATCGGGTTTGCGGCGGCGGAGGAGTTCATGAACGGGGATGATTACCTAGATCAAGCCGGCTCGTCGTCACGGCGTCACCGGCTGCTATAAGGGCCGGCATCGACCGGCTCTTCTCAGTCCTCGGGCGTCTCGTCGTGCGCTTCCGCTACCTCGTCGTCGCGATCTGGATCGCGGCCGTGGTGCTGACCGCCGGCTTGCCGAGCCTCAGCAGCGAGATCAACAACAACAACAGCCAGTTCCTGTCCTCCAGCGCTCCCAGCCAGCGCGCGGCGACCCTGGCTGCGCCTGTCCTGGGGTCGATCGCCAAAAACAGCCAGGTGAGCATCGTCGCGGCACGCGGCAGCGGCACGATCGACGCCGCCGACCAGGCGGCGCTGGCGCGCTTGGCCGCCGCCGTGCGCAAGGTCCCCAAGGTCGAGTCGGTCCGGGAGCTCGGCGTCTCCGCCGACGGGCAGGCGGTTTCGCTGCAGGTGCGCGCCGCGCTCAACCAGGCCGACATCAGCGGCCAGAAGAAGCTGATCGAGGACCTCGAAGGCGCGCTCGCCGAAGCCCATGCGCCGAGCGGGATGACGCTGCGGCTCGCCGGCCAGGTCGCCACCAACGTCGCCAACCAGAAGAGCTCGCAGCGCACGGGCAACAAGACGCAGGCCTACACGTTCCTGTTCATCATCGTCCTGCTGCTGCTGATCTTCCGCTCCCTGCTGGCGCCGCTGATCACGCTGATCCCGGCCGGCATCTCGCTGCTGGTCTCGATGCGGGTGATCGGCGAGCTCGGCGCGCACGGTCTGAAGATCTCGGAGATCACCGAGCTGCTGCTGATCATCCTGCTTCTCGGCGCCGGCACCGACTACGGCCTGTTCCTGGTCTTTCGCACCAGAGAGGAGCTGCGGCGCGGCCTCGACGGCAAGGCCGCTGTGCAGCGCGCGCTGGTGCGCGTCGGCGAGTCGATCACCGCCTCCGCGGGAACGGTGATCATCGCGCTGCTGACGCTGCTGCTCGCGAGCTTCGGCATCTACCGCTACCTCGGCGTGCCGCTCGCGATCGGCGTCGCGGTGATCCTGCTCTCCGGCCTGACGCTGCTGCCGGCGCTGCTTGCGATCTTCGGCAAAGCGGCCTTCTGGCCCACGCGCGTGCAGGCCGGCGAGATCAAGGAGGGGGCGTGGGGCAGGGTCGCGGCGAGCCTGGTCGCGCGACCTGTGCTCACACTCGTCAGCGGCATGCTGGTGTTCGCCGCGTTGGCGGTCGCGGCGCTCGGCTATCACTCCAGCGGCTTCGGCGGCGCCGCCGGGGCACCCAAGGGCACGCAGGCGGCGCAGGGCAACGCGCTGGTCGCAAAGCACTTCCCGGAGTCGAGCTCCAACCCCGCCAACCTGGTCTTCCGCTACCCGAGGTCGGTCTTCACCGACCCGCGGCAGGTGGCCGCGGCGCAGTCCGCGCTGATGGCCTCCGGCCAGTTCAAGTCGCTGCTTGGCCCGCTCGCCCCCAACGGCACGCGGCTCGCGCCCGCCGACTATCAGCGCCTGCACGCGCTGCTCGGCGAACCGCGGCGGCTGCCGCTCGTGCGTCCGTCGGATGTGAGCGTGCCGGTCGGCGAATACAACGCCTACCGGGCCAGCGCGGCGTTCGTGGGCGGCGGCGGCCACACGATCCAGTTCGAGGCGGCGCTGAAGGCCGGTGGGCAGCAGAGCACCGCCGCGATGAGCGCCACGCCGAAGATCAGGGAAGTCGTCACTCACGCCGCCCGCCGATCGGGCGCGCGGGAGTCCGGCGTGGCGGGCGAGGCTGCCGCCCTCTACGACGTCAGCGAGACCTCCAACAAAGACATCGTCAACATCATCCCCGTCGCGATCGTGGCGATCGGGCTGCTGCTCGCGCTGGTGCTGCGAAGCGCGATCGCGCCCCTGTACCTGATCGTGAGCGTCGCCTTCTCCTACCTGGCGGCGCTGGGCGTGGCGACGCTGATCTTCGTGGACATAGGCGGCGAACCGGGACTGACCTTCATCCTCCCGTTCCTGATGTTCATCTTCCTGCTCGCGCTGGGAGAGGACTACAACATCCTCGTGATGACCCGCATCAGGGAGGAGGCCAGGAGCAGGCCGCTGAGGGACGCGGTGATCCGCGCCGTCGGCCGCACCGGCACGACCGTCACATCCGCCGGCGTGGTGCTCGCCGGCACCTTCGGCGTGCTCGCCCTCGCCGCCGGGTCCAGCGCCTCCGGCAGCCAGGTCCGCGCGGTCGGCGCCGGCCTCGCGATCGGCATCCTGATGGACACATTCATAGTGCGAACCCTGCTGGTCCCCGCGACCGTCGCGCTGCTCGGCCGCTGGAACTGGTGGCCCTCGAAGATGAGCCGGGAGCAGGACCACCAACCGGCCAAGCCCCCGCCGGTCGGGGTGGGGGACTGAGGCTCAGGCGCGGATCTCGCTTGCCGCGGGATCCGCGATCTCGCCGGCTTCGCTGAGCTCTGCGTGTCCCGGGGCGCAGAAGTCCCCGACTGCGTAGGCGCGTCGCACGTCGCCGGGGTCGACTGCGGGCAGTGGCGGGACGCGCAGGCGGCGTCCGTCGAGCCAGTCGCAGGCGCGTCTTGCGAAGTGACGGTTCATCCACTGATAGATCGGACGCGTCACGAGACCGCCGAGCGCGAGAGCCGAGGCTGTCGCGAGGACCCATCCAAGGACCGCGCCGTAGGTCGACACGTTCGGTCGGCTCAGCACCGCCGCCGTGCCGGCCAGGCCCGCGGCAGCCGTCCACTTCAGCAGCGCCTTGGCCCAACCAATGTAGTCGGGGCCGGCCTCGCGACGGTGGGTCACGTGCAGATCGTCGTTCGCGGTCGATGTCAGTCGGCAACGCCCGGGTCCGTGCCCTTCCAGCCAACCACGTCGATATGCGTACTCCCACCACTCGGTGATGGTGGCTCGCGACGCCTTGCCGCGCAATGGCTTCTCAGAAACCTCGAACAGCTCGCCGCATGAGAGCGTCCCTGCGTCGCGGAGCTCCTTGCCCAGCACGAGGTCCAGGTCTCGGAGCAATGCTCGTCTGCGCCTGGGATCAGAACGCCGTGCTATCTCGTCTGTGCTTTTCATTGACACGATTCAATCGGGATCATCGGTATTGGATGCCGAAACATCCAGAAGCGGCTGGACGAATCTCCGAGGTCCGATCGGCGATCCTCTGGAGGTGGATGACGACGAGATCGGTTGCGATGCCTACGCCGGTGTGGGAGCCCGCGAGACGCCGACGCCGGTGCTTGACCTGATGGAGGAGCTTGCCGGGCGGCTCGCGACGGAGGGCTGGACCCTGCGCACGGGCTTCTCGCCGGGCGCCGATCAGGCGTTCTGCAGAGGGGCTCTGCGCGCCGGCGGCGAGATCGAGCTCTTCCTGCCCTGTCCCGGATTCGAGGCGCCGGCGCTCTCGAAGCTGCTGGCGAACGCTGCCGAGTCCCAGGTGCGCGTGCGCGGGCAGCCAACCGCCCAAGCGCGGCGGATCGGGGCGGAGTCGCATCCCACATGGCACGCTCTCGACCAGGCCACGCGCCTGCTGCGCAGTCGCGACGTCCACGAGGTGCTCGGGGAGAACGTGAGCGATCCGGTCGCGCTGGTGATCTGCTGGACGCCCGACGGCAGCGTCGATGGCGGCAGTCCAGACGCGGGCGGGACCGGACAGGCGCTGCGGGTCGCGCGTGCGCACGGGGTGCCGGTGCTCAACCTCGCGCGCCCGGAGCATCTGCGGGCCGCCTGCCTCGGCGAGCTCGGCCTCTGAGCGCGATGCGACGGTTGCATCCACACCACGGCCTATCGTGCAGTGCTCATGCCTTTCGCGCTCCACGCCTACCTGCAGGATGGGGATGCGCTGCTGCGCTTCCCCTACGACGACGACCTGCGCAAGCTGCTGCGCGCGATTCCGGGGCGTCGCTGGGACCCGGAGTCGCGGGTCTGGCGGCTGCCGCTGGACCCGGAGATCGCGGAGTCGGTGGGGCAGCTCCTCTCGCGTCTGCCGATCGAGCCGGAGATCAGCGAGGAGCTCGCCTCCGAGCTTGCCCGCCTGCGGCGCCGCAGGCACGGCCAGGAGTGCCTGGTCGACGTGGCGCGGGCGGATGAGAGCTGGTGGCTGAGCTTCCCCACAGATCGCGCGCCCGCGGCCGTGGAGGCGTTGATGGAGCATCCGGGCGCCTACCGGCTGCCGCTGATCGACCGCGCGCTGATGCCGCTCGACGAGCAGGCTGTGATGATCATCGGCGCGCTCGGCCGCGGGCAGAGCGGCCTGCGGCTCTCACGGGATGCGCGCCACGCCCTCATCGAGGCCAGTCGCAGCGCGGCCTCCGAGGATTCCGGCGGCGCGGGCGGCGGCGAGGCGGGCGGCGACCGGCTCTCGCACGAGGTGGAGATGCGGCGCGACCGAAACGGCCGCCGCTTCGTCGTGATCGCGGCCGAGCACGCATCGCTCGGCCGAGAGCTGGCGGGGCGGATCGGACTGCACGCGCGGGAGACGATGGGCGGCAGCCTCGCGCTGGCCGCCGCCGAGCCCGACGCGCTGCAGATCGCCGAGCTGCTCGCCGCGCTTGAGGTCTCCGAGATCGACGTGCGCGTCAGCGCCTGGCTGCAGCAGGCCTGCGCGTGGCGCGGCACGCTCGAAGTCACCGGCGCCGCCGGCGAGGCCTGCTTCCTGCTGCTGGGCGAGACCTCGCGGCTGCCGAGCGAGCTGCGTGAGCGCGCGGCAAGCGTGCCGGGCGGCGCGAGCCTGCCGCTGAGCCTGGAGTCCTGGCGGCTGATCGAGGACTCGCTCACGGTCACACGAGCGGGAGGCTGGATCAGCCCCGCCGCCCGCCGCTGCATCGCCGCGCTCGTGGAGGGGCGGCCGGCGCCGCCCTCGGTGCTGGAGCTTTCGACCGTCCACGAGGAGCCGGCGTTCGTGCTCGCCCCGGGCCACGATCCCGGCCAGCAGCCCGCCTTCGCGGCGCTGCCGGGCGCGCTGCCGCCTGGTGGCGGCCGTTCGGTGAGTCACGAGCACGCACGACTGCCCGCGATCCACGCGGATCCCTTCTGCGTGCCGGAGCTGGACGCGTTCCTGGCCGAGCACGAGGCCTGGGTCGACCCGGAGGCGCTTTCGGTGCTGCAGGAGATCCGCGAGCGGCACGCGCAGGCGGCGGGCCTGGTCGCGCTGTCCAAGGCGACCGACGCCGAGCTGGACGTCCCGGAGCTCTCGGGCGAGCTGAAGCCGTTCCAGCGCGCGGGCGTGCAGTACCTGCTCTCGCGCCGGCGCGCGTTCCTGGCCGACGAGCAGGGGCTCGGCAAGACGATTGAGGCGCTGGCCGCGATCGAGGCCGACGGCGCCTACCCGGCGGTCGTCGTCTGCCCGGCCAGCCTGAAGCTCAACTGGGCGCGCGAGGTGCGAAGCTGGCTGCCCGGCCGTGAGGTGCAGGTCGTCTCCGGGACCGGCGCGGGCCCGCTGCCGGACGCCGAGATCAGCATCGTAAACTACGACATCCTCGCCGCGCGGCTGCCCGCGCTCTCCGCGCTTGGTCCGCGCGCGCTCGTGCTCGACGAGGCCCACTACTGCAAGAACGCCGCCGCCAAGCGCACCCAGGCGGTGCACCGTCTCGCGACCGCGGTGCCCAAGGACGGCCTGGTGCTCGCGCTCACCGGCACCCCGGTGATGAACCGTCCGGCGGAGCTGATCTCACAGCTTCGGATCATCGGCCGGCTCGCCGAGTTCGGCTCCGGGGCGCAGTTCAGCAGGCGCTTCCAGGGCGCCGACGCGAACCTACGCCTGCACTGGCACCTCCGCTCGCGCTGCTTCGTGCGCCGCCTGAAGTCAGAGGTGCTGCCGCAGCTTCCGGCCAAGACGCGCGCGATCGTGCCCGTCGAGCTCGACAACGAGTCGGAGTACAGACTCGCCGAGCGCGACGTGATCGCCTGGCTTCGCACACAGCCCCTGGACCTGCGCGAGCTGGACGCCAAGGTCGCCGCGGCGCTTCGGGCCGAGCGGCTCGTGAGGCTCAACGCCCTGAAGCTGCTGGCCGCCGAGGGCAAGCTGCACGCGGCGCTCGCCTGGATCCACGACTTCCTGGCCTCAGGGGAGCGCCTTGTCGTATTCGCCCGCCACCGCAAGATCCAGCGCGCGGTGATCGAGCGCTTCCCGACCGCGCTGCACGTGCTCGGCGGCGACGACCACGCCGCGCGGGACGCCGCCGTCACCGCCTTCCAGGAGCCGGACGGGGCGGGCGGGCTCGACAATCAGCTAATCGTCTGCTCGATCGAGCTGGCCGGGCACGGCCTCACACTCACGCGCTCGTCCAACGTCGCGTTCCTGGAGCTCGACTGGACCCCCGCGAAGCTGGAGCAGGCCGAGGACCGCTGTCACCGGATCGGCCAGCAGGACGCGGTGAACGCCACCTACCTGCTCGCCAGCGACACGATCGACGAGACGATCGCCACGCTGCTGGAGCGCAAGCGGGTGGTGATCGGCGCGGTCACCGACGGACGCCGGCAGGACGAGGAGGGCGTGCTGGACGCGGTCGTGCGCGAGCTGCGCGGCACGCCCTACCGCCATCTGAAGGCGGTCGCGTGAGCGGCGGCGCCCGCGCCCCGCGCCGAGGCGCCGCTGGCGCCCCTCTCCGATGCGCTGCCCGCGCCCCTCTCCGAGGCGGCGCCCGCGCCCCGGAGCGCGACGAGATCCTGGAAGGCGAGAACCTCGAGCTGCTCGACCAGTTCGCCGACGGCAGCTTTCAGCTCATCTACATCGACCCGCCGTTCAACACGGGCAGCTCGCGGCGTCGCGTCGTCCTGCAGACCGTCCCGGACGAGCAGGGGGACCGGGTCGGCTTCAAAGGGCGCCGCTATGCGAGCACGCCGGTCTCCGAGCAGCTCTACGAGGACGCCTACGACGACTACCTCGCCTTCCTGGAGCCGCGGCTGCGGCACGCGCACAGACTCCTGAGCCAGGAAGGGACGCTCTACTTCCACATCGACTACCGCGAGGCGCACTACTGCAAGCTGCTGCTGGACCGCGTCTTCGGCAGGGAGTGCTTCCTGAACGAGATCGTGTGGGCCTACGACTACGGAGGGCGCTCCAAGCGCCGCTGGCCCGCCAAGCACGACACGATCCTCGTCTACGTCAAGGACCCGCGGCGCTACCACTTCGACAGTGAGGCGGTGGACCGCGAGCCCTACATGGCGCCGGGGCTGGTGACCCCCGAGAAGGCTGCGCGCGGCAAGCTGCCGACGGACGTGTGGTGGCACACGATCGTGCCCACCAGCGGCGCCGAGAAGACCGGCTATCCCACCCAGAAGCCGCTTGGGATCCTGCGCCGGATCGTGGCCGCGTCCAGCAGGCCGGGGGACTGGTGCCTGGACTTCTTCGCGGGCAGCGGCACGCTCGGGGCGGCCGCCGCGGAGAGCGGCCGGCGCTACGTGCTGATCGACAGCAACCCCGAAGCGGTGTCGCTGATGCGCGCGCGGCTTGCCGGCTATGCGGGCACGGCCTCCAAAGAGACCTCTGAGACGGCCAGCGGCGCGGTGGTGGGCGCCGCGAGTGGAAGCTGATCGTCCATCCCACGCAGCCGCAGGTAGGGCCAGACGACGTGGCAGTACTCGACGATCCGTCGACGGGCGTCCTCGTCGGCGTGCGTGATCGCCGCGCCGACTCGCCAGCCCGAGCTTGTCTGGTGGCACGATCGGACCTGCGCCTCGAACGTGATCGTGCTCGCGCGCTCCCTGTCGACTCCTGGCAGGCGCAGCGACAGGCGCACCACGGTCTCCCGATCGAGCGGCGTCGCCAGCTCGAAGCCGAGGCCCGAGTGGGTGATGTCGTGGACCTTGGCCAGCAGCGGCGTCCTGGCCGGCTCTGCGGCGATGACGCTCCGCGGCCGCGTCAGCTCGACGGCCTGCGGCGGTGCCAGGGACTGCGGCGGCTCGGCGGCACGCGGCGGTGCCAGGGACTGCGGCGGCTCGGCGGCACGCGGCCGCCCGAGAGACAGTGGCGGCTCGGCGGCCTGCAGCCGCTCCACGAACGCGGAGGTCTCCAGCGGCGTGCGGTACTCGGTGCGGAGCTGGCGTCTGCGTCCGGCCACCGCCAGGGTGCGGAGCACTCGTCTTAACTCCAGCGCGCCGAGCAACGGCACGAACCAGGCGGCGAAGCCCGGCATGCTCGGGAGGAACCCGGCGCCGAAGTCCTGGATCACTCTGAGCACGATGCCCGCGCCCAGCAGCACGGCGATCACGAGCACGGCACGGAACTGGCGCACCGACTGCCAGCCGCCGGGGTCGACGCCCTCCTTCGGCGTGACGCGAAAGCTCGCGCGGCCGGGCCTCAGTGCGCAGCGCAGCGCCCGCGTGAAGATCTCGGCTGTGCAGAGTTCGAAGTGGGACGTCTCCGCGGCGCTCTGGACGCCACGGCAGAGCGCGGTGCCGGCAAGGATGCCGAGCAGCGTCGCGGGCGCCCAGAGCGTCGCCAGCGCGACCGGCGCGACGCGCAGCGGCAGCGCGGCGCTCCACAGCACCGCGATCAGGACGGCCAGCAGCAGCAGCCGCATCGGGCCCGCCAGATAGCCGGTGAGGCTCGCGAAGTAGCTCATCCGCTGCGCACGGCTCAGACCGCGAGCGCGCAGGGGGCTCTCCGGGGTGGTGAAGACCGCGAGGTTGCCGCGCGCCCAGCGGTCGCGCTGCAGCAGATAGGAGGCCAGGTCGTGCGGCGCCAAGCCCTGAACGACGGTGCGCGGCTCGTACCTGCTCTTCCATCCCGCACTGTGCAGCTTGATCGTCGTGTGGAAGTCCTCGGCGATCGTCTCGGTGGCCACGCCACCCGCCTGCAGCAGCGCGTCGCGGCGGATCACGGCGCCTGAGCCGCACCAGAACGCCGCGCCGTGGCGGTCCTTGCCGGGGCAGATCACCGAGAAGAACAGCGACTGCTCGTGGCGTCCCAGCGCGTAGTGCTGGATCGAGTCGTGGTTGGAGAAGTCGTGCGGGCTCTGCACCAGCGCGACAGTCGGGTCACCGAACGGCTCGCAGAGAATGCTGAGCGCGTCAGGCATCGGCACGTGGTCCGCATCCAGCACCAGCACGAGATCGCCGTCGGTCAGCGGCAGCGCATGGTTGATGTTGCCTGCCTTGGCGTGGCTTTTGTCGGGCCGCGTGACCCAGGTCGCATCCCAGGCTGCGGCGAGCTGCCGGACCTCCTCGCGGCGGCCGTCGTCCAGGACATAGGTCGTGTGTGCTCGATCCAGCAGCGCGCAGCCGGCGAGCGTCGCCTCCAGCACGTGCAGCGGCTCGTCGTATGTGCAGATGTAGACATCGACGGTGAGCTCCGCGGCGCAGGCCGCGCCCGCCGAGCCTGTCGCGAGGCCGGTGCTCCGGTCGTCGCGCACGCCGACCTCCCAGGTCATCCACGCAAGCATGGCGAGGTTCCAGAGCCCGTAGAGCTCGGCGAGCAGCAGCGCTCCCCAGAGGACGGGCTCTGCGCCCCCGGCGCTGAAGCCGATCCGCCAGGCCAGGTAGCCGGCGCTCCAGCAGAGCGCAAGCAGCGCGAAGGCATGCAGCAGCCTTGGGTGGCGTGTCCACCACGCTCCGAAGCGCTGGCTTGAAGGTGCGGTCAGCCGTCCGCTGCGAGAGGGGTAAGGTAGACCCAGCAGTACCCGGCCGACCAGCCGCCTGGTGAGGCGAGCAGTTGGCATGTCTCCTCATCGGCAGCGCGTGTGCGAACGTCAAGCCCAATCAGACCGATTCGGCGCAAGCGAACGCTGCTCGCGCCCACGTTCGCGCACATATGAGAGCCTTTGCGGATGTTCCACATCGAGCTGCGTCAGGCTCCTCACAGCCTTCACAGGTTCAACCTCGATCAGCGCGAGCTGGAGGCGACCGTGCTTGCGCCGTGGGTCAGAGGCACGCACATAGAGATCGGCGAACGCGTCTGGGACCCATCGACGGCCAGCATCCTGGTGCTCGAAGGCCCTGAGATCCCGATCGGCAGGCTCACGATGGGTCGAGGCTGGGCGGTCGCCCAGCGAGAGGGCACCGAGGTGACCGCGCAGGTGATCGCTGCGGTCAGGCGGGAGCTGGCCGACGCCATCGTGGACGGCGCCCCCGAACAAATCGCACCGGCGTCCGCGACGGCGGACGCCGCGGTGCTCACCGACGCGCTCGGGCTCGAGCTGCTGCGAAACATCGGCGATACCCCCACCTCGCTGCCCGCCGCCTGGCGGATCGCCGCCCAACGTCACCCGCGCCTGCCGATCGGCGCCGCACTCGACCTGACCCGCGGCGCCGTCGCCTCACTCGTCCGCTCCCGCTTGGCGCGCCTCGTGCGCCTCGCGCCGGCGGATGGAGGCGAGGCGGTCGATCTCGACGGCTCGGCCCTCGACGACGCGCTCGCGACGATCGACGCCTGGACCCTGGAGTCGGGGCCCGGCGCGCTCTTCCTGCGGCGGCCCTGACCGTCCCGCGCGCCGGCCGATCCACCGCGCCGGCGCCCGCTAGACTCCTGCTCAGCCGACTTGGTGGGCGTAGCTCAGTTGGTAGAGCTCCTGGTTGTGGTCCAGGCGGTCGGGGGTTCGAGTCCCCTCGCTCACCCCTCATGAGAACCGCTCTACGGAGCGGTTTTCTGCGTTTTTCGGCGACTCACTCGCCAGCCAGCGCGGCCCGCGGTACCGCGTCGCAGTACCGCTTGGATAGTTTTGGGTCACCCGTGCGTGCGGCGTGACTCCTCGGCCCTGGGCTCGCTCGGCTTGTGCTGCGGCGCTGCGCGCCTCTCGTCGCCGCATCTCTCACGGCGGCTCTCGTGGTCGCATATTGGTCGCATCCGCCGTGATGTCTTCGGCTGAGCATCGCGCTGCGTGTGAGGCGAGCGCGAACTTGTTCAGGCGATGGCTCGACCCGACCTCGACCGGGCCGTCATTCGCTGCGCCGAGCCTTTTCGACCGCGCGGGCCAGCTCGGTCAGCGACACGCCGAGGGCGTCGATGATCTGCATGACGGTCGCCCAGGCTGGTGCGTTTTTGGCGGCCTCCACGCGGCTGATGGTCCCGACTGTGGTGCCGGCGTTGCTGGCGAGTTCTTCCTGCGTCCAGCCGCGAGCCTCGCGCAACTCTTTGATCGCGAGGCCGAGTGCTGGGTCCGGTGGAAGCGGCGGGGGCATGGCCTGGAGCCTCGCAGGCGCAAGCACTTACGTCCATGCTGGTAGCGTCTTGCGCGTACGCGGTATGCTCTAAGCGTAAAATCAAGTGCCCCCGCGCTGCGCTAACAGCCGGGGGCGTGGCACGGAAAGGGGTCGCCTTCCCATGCAGCCGGAGCATATCCCGCGAGTTGCGCCCTCTGTCCTGGCCATCTACGGCCAGGAGAGCGAGAACGTGACGCTTGCCGATGAGCTGGCGCTCGACGGCTACGACGTAAGGCTGATCAGCGACCTTACGCCGCAGACCGCGGTCGATCTGATCGTGTTTGCTCATGCATCGCGCCGAGACGCAGCGTTTGCTTGCCTGCGAGCGTTGCGTCAGAGCCCGCTCGCGGGGTCCGGTGCTCGCGTCCTTTGGGTCAGCACGACCACCAACGTCAGGGAGACTCTGCGGGCCTTTGAGGCGGGCGCCGATGACGTGCTCCGCGCACCGTTCGTCTACGCAGAGCTGCTCGCGCGCGTGCGAGCGCTCCTACGACGACCCGCCGACGAGCCGCCGCCCGTGATCAGACACGGGCCTCTGACGATCGACACCGCCACGCAGACCGTGACCTACGAAACGAGACGCGTGGAGCTACGAAGGCGGGAGTACGCGCTGCTGCTGCATCTCGCCCACGAACCCACCCGCGTCTTCACGAAGGCCGAGCTGCTGCAAGGCGTCTGGGGCTACCCGTCCGACGACAGGTCACGTACCCTGGACTCCCACGTCTCGCGGCTGCGCCGCAAGCTCGCGCACGCCGGCGCGGTGGGGTGGGTGTCCTCGACATGGGGCGTCGGCTACCGCCTCACACCCCACCTGCACCCACCGGCGGGAGCCGATGAGCAAGCGAACTCCCTGACCCTCAGAGGACTGTCTCCACGACAGGTCGCTCCGGAGGCGTTCGGGGACAGGCCGACTCGGGGGCCGCGATCCCGCATGAATACGGGGAACCTGGCCCTTTGGCCGTCTAGACACGGCGTTTAGATTGGGGCGGATCGGGGCCAATTCCGGGGGGTTCTGGCCAATCGTTGGCCGAAACCACGACCTCCATCCATGTGTTCGCAATCGCCGGCGTTGCGGTCTTGCTTCAGGCGCGCGGGACGCCGGCAGCAGCGAGCAGATTGGGCTGACCTGACCTCCGGCGGCTAGAACCTGGCTCGGGCGACCAGCGAAGACCGTACGGACGTGCAAAGCGGAGTGCACCGCCGCGTGCAGCCTCCACCGTTGCTCGTCGTCGGCTGTGGGGGTCTCCAGCGGCTCTCGCGAAGTGCTGCTTGTCGTCCTTTGCAGGCACGTGCAAACCCGCAGGAATGCGCCTGCAAGCGGCGCAAAGCGGTAGGCAGCAGGCTACTGGCGTTGTTCAGTTGGCCCGCTCCACCTCGCCGAACTCCTTCACGATACGAGGGTTTCCCGTGTCGCGATTGACGCGCACGCGGTACGTCCGTCGACGGAGGTGATGAAGCTCGGAGTAGATGGTGCTGGCAAGCCCGTGGTATGGGCTTGTCTTGGATATCACCGAGTACCAGTACTTCGACAGACGATGCAGCGGCTGATATTCCGACTTGAAGATGTGGATAGTCATCAACTGCCCTTCCATCTCCACACTCCCGATCTCAATTGGCTGGTCAGTTCTCTTTCGCCGGACCTCATGTGGGTTTAGTTGGCGCTTTGAGGCGTTCTTCGCGGACTGCTTCGCGAGCTTGTCCACAGCCTTCGTTCGCGGGCTTCTCTTACCTGGTACACGAACGAGTCTGACCGGCTTTCCGTGTTTGCTTGAGAGTACGACAAGGCGGACGAGCTCCTTCCACTGCTTGGCGTTGTCGACTGGCTTGCCCCGTCTCGTCGTCCAGCCATTTCTTGACCAGACCGATACCGCCGTGCCAAAGTTTTCCGCCACGTACGTCGCATCAGTCTTGATGACGATCTTTCGGTATCTCGACAGGTCGAATGGAGGGTGGCGGCCGGTCGCCATCTTTAGACCCTGGATCACCGCCTCAAGCTCCATCTGATTCTGGGTGGCGCTGGCGAAGCCCGGCAGTATCTCCTCGTGCTGTTCCTCGTTTCCTTCGCTGTCTACTGCGATGAAGAGCAGTCCCGCGCCGCCGCGGCGCGGGCCAGGCAACATTGAGCCATCCGTGTAGATGTTGAGCGCATTCTCCTCGGGATACTCCATCGTTTCACCCCTCGCGGCAGTGCTCTGCGTATGTCCGATTGCGAGACTCGGCGCGTCAGGTCCGATTCACTATACGTCGACTCGCTTCTGTGCGTGCTATGCTTACGCCCCAGCCTTTTCGCGCAGCGATCCGATCTTTGCTCCGAGGGTCCGCTTGACCGCATTGGCGACGTGGTAGCGCTGCATCACCGCGGCGGTGAGTGCCTCAGGACTAAGAATCGTCTCCATATCCTTGGGCGACCATCGCCGCTCGCCCTGCAGAGCCTGAGCCCCGAGGACGGTCTCGACGAGCGCCTGCTGGAACCACTCCCGAACGACTGCAACGATGATCTCGCTGCCGTGCGGCATCCCGTACTCGTCGCTCCAGTAGTCGGCCATGTCCGTGTAGACGCGGAAGTCACCGTTGGCCTGGATGAGGTTGTCATCTGGGAGGTACAGCGCGGCGCGGTCGTCGAGCAAGTCAGGGGTACTCGCGCCCTCTGAGGCGCTGAGCCAGACCACATTAGGTATCGACGGCTCGGCGGGCGGCAGCTCAGCCGCCTCATCCCCATCGGCTGCGAGCATTGAGGCGAGCAGGTCGCCGGTCTGGCTGCCGGGCTTATGCGCCGCCGGCTTAGGCTCGACGGTTTCCTTTGGGATCGTGCCCTCGCCGGGACTGCGCCCACCACTGACGCGCTCACCAGCGCGCAGTGGGCCACCGGCCTGCGAGCGGTAGCGCGAGAGGCGAAACAGCTTCACGTATGCCTTTAGGCGTTCCATGATCGACTCACTGTTGTCCACACCCTTGGTGCCAGCGATTACGGCGTCCATGTAGTCGCGGATCTCCTGCGGGAGGTTCGAGCGGAACTCGTGCGCCCACTCACCGTAGGGCAGCGGCGCGTTGCGGAGCAGCAGCTGCGTGCGTGCAGTATTCGCCGACAGAGGGCGGTCCGGACCGTTCTTGGGCTCGACGTACAGGACGACGCGGTCGGGACCGAAAAGGACGCCGAACTGCTGCAGGCGGGCGGTTCCGCCGCGACCAGTCGTCATCTCGTAGAGCTCACCCTGATAGAGCGCGCCGAAGTGGCCAGTGTTCGGTAGCTCGCTGGTCTTCCGACGCTTCTCCGAGTCATCGAGTATCCACCAGTGAACCCGGCAGCTGGTGAGGTCGACGACGCCGGAGTGTTCTGCGTGCTCGGTGAGGAAGTTACCCATGCCGCGAACGCGCTGCAGGATGTTGTGGTTTGAGTCTTCCGGGTCGTACGTCCAGCCCTGCCGGGCGCGAACAGTCACCCCTTGGGGAAAGTCGAGGAACCGCGCGTTCAAGTAGCGGGCAAACCACCGCGACGGAGTCGGCACGCCCTCCGGCGCGGTAATCGTGTCATCGCCGTCGTCGAAGCCGAACAGCGTCACCTTAGTGCCGTGCTCGTCGATGATGTCCGGCTTGGCGGTATCGGTCAACGGCACGACGTAGCTGTAGGAGCCGTCTGGCAGCCGGAACTGCTTCAGTCCGTACTCACGGCTGGTCGGGTCCCGCCAGAGCTGGATCATAGAGCCCTTACCGTCCTGCCAGGACTGGTAGACGACGCCGGCCGGGTTGCGTGTGGCCGCGCTGATCTTGGCACCGACGCCGAAGTTGGCGTCCATCGCCTGCACGCGCCCGGAAGACGACAGGTTGTTGATGTGCTGGATCATCTCGCGCGCCCCCATCCCGCGCCCGTCGTCGATGCAACAGAGCTTGTAGAGAGAGCCGCCGGACGCCTCGTGGAGCTTCCAGTCGACATCCCAGATGACATTCATCGCCTCAGCCTCAAGCGAGTTCATCGTCAGCTCGCGCAAGTACTGCTGATCACCGCAGTCGGCGCCGAGGCGCTCTAGTAGAAATCCGATCTCCCCGACATCCATCTTCATCGTGCGGTCGGGCGGGATCGGCGGCGCGATCACGTCGTCGCCACCCAGGTTGGGCTGATCGCCGGCAGACGGCGGCTCAGGGGCAGTAGCCACGGGGCTCTCCTCAAGTCGTGTGGTCAGCTGACCACCTGGACAGGGCGGCCACGTCACCCGGCGGCTGCAGTGGGTCAGGCTGGACCTGAGCGACCGCTCACCGCGCACTGGACTTGACCTATATGCAAATTGTAGTCAGCCGGCGGACGACTTAGTCGGATGGAGCTCCGATGAGATGCTCGCGCGCAGAGATCTCGGCGCTCGCCTACAGAAGTTCGGTGCTCGGGTAAGCGATCTTCTTCCGACTTCTCCTCTCCAATGGTTGCGAGCGTCCTCCGGGGCGAGCCCGACATGCTCCCAACGGACGAGCAGCAGCCATCCCAACGGCGCCCCGTTTGCCTGCACGGTGCGCGCGAGCAGCCCTGTCTGCAGAGGTCCGCTCTTACATCCCCGATCGTGTGGTCGCGCGCAGGCGAATGCTCGCCACCGTGTGTCCGTCAGAGCTATCGGCCGAGGTCGTGGCGCGTGGCGATTTGCTGGCGTGGCCCATGTTGTCGTCTGATGCTCTGGCGGGTTGCCGCATGGGCTTGCCCGGCGGCCAAGGTAGCGCGTTGGTGGGCGAGTCGCTGGCCTCGGCGGGTAGGCGCGGGGCCAAGCGGGTCGCTGCCACAGATGTCGTAGCGGTCTCGGTAGGCGGCAACGGTGCGCACCTGTTGTCGCCACTCGGCACACCGTGCCGGGTCGCTCGGCGGAGAGCCGAGGCTTCTGACCCAGGGTTGCCGCACCTCGATAGCGTCCTCTACGAGCACGTCCGCCCGCTGCTCGATCAGCTCGGCGAGTTCGGTGAGGGTGCGACGCATGTCGGCAGGCATCGGGCCGATGGCTTGGGGGATGAGCCCTGCGACATAACGGGGACGGCTGCGTGGTCGGGTGCCGCTGGAGTGCGTCGCGGTGAGCTTCGCCAAGCGGGATGCGAAAACGGCGGCAGGGTCGTCGGCGCCGTCGAACCCGCAGGCTCGCACGACCCGGGCGATGCTTTGCTCTGGGTCGTACCCGTCGGCCTCGATATGACGGAGTTGCGCGACGAGCGAGCCGAACGACTCGCTGTCGACGACGGCCTCTACTTCGGCGGCGGCAAGCCCGCTACGCGCAACGGTGGCAGCGTACCGGTCGTGTTGTGCGGCTTGAGCGATCGTCTCGTATTCAGCGGCGAGCTGGCTAATGCTCGTCCAGGCGTCTTGCTCGGTGGTGATCGTCTCGTGTGCGGAGCGTTCGCCGCCTTGGTGTTGAAGGACGGCGGTGAGGATCGAGCGGGCTGTCACCAGCCTGTTCTGGAAGTCGGGGGTGTGCTGGTGGGCCTCCAGGTGCGCCTCGTCGGTGGCGACGTAGGCACGGTTCGAGTGGCGGCCGCGAGTCAGTGCGACGTAGAGCGCCTCCCTTGTCATGGAGCTTGAGTGGACCAGCAGGTGCGCAGTGTCGACGGTCGCGCCCTGGGCGCGGTGAGCGGTAATCGCGTAGCCAAGCTCGACGTGCTCAGCGACATAGCTGGCGGGGAGCGTGATGGTTCCTCGCCGCCCGCGGGCGCCGTGGCGGCGGACGGTCAGCCTCCCGTTCTGGTGGGCGTGAAGGACGGTCCAGCGGTCGCCGTTCTTGACCCACCCTCGGCCTGTGGCCAGACGCCGGTCGTTGCTGCGCGTGATGATCGTGTCGCCCTGCCCGGCCAGGGTGCCGTCGTGCAGGGCGACACCATCGGAGCTAACTTGCCCGGCGAGTACCCGGTCGTCTCGTGCCCGCTGGTTCAGGGCGTTGACGGTCTCGGTGGTCTCGGCGATCAGGATGCTCGTATTCCCGGCGGCTGTGTCGGTTTGCCAGGCTCGGTATGCGGCGTCGAGGATCTGGTCGTGGTCGCCTCCGATGATTCGTCCGTGTTGGTCGTAGATGCCGATCACGTCGGTGTCGCCTTCGCGTAGGCGCAGCGAGGCGGCCTTCTCCCACTCGCTGGTGAAACGACGCACCTCGTAAAGCTCCGGCGCGGGATCATTGTCGGGCTGGTTGTTGCGGTCGCGGACGAGCATTCCGAACGCGCCGCCGGCGTCGATCGCGAACAGTTGCGCCCAGTCTCCAGCGAGCAGGATCTTCGCGCCGACCTGGGCGGCGTGGGTGGCGAGCTGATCGAGCGTGGTGGTGCCGGCCAGGGATGCCTCGTCGAGGATCACAAGCTGCCCTGGCGTGAGGTTCCAGCGGTCGTGGTTGTGCTCGTGGACCCACTTGGCGGTGTTCTCGGTCGGGATGCCAAGCTCGCCTGCCAGCACCTCCGCCGCGGCGGCAGAGGGGGCGAGGCCGATCACGTTGCCTGGCCCGTGGCTGCTCTCCCAGGCGCGGCGCAGCGCCCCGAGCGCGAGTGTCTTGCCGGCGCCGGCCGGTCCGACCAGCAGGTCCAGTATCCGACCAGAGGTCGCGATCCGCTCAACCACACGCTGCTGTTCGGCTGAAAGCAACCGCCCCTGCTCATCCTGGGAGCTGGCGATGCGGTCGACGAGCGCGCGTTCAAGAGCCGGTCCGGCCGGTGTGCGAGCGAGGTCGAGCAGCCGCTCCTCGGCGGCCAGCAGCGCCACAGATGTAAAGACCGTTGCGTGGCGGGGGCGAAACACGCTGGACCCGTCCGTGCGAGTGAACGCCGCCGGCGCCGTAGTCAGCTCGGGCGGGGTGATCCGCAGCGATGCTACCTCTGCTGCCTCAACGATCAACCCGACAAGCATCTCGCGATCGGCAGTCGAAGCGAAGCGTAGGCTCATCGTCTGCCGCGATGCCTCCGCGTGCAGATTCCAACGCCGCCAAGTCGAGCGCTTGCCCTGCACCTGCTCGACCACAGCCTGGCCCGCTGCGGCGATCTGCTCGCGCGTCACCTCATGCGCACGGATCAGCCCGGAGTGTGCGCTGGCGGCGAGGAGTTGCTCTGCCCAGACACAGGCGTCGTGTTGCAACACACCGCCGGCGCGGTGGCGCCACCGGCCGGTCAGCTCTTGCAGCGAGCGGGCCATCTTCTCTGGTCGTGTGGAGAGCGTGGCCTGCTGCCGCAGCCGGAGGATCATCGTCGTGCCCGGCTGACGTCCATGTTCAGCGACATAGGCTGCGATCAGCCGGTCCTTCTCAGTGTCGATCGCAGCGCTGCGCGAGGAGAACTCTCTGATCAGCGCCTCGGGCACGCCCGTGATCTCCCACGCAGGGTTGCGATCCGCGCCGCGGCCGCGCTGCTCCCATGCAACGCCGAGATCACGGGTCAGCCGGTCGGCCAGCAGCGCGTTGTAATGCTCCGAGAGCGCAACGACCGCGGCGTGCATCGGTCGGCCGTCCAGCGCACGCCACTTCCCATCAGCGCCCTGCACCTTGTTCGCAACCACGACATGCGTGTGCAGCTGCGGATCCCCAGCACGTGAGTCGTAGTGGTCATAGCAAGTTGCAATCAGCCCACGGACGCCGACTTGCGCAACACCGTTGTGCCCAACCCGCGTAGCTACAACCTCGCGCTCCATCAACGCAACGACATCCGCGATCGCCGCATGATGCGCCCGCATGATCCGCGTTCGAGTCTCCGCATCGGCGATCGCCCACAACGCGGACACCGACTTGTGAGCCGAGAACGTGCAGTCATAGCCCGCCACGACCCTCCGCGCGCCACGCTCACGCTCCTCCGCCTCGATCCGCTCAACCGCCGACGCCCGCTCCGATGGCGCAAGGTTTGCATCGAGCTGGTCCACGCGCGCCGCGATCCGCTCCTCGACGCTTTTGGGCTTGTAGTACGGCAAGCCAAGTGGCGCGTCGGTGATCGGGTCGTGGCCCTGGCCGAGTAGCCGCCGCAGATGCTCCTCACTCACCGTCCCGCCCGCCTGAATGCCGTGCTCGCTGGTGCCCAGACCGCCGGTCCCGCTGCCAAGCCAGTAGCCCGGCGGGGTGCCCATCTGCGTGTAGTAGTCGGTCAGCGGCTTGGTGAGGGAACGCTGCCCATCGCCAGCAGCCACCGAGGTGAGCAGATACCGGTATCCGTTGCCGGCGGACATCACACGCATCGAGACCGTCACACCCGCCAGGTGCGCGGCGCGTTCCCCGTGATGCAAGACGTGTGAGGCATGGAGCAGTTCGGGGGACCTGGCGAGCGGGGTCAGAGTCAGGGCGGGGCGTCTACGGCGCGATCGAGCGCTGAGCCGGTGTTCGGCGGATCAGGCGGCGGGATGCGGGCGTGCTGGTGAGTGACGCGGCTGCATGGCGGCGCGGCCAGCGGAGGATGCGAGTGGTCTGTCCGGGCAGGCGCGTACGCGTCGAGGGCGTCCAGCAGCCACAGAAGGCTGCGAGGGATGCTTCGAGGGAATCGGGTGGGGCGTGGTGCGCACCTATGGGTGAGAATGCCCGTCAACCCACATCGCACTTCGCCGGCACTCAGGCCGGCCGGCCCACAGTCGGCGTTTGCCAGCCCGGCGGCGTTGCATGCGCTGCTCGTGCGCCTGCACCCCGCGGCTGCGTTGCACGCCCCGCGCCGCGGGCAAGAAAGGCTCACAACTCTGCACAACCCGCCTTATCGGGGCAGTGGGCACGGTGGTGGCGAAACGCCACGACGGCTAGTCCGTCTCCGCGTCGGTCACGCTCGGCTCGACGGTCGCGGAAACTTTCCAACACCGTCAGTCCTATCCCCGACGGTCCCGTCGAATCAGCGGCACCGTGCCAGATTGGCTGGTGCGCTGGTCGTCTCTGGGTCAGACGCGCTGTTGCCACGGTGGAGCAGAATCTGCACCACCGTCACTCCCATTGCATCTATGACGACGCCGGGATCGTATCGCGCGCTGGGGACGGCTCGCGCGCGGCGCGGTCTTTATGCCCACGGGCGCGGGGGTGTGCGCATGTCGGGCGTGAGGCTCACAGCAATGTCCCGACAGCCGGTGCTGACCTCGGGCCCGGCCAAGCCCGCCAAGCCGGCGATGCCGCCGAGCAGGCGCCGGACGAGTCGCAGTCGCTGCACCAAGCGCCAGCCGAAGCAGCGCAATGGTTCCCTCCGATGAGCGCTCACACGCACATCCCGAGCCATCCGCGCCTTACTCGCGAGGACGTTCTCGACTGCCGGCAGGTCGCGGACCTGCTGCACATGCCGATCTCCACTGTCCTCGAATACGCGCGCCGCGGCCTGCTGCCCGCTCGCAAGCTCGGCCGCCGTTGGATCTTCCTCCGTGATGAGGTCGAGGCGGCGGTGCGGAGCGCGCGTGCCGGCGGCGCGTAGTGTGCCCAAAAAGAAACCCGGCCCACGAGGGGCCGGGTGGTATAGAGCTTGATAGTAGCGCACCACGCGGATTCACAAGGGCCGTGCACTCCTGCCGAGCCGCGCTCTACCAGCCGTCGGGCCTCGTGTACGTTCCGATCGGGTTGGGGAGCTGGTGGGCCGCGCAGTCGCTTGCGGTCAGCTGGCGCCACCAGTGGCCGCCGACTCCATCGTTGGGCGTGCCGCGCAGGGCGCCGGCGATGTAGGAGCGAGTGGGGTTGACGGTGCCGACCGGCACGCGCCGGCGGGCCTGCTGAAGCGGGAAGCGCAGATCGCTGTCATTGGAGATGACGATCGCCGCGTCGACTGTGCCGTCCAAGATGTCGAGCAGCATGTGCGCGGCGACGTTCACGTCTGAGCCCTTCTCCTCGCGGTAGGCGTAGGAGACCATGAACTTGGCGTCCGGCACATCGGACGCGTTGGAGTCACGGACCATCACCGGCCACCGCGAGGGTGTGAGCACCGGCCGGCCCTTGCGGTCGGGCGTTGCGAGCGGCGCCCGCTTGACGCGCGAGACGTAGTAGCCGTACTCGATGATGTCGACGCTTCCAGATGCCTTCAGCGCCTTGAGGTAGACGTCCTGGTCGGCAGCGCTTGACGGGTCGCTGCCGGGGTCAACGCGGGCCGTGCAGAAGACGATGCGTGATATTTCGCCGCTCAACCAGGAAGGCGGCAGCAGCTCCGTGGATAGGCCCTTGAGGTCGAGCCATCGCCAGCCGGGTGTGCCTCTGCCGCAGAGTTCGCGGGCACCGTAGTAGAGATTGAATCCATCGATGTAGACGCCGATGTTCACGGGCCTCGACTCTACCCCAGCCTCACGTCGTCACTTGGAATGCGAGGTTGACCCGGTCCACGTCCTCCGGCCGGGCCTTCGCGTGCATGTAGCGCTCGGTGGTCGCGATCCGCGAGTGCCCGAGGAAGTCTTGAACGAAGCGGGCATCTGCATGGCGGGCGATCAGGCTGCCGGCGGCATGGCGCAGGCCGTGGAAGCGCAGGGGTCGGAGTCCCGCGGCCTCGCGTGCGGCCTTGTACCGGCGGCGGATGGCGGAGGGGTTGAGACGCCGGCCGAGGCGTGAACAGAAGACGTAGTCGCCGCGCGCGGTGTAGTGGCCGCGTGCTCGAAGTCGGTTGAGCGCTTCGGCGGCGGGGTCAGCTAGCGGCACGAGGCGGGCCTGCCAGCTCTTGGTAGGCCCCTCGACTTTGGCGGACACTGCCCGCTGGACCATGATTCGCCGTGCGTCCATGTCGACATCGCCCCAGCGCAGCGCGAGCAGCTCGCCGAACCGCAAGCCGGTGTAGGCGGCGAGGCGGAAGAGCTCGCCATCCTGCGCATCCTCCTGCGCACGCCATGCGATCTCATCGGGGCCGAGGCTGGTGTGCCGCTTGCTGCGATGGCTGCCGGCGGCGGCGTGCTGGGCGAGCGCCTCGATCTCATGCGGCTCGTAGAAGTCGAGGACCGCAGGCGGTGGCTGGCGGCGCTTGACGGTGCCCTTCACCGGATTGGCGGCGAGGCCGTAGGTGTCTTCACGGCCGGCGTAGTTGAAGATCGCTGAGAGCACTTCGCGGTACTTGTTGACCGATCGCGGGGAGGTGGCGGCATCGTCGAGCTCTCGCAGGAATGCGGAGACCTCCTTGGTCGTGATCTTCGCGATCGGGCGGTCGCCAAAGCTCGCCAGAATGAGCCCGGCGCTCTTGCCTGCGCCGCGCCGGTGGGGCGTTCCCGGCTCGGCGAGCAGGTATCCGTAGTCCCTGAGCGTCGCTGGCTTGACGCCGCGCTCGCGGCGCAGGTGCTCAAGCCACTCCGAGGCGACGTCCCGGAAGGTGACGCCGCGCTCACGCCGGGCGCGCTCACCGTCTTCCGCGGCGCGTCGTTCGTGCTCGTGCTCGGCGATCATCGCGGCCATCCGCACCGTCGCGCGCTTCTCGTCGAAGTGGCCCTCGGGCACGCGCCCGCGGCGGGGGCGCCAGCCGCCCGTCTCCTCATCGCGCTCAAGCCAGGCCGGGCCGATCGAGCGCTTGAGCTGTCTTCCGTCTCGACGCCACTTGGCCTCGTAGACCGGCCCCGCACGGCGCTCGGTGACGACGAGGGCGCCGGTCGGATCGCGGGGGCGGCGGGTGCTCTCTGTCTGCATGAGTCGAGATCGTAGCGCACAGTACCGCCGCAGTACCGCCGCTGCGCAGTACCGTTTCCAGTACCGCACTAACCCCAGATCGCCGTGATAACAACGAATTCAGCGATCGAAAACCCGCATAACCGTGCGGCTCAGAAGGCCATCGCCTGGTTGTGGTCCAGGCGGTCGGGGGTTCGAGTCCCCTCGCTCACCCCTTAGGAAGTGCCTGCGAATCGGCGGTTTTCCGGCCGCGGTAGGCCGAGGCGGCGGGTTGGGGTCCAATTTTTTCTGGCACTTGGGGTTGCGGTATGGCCACCCATTGCTGCTCCCGGCGCGTCGGACAGGCCGTGATGTCGAAGGCCGGCGTCTTTCTGCACACGAGGGACCATCCGGTGCGCTGCGTAGCGTCTTGGCATGGTTGATAGTGAGACGGCAGCGATTATCGCTGGGCTCAGCGCGATAGGCGGCGGCGTCGTGGTTGCGGTCAGCAACTAGCGCTTGACGGCTACGACGTTCGACTGATCAGCAACCTCGCGACGGTCGAGGGTGTCGATCTGCTCATCTTTGGCCGCGCATCGCAGAGAGGCGAAGGTCTTGCCGCTCTGCGAGGCCGCTCAGGATCGACACGGTGACACGGACGGCTACCTTCGGAGAGGCTCGCCTGGAGCTGCGTCGTCGCGAGTACGCGCTGCTCGCCCATCTTGCGCGCGAGCCCTATCGCGTCTTCACGCGTGCTGAGCTTCTCAGCGGAGTGTGGGGCTATCAGATCAGCACCACGCGCACCGTGGACTCCCACGCCTCGCGGCTGCGGCGCACGCTGAAACGCGCCGGCGCCGGCGTGTGCAGGAGCGCAACGCGGCCGCCGGTGTCGATGACGATGAGGTCATGGCTGAAGCAGTGCGCGTCGTTCGTGAGGGGCGAGCGGCGCGGCGAGCGGCCGGTTGAGCCGCTTCATTCTGGACGCCAACGTGCTGCTTGGCGCGCTGGGGGGGGCCGGCCGACAGCGCCGCTCGCTCTGCTGCTCGCTGCGGTCCACAACGGCGATTTTGAGTCGGTCGCGTGCCCGCAGTTGATCCAAGAGGTCCGCGAAGGGCTGCAGAAGCCCTACTTCCGTGCGAAGCTCAACGCGCTGGAGGCGATGGAAGCGGTCGAGCGGTGCCGCGGTGTACTCGGCGTGGTCCAGCCACTGCTCGCCGGCCAGGCCGCCCATCGTCACCCGACGCTCTTCGATCAGCTCGTCGAGCAGGCGCGAGACACGCGCCGCAAGCTCCCCTGAACGCGCGACGGGGTCAGCGGCGGGCCGTGCTCGCGCAGGAGCAGCTCGGTCTCGTGCCGGCTGCGCAGGTGCCGGGAGTGCGGGGGGCACCGAGCCCGCCGAGGCAGAGGCAGATCACGCGCTCGATTCCCTCTTCGCGCGCGCGTCCGCGGACGCAGCACATCCCGTTCGCGCACTTCGAGTCCGCCGGCCTCGAGCGCGCGAGCCCGGCGCCCGGTGCGATCGCGGGCGAGGCACCGCACCTCGTGCCGGACGCGACGAGCGTGTTGGCGAGGCGGCCACCGATGAATCCCGTCACGGCGGCGACCAGCACTCGCCAGGTCATGCGGCCGCCGCGTCCGCCGGTGGTTGGGGCGTGAGCGATGCGGCGAGCCGCTCGGCCTTCTCCTGCTCGAAGTCGCCCAGCTCGCGCGCGAGGATGCGTCCAGAGCTCTTCACGGCCAGCAGCGCGATCGTGTCGGCACCGCTCAGGCCGAGGTCCCGCACCACTCGTTGGACGTCGGTGTAGACGGTGATGGTGCGCGCGCGGGCGGCAGGATCGGGAATCCCACGGGCCATGCCGCCGTCGATGAGCCGCCGTACCGGCCTGTATGTCGATGAGAGCACGGGCAGCTCGTACACCGCGATGTCGCCACGGCGGCGTTCGAGCTCGATCAGCCACGGCAGCCATCGCTCGACGACCATCTGCTGCTCGCGGCGGAAGGCAACGACAAGCACGTTGTACGGCTTGGCGAGATCGGCGGGCAGCTCGTAGGCGCGGCCGTCGAGCGCGCGCCCGCTCAAAGGGGGCAGCTCATCGGCCTGCGCCGGCGCCAGCTTGTTCCTCAGTCCGGCGAGCGCGCGGTCGCCGATCCGGTGAAACGCGAGGCCAAGCAGCGGGTCGGCGATCCGCAGCGCCCCCTTCAGCGTCAACTCGGCGTCATAGGCGACGCGCGTACCAGTGCCGACCCCTTCAAATGTGATCCTGTCGTTTGAGATCACGGTGGCGTTCTCGCCGCGGAAGGTCACGGCGCGCGGAGGGGCGTACTCGACGATTCGGTAGGTGAGCTGCGTCTTGCGTCCGAGGAACTCGGTGATGAGGCGGAACTCGGTCCCCTGCCCGACTTCGGCGTCGCCGCACCGCTCGGCGTGGATCACCCCGGGATCCCATTCCTGGGCGGTGGCGAAGTCGCTGAGATAGGCGAACACGGACTCGCGCTCGCGCGGCGTGTCAAGCGCTGCTCGGTAGCGGGCCATCGGGCTCCTCCTTCTCTGAGGTGGTGTTGGCCTCCCGCCAACCGCTGAGCTGGGCGCACTGCGTCCAGAGCTGCTCGCGCTCCTGCTGGGTCTCGTGTGTCCACGGGAGCAGGTGCGTGGGTCGTGGGCGGCGGTCATGCCAGAACAGCCCGGTGCGTCGGCCGGGCTCCTCCGCCGCGCCGAGCCAGACGATCGTGTCGGCGCCCTGCTCGGGCGTTCTCAGCAGCGGTCGTGTCAGCCTGTAGAACAGCGGCAGCGAAGCCTTTAGGCCTGGGGTGTCGGCCCAGCCTGGGTGCATCGCGTGGACCATGACGCCGCGTCGCTGCAGGCGCTTGGCCCACATCTCGGTGAGGATCACCTGCGCGCGCTTGGCCCGCGCGTAGGCGGTCGGTCCGTCGAAGTCCCCGCGCTCGCACTGCAGGTCATCGACCCTGATCCGCCGCGTGTACATGCCCCCGGAGGAGACGTTGATGATCCGAGCCGGTGCGCTGCGCTCGAGCAGCGGCAGCAGCAAGCTCGTGAGCAGGAACGGGCCGAGAACGTTGGTCGCGAACGTCGTCTCGATCCCGTCCGGCGAGAGCGTCCGGCGAGCGGGGAGGACGCCGGCGTTGTTGACGAGCACGTCGAGCCGTCGTGCCTGTGCCGTGAAGCGCTCGGCGAACAGCCTCACAGACCGCGGATCGCTCAGATCGCACACGCCCACGTGCACGTCTTGGTTGCCGGATCGCTCCGCGACCCGGATGCGCGCCTGCTCTGCGCGGGCTTGGTGGCGGGCGAGCAGCCAGACCGTGGCGCCGAGGCGCGCGAAGCCTTCGGCGGCCGCGAGCCCGAGGCCAGAGGTGGCGCCGGTCACCATCACAACCCTGCCGCCCAGCGACGGGAGCTCGGACCGGCTCCACCCGCGGCTGCGGATCCGGTAGCCGACGTTCGTGTAGCCGCCGACCACGCTGCGATCGAGGATGCTGTCGAGCAGTGCCCCGGTCATGCGCTCAGCGGAAGGTCGTGCGGCCCGATCCCGCCTCCGTTTCCCGGGCGCTCACCGGAGGTGAGTCGGGAGCGGGGCTTGGTCAGCAGCAGTTGGAGGTCGCGGATGCGCCGCTCGGCGAATCCTGCCTGGCAGTAGGCGAGGTAGAGCGTCCAGATCCGCCGGAAGCGTTTGTTGTAGCCGAGCTCCGCCAACGCCCCGGCGTTGGCGGTGACGTTGGCCCGCCAGCGCCGAAGCGTCTCAACGTAGTGTGGGGTGAGGTCCTCGAGGCCTGCGACCCGCATGTCCGTTCGCCTGGCGAGCTCACGCGTGATCACCGCGAGCGAGGGCAGGCATCCGCCGGGGAAGATGCAGGTGTTCATGAACGATCTCGACGCCTTCTCGACCTCAAAGGCACGGTCGTCGATCGTGATCGCTTGCAGCAGCATCGCTCCGTCGGTGGCCAGCAGCTCTGAGCACGTCGCGAAGAACGTGCCGAACTGGCGCCAGCCGACCGCCTCGATCATCTCGATCGACACGAGCTTGTCAAAGCGACCGCGCAAGTCACGGTAATCCTCCAGCAGGACCGTGACTGTGCCCTCCAACCCTGCGCGCCGCACCTGCTCGAGCACGTGCTCGTGCTGATCGCGCGAGATCGTGGCAGTCGTGACATGGCAACGACGGGTCCTGGCGGCGTAGAGCGCGAACGCGCCCCAACCGCTTCCGAGCTCGATCACGCGATCCCGCGGACCCAGCTCGAGCTTCTCGCAGATCCGCTCGAGCTTTGCCGCCTGGGCCTGCTCGAGGCTCATCTCGCGGCGCTGGAAGAAGGCGCACGAGTAGCTCATCGTCGGATCGAGCATCCGCGCGAACAGCTCGCTGCCGAGGTCGTAGTGAGCGGCGATGTCGTGTCGGGCCCGCCGCCTCGTGTTGGGACGCAGCAGGGTCGCGGTGCGCTGCAGCGGCCAGCGCACCGGCGTGAGGCGCTCACGGAGCCGGTCGAGCCCGTCGGCGTTGCGTGCCGCGAGCCCGACCAGCTCCACCAGGTCCGGCGAGTCCCACAGACCATGAGCGAACCCTTCCGCCAGTCCACGGCTGCCGCGAAGCAGCATCGGCCAGAGCTGGGAGGAGCGCACATGAACCGTCGCGATCGGCGCGCCTGACCCGTGGACGCGCCGCTGGTCCCCCTCCACGACGACCAGGCTGCCACCACTGATGCGCCGCAGCAGGGCAGACACGATCCAGCGGGAAAGTCGCGTGGTCACGCTCGGGCTGCCTTTGGATGGGGGTGGACGGGCGCGCCGGCGAGCTTCAGCCCCAGCGCGCGGGCGTAGATCAGCGCCAGGACGCGAACCGTGCCGAACGGGTAGCGGGCGCTCGTCAACGCCACCGACGTCCGCGTCAGCTCGCGGCGGCGCAGCGAGAGGGTCGCGTCGAACACGGTGCTCCCTTCATGGCTAGAGCCGATGTGGACCGACAGCGTTCGCCCCGGGGCGCTCGCGCGAATGTCGTACCGGTGCTCCATACCCATGAACGGCGAGACGTGCATCGCCTTTTCGAACTGCGCACTCAGCACTGCGCCGCTCTCGCTCCCGGCCCCCAGGACGTAGGCGTGTCGCTCGCCCCAGGGCGTGTTCGTGACCTCGGCGACGAGCGCCTGCAGGTGCTCGCCGGCTGGGCCGAAGCAGTAGTAGAAGCTGACGGGGTTGAAGCAATGACCGAAGGAGCGCAGGTGCGTCAGCAGGCGGATCGGGCCCGCCGGCCGCTCGCCGACTCGCTCGCTCACCAGCTCGCGCACCGCGCGCGCGAGCGGCACCGCCGGATCGCCCAGATAATCCCGTCGGCGAAAGCGCACCACACCCGGATGCGGTGACACGAGCCGGCCACCCAGCAGCCATGGCAGCTCATCGAGGTCCAGATACGCAAGCGCCAGCCGATGCCGGAACTCGCGCCGCGGCTCCAGACGCCGGTGGCGCACCACCCCCTCATATATGCAGCTCGAGCTCACAGCCTCGTCCCGAACCGCTCGCCGACGCGCAGCGCGCTCACCACGCCGTCCTCGTGAAAGCCCCAGCCCCAGTACGCGCCGCAGAAGTGCGTGCGGTTGCGCCCGTCGATCTCACCCACCCGTGCCTGCGCCTTGACGCCATCCTCCGTATAGACGGGATGGGCATAGGAGATCTTCTTGATGACTAGATTCGGATCGATCTCCTCACTGCGGTTGAGCGTCACGCAGAGCTCATGCTCCGCGCGCAGCGACTGCAGGCGATTCATGTGATAAGTGACCGTGGCCACCGACTTGGGCTCGGGCAGCAGGTGGTAGTTCCAGCTCGCCCACGCGCGTCGCCGACGGGGCAGCATCCGCGCATCCGTGTGCAGCACGGCCTCGTTGGCCTGATACGGGATCGCGCCGAGGATCTCGTGCTCGCGATCGCTGGCGTCAGCCAGCAGGGCCAGGGCCTGGTCGGAATGGGTCGCCAGCACCACCTCATCGAACCGCTCGGAGTCGCCGCCATGCGGCTTCACCAGCACGTGATCGTCGTGGCGGGTCACCGCCTGCACGGGCGCGTCCAGCCGCAGCCTTCCAAGAAACGGGCGCGTCAACGCCTCGACGTATCGAGCCGAGCCCCCGCGGACGGTCCGCCAACGCGGCCGGCCGCCGAAGGACAGCATCCCGTGATTGTCGAAGAACTCAGCCAGGAATCGCGCCGGGAAGCTCCACATCTGCCGCGGAGCCGCGGACCACACCGCCGACACCTGCGGCACGATCAGCCGCTCGATGAACCTGGGAGAGAATCGATGCTGCCGCAGCCACTCGCCCAGCGTGACATCGGGAGCTCGATCATCGAGCAGCTCGCGTGCCGCGCGATTGAACCGGGCCAGGTCGGCGATCATGCGGTGAAACGATGGCGTGAGGAGATGCATCCGATTGGCGAACAGCCCGTTCGGCGATGCGCTGCTGTACTCGAAGTCGCCGACGCCGTCACTGACGCTGAAGCTCATCGTCGACGGCTGCCAGGCTACGTCGAGGCGGCGGAGCAGCCGCTCGAAGTTCGGGTAGTTGCGATCGTTGAACACGATGAACCCGGTGTCGACCTGATGCGTCTCGTTCGGCGTGTCCACCCGGATCGTGTTGGTGTGACCCCCGGCATGGCCATTGGCCTCGAACACAGTCAGGTCATGCGCGTCGTGCAGGAGGTGCGCGACAACCAGGCCGGAGATGCCGGCGCCAACCACGGCGACCTTCATGGGCGAGCCGCTCCGAGCGCCGCCCTGGGCGCAGGAGCGCGTGAGGGCCTCCTGTCTGTCCGCGGCCTCATCACCACAGGCTCTGAATCGGCGCGTGAGTCGTTCCTGTCGCATGGAGCCTGCGCGCTCGCCACGGGACTGCCGCGCGATGGCCGGCTCTCTGCCCTGGGCTCATCGTCAGACCAGGATCACTCCAGCACGAAGCTCACCTTCAGGTCGGTGCGGTACTCGACGATCCTGCCGTTCTCGACCTTGACCGTCTGCTGGCTGACCCATGCGCCCCTGATGTCACGCACCGACTCGCTGGCCTTCGCGACCCCCTGGCGGATCGCGTCCTCGAAGCTCTCACTCGATGCCGACGTGATCTCGATCACCTTTGCAACTGCCATCGTCAATCCTCCGATCGCTAGCTGACGCTTCTCCAGGATCATTCCCGTGGGGGCGCACCCTTCACATCGGTCGCTCTCACGGACTCGCACTTCGGACCAGTACGGAGATCACGCCGCTGCGCGCTTGCCGGCCGCGAGCAGGGCGTCATGCGCGAGGCGGGCTTCGCGCAGATGCCACAGCGCCTCTCCGACGGCTTCTGCGTCGTCGTCGGTGGCGGTCTCGGTCTCGGCCTCGGCGCGGTCTATGGCTCGCCGGAGCGCCTGTCTTGCGGCGCGCCCGTGCTCGACGGCGTCCACGACGATCGTCGATGACGAGGGAGAGTCGCGCTGCGCCGAGGCGACCAGGTCGAGCAGGCGCGTGAGCTCTGCCGCCCGCGCCACCTTCGGATACGCGCCCAGGTCATCTCGCGAGGGGAGCAGCGGTTGGCCGGCGCGGTGCTCGTGGATGAGCTCGGCCAGCGCGTCGCGCAGCCCATGCATGGGGATCTCGACGGGCGCGCTCATGAGCCAACGCCAGCGTAGGATGTGACTATAGAAGACAATATGTATACCCTCGTCGCCATGGCTTTCCGCCCATGCCTTTCGGCCCATACCCTGAAGCCCTGACATTTCATCCTATGGACTTCATCGTAGTGGCTGGTGAATGCTTCCGACTAGATGCCTCGATCCACACTGCCCATCGATCCCAATCTCGGCTTGGCGCTGCGCCGGGTGCGCGAAGCACTTGGCGAGAGCCAGGAACGCGTGGCGCTGCGCTCGGGGCTGACAGCCGGCACGCTCTCAAACCTCGAGGCCGGGAAATCCGATCCGGTTTGGAGCACGATACGCGCCGTCTGCCGGGCGCTGGATCTGCCGCTGAACGAGCTTGGCAGCAAGATCGAATTAGAGGAAGAGGAGCGACAGGAGTAGAGGGCCTCTCGGTGCACGTTCAAGACGGCGGCGCTGATTGCCTGCCGCTGCCCGTCTGCGCTCCGATCGTCGACCCCGGCCAGATCGGCGAGCCGCAGCGCCTCTCGCAGGGCGCGTGAGCCGCGCGCGGCTGCTCCGTAGTCGTCCCACGCGCGCTGTGGCCCTCTACTGTCGCTTGGGGCCTGTCACGGCACCACGCTATCCCGGTGAAGGCTCTCGCTCGAACGTCGCGTCCGCGCCCCGGCTGGGCTCGCTGGCGCGCCGGCCTGCCTCGCGGCTGCACCGTGGGGATCGAGGAGGAGACGATGATCCTCGACGCCGGCGGGCCGGGTCTGGCGCAGTGCGGCGATCAGGTGCTCGCGCGCATGCCCGGCCGGCTGCGCGATCATGCCGGCACCGAGACCCACGCGGCCGTGATGGAGCTGCGGACCGGCGCTCACCAGCTCGTGCCAGCAGCCATCTCCGAGCTTGCGGAGCTACGTGCCGCGTTGAGCGCGACGCTCGCCGAGACAGGGTTGCGCTCCGCGTCCGCGGGCACCTATCCGCTGGCTCTGGCGCAGACGGTCGCGCTCTCGCGGGGGCCTCGCTACCGCAAGATCGCCCGCACGATGAGGGCGCTGGCCCACCGGTCCCCGACGATGGCGCTGCACGTGCATGTGGGGGTGCCGGACCCCGAAGACGCGATCCGCGTCCTGAACGGCTTGCGCTCCGCGGTGCCGCCGTTGATCGCGCTTGCCGCCAACTCGCCGTTTTGCGAAGGTCGCGACGGAGGCTTCGCCTCCGAGCGGACAGCGATCTTCCAGGCCTTCCCGAGGACCGGTCTGCCGCGGGCCTTCGAGGATTACGAGGAGTACGTGCGGGCAGTCGACGCGCTGGTCGAGTCTGGTGCGCTGCCGGACCCGACCTTCCTGTGGTGGGATCTGCGGCTGCAGCCGGCTCTCGGAACCGTCGAGGTGCGGGTGATGGACGCGCAGATGGAGGTCGCCGACACGGCCGCGATCGTCGCGCTCGTCCAGTCGCTTGCGAACATGGCGCTCGAGGGCGAGCTCGAGTCGTGGGGCGCGCCCGAGGTGCTGGCCGAGAATCGATTCCTTGCCGCGCGAGACGGGATGCAGGCGAGTCTGATCGGCGAGCGCTCCAGGGCGCTGGAGCCTGTCGCCGCCACGATCGACGCGCTGATACGGCGCTGCCGTCCACACGCCGAGCTGCTCGGGTGCGCCGAGGCGCTGGAGACGGCGCGCGGCCTGGCTGCGGCCAACGGAGCCTGCCGGCAGCGCCGCCGCGCGCTGATGCACGGCAGCCTCGGGAGCGTGCTGGAGATGCTCGCAAGGCGGTTCTCGCCACTGGCGGAGCTGCCCGCCGGGCGGCCGGAGCCCTCGCTGCCGGCATGGGCGGCTCCCGCGGTGCAGGCCAAGCCCGCGTAGACGAAGTTGTCATTATGCCGACGTACCGGCGCGATTCCGCAGTCCGGGCTTTATGCTTTCGTCATGGCCACGATTGGGAGATCGCGAGTGGGGCCTCGCGCTCGATCGGGATCATCGCCCCGCCTCTGGCTGGGGATCGTCGGCACGCTCGCCGTCGTGCTGGTCGCCTTCGTGGTCGCGGTCGTCGTCTGGTCCGGCGCCTCGCTGGCCGGTGACTCCACCGCGCTGGCGCATCTGGAAGTGGGGCCCTTCGGCGGCACGGTGCAGAGCGTCCACGCGTTTGGACCATCGGGCAAGCCGATTCCGCTGTCGGTCAGCGAAGGGCGTCTGACCCCGCGCGTGCGGCTGCGCCCCGGTGAGCGCGTCAGCGTGGAAGCCGTGGTGCGCCGTCCAGGCTGGGACGCGTGGGCGCTCGGGGCCATAAGCCACGAGCACCTGACCATCCAGGCTCCGGTCGCGCAGGTGAGCAGTCGCTGGCTGACGGTCGCTGGCGGCGCGGCGCCGCAGGTTCGCTTCGAGGCTCCGGTCGTAGCGGTCGCATACGGCAACGCCGGCGATCCGGCGCGCAGAACGCTGCGCAGCGCCACCGACACGCTCACCCTTGGATCGCATGCGGCGATCGGCTCCACGCTCGTCTACGCGGCGGCGCGAAGCTGGGAGCGGTTCGGGAGGCCGGTGCGGGTCGCCTGGTTCCCTGACTCCTCGACTCCGATGATGGTCGCAAGCCCCGCGCCGGGCTCACAGATCTCGCCCTCCGGCCAGATCCGGCTGATGTTCTCCAAGCCCGTCTCCGAAGTGCTCGGCTCGCAGCTTCCGAAGATCACGCCCGCCACGCCCGGGCACTGGCGCACGATCGACAGCCACACGCTGGCGTTCACGCCCTCCGGCTACGGGGCGGCGATGTCCAGCCGGCTCCAGGTTTCGATGCCGCGGTCGATAGAGCTGACGGGTCCCTCCGGCGGCCAGGCTCACCAGGCGACCCAGATCTCCTGGGCGGTGCCGGGCGGCTCGACGCTGCGCCTGCAGCAGCTCCTGGCGCAGGCCGGATACCTGCCGCTGCGGTGGACCCCCTCGGGAGGAGAAGTGCGGCGCACCGCCGCCGCCGAGGTCCAGGCCGCGGTCCAGCCGCCCGCAGGCACGTTCACGTGGCGCTACGCCAAAACGCCGTCGGCGTTGAAGGGGCTCTGGAGCGAAGGCGAAGCGAACGTCATGACCAAGGGCGCGGTGATGATGTTCGAGAACGACCACGGAATGACCGCCGACGGCGAACCGGGCAGGCAGGTGTGGCGGGCGCTGATGAGCGCCGCGATCGCCGGCAAGCGCTACAGCGGCGGCTACACCTACGTCTACGTGCACCGCGCGACTCCGGAGACGCTCACGCTCTGGCACAGCGGCAGGACCGTCCTGACCACTCCCGCGAACACCGGCATCGCCGGCGCTGAAACCGAACTCGGCACCTTCCCGGTCTTCGAGCACATCCCGGAAGGCACGATGGAAGGGACCAATCCGGACGGGTCCCACTACCACGACACCGGCATCAAGTGGATCAGCTACTTCAACGGCGGCGACGCGGTCCACAACTTCGACCGTGCCTCCTTCGGCACGCCGCAGAGCTTGGGTTGCGTGGAGCTGCCGCTGCAGGCTTCCGCCGAAGTGTGGCCCTACATGCCGATCGGCACGCTCGTCACGATCGCTCTTTGAGCCGCGCGGGGCGCGCCCCCTGCGCTGCGCTTGCTCAGCCCGCGCCCCGCGCGCCGCCGGGGATCGAGATCATCAGGGCTGCGGCTCGCGAGCCTCCAGCGCCTTCCGGGCAAGCTGCTCGTCGGAGAAGATCTGGATATGGGCGGCCAGGCCCTCTCTGAACTTGAACACCCAGGTGGTCGGGGCGGCGACCAGCGGGCCGCCCTGGCCTTCGCCGCTGACCTGTCCAAGCGCGACGACCGCCGCCCCGGCGGAGCGTGTCTGCAGCGGGTTCACCTGGAGGCTGCGCCAGCCCTGCGAGATGTGCTGGAAGTAGAGACGGATGCCGTCGTGGCCGACGTAGGGCTCTCCGGCGTTCAGGAATATGCCCGAGATCGGCTCGAAGACGACGTCCGGGTGCAGGAGCGAGAGCGCCGTCTCGATGTCTCTCCGATTGAACGCGTCGAACAGACGCATGACCAGTTCCTTGGCCTCGGCGCCCGCCCAGGGAGCCTCGTTCATGTGAGCATTGTTGCATTTCTTGGGCGGGCGTGATCGCGCGCGCGATCCAGCAGGGCTCGGCGGGCGCGGGTCGAAGAACACGTGGATGGAGTCGGTCCTAGCTGCGCGCCTGAGGCGTCCCCCCGCCATCCTGCAATCGACCCTGCGCCTGCCGCTGAGGCGGCCCCGCACCCGCACGTTGCTGATCGCCCTCGCGGTGGCCGTCGTGCTCGGCGGCGGCTTCATGCTCTTCCGCGGCTCCTCGCTGGTGGCCGTGGAGCAGGTGCGGATCAGCGGCGTCGGCGGCGCGCAGGCGGCCGCCGTCAGCGAGGCGCTCGAAACGGCCGCCAAGCGCATGAGCACGATGGAATACAGCGTGAGCGAACTGCGTGCCGCGGTCGCCCGGTATCCGGTCGTGCGGTCGCTCACCGCGAGCACCAGCTTCCCGCACCGGATGACGATCGTCGTCTCCGAGCAGCCGCCGGTCGCCGTGCTGTCCGCCGCCGGAGCTCGCGCCGCGGTCGCCGCCGACGGGGTGGTGCTCGGGACGCCGCCGGCCTCCACGGCGCTGCCCGCGCTGAGCACGAGTGTGCTCCCGGCGGTCGGCACTCATGTGAGCGGGGGGCGGCTGCGCTCCTATCTGGGCGTCCTGGGGGCGGCGCCCGCGCCGCTGCTGGGCCTGGTCTCGGGTGTATACACCGGCCAGCAGGGGCTCACGGTCAAGATGGCCAACGGCCTGCTCGTCTACTTCGGCGACGCTTCCAGGCCGCATGCCAAGTGGGATGCGCTGGTGACGGTCCTGATCGCTCAGGGGACGCAGGGCGCAAGCTACGTCGACGTGCGGATGCCCGAACGACCGGCCGCGGGGGTGCCCGGCGGCGCCGTCACGAGCAGCGAATCGACGCAGGTGAGCGCGTCCGATCCGACCTCGGCGGCGCTGGCGGCCAGCCTCGCTCGGGCCGTGAACGGGGAAGCCACCACCTCGAGCCTCACCTCTGGAGCGGAACCTGGCGCCACCGAAGGCGCTGCCTCCTCCTTTTCCTCCTCCTCCCAAGGCTCGACTGCTCCGACCGAAGAAGGGGCCGCCGCGGAAGCGGGCGAAAGCGTCGGCAGCACGCCTGCGGGCGGCTGAAGCGCCGGTCGCGCGCCGGTCGCGCGCCCGCGTGCGGGGCTCGACCTGAAGTAGAGGGTTACTTCAGGTCGCTTCGGATTCTCAGCGCCAGGTCGAGACTTCCGCGATCTGCAACGATCGTTGCGAGAATCGTGGCGATCGTTGACATGGCGAAGTTCCCTGCATAACGTGCCATATGCCGGTTTTGGCAGCTAAGCTGCGATCAACCCTTAATTCCTAGTCAAGGCTTCGGACGGAACCCACACATGGAGAGCGGCGGTACCTACCTCGCAGTAATCAAGGTCGTCGGTGTCGGCGGCGGCGGCACCAACGCGGTCAGTCGCATGGTCGACGCGGGCCTGCGCGGCGTGGAGTTCATCGCCGCCAACACGGACGCCCAGGCGCTGACGATGTGCGAAGCCGACGTGAAGCTGAACATCGGCCACGAGTCGACCAAGGGCCTCGGCGCAGGCGCCAACCCGGAAGTCGGCTTCGCCTCCGCGGCGGAGTCGCGCGACGACATCAAGGAGGCGCTGAAGGGCGCCGACATGGTGTTCATCACCGCCGGCGAGGGCGGCGGCACCGGCACCGGCGCCGCGCCCGTGATCGCCGAGATCGCCAAGAACGAGATCGGCGCGCTCACCGTCGGCGTCGTCACCCGGCCCTTCGAGTTCGAGGGCACCCAGCGCGCCCGCCAGGCCTCCGAAGGGATCGAGCGCCTGCGCGAGGTCGTGGACACGCTGATCGTGATTCCCAACGAGAAGCTGCTGGCGGTCGTGGAGCGGCGCACGTCGATGCTCGACGCCTTCCGCGAGGCCGACAACGTGCTGCGCCAGGGCGTGCAGGGCATCACCGACCTGATCACGATTCCGGGCCTGATCAACCTCGACTTCGCCGACGTGCGCACGATCATGCACGACGCCGGCTCGGCGCTGATGGGCATCGGCTCCTCGGCCGGCGAGAGCCGCTGCGCCGAGGCCGCCAAGGCCGCGATCTCCTCGCCGCTGCTGGAGGAGTCGATCGACGGCGCCACCGGGATCCTGCTGAACATCACCGGCGGCAAGGAGCTCGGCCTCTTCGAGGTCAACGAAGCGGCTGAGATCATCCAGAACGCCGCCGACCCGAACGCCAACATCATCTTCGGCGCGGTGATCGACGAGAGCCTCGGCGACGAGGTGCGCGTGACCGTGATCGGCACCGGCTTCGACCATCGTCCGGGCCGCTCGGTGCGCGAGGAGCGCCGCCGCGAAGGCGAGCGCGACGGTGGCCGCCGCGAGCGGCGTCTGCGCAGCGAGGATGAGAGCATCGCCTCGCTGGAGATCTCCGACGATGAGATCGACGTGCCGCCGTTCCTGCGCTAGCCGCCGGCCCATGTAGCCTGCCGCGCAATGGCTGCCAGCCCGCGCCGAACACCGCTCTACGACCGCCACGTCGCGGCCGGGGCGAAGATCGTCGACTTCGCCGGCTGGGAGATGCCGGTCGAATATCCCGCCGGGCTGCGAGCGGAGCACATGGCGGTGCGCGAAGGCTGCGGGATCTTCGACGTCTCGCACATGGGGCAGATCGAGACGCGCGGGCCGCGCGCGCTGGAGCTGCTGCAGCGGCTGGTCTCAAACGACGTGGGGGCGATCGATCTCGGTGGGGCGCAGTACGCGCTGCTGTGCCGCGACGACGGCGGAGTCCTGGACGATCTGTTCAGCTACCGCCTCGGCGAGCAGAGCTACCTCACGGTCACAAACGCCGCCAACCACCAGCGCGACCTCGATCGCTTCGTGGTCCACATGCCCGTGAGCGGCGTCGAGGTGATCGACCGGCGCGATGAGATCGCGATGCTCGCGGTGCAGGGGCCGAGCGCGCGGGGGATCGTGGAGCAGATCGCCGACGCCCCGCTGCCGGCGCGGATGCGGGCGCACCGCCAGCAGCTCGCGGGCGCGAGCGCGCTCGTGTGCGGGACCGGCTACACCGGAGAGGACGGGGTGGAGATCCTCTGCGCCGCGCAGGACGCCGGCCCGCTCTGGGACGAGCTGGTCGCCCGCGGCGCGCTGCCCGCCGGCCTCGGCGCGCGCGACACGCTGCGCCTGGAGGCCTGCTTCCACCTGTACGGCAACGACCTGAGCGTCGAGCGCAACCCGATCGAAGCGGGGCTCGGCTGGTGCTGCAAGGAGGACACCGGCTTCATCGGCGCGCAGGCGGTCGCGGCGATGCGCGAGCAGGGGCCGCCGCAGAAGCTGGTCGCCTTCGCGATCGAGGGTGGCGGCATCGCCCGCGCGGGCAACGAGATCAGCGGCGGCGGGATCGTGACCAGCGGCACGCTCTCGCCCTGCCTCGGCGTCGGTGTGGGGCTGGCCTACGTGCCGGCCCAGCAGGCGGCCGTGGGCGCCGCTCTGCAGATCGACGTGCGCGGCCGCGTGCGCGAGGCGGTCGTGCGCGGCAAGCCGCTTGTGCCAAAGCGCGCCTGAAGGCGCTCGCGCGGGGCCGGGATGTAGCATCTCGGCGCAATGCTGCGCAAACCTCTCATTCGGCTGCTGATCGCGTCCGTGGCGATCCTGGTGCTCGCGCCGGCCGCCGGCGCACAGGCGTTCGACCCCGCGACGCAGTCGCACGAGGGCGCCTGCGCCAGGGAAACCACGAACGTCGCGCAGGCGGTCCACGACTACGTGGCCAACGGAGTGCTCACCGACTTCGCCCATCTCGTGGGGCTGCACGGCTCGCCTCACGCGATGAGGGCGCAGCTCGTCGTGGCCCGCATCCAACGCCGGGTCGTGACCGCCAACCACGGTTGCGACGGCGAAGGCCACTGGTTCGCCGTCGGGCCGAGAACGCTGCAAACCGGCGAGCAGGCCGGAGTGAGGGTCCCGGCGAAGCTGCGCGCGCTCCTGTGCCTGCGATCCCACCGCGACTGCCGACGGATCGTCCTCAAAGAGTCGGTCGTCTTCCCGATCACCTGCTGGAACCCGAACTTCGGGCACGTGAGCGTGGTGCTCTACGTGCGCCGGCGCAAGGCGAAGCACCACGTCAAGCCCATCAAAGAAGCGGCGCCCCCGGCGCCCGCGCCGCCGCCCGCGCCCGCGCCGACCCCTGTCGCCGATCCGTCGGCCACTGCCGTGCAGGCATCATGCAGCGCAGGCGCGGGCGTGGTCGTGACGCTCTCCAACGGCGCGAGCGCCACTGCGTCGGCGTCGTTCACGGTCAACGAAGCAAGCCACGGCCCGATTGCCGCCGGGCAGAGCGAAGAACTGAAGTTCCCCCTGGCGCCCGGCGAACACGTGACGATCACCGTCGCGTCGGGATCAACCACCCTGATCCCCACGGAGACGTTCACGAACACCTGCGTGGCGAAGCCGTTCGCGACATACAAGGGCGAAGTCGAATACTGCACCGAAAAACAGGAATTCTACTATCACGAATTCGCAATCGAATTCGGCAACGAAGCCAGCGCAACGCTGCCGGCGACTTTCAGGGTCGAATGGTCTGGTAGAGAAAAGATGGAATCGAAGGAATTCGTTTCCGTTGCGCCGGGCACCACAGAACATCTCTCACTGCTTCTCGGGCCGCCTCCCAGCGGCGAAGGCGAAGAACCGAGGCCTGGAGAGATCATCGTGAGCTCCGGTGGCGTGGTTCTTCTCCACGAAGAAGATCTTCTCGTCGGTTGTTGAGCTCCCCTACGGGATCAGTGAGACCGTCCGGGCGAGACCGGTTAACACAAAACCTATAGGTTGTGATCGCGGCCGGAAATGCTAACCTATAGGTATGCGCCTCACCGAAAGGGCAGCCCAATCGCGTCGCGAGCTGGATCGTAAGTTTGCCTCTGCTGATCTGACGCCTGTCGAGGCGCGACCCCGCGCCGGCTGGATACGCGCCATACGGGGAGCTCTCGGGATGAGCCAGGCGGTACTCGCTCAGCGCCTCGGCGTATCGAGCGCCGCGGTCAACAAGCTGGAGCGCGCCGAGGGTCACGGCGGCATCACGGTTGGGAAGTTGGCAGAAGTTGCCGGAGCAATGGACTGTCATCTGGTCTATGCGCTGGTCCCGAATTCGACGCTGGAGCAGACCGTGAGCGCTCAGGCGAGATCACAGGCGGCGCAGCTTCTCGGCTATGCCGCTCGAACGATGGAGTTGGAGGCTCAAGACATCGATCGCGAGCGGCAGGCCGAGGCGGTCGAGCGGTATGCGCAGGATCTCATCTCCAGCGGCCGGATCTGGGGACGGCCGCGCCACGGTCCCACCATCGAGACGTGAGGGCTGAGGAGCGGCAGCCGCAGGCCGGGCGCTTCGTGCTGAAGACCATCGGACCGGAGCCCTCTGGCGCGACCCCGCTCGAGCAGGAGGACCTTGAGGGCCTCATCCCGGACTTTGTCGCCACCCGTGCCGATCTCAACCAGGTGGAGTTCGAGAACATCACCAGGGCGATTGCTCCGGCTCAGCGTGAAGCGAGATCCCTGGGCCCGAAGGGTGTGCTCGACTACGGGTTCATGCTGAAGCTCCATCGTCGCATGTTCGAAGACGTGTGGAGGTGGGCCGGCACCATGCGGTTGCGCGTCACCAACATCGGCGTCGACCCCTATTCGATCGCGAGCCAGGCTCGTCTGGCGCTTGACGACGCCCGCTTCTGGCATGCGGAGATGGTTTACGAGCCGGACGAGTTGGCTGCCCGCATCCACGGACGGCTGGTCAGCGTCCATCCGTTTCCGAACGGCAACGGGCGCTGCACCCGCCTGATGGCGGATCTATATAGAACCTCCATCGGAATCGAGCCGTTCGTCTGGGGAGGGGCGAAGCTCGACAGCGACGGCTCAGGGCGTGCGCGGTACATCGAGGCGTTGATCTATGCGCTCAAGACGGACGACTACACGGATCTCGTGCGATTCGCCCGCGGCGACCAATATCGTTCGCGGCCAATGCCGTCCCGCGAGCCCAGGAGAGCCGATGGCTGAAGCGAGCTACCCCGATGACCTGCTGTATCACGCCGACCACGACTGGGCGCGGATAGATTCGGGGGACCCTTCGCAGGCCACGTTCGGGATCACGTGGTACGCGCAGGACTCGCTGGGCGAGGTCGTCTTCTTCGAGCCGCCCGCGGTCGGCGCCAAGCTCGTCAAGGACGAGCCATACGCGGAGGTCGAGTCCGTGAAGGCCGTGTCGGACGTGGTGGCGCCGCTCTCCGGGGAGATCGTGGAGGTCAACGAGTCGCTCTCCGAAGCCTCGCAGGCGATCAACGACGACCCCTACGGCGACGGCTGGCTGGTGAAGGTGCGCCTCACCGAGCCCGCCGAGCAGGCGCAGCTCATGGACGCAGGCGCCTACCGCCAGAGCATCGGCGCCTAGTGGCTCGCCTGGGAAATCCGCTGGCCGGCTAGGCTCAAAGCGCTTGAGTCGCTACACCGCCATCACGCAGGCAGACCGCGAGCAGATGCTCGCCGCGATCGGGGTCGGCTCCGCGCAGGAGCTCTTCGAGGCCCAGATCCCTCCGGGAGTTCGCCTGAGCCGCGCGCTGGACCTGCCCGACGGCATGGGCGAGCAGGAGGTCTACGAGCACCTGAAGGCGCTGGCCGCCCGCAACGTCTCCGCCGAGGAGCAGCTCAGCTTCCTGGGCGCCGGCATGTACGACCACTACGTGCCGGCGATCGTGGACATGCTCTGCGAGCGCTCCGAGTTCCTGACCCCGTACACGCCCTACCAGCCCGAGGTGTCCCAGGGCGGCCTGCAGGCGATGTTCGAGTACCAGACGGCGATCAGCGAGCTGACGGGCCTGCCGGTCTCCAACGCCTCCGTCTACGAGGGGCCGAGCGCGGTCGCCTCCGCGGGCTACATGGCGAAGCTCCACAACGGGCGCAGCCGGTTCGTGGTCAGCGCCGGGCTGCACCCGCACAGCCTGCAGACGCTGCGGACATACGCCCATGGCTACGGCGCGGAGATCGTGGAGGTGCCGCTGCGCGACGGCGTCACGGACCCCGAGGCGTGGGAGCAGGCGATCGACGAGCGGACCGGCGCCGCCTTCTTCGCGCAGCCGAACTTCTATGGCGCCGTGGAGGATGCGCAGCGGCTCGCCTCGCTGGCCAGGGGCGCGAGCGAGGATGCGAGCGTCGGCGCGGCCGCGAGCGGCAACGGCGCAGAGCCTGCGCGGGTGGGCGGCCATCCGGTCGTGATCGCGCAGGTCGACCCGATCACGCTCGGGATACTGCGCTCGCCCGGCGAATGCGGGGTCGATGTGGCGGTCGGCGAGGGACAGCCGCTCGGCGGGCGTCTGGACTTCGGCGGGCCGTCCTTCGGGTTCTTCGCGGCCAGGGAGGAGTACCTGCGCCGGATGCCCGGACGGATCGCGGGGGAGACGCTGGACGCCGACGGGCGCCGTGGCTTCGTGCTCACGCTGCAGACCCGCGAGCAGCACATCCGGCGCGAGCGCGCGACCTCCAACATCTGCACCGCGCAGGCGCTCAACGCGCTGGCGGGGATGGTCTACCTCTCCTGGCTCGGGCGCGAGGGGATTGTGCAGCTCGGTGAGCTGCTGCTCGCCCGCACCCACTACGCCCGGCAGCGTTTGTGCGAGATCGACGGCGTGAGCCCGATGCACGAGCAGCCGGCGGTGCGGGAGCTGGCGGTGCGACTGCCCTGCGACGTGGCGGCGGCGCGGCGGCGTTGCATCGAGCGCGGCGTCAACCCGGGCGTGGACGTGCAGGCGCTGAGCGGGCGCGAGGAGGATGAGGGGCTGCTGCTGGTGGCGATCACCGAGCGCCGCGGCGCGGCCGACATCGACCGGCTGGCGGAGGCTCTGCACGCCGCGGTCGCCGAGTGCCGCCGGGCCGCAAGCGATCAGGGGGTGCGGGCGTGAGCGAGCCGTCCGGCGCCACCGTGCTCGCGAGCGAAAGCCCGCTGCAGCGCGAACGCGCGATCACGATCTTCGAGAAGGGGGTGCCGGGTCGCAGCGCGTTCGTCTGCCCGGAGATGGATGTGCCGCGGGTGGACCCGCTGGAGCTGCTGCCGCCGCGGCTTCGTCGCGAGCGGCCCGCGCGCCTGCCGCAGGTCTCGGAGCCGGAGATCGTGCGCCACTACGTGCGTCTCTCCAAGCGCAACTTCGACCTGGACTCCGGCTTCTACCCGCTCGGCTCGTGCACGATGAAGCACAACCCGCGCCTGCACGAGCGGGTGGCCGCTCTGCCGGGACACTCGCGTCTGCATCCGCTGCAGGAGCCGGCCGACTCGCAGGGCGCGCTGCGGCTGATGTGGAGCCTGCAAGAGGCCCTCGGCGAGATCTCGGGCCTGCCTCACGTCTGCCTGCAGCCCTCGGCCGGCTCCCACGGCGAGCTCGCCGGCGTGCTGCTGACGCGCGCCTATCACGAGGACCGCGATCAGCAGCGGCGCAAGGTGCTGACGCCCGACACCTCGCACGGCACCAATCCCGCGACCGTCACGATGGCCGGCCTGGAAGTGGTCAAGCTGGCCACGGACGAGCACGGCGGCATCGATATTGACGACCTGCGGGCAAAGGCGGACGAGACCGTCGCCTGCCTGATGCTGACCAACCCGAACACGCTCGGCATCTTCGACCGCAACATCGCGCAGATCGCCGAGATCGTTCACGGCGCGGGCGCGATCCTCTACTACGACGGCGCGAACCTGAACGCGATCATGGGCTTCTCGCGACCGGGGGACATGGGCTTCGACATCGTCCACTTCAACCTGCACAAGTCCTTCACGCAGCCGCACGGCGGCGGCGGGCCGGGCTCTGGCCCGATCGCGGTCTCGGATCGAATCGAGCCCTACCTGCCGGTGCCGGTGATCGCTGCGACGGGCGCCGGAGACGACCTTGTTTTTCGTTTTGAGGAGGATCGGCCCAAGTCGATTGGCCGCCTGCGCGGCTTCCACGGCAACTACGGCTGCTTCGTGCGCGCCTACGCCTACATCCGCTCGCTCGGCGCCGACGGCCTCAAGGACGCCTCGGAGGCCGCGGTGATAAACGCCAACTACCTGCTCGCGCGGCTGCGCCAGCTTGGCGTAGCCGAGCACCTGCCGCTCGCCTACGGGCAGCTCTGCATGCACGAGTTCGTGCTCTCCGGCGCGCCGATGAAGCGCGAGCTGCAGATCAAGACGCTCGACCTCGCCAAGCGGCTGCTCGACCACGGCTACCACCCGCCGACCGTCTACTTCCCGCTGCTGGTCGACGAGGCGCTGATGGTCGAGCCGACCGAGACCGAGACCAGGGAGACCCTCGACGAGTTCGCGCAGGCGATCGCGGACATCCTCGCCGAGGCCGCCGAGGACCCGCGGATCGCGCAGACCGCACCGCACACCACGCCGGTGCGACGTCTGGACGAGGTGGCCGCGGCCAAGCGGCCGGTGATCAGGCAGCAGCTCTGAGCGCGTGCCCTGATCGAAGCGCGATCAGGGGCAGGAGCCGAACGCGGGTTGGGAAAAACGAAATCCAATCTTCGTCTTTCCCAAAGCCGTAGGCCGCTCGGCAGACGCGGCGGCCGTCCAGGTCAGGCCGGAAGGCGCCGATCGAGGACGACCTGCGCCCCCTGGGCGGGCACCATCGTGACGTTGCGGTGCCGCAGTTTCTCCGGCGCCGCCGCCGACGCGCGCATGTCTGTGCGGGCGGCGATCGCGCGCAACACCACGCGCTGCTCGGCCATCGCCAGCGTCGCGCCCAGGCAGCGTCGGATGCCGCCGCCGAAGGGGATCCAGGTGTAGGTGCCGGGCTTGTTCTCCAGGAAGCGCTCCGGCGCGAAGGCGAACGGCTGAGGGTAGACGTCCTCACGGTGGTGCAGCAGCATGATGCTGAGCACCACGGGCGTGCCGGCCGGCACGCGGAAGCGGCCGAGCTGCCAGGGCACGGCGACCCGCCGGCCGATCGAGGGGACCACGGGCCGCACGCGCATGGTCTCGTGGATCACGGCCTCCACATAGGCATCCGCCTCCGCGGACGCGGCGCCGTCGGAGGCCCGGACGAGCTCGCGCAGCCGGTCGTAGGCGTCGCGGTTGCGCAGCAGACGCTCGAAGGCCCAGGCGAGCGAGTTGGCGGTCGTCTCGTGCCCTGCGAGCACGAGCGTGATGAGCTCGTCGCGCAGTTCTTCGTCGCTCATCGGCACGCCGTCTTCGTCGGTGGCGGCGAGCAGCAGCGAGAGGATGTCGGTGCGCTGCTCGGCGCCCGCGCCCGCCTCGCGACGCTCGCCGATCAGCGCGTAGAGCAGCTCGTCCACGCGCCGCATCACACCGCCGACCACGCCACCAGGCTGCTCTTGGCGCAGCAGGATCATCTCGGCGAAGATCGAGAGCGGACGGGTCGAGAGCGCGACGATGCTGTGGATCTCGTCGCGCAGCTCACGCTCCAGCGTGCCCTTCGGCGGCAGGCCTTCCACGCCGAAGATGCCGGCCATGATCACCTCGAGCGTGACGGCCTGCATCCGCGGGCCGAGGGCGAACTGCTCTCCGACCGACCAGCTCTCGATCTCGCGCTGCGCCGCGTCCGCGATCATCTGCGTGTAGCGCTCCACCGCCTCGCCGTGGAAGGGTGGCAGCAGCAGCTTGCGCTGGCGCATGTGCTTGGGGCCAAGCAGGGTGAGCACGGAGTTGGGGCCCACGATCGGGCGCAGCGGCGACTCGCCGGTTAGCGAGGGCGCGAGCTCCGGGTCGGCGGTGAACAGCGAGCGGACGTGGTCGGGGTGGGTGGTGACCGTGACCCAGTCGTCCTGCAGCACGCCGCGCATGCGGAAGGTCTGTCCGAGCTCGCGAGAGCAGCGCAGGAAGAAGGAGGACTGGCGCATGCTGAAGCGGAGCTGCTGCAGCGGCCTTGGCATCCGCACCGCGGGCGGCAGCGCGATCGGCGCGCCGTCCTGGGGCGCGGGCCCCGCCGCGGAGGGCTGCACGCGGGCGCTCCATCGGTCGGGCGCTTGAGTGAAGGACGACCCGGCGATCTTCTCGGCTGTGCTCATGAGGTCCCCAGTCGGCTTGGCAACATGGTCGTTATCTGGATAATAAACGTTCTCAGGATGGTGGCGCGCCGCGCTTCGTTAGCCTCCCGGCGATGCGGATCTTCTCGGGCATCCAGCCGACCGGCACCAAGCACCTCGGCAACTACATAGGCGCGATCCAGCAGTTCGTCACCCACCAGGATCGCGGCGAGGCGCTCTATTGCATCGTGGACCTGCATGCGATCACCGTCGCCTATGACCCGCGGGAGCTGAGGCGCAGCGTCTACGACCTGACGGCGCTGCTGATCGCGGCCGGCCTGGACCCCGCCCGCTGCATGCTCTTCCGTCAGAGCGGCGTGCCGCAGCACGCCGAACTGTGCTGGCTGCTCTGCAGCGTCACCGAGCTCGGTCGCCTGCAGCGCATGCACCAGTTCAGGGACAAGTCGGTGGCGCAGCGTGAGCTCGTCTCCGCGGGCCTGCTCGTCTATCCCGTGCTGCAGGCCGCCGACGTGCTGGCCTATCGCGCGCACGAGGTGCCGGTGGGCGAGGACCAGCGCGAGCACCTGGAGCTGATGCGCGACGTGGCAAGGCGCTTCAACCAGCGCTTCGGCGACGGCGAGGAGGTGCTGGTGGTGCCAGAGCACCGAATCCCCGAGATCGGAGCGCGGATCATGGACCTGCAGGACCCCACGCGCAAGATGTCGACCACGAGCAGCTCGGTCGAGGGCACCGTCTACGTGCTCGACGAGCCGGATGCGATCTCCAAGAAGTTCCGGCGGGCCGTCACTGACTCCGGCAGCGAGATCGTGCGATCCCCCGAGAAGCCCGGGGTCTCCAACCTGATCGAGATCCTGGCTGTGGCCCGGCAGGTAAGCCCCGAGCAGGTCGAGGCCGACATGGCCAGCGCGCGCGGATACGGCGACCTGAAGGTCGCGACCGCGGAGGCGGTGAGCGAGATGCTCGCGCCGGTGCGCGAGCGCTACGTCGAGCTGCGCGCCGACGAGCAGCGGCTGGAGGCGATCCTGCGGGAAGGCGCGCAGCGGGCGATCGAGATCGCCGCGGACACACTCGCCGACGTGCGCGACGTGATGGGACTTGGACCCGGAGCGAAACGTCGGGAGCGCTCGGTACCGTGACGCGATGAGCATCGCCACCCTGGAGCTGGACCTCGAGGTCTTCAGCGGCCCGTTCGACCTGCTGCTCACGCTCGTGCTGCGTGAGGAGGTCGACCTGATGGAGCTGCAGATCGCGGATGTCGTTCTGGCCTACCTCGACCACCTCGAAGCCAGGGGTGAGCTGGATCTGGAGTCGGCGACCGAGTTCATCGTCCTGATCGCGGCGCTGCTGGAGCTCAAGTCGCGGCTGCTGATCGCCGGCGAGGACGCCGAAGACATGTTGGACATCGAGCCCGAGCAGGCGGCCGAGGAGCTGCTGGCGCGGATGCTGCAGGCGCACCGCTACCGCGGGGCCGCCGCGCATCTGAGGGAGCGCCTGGAAGCCGAGCGCGGCTACCGCTACCGTTCCGCTCCGCTGCCGGCCTTCCTGAGGCGCACGGTGATCGACCCGACCGACGGCTCCGAGAGCCCGCAGGCGCTCGGCGAAGCGCTCGGCGGCCTGCTGCGGATGCCACCGGCGATCAGCATCAGGCACATACATACGCCGCGGGTCAGCGTCGCCGAGCGGCTTGCCCACCTGCGCAGTCTGCTCTCGCGCGGGGCCTTCTCCTTCGACGAGGCCGTCAGGGACGCCGACCGGGTTACCGTCGCGGTCACGCTCTTCGCGTTGCTGGAGCTCTACAAGCGCGGGGAGGCGAGCTGGGAGCAGAGCGAGAGCTTCGGGGAGATCTCGGTCCTTGCAAGCGCACCGGGTCAGCGGCTGGCGGCTGGCCTGATTCCCACCCACCCGGCGAGCGCCGCAGCGTGAGCGACAGCGAGGCGGCCGCCGAGGCGGAGGTGGCCGCTGAGCCGGAGCTTGCCGGTGAGACCGACGTCCAGGGAGAGCCCCAGCGGCCCGAGGCGGAGCAGGATGGGGTGTCTGAGGCGGAGGTCGCCCCGGAGCCGGCAGGCGAGGCGGGCGCGGAGCCGGAGCTGTCCGCTGCCCCGGAGCCGTCAGCGGAGCAGGAGCGATCCTCGGAGCCGCCGCCGGTCCTGGAGCAGGAGCGATCCTCGGAGCCGCCAGAGCCTCTGGAGGAGCAGCAGCTTCTCGCGCTCTCGCGCGTGGTCGAAGCGCTGCTGTTCCTCTCCCCAGATCCCGTCTCCCGCGCCGATCTCGCCGAAGCGGTGGCTTCGCCTGAAGAGCACGTCGCCCAGGCGCTGGCGCTGCTGGAGGAGCAGCTTGCACCCGGACTGCGAGGGCTGCATCTGCGCGAAATCGGCGAGGGCTACGTGCTCGCCAGCTCGCCGGAGGCCGAGGAGGCCGCCCGGCGGCTCTTCAGCCGCCCGCGGGTGGCCACGTTGACGCCCGCTCAGACCGAGACGCTTGCGATCGTCGCCTACCTGCAGCCGATCTCGCGACCCGAGATAGGACGCATCAGGGGCGTGAGCGCCGACTCCGCGACCGCCGCGCTGCTCGAGCGCGGTCTGATCGAAGAGAGCGGACGCTCACAGTTCGGCGCGGCCCTCTACAAGACCACCACCACGTTCCTGAAGCTGTTCGGCCTGCGCTCGCTGCAGGAGCTGCCTGACGTCGCCCAGTGGGACCCGAGCCCGGAGGAGCAGGCGGAGCTGCGCGACAGGCTGCTGCGCGCCGGCGAAGCGCGGGCCGGCGGCGGGCCCTCCGGGGAATAGCGGGGCTCACCGGCCGCGACATCGAGGCGGGGTGACGGCGGCGCCGCGCCAAAGGCGCCAGGATCCACTCATGCGGCCTTCGCGGCGAGCTGGCCGCATGCCGCGTCGATGTCGCGGCCGCGGGTCAGCCGGACGGTCGCCGGCACTCCCCGCTCCACCAGCACCGCCTTGAACGCGGCGATCGACTCGCGGCTGGAGCCCTCGAAGAGCCGGGCCGGTCCCTCGCCGGCCTCGGGATCGGCGTAGCCTCGCTGCGCAGGGCGCGTGTCGACCGGGTTCCACGGAATCAGGTTCACCTTGAAGATCGTCTCGCCGCTCGCTCCGACGGCGGCGCGCAGGAGCTTGGCCAGCGCCAGCGCCTGCTCGTAGCGGTCGTTGACGCCGGCCAGCATCACGTACTCGACGAACACGCGGCGTTTGCGAGCCGCGTAGAAGGCCTTGCAAGCCTCGATCACGTCACTGAGCGGATAGCGCTCGTTGACGGGCATCAGCTCGCTGCGCAGCGCTTCGTCGGCGGCGTGCAGCGAGAGCGCCAGGCGCAGCGGCATCGACTGCTGCGTGAGCCTTTCGATCCCGGGAATCCAGCCGACGGTGGAGAGCGTGATCTTGCGGTGTCCGATGCCGACGTCCGGCAGCCGCTCGCAGGCGGCGAGCACGTTCTCGACGTTGATCAGCGGCTCGCCCATGCCCATGAAGACGCAGTGGTCGATCGCCTCCATGCGTCTGAAGTGCAGCGCCTGGTCGAGGATCTCGGAGGCGCTCAGGTTGCGGGCGAAGCGCATCGTCCCGGTGGCGCAGAAGCTGCACGTGAGCGGGCAGCCCGACTGCGAGGAGAGGCAGATCGAGCGCCGCCCGTCGCGGTAGCGCATCAGGACCGCCTCCAACGGTCTACCGTCGCCGGTGCGGAAGAGCGCCTTCACGGTGCCGTCGCGCGCGTAGGCGTCCTGCTCGACCTTCAGGCAGGAGAGCGGAACCTGGTCGGCGAGCAGGCTGCGCAGGCCGGCGGGCAGGTTGCTCATCTGCTCGTAGCTCTCCGCGCCGCGGCAGAGCCACTCCCAGATCTGGCCCGCGCGAAAGCGCGGCTGGCCGGCGGAGGCAAGCGTTTGGTCGAGCAGCGTGATGTCCATCCTCCTATCTTGCAGCAAGATGCGCCTCGCAAAGCACCTGGCCCACTGCGGCGTCGCCTCCCGGCGCGCCTGCGAGACGCTGATCGCGCAGGGACGGGTGAGCCTCGGTGGGCAGGTCGTGCGCGATCCCGCACGGGACGTCACGGGCTCTGAGCAGATCGCCGTGGACGGCCGGCCGCTGTCCGGCTTCGAGGCGCCCGCCGTCTATGCGCTGAACAAGCCGGTCGGCGTGCTGTCCACGGCGAGCGATCCGCACGGGCGCCCGACGGTCGTGGAGATGATCCCCCAGGAGAGCCGGCGCCTGTATCCCGTCGGCCGTCTGGACCTCGACAGCGAAGGGCTGCTGCTGTTGACCAACGACGGTGCGCTGGCGCACATGCTCACTCATCCCCGCTTCGAAGTGTCCAAGACCTACCGTGTGTGGGTCGAGGGAGGGACGGTCGGGCAGCGGGCGCTGCAGGCTCTGCGCGACGGGGTCGCGCTGGATGACGGCCCCACCGCTCCGGCGCAGGTCGCATCGCTTGGGCGCGACGGGCTGGAGATCACGATCCGGGAGGGCCGCAACCGCCAGGTGCGCAGGATGTGCGAGGCGGTCGGACATCCCGTCGCGCGTCTGAAGCGCGTGCGCTTCGGGCCGCTGGAGCTCGGAGACCTGGCGCCGGGAAGCTGCCGGCTGCTGGATGAGGCGGAGGTGCAGGCGCTGCGAGCAGCCGCGCAGGCTCCGCCTCTCACATCGCCCGAGCGCTCTGACAGAATCCAATCGCGATGAACGCGGCGCCAGGACGACTTCACGCCCTCAGAGGGGCGATCACCGCCGACCGCAACGACTCGCAGGAGATCCTGAGCGCGACCACGGAGCTGATGAAGGCCCTGATCGAACGCAACGACCTCGACCCCGAGAACATCGTCTCCTGCATCTTCACGGTCACCGACGACCTCGACGCCGAGTTTCCGGCCGTGGCGGCCCGCGCCCTGGGCTTCGAGGCGGTGCCGTTGCTGTGCGCGCGAGAGATCCCGGTGCCGGGCTCGCTGCCGAGGGTGATTCGCGTGCTGATTCATTACTATCCCGCAGATGGGTCCGGTCCAGCCCATGTCTATCTGCGAGAGGCGAGCGCGCTGCGCTCCGATCTGCAGGCGGCGCAGTGAGATGCGTCGCCGGGGGCGTCTCTATGTGAGCGTCGTGCTCACGTTGCTCATGGCCTTGGGGGCTTCGAGCGGAGCGGCGCTTGCATCGCCGGTGCCACGTGGGCACCTGGGCAAGCTGCCGGGATTTCCGCGTGCGCGGGGCGTGCAGCCGGTGCTGGCATCCGAAGCCGACGTGAAGGCTCGTGAAACCCTCGTGAAGAGCGCATTTGCTGCTGCCCGTGCCCGCGGTGAGCTGCCTGCCGGCAAAACGCCCGTGCCCAACGAAGTGTCGTTTCCTGCCTGCGTCTCAGAAGAAGAAGCCGTGCGGTCCTTCTACACGCAGGAGCCTTGCTACCGAGGCGGGCCTGTTCTGCGCGACCCGGCGATTCATCTCATCTTTTGGCAGGGTCACGTGCCTGGCAGCGGACGTGAAGAAAGCGTCGAAGCGTTTCCCGAAGGCTACGTGGCGGCGGTCGAACAGTATTTTGCGAACCTCGCTCGCGCGAGCGGGTCGATCACCAATGACTTCGCTGTTGACTCCGAATATTTCAGCGAAGAAGCGGGTCTGCCGGTGGCGGGTGAATATGCGCTCAGGTTCAAGACGAAATCGGAAGTCCACGTCGGCGAAGAACCGTTCTCATACGAAGACACGAGCAGCGCCTTCCCGTCTCACACGACGTCGGTGTGTCCTGGGCCTACCGTCGCGAAGACCGGCGCCGAACAGACGAAAGCCGGGCCGTGTCTGCTCGACGGTGACCTCCACGAAGAGGTGGAGAGAGCCGCGGCCGCGGAGCATTGGAACCTCGAATCGGTCACGGCGACGTCGCGGCAGGCAGGAGACGTCTTCGTCGTGATCACGCCGCCGGGCGTTGGCGGCTGCTTCACCAGCGGTTCGAGCGAATGCGCCTACACGGCCTACTGCGCATACCATGGCGACTTCGGTGGCAACGGCGAAACCGTCAGTGGGCAGACGGTGTACGAGAACTTGCCCTACATAGGCCGCGTGCCGGGCTGCGAACTGTTCAAAGCCCGTCCCACGAAAGTCGTGGGCGCCGATGCCGCGATCGACACCGCCAACCACGAGACCAATGAGGCGATCACTGATCCACTTGGCAGCCAGTGCAACGAAGAAGGGGAAGAAATCGTCGGCTGCGAGCCGTTCTCCTGGATGGACGCAGCGGGTCAGGAGGTCGCCGACAAGTGCCTGCCGCCGGAGACGCCGTTCGGCGACATCTACGGGGAACCGCTCGGCTCGCTCACAGGGGGCGAAGAAGGGTTCTTCAACGAGGCGATCGGCAGCGGCCACTATTGGACGCAGACGATGTGGAGCCTTGCCGCTACGGTGGACGGCGGGTGCGTGCAACGCATTCTCCCCACGAGCTTCCCGGAACCTTCCGGCGCGGCCGCGACAGTTCCGACGACGTTCGACGGCGCGCAGTCCGGAGAACCGTCGGACCCGGCCGTCTACTGGGCCTGGGACTTCGGTGACGGCGGGCGGGCCGCAAGCGGCCAGCCGACGATCTCACACACCTACGCGGCCGCGGGCAGCTATTCGGTCACGCTGACCGCCTATGACGCGTATGGGAACAGCTACACCTTTACGCGCGAAATCCACGTCGGTGAGCCGCCCCCTCCGCCGCCTAGCTTTACGACCACGACCACGACCGCGACTACAACGACGGTCACGACCACTGCGGCGACGGTTCGCCATACACGTGAAGAAATAGCCAAGCTGCTTGGCCTGCCCGGCAGCGGAGCAAAATTCTCCGGCGCCGGCTCGATCTTCCTCGGTCGCGCCGAATGTCCGCCCGCCTGTGCGGTGACGCTCAAGCTGTTCGCGAAGGTGACGCGGCGCGTGCACGGACATCGGGTCACCCGCTGGAGGCCGGTCGGCACTGCGCACATCCAGGGCACGCCGAAGGGCGCCGTGTACGTCAAGGCGCCGGGACCGGGCATGCGAGAACTGCTGGTATCGCTGAACGCGGCCGGCCGTGCGCTGCTGCGCGAGCATCGCCGGCTGGCGGCGCGCCTGCTCGTAAGCGTCGAAGAAAGCTCCGGCGCGAGCTGGACGATCGAACGGCGTCTGACGCTCACGAGCCGCGCCAAATCGGCGCGTAATCGCTCGCACGCCGCGCGCCGGCGGCGGCGATGACGCACTCGCGCTGCGGGCTCCGCGTCCCGCTCAGAGCGCCAGTAGGTAGGCGCTCATCCCAGGGATCGTGAAGCGGAGCTCGTCGCCTTCCACCGTGAGCGTCCCTTGCTTGAGCAGGCTGTCGCGGACCGTCGAGAGCTGCTTGGGCTGGCGGCCCAACTCTTCTGCGACGGTCCTCGCGGTGGCGGGGCTGCCTGACGCGGTGACGGCGGCGACCGCCAGCAGGTAGCGCTTCTGTGCCGGGCTGGCTGCCGTCCAGCGCGCGGCGTAGAGGCCGCGTTCGAGCTCGCGCTGGGCGCGAGGCAGGGCCGCTTGAGCGGCGGCGATCTCGATGCGGTCCTGATCTGCTGACGCCCGCCAGGCATGGTGTCCGTAAAGCTGCACCGCGTATGGGTATCCGCCGCACGCGTCGGCGAGCAGCTCGGCGGCGTCGTCGTCCATCGGCCGGCCCGCGTCTTCGGCGGGCCGGCGCAGCGCCCTGAGAGTGTCTTGCCTGCCCAGCAGGCCAAGCTCGTGCCACGAGCCTCGCTCGAAGTACGTGACCGAATGATCCGGAGACCGCATCGGTAGCAGTCCCGCGAAGACGACGACGAGCGGCCACCGGTCGCCCGTCCCCTCCTGCAGCAGCGCGGCAAGCGCCGCCAACTCGGCTCGTTTGGCCAGATGCGCCTCGTCGACGGTGAGAATCGCGCCGCTCTCGCGCTGGATCAGCAGGCCGGCCAACTCCGCCAGCGCTGGACGGAGCGTGGGGGTGGGGTCGCCGGCGAGATCGGCCTGACGAGCGAACCTGACCTCTCCGCCGACGCCGGGGAGCCCGGCTCGCACCGTGACCGTCTCGGCGCGCATCCTCTTTCGAGGCCGAGCGTCTTGAAGCAGGTTGCAGGTGCGTTCCACGGCGTCGATGAGATCGGGCGTAAAGGCGGTTTCGGGGCGCATCTCGATCTGGATCCGGGGCCATCCAAATCGAGAGCCGGCTATCGATCCCGCCTCCGCGAGAAGGACGGTCTTACCGACGCCGCGCGCGCCGACGAGGAGCGTGGGACGCGGCATGCGGCCGTCGAGCGCCGCGACCTCGATCGCGTCGCGAAGGTCCTCGAGCACATCATCCCGGCCCGCGAGCTCCTTCGGGATCTCGTTGAAGCCCGGACGGTATGGGTTCTCCACGCGGGACATGGAGGCAGTCTAGCGTTGTCTAACGTTGTCTAAGGCGTCTAATGTTGTCTAGTACGTCTAACGTTGTCTAGAGCGGTCGCCCAGCGGCGACGTGCCTGTCCAATCCGCCACAATGCCCCGTGATGACCCTCGAGCTCTCGCAGCGCATCAGGCGCATCCCGGTCTACCCGGCGGCTGACGGCTATGGCGCCAAGGCGCCGGACGTGAAGCTGGCCTCGAACGAGACGCCCTACCCGCCGCTGCCGGCGGTCAAGCAGGCGATCGACCGCGCGATCGGGAGCCTGAACCGCTATCCCGACCCGACCAACTCCGCGCTGCGGCAGCGGCTGGTCGAACGCTACGGCGTGAACGCCGAGCGGATCGCGATCGGCAACGGCTCCTGCGACATCCTGCTGGCCGCGGGCGAGGCGCTGCTGGAGCCGGGGGCGGAGGTGGTCTACGCCTGGCCCTCCTTCTCGGTCTACCCGCACCTGGCCGCCGCATCCGGCGCACGCGCGATCGAGGTGCCGCTGGATGCGCAGGACTGCCACGACCTCGAAGCGATGGCGGCCGAGGTGACGGTCGCCACGCGGATGGTGATCGTCTGCAACCCGAACAACCCCACCAGCACCGCGATCCCGCTGGAGGCGATCACAGGCTTCCTGGAGCAGATTCCGCCGCACGTGTGCGTCGTCCTCGACGAGGCCTACTGCGAGTTCAATCTGATGGACCACCCCGATGCCTCCGTCGACCTGCTGCGCGCGCACCCCAACCTGGTGCTGCTGCGCACCTTCTCGAAGGTCTACGGGCTCTGCGGCCTGCGCGTGGGGTTCGCGCTCTGTGGCTCGCCCGATCTGCCCAGGGCGGTCGACCAGGTGCGCCAGCCCTTCTACTGCAACGCGCTGGCGCAGGCCGCGGCGGTCGAGGCCCTTGCCCACCAGGACGTCGTCGCAGATCGCGTGACGCGCACGATCGCGCAGCGCATCTCGATCGACGAGCGGTTGCAGGCGATGGGGCTCTCGCCCGCGCCCTCGCAGGCGAACTTCTGCTGGTTCGCGCTGCAAGGCGTTCCGCGCGAGACGAGCCGGCTCGACGAGGAGCAACGCGAGCTCGTGGCCCGCATCGAGTCGGAGACGATGCGCGGCCTGCTTGAGCGGGGAGTGCTCGTGCGCGCCGGAGGCGCGCTGGGCCGGCCCGGCTGGCTGCGAGTCACCTACGGTACCGGGGAGGAGAACACCCGATTCCTCGACGCCCTGGCCGAGGTTCAGGCGCAGGTTGGCGCCGGCTGCTGAAGCCCGCCGCTGGACCATCGCGCGAGCTTCTGCTACAAAGCCATCAGAGCGATGGTGGCTTCGCACTCGACACAGAGCAAGATGACGATCTCCGGGCGTGCCCTGCACGGCGCGTTCTCCTACGCCACCTATCGCGCCTGGCGATTTAGCTAGGCGCTTCGGCTGCACCCCGTTTTCCGTGAGCGGGGCGCGCGAGCCGCACGGGCCTTCGGGCCGGGCGCCGCAAGAGCGACCAGCAGGATCGCGAGCAGGAAAGCGGTCATCACGGAAGAGCAGGCGAGAGCAGGCGCCTGGCTCGACTGCGTCTCATGCAGGCCGTGCAGCAGCGTCGGTGAACGAAACAGATTTGATCGAAAGGCAGAGAAGATGATGATCGTGATGAAGGAGACGGCGAGCGAGGATGAGATCGCCGCCGTCGTCACCAAGGTGGAGCGAGCCGGCGCGCGCGCTCACCAGAGCAAGGGCGCGCGCGTGACGGTGATCGGCGCGATCGGCGACGTCGAGCAGGACGCCGCCGTGTCGAGCCTCGGGCTGGAGGGACAGCCCGGCGTGGACCTCGTCGTGCCGATCCTGAAGCCGTACAAGCTCGCCTCCTCCCAGATCCGCCACGGCGAGCGGACCGTCCTTGAGATAGAGGGACAGAAGATCGGCGGCGGCCACTTCGCCCTGATGGCCGGCCCTTGCACCGTCGAATCGCGCGACCAGGTGATCTCCACGGCGGAAGTCGTCAAGGAGGGCGGCGCGGCGATGCTGCGCGGCGGCGCATACAAGCCGCGCACGTCCCCTTACGCCTTCCAGGGGCTTGGCCTGGAGGGGCTGCGGCTGCTGGCCGAGGCCAAGGAGCGCACCGGCCTGCCGGTCGTCACCGAGCTGATGGACGCGCGCGACCTGGAGCCGGTGCTCGAGGTGGCCGACGTGATTCAGGTCGGCGCCCGCAACATGCAGAACTTCCCGCTGCTGGCCGAGATCGGCCGCTCGGGGCGGCCCGTGCTGCTCAAGCGCGGCCTCTCGGCGACCCTGGAAGAGCTGCTGATGGCGGCCGAGTACGTGCTCAAGGAGGGCAACCCGAACGTGATGCTCTGCGAGCGGGGGATCCGCACGTTCGAGAGCTCTTACCGCACCACCCTGGACCTGCAAGCTGTGCCGGTGCTCAAAGAGCTCTCGCACCTTCCCGTCGTCGTGGACCCCAGTCACTCCGCGGGCCGTCGCTCGCTCGTGGCGCCGATGTCGCTGGCGGCCGCGGCCGCCGGGGCGGATGGCATCATCGTCGAGGTGCATCCAAACCCCGACGAGGCTCTCTGCGACGGACCGCAGGCGCTGCTGGCCGACGACTTCGCCGCCTACGCGGACGCGGTTCACCGTGCCGCGCAGCTCGCAGGACAGGCGCTGAGCAGCGCGGTCTGATGAGAGCAGCCAGGCTCGCAGCGCAGACTCGCCTTCGCCGGGATCAGGGGCGCGCAGACGCGGCGCCCGCCCGGCGGAGGCGAGCCGCTTGAAGGTCGCGGTCCTCGGCCTGGGGCTGATAGGCGGCTCGGTCGCGCTGGCCGCGCGCGCGAGCGGAGCGAGCGTGGCGGGCTTCGACCCGGACCCGCAGACGCGGGCCAAGGCGCTAGCCGCGGGAGCGATCGACGAGGCCGCCGAGGCGCCCGAGCAGGCGCTTGCCGGCGCGCAGGTGGCTCTCGCCGCCGCGCCGATTGGAGCGCTGGCGCAGACGGTGCGGGTGGCGCTGCGGAGCACGCCAGCGGACTGCGTGATCACCGACGTCGGCTCGACCAAGCGCGCGCTGCTGGCGGAGCTTGCGGGCGAGCCGGGGCTGGAGCGGTTCATCGGCGGGCACCCGCTGGCCGGCTCGGAGCTCGGCGGCATCGAGCACGCGCGGGCGGACCTCTTCCAGGGCGCCTCCTGGTGCCTGATGCCGTCCTCGCAGCCGGCGTTGGCCGCGCGTCTGCGCGAGCTGGTGCAGGGCTTCGGCGCCCGGCCCGTGGAGCTTGACGCGCACGCTCACGATCTCCTGATGGCGCGCATCTCCCACCTGCCGCACGTGCTGGCCAACGTGCTGGTCGCTCGGACCGCGGACCTGGCGCAGCGCGAGCGCTCGCTGGCAGTCGGTGGGCCGAGCTTCCGCGACGCCACGCGCGTGGCCGGCGCCAGCAGCGTCATCTGGACCGACATCTACCTCTCCAACGCGGACATGCTGATCGACGCGATCGAGGAGACGATCGGCGATCTGCGGGAGGTCGCGCGGATGCTCCGCGAGCAGGACGCACAGGCGCTCGGCGCGTGGAACGAGCTCGCTCGCGCCCGCCGCAGGGCGCTGCTGTCGTAGGGTTCTCAGAGTGGACATGCGCTTCGAGCCGGCTACCCGGCTGACAGGCACGCTGGTGCCCCCACCGGACAAGTCGATCTCCCACAGGGCTGCGCTGCTGGGAGCGATGTCCTCCTACCCGACCCGGATCTCCAACTACCTGGACGCGGCCGACACGCGCTCGACGCTCGCCGCCGTGAGCAAGCTCGGGGCGCTGGTCCAGACCCGCGAGAGCCGCGATGGCGCGCTGGAGGTGATCGTCCGCGGCACCGGGCTGCGCGAGGCGCTGGAGCCCAAGGAGCCGATCGACGTCGGCAACGCGGGCACGCTGCTGCGCCTGCTGCCGGGCTGGCTCGCCGCCCAGCGCGGCCGCACCTACACGCTCGACGGCGACGAGTCGATCCGCAGACGGCCGGTGGACAGGGTGATGGTTCCGCTCCAGCAGATGGGCGCGACGCTGCAGGCGCGCGAGGGACGGCTGCCGCCGCTCACGATCACCGGCGCGCGGCTGCGCGCGATCTCCTACGAGCTGCCGGTCGCCTCCGCGCAGGTGAAGTCGTGCGTGCTGCTGGCGGCGCTGACCGCGGACGGCGCGACCACGGTCGGCGAGCCGTCGGCGAGCCGCGACCACACCGAGCGGATGCTGCGCCGCGCCGGTGTGAAGATCCACCGCTTCGGGCACCACGTCACGGTCGTCAACGCCGACGAGCTCGTGCTGGAGGCGGTCGAGGTTCCCGCGGACGCGAGCTCCGCCGCGTTCATGGTGACCGCGGGCCTGATCGTGCCGGGCTCGCGGCTGCTGATCAAGGACGTCGGCGTCAACTGGACCCGCACCGGGTTCCTGGAGATCGTGCGCAGGATGGGCGGGATCGTGCTCGGCGAGATGGAGAGCGCCGGCAGCGACCTGGCAAGCCATGAGCCGGTCAGCGACCTGGACGTCGCCGCCGGCCCGCTGGCGGCGAGCACCGTCGAGCCCGAGGAGGTGCCGCTGGCGATCGACGAGCTGCCGCTGGTCGCGCTGCTCGGGTGCTTCGCGGAAGGGGAGACGGTCGTGCGCGGCGCCGCCGAGCTGCGCCTGAAGGAGTCCGATCGGATCGCCACGGTGGTGGACGGGCTGTCGGGCCTCGGCGCCGACATCGAGGCGATGAGCGACGGGTTCGTGGTGCGCGGCAAAGGCGGCCTGCGTGGCGGCGTGATCGACGCGGGCGGCGATCACCGGATCGCGATGATGGGAGCGATCGCCGGCCTGGCCTCCTGGGAAGGGGTGCTGGTGCGCGGCGTCGAGGCGGCCGCGATCTCCTATCCGGGCTTCGTCGAGGACCTCCAGCGCCTGGTCCGGCGATGATCGTCGCGATCGAGGGTCGGCGATGATCGTCGCGATCGACGGCCCCGCAGGCTCGGGCAAGTCGACGGTCGCCCGCGCGCTGGCGGCGCGGCTCGGCTTCCGCTACCTGGACACCGGCGCGATGTACCGCTGCGTGGCGCTGGCGGCGATCGAACGCTGGGGCGCCGAGGGGGTCGCCGGGCGGCTGGCGCCGCCGCTGGACGGCGCCGAAATCGCCGATCTGGCGGCGGGCTTGCAGATCGAGCTCGACGAGGGCTCTGTGAAGCTGAACGGGCAGGCGGTCGAGCGGCAGATCCGCACCCCGGAGGTCTCCGAGGCCGCTTCCGCGGTCGCCGCGGTGGCGGATGTGCGCAGCGCGCTGGTGGCGATGCAACGTGCGCTGGTGGCCGACGGAGACTGGGTCGCTGAGGGTCGCGACGTGGGCACCGTCGTGGCGCCGGACGCCGATCTGAAGGTCTTCCTGGTCGCCGACCCGGCCGAGCGGGCGCGCCGGCGCGCGGCGGAGCTCGGCGCCGACGCGCGGACCGTGCTGGCCGAGCAGGCGATTCGCGACGCCCGCGACAGCGAGCGCGAGCACAGTCCGCTGGTGGCGGCGCCCGACGCGGTCACGATCGATACGACCGGGCTGACGATCGAGCAGGTCGTGGAGCAGATCGCCGGGCTGGCGTGCGATCGCGCCGGCGCCGGCGGGGGCGATTCCGGCCCATGATGGCGCTGCCACGTGGGGAGACCCCGTTGCCGGGCATACTGATCTGATGTTGAAGGTCGCCATCCTCGGATATCCGAACGTCGGCAAGTCCTCGCTGGTCAATCGCCTGTCCGGCAGCCGCGAGGCGGTCGTGCACGAGCGCTCGGGTGTAACCCGCGACCGCAACGAGGTCGCCTGCGAGTGGAACGGCCGCGGCTTCCTGCTGATCGATACCGGCGGAGTGGACATGGCCGACGAGGACCCGCTGGCCGGCTCGATCCGCGACCAGGCGCGCGCGGCGCTCGCAGACGCGGAGGTGGCGGTGCTGGTCGTAGATGCGCGCGCGGGCCTGCGCGCCGGCGACGAGGACCTCGCCGATCTGCTGCGACGCGACTCCACGCCGTTGATCATCGCCGCCAACAAGTGCGACGGGGTGGGGGACCTCCCGCTGGCCGCGGAGTTCCACCGCCTCGGCCTGGGCGAGCCGATGCCGGTCTCCGCGGCCCAGGGGCTTGGCACCGGCGACCTGCTGGACCGGATCGTGGAGCTGCTGCCCGAGCAGGACCCGCCCGAGGAGGAGCAGGCGATCCGGCTGGCCGTGATCGGGCGCCCGAACGTCGGCAAGTCCTCGCTGGTGAACAAGATGCTCGGCGAGCAGCGCGTGATCGTCGCCGACCTTGCCGGCACCACCCGCGACGCGATCGACACGCCGCTGGAGGTGGACGGCCGGCGGCTGATCGTCGTGGACACCGCCGGCATGCGCCGCCAGGCGAAGGTCGCCGACTCGGTCGAGTACTACACGACGTTGCGCTCGCGCCGCGCGGCCGAGCGCGCCGACGTGGCGCTCGTGATCTGCGACGCCACCGACGGCGTCACCTCCCAGGACCTGCGGATCGCCGAGCTGGCGATGAAGGCTGGCTGCGCGACGATCGTCGTGCTCAACAAGTGGGACATCTACGACGGCGACGACGACACGCTCGCGCACGAGCGCGCGGTGGTGGCCGAGAAGCTGCGTCTGCGACCCAAGGTGCTGACCGTCAGCGCCAAGAGCGGGCGCAACGTCGCGCGACTGCTGAGCGAGGCGATCGCGCTCGGCGACCGGATGGCGGGGCGGATCCCCACCCCGGAGCTCAACCGCTTCCTGGCCGAGGCGGTCCAGGCGCGGCAGCCGCCGATAGGCATGAAGCGCGGCGCCTCGGGCCACCGTCTGAAGCTGATCTACATGACCCAGGTCGACCGGCGCCCGCCGCGCTTTGCGATCCAGGTCAACTCGCGGGCGCGCGTAACGCGCGACTACACCTACTTTTTGGAGAACCGGCTGCGCGCCCGCTTCGGGATGGACGGGGTGCCGCTGATCGTGGACTTCGTCGAGCGAGGCGGCCGGCGCTCGCGTGGCCAGGGCGGGCGGGGTGAGCAGGCCGCGCTGCCGAGCTGATCGGGTGCCGCGGATAGACTCCGCGGATACGCAAAGCGAGCATGGAGTCGACCAGACAGCCGATGAGCGAGCAAAACGACAGCGAGTTTCTCTTCACATCCGAGTCGGTGACCGAGGGTCACCCGGACAAGATCGCCGACCAGATCTCCGACGGCGTGCTCGACGCCGTCCTGGCCGAGGACCCCTACGGCCGCGTCGCGTGCGAGACGCTGGTGAACACCGGCCTGGTGGTCGTCTCCGGCGAGATCTCGACCGACACCTACGTCGACATCCAGGACATCGCCCGCAAAACGATCCGCGACATCGGCTACACCGACGCCAGCTACGGCTTCGACTACGAGACCTGCGCGGTCATGAACACGATCGACAAGCAGTCGCCCGACATCGCGCAGGGCGTCGACGCCGCCTATGAGACCCGTCGTGGCCCATCCGGGCACGACGAGCTTGATCTCGCCGGCGCAGGCGACCAGGGGATGATGTTCGGCTACGCCTGCAACGAGACCGACGAGCTGATGCCGCTGCCGATCGCCCTCGCCCACCGTCTGGCCAAGCGCCTGGCGGAGGTGCGCAAGGCCGAGGTGCTGCCCTACCTGCGCCCGGACGGCAAGACCCAGGTCACCGTCCGCTACCGCGACGGCAAGCCGGTTGGCATAGAGAAGGTGCTGATCTCCACCCAGCACGCCGACGGGATCGACGCCGAGAGCCTGATCAAGCCCGACCTGTTCGAGAACGTGCTGCGCCCTGTGCTGCCGACCGGGCTCTACGAGGAGAAGCAGCTTCTGCGCAACTTCCTGGTCAACCCGACCGGTCGCTTCGTGATCGGCGGGCCGATGGGCGACTGCGGGCTGACCGGCCGCAAGATCATCGTGGACACCTACGGCGGCATGGCGCGCCACGGCGGCGGCGCCTTCTCCGGCAAGGACCCCTCGAAGGTCGATCGCTCCGCGGCCTACGCCGCGCGCTGGGTGGCCAAGAACATCGTCGCGGCCGGCCTTGCCGAACGCGCCGAGGTCCAGGTCGCCTACGCGATCGGCGTCGCGCGGCCGGTCTCGGTGATGGTCGAGACTTTCGGCACCGAGCGGATTCCGCGCTCGCGGATCGTCGCGCTGGTGGACCAGCACTTCGACCTGCGCCCCGGCGCGTTTCGCCAGCAGCTCGACCTGCACCGGCCGATCTACCAGAAGACCGCCGCCTACGGCCACTTCGGCCGTGAGGACGCCGACTTCACCTGGGAGCGGACCGACAAGGCGCAGGAGCTGCGCGACGCGGCAGGCATCGCGGCCGAGGCCGCAACCGTCTGAGGCCGGCGAGGGCAGCGATCGCGCGCTCGCCACAGCCACCGTCTGAGGGCTGGGCGGTGGCGCCGTGAGCGCCGCGATCGCCCAGGTGCAGCCGCTCAGCAGCTCGCGGGCGCTGCGCGGGCCCTTCGACTACCGGCTCAGCGAGGAGCTGCGCGAGAGCGTGCAGGTCGGCTCGCTGCTCGTCGTCCCGTTCGGCCGGCGCGAGGTGCTCGGCGTCGTGGTGCGCCTGGCTCAGCGCAGCGAGATCGCCGAGGATCGGCTGCTGGAGCCGTTGCGGGCGCTGCAGGCGGGGGTGCCGCCGGACCTGGTCGAGCTGGCCGCGTGGGTCGCGGCGCAGTACTGCTCGACCGTGCCGAGGGCGCTGAAGCTCGTGCTGCCGCCCGGGTTGACGCGCGGGCAGCTCAGCGGCAAACCGCGCCGCACGCGCGTCCGGCGGCCCGAGCACCTGTCGGTCGGCGTGCTGCGCGGCGCGCCGCCGGAGCTCACCGCCGAGCAGGCGGCGGCGCTGTCGCGGCTGACGGCGGCCTTGGCGCAGCCCGCGCCGGCGGCCGCGTCGCAGCCCGGCTCGGCGGCCGCGTCGCAGCCTGAGTCGGCGGCCGCGCAGCAGCCGCAGCTTCTGCATGGAGTGACCGGCTCCGGCAAGACCGAGATCTACCTGCGGCTGGCGGCAAGCGTGCTGGAGCGCGGCTTCGGGGTGATCGTGATGGTCCCCGAGATCGCGCTCACGCCGCAGATCGTCGCCCGCTTCCTGGAGCGCTTCGGCGAGACGGTCGCGGTGCTGCACTCGCGCCTGACTCCGCCGCAGCGTCGCGAGGAGTGGCGAAGGCTGCGCAGTGGAGAGGCGCGCGTGTGCGTCGGACCGCGCTCGGCGGTCTTCGCGCCGATCGAGCGGCTCGGCCTGATCGTGCTCGACGAGGAGCACGACTCCTCCTACAAGCACGAAGGCGACCCCCGCTACGACGCGCGCGAGGTGGCCGCGCAGCGCGCCGCCCAGACCGGCGCGCTGCTGCTGGCGGGCAGCGCGACACCGCGCCCGGAGTCCATCCTGCGGATGCAGCGCATCCGGCTGCCGCGCCGGGTCGACGGGCGACCGCTGCCGGGTGTCGAGCTGCTTGACATGCGCGGGCGCCACGAAGCGCTGCACCCGCGCAGCGCGCAGGCGCTAGCCGAGCTGCGTCGCGATCGCGGCAAGGCGATCGTGCTGCTCAACCGCCGCGGCTGGTCGAACTTCCTCTCCTGCCGGGCCTGCGGAACGGTGTGGAGCTGCCCCAACTGCGACGTGACGCTGGTTCTGCATCGCGCCGGCGGTTACATCGCATGCCACCACTGCGATCACCGCGAGGCGATCCCGAGCCTCTGCGAATGCGGGTCCAGCACGCTCGCCCGCCACGGCACCGGCACCGAGCGCCTGCAGGACGAGCTGGCGGCCACGCTCGACGACGGCTCCTTCCCGGTCTTCAGGCTTGACGCGGACACCGCCGGCGCCGAGCCGGCGCAGCTCCTCAGCGCCTTCCAGGAGGCGCCGGCCGGGGTGTTGATCGGCACCCAGATGGTCGCCAAGGGCCACGACTTCTCCGATGTCGCGCTCGGCATCGTGCTGGACGCCGACGCGACCCTGCGCTTCCCAGACTTCAGAGCCGAGGAGCGCACCTTCGCGCTGGTCGCCCAGCTCGCCGGCCGCGTCGGACGTGGCGCGCAAGGGCACGTGCTGGTGCAGACGCTCGCCCCGGAGGCGCGCAGCCTGCTCGACGCCGCCGCCCACGACAGCGACGGGTTCCTGGCGGGAGAGCTGGAGCGCAGACGCGCGCTCTCCTACCCGCCCTACTCGCATCTGGCGCGCGTGATCTGCTCGGCGGTGCAGGGCGAGCCGGCGCTCCGCGCCGCGAGTGCGCTTGCGGCGGCACTGCAGCCCGCCCGGCGAAGCGGGGAGCTCAGCCTGCTCGGCCCGGCGTCTCTGTTCCGGCTGCGCGGCCGCGAGCGCCAGGCGCTGGTGATCAAGTCGGCCGATCGCGCCGGCGCCGTGCGCGCGATCGACGCCGCGGTGCAGGCGGTCGCATCCGATCGCGCGCATGTCGGCGTGAGCTTCGCGGTCGACGTCGATCCGCAGTAGGCGTGGTGAGCGCCGGGAGCGTCTTTGCGATCAGCCCTGATCGCGAGGATCTCCAGTGGCCGCTCGACGCGTTGCTCGCTCTTGGCCGCGATCTGAGCGAAGCGGGTTCGCCCCCGTCCGATCGCGGCGAGCACGCGCGCGTAGCCGCCTGCGTGCGGGATCTCCTCGGCGAGCATCGACGCGGCGTCTTAGAGCGGCAGTCCGCCCGGCGTGCCGGCAAGGCGCAGCAGGTTCGCCTCCGTGGAGGCATGCTCATCCCATGCCCGCAGGTGCAGGGGGTAGCCGATCCCCGCTCAGGCGAGCGCCTAAACTGGTCCTGATGAGCGAGCTGGACGTTGTGGAGCCCGAGCAGGAGCAGGAGCACCCGGACGAGCTCGATCCGGAGGTAAAGGCGCGCCGCGACGCGGCGCTCGCGCATGTGCGCAAGCTCGGGGACCCGGTGCTGCGCGCCAAGGCGCTGCGTGTCGAGCGCTTCGACGACCTGCTCCAGGATGAGGTGCAGCGCATGGGGGCGCTGATGGACGACGCGCTCGGCGTGGGCCTCGCCGCCACCCAGGTCGGCGTGCTGCACCGGCTGCTCGTCTACCGCACCGACTCCGAAGCTTCGCTGGTCGCGCTGGCCAACCCCGTGATCGAGTGGGCGAGCGAGGAGACCGAGGCCGCCGACGAGGGCTGCCTGAGCCTGCCCGGCGTGCATCTGGAGGTGACGCGCCCGGCGCGCGTGCGCGTGAGCGCCCAGGATCCCGCTGGGGAGCCTGTCGAGATCGAGGCGGAAGGGCTGGAGGCGCGCGTCATCCAGCACGAGGTAGACCACCTCGACGGCATCCTGATACTCGACCGCGTCTCCAAGGAGCAGCGCAAGCAGGCTATGCGCGAGCTGCGGCAGGCGCTCTCCGGCCGCGACGCCTAGCGCGGCGGCGTCGGCTCCGTTGCGCACCGTCTTTCTCGGCACCTCGCAGTTCGCTGCTGGCGTGCTCGACCGCTTGGCGGCAAGCGAGCACCGCCCCGCGCTCGCGATCACGCGACCCGATCGGCCCAAGGGCAGGGGCAGGAAGATGGCCTCGCCGCCGCTGGTCGAGCGTGCGCAGGCGCTCGGCATCCCACTCGCCCAGCCTCAGAGCGTGAACACGCCGGAGGTGCTGGCGCAGATCCAGGAGCTGCGCCCGGAGGTGCTGCTGGTGTGCGCCTTCGGGGCGCTGATCAAGGAGCCGCTGCTCTCCAGCCACCCGATCCTCAACGTCCATCCCTCGCTGCTGCCGAGGTGGCGTGGAGCGGCGCCGATCGAGCGCGCGATCATGGCCGGCGATGCGCAGACAGGCGTCTGCATCATGCGGCTGACCGCCGGGCTGGACAGCGGGCCGGTATGCCTAAGCGCGCAGGAGCCAGTCGGTGCGCAGGACGACTACGGCAGCCTCGCCGAGCGCCTGTGCGCCGCCGGCGGTGAGCTGCTGGTGCAGGCGCTGGATCGCATGCAGAGCGGAGAGGCGCTGCCCTTCGCGGAGCAGGACGAGAGCCGGGCGACCTACGCGGAGAAGATCGAGGCCGCCGACCGCACGCTGGACCCGGCGCGCACCGCGATCGAGCTGGAGCGCGTCGTGCGCGCGCTGCACCCGCACATCGGGGCGCGCCTGACGCTTGCCGACGGCTCCATGCTCGGCGTCTGGCAAGCCAGGGTCGGGCCGGCGGGCCCGCCGCCCGCGACCGATCCGGCGCCGCCCCCGCCGCTGGGCGAGCTCGGGCGCAGCGGGGATCGCCTGGTCTACGGCCTCGCCGGAGGTCAAACGCTGGAGCTGCTGCAGGTGCAGCCACCGGGCGGGAGGGCGATGGACGCCCAGGCATACATGCGCGGGCATGCCCTCTGAGGCGCGCGTCTGCGCCTACAAGGTGCTGCGGCGCGTCTTCGAGCAGGACGCCTACGCGGACAAGGCGCTGCACGCATGCGCGGAGGGCCTGAGCGCCCGGGACAGAGCGTTGGCGATGCGCCTGGCCTACGGAGCGATCCAGCGGATCGGGACGCTCGATCCCGCGATCGAGGCAATGAGCGCGCGCAGGATCTCCAAGCTCGACCCTCCGGTGCTCGCTGCGCTGCGGCTGGGTCTCTACGAGCTGCTCTACAGCGGCGCTCCGGCTCCCTACGCGGTCGTCGACGACGCCGTCGAGCTGGTCAAGCGCTCCCGCAGCCGCGGCCACGGGCTGGTCAACGCCGTTCTGCGGCGAGCGGCGCGGGAAGGGCCCGGCGTGCTCGGCAGCATCGACGACTCCACGCCGCAGGGCGCCGCGGTCGCCCATTCGCATCCAGAATGGCTTGCGAAGCTGTGGTGGCGCGAGCTCGGACCCGGGCGCGCCCGCTCCCTGATGGCCGCCGACAACGAGCCGGCCGAGCACGCGCTGCGGGTCAACACGCTGCGCGCCGATCCGGCGCAGGTGGCCACGGCGCTCGGCGAGCGGGCGGGTTCGGCGAGCAGCTCGCTGCTCGGCATCGAGCTGCCGGAGGCGATCGTGCTGCAGGCCCCGCTGGACCTGCGATCCAGCCGGCTGTGGCAGCAGGGCGCCGTGATCGCGCAGTCCAGAGCCGCGATGATGGTCAGCCGCGTGCTGGACCCGCAGCCGGGGGAGAGCGTGCTCGACCTTTGCGCGGCGCCGGGCGGCAAGACCAGCCACATCGCGGCGCTGATGGGCGCAGAGGGCAGAATCGTCGCCGTCGAGCGCCATCCCGGCCGCGCCCGGCAGATGCAGGACACGCTGGCCCGGCTCGGCGCCGCCAACGTCGATGTTCAGGTCGCCGACGCCGCGCAGCCGCGAGGCTCGCGGGAGAGCTTCGATCGCGTGCTGGTCGACCCGCCGTGCTCGGGCCTTGGCACCCTGCAGGGCCATCCGGACCTGCGCTGGCGGATCTCAGAGCACTCGATCGCCGAGCTTGCGGAGTTGCAGTGCAAGATCCTTGTCGCGGCAGCCGAAACGGTGTGTCCCGGAGGGACGCTGGTCTACTCTACCTGCACGATCTCCTGCGCAGAGAACGAGCGGCAGATAGAGCGCTTCCTCGATTCCCACACGGAATTCACGGCTGAGAACGCGGCCGCGGCGGGCGAGGGCCCGGCCGAGGAGCCGTTTCTGATGAGCCTGCCGGACCGCGATCGCACGGCAGGATTCTTCGTGGCGAAGCTGAAACGGCGATGAGGATGACAGGCAACGCGATAGACCTGGGCCCGACCTGCCCGAACTGCTCGGAGCCGTGGCTGCGACCCACCAACCTGCCGGGGCGCTACCGCTGCGTCAACTGCCTGCGGCGCTTCGAGCTCGCCTCCGTCTGCCCGAACTGCGGCGAGCACTCCACGATCGTGAGGATGTCCTCGACGGCGATCATGAAGTGCAACAACTGCGGCGACTCGATGCTGATGCCGATCTGAGCGCGGCGCGCGGCATGGCCGCAGCGCCGGCGGCGCCCAGGCCCCAGGCCACGGGGCCGCCGCGGCCGCGGCGGCGCGCC
>DAHUYQ010000037.1 GCA_027315115.1 Solirubrobacterales bacterium | reverse complement strand
CGCCAACGACCACCGCCTCCGCGAGCTCATCACAGCACTCGAGGCCATCGGCATCGCCCGCCTAGAAGCCGAACGCAGCCACGACTAAGACAGCTATCGGTGTGGTCAAACCGCGCCTAACGTGTGGCCGCGGCGCGCGGCGCCCTCAACAACCCGCACCACAGCGCGGGATCCCGCAAACGTGAACACCTCATCTTCGGTTCAAATCCTGCGGGGCCCGCCTGCTGCGTGAGCACGGGCCGACTGACGGCCCGTCAGGGGATCTCGCGAAGCCGACAGACCTCGTCTCTCTTTCCGTGTGCGGCCGCGCAGATACGGGTATGCCCGTGGCGCGGTACAGCGAAATCCTGGAGATTCAACGGATGAGGAGGATCGATGGTCGTTGCCGGATGGTCCATGAGATGGCTGAAGTGGTGCTCGGCGGCGCTCGTCCTTATCGCGTCTCTCGCGGCCGCCGCCCCGGCACATGCGGCGGTTCCGCCATCGCAGGACCCGTTCTATCGATACGAAGGCGGCGCCCCGCTGTCGAGCATCGCGCCGGGCACGGTGCTGAAGACCAGAACGCTCGCCTACCACGTCGCCGGCGTCCCGCTGCCGGTCACCGCCGTGCAGCTTCTGTATCGCTCCACCGGCGCGCTCGGTCGGCCCACGGTGAACGTGACATCCGTGCTGCGGCCCGCGCTGAATCTCGGTCCGGTCCTCTCCTATCAGTCCTTCTATGACTCGCTCAACAACGAAGACGAGCCCTCCTACGCGATCTCCGGCGGGCTCTCACTCGGGGGGCTGATCCCAAACGTCGAGTCGGCTGTGATCGCGCCGGCGCTGCTCGCGGGCGACACCGTCGTCGTGCCTGACACCGAGGGCGAGAAAGCCGACTTCGCGGCCGGACCCGTGTACGGCATGAACACGCTCGACTCGCTGCGCGCGGCGCTCGCCTCCCCGGCGACCGGGATCGCCGGCGCAAAGAAGATCGGGCTGGTCGGCTATTCCGGCGGCGCGATCGCGACCGAGTGGGCCGCGGAGCTGGCGCCCTCATACGCGCCGGAAGTGAGCTCGAAGATCGTCGGCACGGCGTTCGGCGGCACGCTCATCGACCCGGCCCACAACCTTCGCTACGTCGAAGGGAGCACGGTCTGGGCGGGAGTGATCCCGATGGCCCTGATCGGCATCGCGCGCGCGTATGACATCGAATTGACCCCGTACATGTCCGAATACGGCCGCTCGCTCAACGAAAAGCTCCAGCATGCGTCCATCACCGAAGTGCTCGGCCAGTACCCTGGGCTGACTTGGGCGCAGATCGCCAAGCCGCAGTACCCGGCGCCCGAAACGATCCCCGCCTACGACGAAGTGGCCAACAAGCTGATCATGGGCACGGGCGGCACACCGGGCGAGCCTCTGTTCATCGGCCAGGGAGCTGGTGGCGAGCTCGAAGGCACGCCAGGGGATAAGCCCGGCATCGGCCCCGGCGACGGAGTGATGATCGCTGGCGACGTGCGCAGCCTCGTGCGGGAGTACTGCAGCCGCGGCGTGAGCGTCCAGTACGAGCAGTACGAAGACCTCAGCCATGTCCCGAGCGCACTGGAGTGGCTGCCTGAAGCCTACGCTTGGCTGGCGGGGCGCTTCCTGGGGCTGCCGGCGCCGCAGAACTGCGCGCAGATCGCCCCCGGAAACTCGCTCGAACCGATACAGGCGCCGTAGGAAGGGAACGGACAGACAGAGTGCGGTCGTCTGGCGCCTTTCGTGCGGGCGCTCTGCGGATGGAGGACTGTCCGCGCAGCCCGCACGATTGGTGCGCAGCCCTCTTGTCGGCGGTCTGACACACTCGGGGTCGAATGGCAGATGACCTGACAAGTGCCTCCACGCTGATCGACGACCGGATCGGGAATTGGGCGATTGGCGCGGCGAGACGCTCGGCAAGGCTCGCGCGATCATCAAGAGCGTGGTCAAGCTGACCTTCCACAAGGGGGCTGCTCTGGACGATCCCTCCGGGATGCTCAACTCCAGCCTCGAGGGGAAAGTCAGGCGTGCGATCGACATCGAAGAGCACGATGAGATCGACGAGGAGGCGCTGAAGGGACTTGTCATCGAGGCTGCCGCGACGGGCCTGCGGAGCCGGTGACGGGCGGGCCCGCGCGCGCATTTCGCCCGTGGCCGAGCAGGTGCCCGAGGTGTGCGATGTGCTCGATGCGATTGAGCGCCGCGACTGGCTGCGACTTCGGCGCCTGCTCCATCCCGAGGTCCACTGGACCACCGCCGTCGAAGAAGACCTGCATGGGCCCGCGGCGGTGATAGACCGGCTCTCCAAGGATCCGCCGCCAGCGCCGCCCGCCTATCACGAGATGCGCGACGGCCTGATGTGCCGATGGATCGACTGTCCCGGGTAAGGCGTGTCGTGGGAGATATAGTCGGCGACCGTCAGATATGAGCGTGCAGACCAACGCAGATGCTGGCCCCAGCGGCTCTGGGAGCGCCGTAGAGGACCCAGGGCATCCCCATGGGAGACGCCGCCGCGTGATGCTGCTCGCGCTTCGCGTCGGGCTTCCGATCCTCTTGGCGCTCGGCGGCGTGATCGTACTCGTCGCCGGCGGGACCCAGTTGGGCCTGATCTTGATCGGCACCGCTGGCGTCTCGGTGATCGTCGACGGATACGCCCGCCAATCGATCTCCAGCAACGGCGACCGCGAGCGTGAGGAGCAGGCGCGTCGCATCTTCGCCGAGACGGGCCGCTGGCCGAGCGCAAGACGGCCTCGCTGAAGCGCGCCCGCGTGCGCGGGTCAGAGATCGTGGATGTCGTGCAGGACCGTGTGCTCGAGCCACGCCAACCTTCGCCAGCGTGGCGACTTGAGCGTGCGCCCGCTGTGCAGCGTCGCCAGCGCGCAGGCAAGAAAGCAGGCGGCTCCGAGTGCGGTGTTGAAGTTGGATGCGGCGAGATCGAGCGGAGAGCCCGACGTGGGGACCACATATCCCGCCACGGCTGAGGCGCCGAAGAAGATGCAGCCGAGCATGTTGACGGCGGGCTCCCACCACCCCTGCAGCGTGCGCACCGGGAGCAGGCGCCCCCAGCCCCACCGTGGCGATGCGCGGTAGGCGATCGCGCCCGAGAGGAGGAAGCAGATCGAGCCGAACGCGTCTGGACGCCAGACGAGCCTGTTGTACTCGGGACTGGAGAGCGCGGTGTGCATCGCCCGGTAGGTGCTGATGTTGAAGAACAGGGTGCCGGCGGACTGGATCGCCGCCGCCCACCAGGCGGAGCGCCCGGGACCCTTGGAGTGGCGGTCGCCGAAGGCCAGGGCGCTCTGCAAGGCGCCGCCGGTGGTAAAGAAGATCGAGCCGACGAAGAAGGTGATCCCATCGGCGGTGCCGCCCACCAGCGTCGCGTAGCCGGGGAGGGGGCCGATCAGAAAGCAGGTCGCGCCGACCGCGAACGAGGCGGCCATCCATCGCTCGTGGCTCATCTTCGGCCCACCTTCCACGGCGCGCTTGCTCACCAGTCTGAGATCAGGTCACGCGGCTGCCAGGGACCTCGACGGTGGGGTGGGGGCGAACGGGAGCACCTCGTCGTGCCCAGAGGCGATCACCGCGTAGCTGGCCTCGGGCATTTCTCGCCAGGCGCCGGGCAGGTCTCCGATCGGCTCGGAGACCACGATCCTGGCGTCCGTGGAGAGCTCCTGAAGAACCTGCTGCTTGGGGTAGAGACGCCGCAGCGTCGGCACATCAGCGGTGTAGAACAGCGATCGCGACCGGCCTGCGCTCGAGTAGCGAAAGACCCATGTGCGCTGGCCGTCGGTCGTCGCCATCGTACCTTGAAACGGGTCGGCGACGCCTTGCGCCTGCGCGAGGGCCTCCACCAGGCCGATCGCGCGGGCCACCGCGGAGGGCGGATCCTCCGTGAGGCCGAAGGTGAGCGCGAGATGGAAGAGGATCTCCGAGTCCGTGCCGCCCGCGATCTCGGGATACAGCTCCGGGTCGACCGCGAACGCGAGCTCTCGCTTCAGCGTCGCGAACTCCGCGATGAAGCCGTTGTGCATCCACAGCCAGGCGCCGCGACGGAACGGGTGGCAGTTGGTCTGCTGGACCGCGGAGCCGATCGCCGCACGCACGTGCGCGAAGAAGTGCCCGGAGCGGATGTGGTCGGCGAGCTCGTGGAGGTTGCGGTCGTTCCACGCCGGCTCGATGCTGCGGAAGACGCCCGGGGCCGGCGTCTGGTCATACCAGCCGACCCCGAAGCCGTCGCCGTTGGTGGCCTCGGCGCCCATGCGAGCGTGCAGGCTCTGGTCGATCAGCGAATGCGCGGGCGTGTAGAGCGCCCTGGAGAGCAGAATCGGCGAGCCTGTGTATGCGAGCCAGCGGCACATCGCGCCTGCTCAGCCTGCTCGCATGCCGCAAACCGCGCCAGCGCGTAAGCCCGCAGAAGCGCTTGGGAAAAACACGCAGCGGAGGCAGCCAGACCGGCCGCACGCTCACAAAGCCGACGTGCGCGGGTCACAGGTTTCGCGCTCGTGCGTCTGAAGAGGTGTCTGCATGGGACTGACCGCCGAGGACATATCGCGCCTGTATGCGGCTCACGCCGAGGAGTTGCTGGGCTATTTCGCCCGACGCACCATGCAGGCGGAGACCGCCGTCGAAATGGTCGGCGAGACGTTCGCCCGCGCCTTCGCGCATCGCGCCAGCTTCCGCGGCGAGCAGGAGCTGGAGGAGCTGGCCTGGGTTTACGGAATCGCCCGGGCGCTGCTCGCCGACTTCTTTCGTCGCGGGAGGGTGCAGCGTGCGGCGCTTGCGCGCCTGGGCGTGCAGATCCCCGAACTGGTCCACGCCGACTTCGATCGGATCGAGGAGCTCGCGGGCCTGGAGGCCATGCGCCGGCGGCTGGGCGAGGAGCTCGAGCTGCTCTCCGGCGAACACCGTGACGCCTTGCGGCTGCGGGTACTGGAGGAGCGCGGCTACGCGGAGGTGGCGCAGATGCTCGGCGTGAGCGAGCAGGTGGCTCGCGCCCGCGTGAGCCGAGCGCTGCGCCGGTTGCGAAGCCAGATGTCTTCGTTGCGAGAGGAGACCAACAATGCATGAGCCCGCCCATGATCTGCCGCCCGCGCTGCGCAGGCTCGGCATCGATCTCGACACGGCAATGCGGCGCCGGGAGCGCTCGGCCGCCGCTGCGCCGGCACGCTGGGCGCCCTCACTTGCCTTGGCGCTCGTCGCGGTCGCGGTCGCCGTCGCGGTGCTGGTAGTGCCCCGCTCGACCTCACCGGCAGGCGTGCAGTCGGCCGGCGCGGCGGTGATGATGCGTCTCGCGCGTCTGGCGGCCAAGCAGCCCGCCTATGCGCCGGGGCCTGGGCAATACCTTCATACCGTCTCGCGCAAAGCGTCCGAATCGGTGCTGCCGACTCCACGCGGAGCGGGCGTTTGCCGCATGAGCAGCTCCGAAACGCTCGAAGACTGGGTGGCGGCGGACGGCGCCGGCTTCAGACGTGAAATGGACACGCCGCCACGATATGCCTCGCATGCGGCGCGAGCCGCATGCCGCAGGTCGCCGTACCACGTCTTCAGCGACGGAAGGCCCGTCAGGATCGAGACCCTGTTCGGCCCAGGAGAGCTTCTGCTGTCGACAGTCGATTTCGCGAAGCTGCCGTTGGGTCCGCACAAGCTGCGCGACCGGCTGCTCACCGGAAAGGTGGAGGGTGGGCCTCCGGGGGTGGCCGAGGCGTTCGGCCAGGTCGCCGACCTGCTGCGCGACACCGATGCGCCGCCGCGCGTGCGCGCTGCCCTCTTCCATGCGGCCGCGGCGCTGCCGGGGATCAAGTCGCTGGGCACGGTGACCGATGCTCTGGGCCGCAAGGGGCTGGCGCTCGAGTTGCATGTCGGCAGCCAGATCTCCGAGCTGGTCTTCAACGCTCGAACCAGCGCGCTGATGGACGAGCGGAGCACGCGGCTCGGCGTGCCCGGCGGCCCGGTGGTGGACAGCACGAGCTACCTTACGAGCCAAGTCGTGAATGGCCTCCCGGTGCACGCACCGCTGCCGTCACGCGGCGCCTCGAGGAAGCTGTCAGCCGCGAACGGCTGGCCCGAGGGCGCCGATGGGATCATTTCGATGCCCATGGAACACAAGAAGAGACCGGCGCCATGAAGGGGCTCGAGAGTCAAGGCGTAGGGCGGCTGCTGGCCTGACGCGATCCTCGCCCACGGCGGTCCAATCGCGCGCTGAACCGGGCGTATGGTGGGATTCGCGACCCGCGGTGTCCGAATACCGACGAAATGGCGTATCGGAGACATCGGCCGCATATAACGGCATGAATGGCCGCGACAGTCGCCCCGCAGGCGCCGCCCACGCTCGATCGTTCCCGGCGCCTGCTGGTGCTCGCGATCTGCTGCATGAGCCTGCTGATCGTCGGGCTGGACGCCACGATCGTCAACGTCGCGCTGCCATCCATCTCCCGTGACCTTCATGCCCCGGTCTCGGGCCTGCAGTGGATCATCGACGCCTACACGCTCGTGCTGGCCAGCCTGCTGATGCTCTCCGGCTCGATGGCCGACCGGCTGGGCCGCCGCCGCGTGTTCATGGTCGGGCTGTGCCTGTTCACGCTCGGCTCGCTGCTTTGCAGCCTGGCGGGAAGCCTCGGCGGGCTGATCGCCTTCCGGATGCTGCAGGGGGTGGGCGGCTCGATGCTCAACCCGGTGGCGATGTCGATCATCCGCAACGTCTTCACCGACGCGCGCGAGCGGGCGCAGGCGATCGGCTTCTGGGGCGCGACCGTGGGCATCAGCTTCGCGCTCGGCCCGGTGCTCGGCGGGGCGCTCGTGGAGTCGGTGAGCTGGCCGGCGATCTTCTGGATCAACATCCCGATCGGACTTGCCGCATGCGCGCTGACGATGCGCTTCGTTCCCGAATCGAAGGCCGATCGACCGCGTCGCATCGACCCGGTCGGACAGATCCTCGTGATCGTGCTGCTGGCCAGCCTCACCTACGCGATCATCGAGGCGCCGAGCAGCGGCTGGCTCTCAGGCGAGACGCTCGGGCTCTTTGCGCTCTCCGCGCTGGCGGCTCTCGCGCTGATCCTCTACGAGCGCAGGCGCGTCGAGCCGCTGCTGGAGCTGCGCTTCTTCCGCAGCGTGCCGTTCTCCGGCGCGACGATGATCGCCGTCTGCGCCTTCGCGGCCCTGGGCGGCTTCCTGTTCCTGAATACCCTCTACCTGCAGGAGGTGCGCAATCACACGCCCCTGCAAGCCGGCCTGTTCATGCTGCCGATCGCCGGCATGACGGTGATCTTCGCGCCGGTGTCGGGCAGGATCGTCGGCACGCGCGGCTCACGCGCGCCGCTGATAGTCGGCGGCTGCGGGATCGTGATCAGCAGCGCGCTGCTGATCGGGGTGAGCACGACCACGCCGGTGTGGGACCTGCTGCTGGCCTACGTGATCTTCGGGATCGGCTTCGGGATGGTCAACCCGCCGATCACAAACACCGCGGTGGTCGGCATGCCGCCTTCGCAGGCGGGTGTCGCCGCGGCGATCGCGTCCACCTCGCGGCAGGTCGGACAGACGCTCGGCGTGGCGATCGTGGGCGCGCTCGCCGCGAGTGCCGCGGCGGGCGCCGTGGCCGCCACCCACGTGCAGGTCAGCGACGTGGGCTGGTGGGTCGTGCTCGGGTGCGGCCTGGGCGTGCTGCTGCTGGGGATCGCGACCACGACCCGCAGAGCGCGTCTGACCGCCAAGCGCGTGGCTGCGGACGCCGAGCCTGCTCAGACAGAGCGCGTGCCCGTAGGCGCCTGAGACGCCTGCGGCGCATCGAAAGGCTCGGCTGGCGCGCCCCGGCCTGCGATCGTTGTTGGGGTGAGCAAGAGAGATGGATGAGCGCACCGTCAAGCGCCTGACGCTCGCGGCCTGCATCCTCGGGTCCGGCATCGCGCTGCTCGACAGCACCGTCGTGAGCGTGGCGCTGCCGAGCATCCAACGAGACCTCGGAGGTGGGCTGGCGGCCCAGCAGTGGGTCGCCAACGCCTACCTGCTCACGCTCGGCTCGCTGATCCTGATCGGCGGCTCGCTGGGCGACCTGTTCGGCCAGCGCCGGATCTTCGCGATCGGCGTCGGCGGCTTCGGCGTGGCCTCGGTGCTCTGCGCGGCCGCTCCGTCGATAGAGGCCCTGATCGCGGCGCGCGCGCTGCAGGGCGTCGCCGGCGCGCTGCTGGTTCCGAGCGGGCTCGCGGTGATCGTGGGCGTCTTCCCGGAGTCCGAGCGCTCCTCCGCGATCGGCTCCTGGACCGCGTGGAGCGGGATCGCGACGGTGATCGGCCCCTTGGTGGGCGGGGAGCTGCTGGACACCGTCTCCTGGCGCTGGATCTTCATCATCAACGTTCCGTTCGTGCTGGCCTGCCTGGCGTTGATCGTGATTGCGGTGCCGAGCGTGAGAGCACCCGGCGCCCGGCGCCGCCTGGACATTGCCGGCGCTGTGCTGTGCGCGCTTGGCCTTGCCGGCCCCGTCTATGCGCTGATCGAGCAGCCGCGGCTGGGATGGGGCAGCCCTGGCGTGCTGGCGCCGCTGCTGGCGGGGCTCGCCCTGCTCGGCCTGTTCGTCGCGCGCGAGCGGCGCACGCGCGATCCGATGCTGCCGCTCGGGCTCTTCGCTCGGCGCAACTTCTCGGTCGGCAACGCGGAGACGCTGGTGATGTACGGCGGCCTGGCGGTGCTGTTCTTCTTCCTCACGCTCTTCCTGCAGCAGGTCGCGGGGTACACGCCCCTGCAGAGCGGCCTTGCCACGCTGCCGGTGACGATCGTGATGTTCCTCCTCTCACGCCGTTTTGGGATGCTCGCCGATCGCTACGGGCCGCGGCTCTTCATGGGCGCCGGGCCGCTTATCGCCGCCGCCGGGCTGCTGCTGCTGCAGCGCGCGGGCGCCTCGGTCAGCTATCTCGGAGTCCTGCTGCCAGCGCTGCTGGTCTTCTCGCTCGGGCTCTCGATGACGGTGGCGCCGCTCACCGCGGCGGTGCTCGCGGGCGCGGATTCCGGCGACGCCGGCATCGCATCGGCGGTCAACAACGCCGTCGCTCGCATCGCAGGGCTGCTGGCCACAGCCGCCCTTGGCGTCGCGGTCTCCGCCTCGTTCGCCTCCGCGCTCGACAGCCACCTGGCCGGCGTGCAGCTCTCCGGCGCTGGTCACTCGGCCGTGGCCGTCGCCAAGCATCTTTCGCTCGGGGTGCCTGACACCGCGAGCCTGAACGGCGAAGAAGCGCAGCGCATTCAAGCAGCGGCGCAGGCGGCCTCGGTCAGCGCCTTCCATCTGGCGATGGGAGTCGCCGCGGTGATGTTGATCGCCGGCGGCATGGCCGGCGCGATCGGGATTCGCAACCCCGCCCGTGCCGCCGTGCGCGCGCAGACCTGCGAGGGAGGGGCGCTGGTCGGCGCCAGTGCCGACCTGGCCGCCGAGCTGGCCCCGGCCGGCGCGGGGCCAGCGGCGCGCGCGGGGCCGGCGGGGCCCTCGGCCCGTGCGCCGCTCGGGCCGGGGCCTTCTCAGGGGCCTTCGGCGTAGGCGCGCATCGCTTCGACGATCGGCGCTAGGCGCCGGCCGCGCGCCGTGAGGCGGTACTCGACCGAGGGCGGGCTGGTCGGCAGCACGACGCGCTCGATCAGCCCGGCGGACTCCAGATCCCGCAATCGCTCGGAGAGCATCCGCGGCGAGATTCCGGCGATCGCCTCGGCGAACTCGCTGAAGCGCATCGCGCCGCTGAGCGCGGCGTAGATGATCGAGAGCTGCCAGCGCCGCTCCAGGAGGTCCGCCGTCTGGCGGACCTCCATTGGAACGGGCATGCACCTGCGGGGGCTGCGCGCGGACATCTCCTGACCTGTCTTTCGGTCAGGAGATCCGGGCGGCGGTCGGAGATGGCTCCAACGCCTTCTCCAGCACTTCCTGGATGCTCATCACCGGGTGGAAGGCCATGTGCTCCGCGACCTCCTTTGGGATCTCGTCCAGGTCACCGCGGTTGCGCTCGGGCAGGATCACGTCCGTCAGCCCTGCCGCGTGCGCGGCCAGCACCTTCTGCTTGAGCCCGCCGATCGGCAGCACCCGGCCCTGCAGCGTGACCTCGCCGGTCATGCCCACGGTGTGCTTGACCGGCCGTCCGCTCAGCAGCGAGGCCAGCGCGGTGACCATCGTCACGCCGGCCGAGGGGCCGTCCTTGGGGATCGCTCCGGCCGGCACGTGCACGTGGAACTCGTGGTCCTCGAAGGCGCTCTCGTCGATTCCGAGCTGCTCGGCGTGGCCGCGCACGTAGGAGAGGGCGATCTGCGCCGACTCCTTCATCACGTCGCCGAGCTGGCCGGTCAGCACCAGCCCGCCGCCGCCGGAGCGCTTCATCGAGCTGGCCTCCACGAACAGGACGTCTCCGCCCGCGCCCGTGACCGCAAGCCCGGTCGCCACGCCCGGCACCGCGGTCCTGATCGCCGACTCCTGGAAGAACTTCTGCCTTCCAAGGGCGTCACGGACCTGATCGAGATCGATCTCGATCGGCGGCTCCACCGCGCCCGATGCGACCTTCGTCGCGGTCTTGCGCAGCAGCGTGCCGAGCTCGCGCTCGAGGTTGCGCACACCGGCCTCGCGGGTGTACTCGGAGATCACCGTCCGCAGCAGATCGTCGGAGACACCGACCTCGTCCTCGCGCAGGCCGTTGCGGTCGCGCTGACGCGGCCACAGGTAGCCCTTGGCGATCGCCAGCTTCTCCTCGGAGGTGTAGCCGTCGAAGCGGATCACCTCCATCCTGTCCAACAGCGGGCCGGGGATCGTGTCCGCGACGTTGGCCGTCGCGATGAACATCACCTGGGAGAGATCCAGCTCCACATCCAGGTAGTGGTCCCTGAAGGAGTGGTTCTGCGCGGGGTCGAGCACCTCCAGCAGCGCCGCGGAGGGATCGCCCCTCCAGTCGGAGCCGACCTTGTCCACCTCGTCCAGCAGGATCACCGGGTTCATCGTGCCCGCGTCGCGCAGCGCCCTGACAAGGCGTCCCGGCAGCGCGCCGATGTAGGTGCGCCGGTGTCCGCGGATCTCGGCCTCGTCGCGCACGCCGCCAAGCGACATCCGCACGAACTCACGTCCGGTCGCGCGTGCGATCGACTCGCCGATCGAGGTCTTGCCGGTGCCAGGCGGGCCGATCAGGGTCAGGATCGCGCCCGACTTCGGGTCGGCCTCGATCCCGCGGTCCTCGCGCAGCTTGCGCACGGCCAGGTACTCGGTCACGCGGTCCTTGACGTCCTCCAGGCCGGCGTGGTCGGCATCCAGCACCTCACGCGCGGCCACCGGGTCGAGCTTCTCGTCCGAGCGCTTGCTCCACGGCACCGCGATCAGCCAGTCCAAGTAGGTGCGGATCATGCTCGACTCGCCGGTCTGCTCGCCCGTGCGCTCCAGGCGCGCCAGCTCCTTCAGCGCCTGCTCCTGCACGTCCTGCGGCATCTCCGCGGCCTCGATCTTGGCGCGGTACTCCTCCACGACTGAGCCCTCGTCCTCGCCGAGCTCCTTGCGGATCGACTCCATCTGCTTGCGCAGGAAGTACTCGCGCTGCTGCTTCTCGGCGCCCTCCTGCACGTCCTCGCGGATGCGCTTGCGGATCTGCAGCTCGGCAAGGCTCTCGCGTTGCAGCTTGACCGCCAGCTCCAGCCGGTCGGTGACGTCGAGCGTGCGCAGCAGCTCGACCTTCTGCTCGTAGGTGAGGTTGGGGGAGTAGCCGGCCGAGTCGGCCAGCGCGCCCGGCTCCACGATCGCGCGCAGGAACGCAGCGATGCGCCCGTCGTCGCCGCGCAGTTCGAGGATCTCCTCGACCACCGCCCGGTATTCCCTTTCCAGCTCGCGGGTGCGACGGTCGACTGGCGTGTCGTCCGCCTGCTCTGTGACCTCGACGCGCAGCTCGCCCTCGGGGCCTGTCTGAGCGGCGCCGATCAGCCCGCGCGCCACGCCGGAGAGCGCCACGGCGCGCCCGCCGCCGGGCAGCCGCACGCGGTCGGAGACCTCGGCGATCGTGCCCACCTCGAGGAACTCGTTCTCATGACGAGGCACGAGCACGACGCGCTCGTCCTCTCCCACGTCGACGGTGAGCGTGATGCCCATGCTCGGCATCACGACCGTGTCGTCGAGCGGGATCAGGCGAAGCACCTGCTTGCTCTGCTGCTCGTCGGGTGTCTGTGATGAAGGTGAAGGCATGGTATGGCTCCATATGAGCTTACGAATATGAAGTAAGTATAGGTCGGGTCCGGCTGCTCTTCAAGGGGCGGACCCGCGGAGAGCGAAGGGGAGCGCCGGCGTGTGCAATCTGCCAGTCGCGTCGTGCCAGCGGCTCGGGCACATAACGCTCGATCCTTGGATAGCGGAGGCGCATACCCAACTTGATGTCGTAAGGTTGGGTATGCGCAGGGCCTGGCCCGCCGTCAGGGTGCCGGATCCTGCTCGTCGAAGTGCACGTGGATGCGCTCGGAGGCGACCCGCTCCTGGATGTGGGCGGATGCCCTGATCGCCCGCTTGTCGCTCTCCAGCAGCTCTTCGCCGAAGAGAGTGCGCGGCCATAGCCTGTGCGCGCGCACGACGTTGACCTCGACTGAGAGCAGCGTGGCGTGGGCGCAGAGGTACAGCCACGCCAGCAGGCCCAGGACCAGCGCGAAGCTGCCGTAGAGGGGGCCGGTGTGTTCGAGCTCGTGGCTGATGTAGAGGCCGCCGAAGTACTGCAGCGCTGTGAAAAGGACAGCGGCGAGCGCGATGCCGGGGGCGTGGTCGCGCCATGGGATGTGCGCGGCGGTCAGCACGCGGAAGATGGCCGCGAAGAGCACGCAGTTGACCAGCAGCGAGACGAGCACGCCCGCGACAAGCTGCCATGCGCTGACGCTGCCGTGTTCGCTTGCGCCCACGAAGCCGCCGGCGAGGCTCGAGACGATCGTCAGCAGCCCGAGCACCGCCAGCAGTCGCAGGCCGAGCAGCCGGCTCATCAAGAAGTCCGGGCGCCGCTTGTAGGGGATGCCCCACATGCGGTTCAGCGCGAACTGGACGACGTTGGTGATCGCCAGGCCGCCGAGCAGCGTCAGCACCAGGCCGACCGCCAGCGCGAGGCCGCTGCCGGAGAGGGAGTGGCGTTCGATCTGTTCTCCGATCAGCGGGTACTGGCCGAGGGTGCCTTTGACGATCTGTTCCTTGAGGGTCGGGTCGCCCTGCAGCACGAACCCGAGGATCGTCACGAAGACCAGCAGCAGCGGGAAGATGCAGATGAACCCGTAGTAGGTCATCAGCGCCGCGAGCTGGCCGCCCTGGTCTTCGCCGTACTTCTTCAGCACCCCGATGGCGAACGCGATCGGCTTCCGCTCACGCTGGAAGCGGTCGATGGCCTGCAGGTTGAGCGCCTTGACTAGATCCATTGGCAGGGGGGTGGTGTGCGCCTCGGTGACGACATGCTCGCGTGTCTACCCGAATCGCGTCTCCTCGGTCACCTGAAGATCCGGCAGATCGCGTCGCGCTCGTGATCGAGGCGCACCGGACAAGGCTGCTGCGCGTGCATGCCTATCGGCTGCGTCGCGAGGACCTCGAAGATTGCTATGGCCAGGCCGCGCTGGAGCTGGTGGCGCGCGCTCGCGAGGGCGCTCCCTACGTGAGCGTGCCGCACATCACGAGGGTTCTCGAGCAGCGCTTCGTCTCTCGCATCCATGATCGCCGTCGCGCGCTGGAGGGCCGCAGCGCCGCTCAGGCGACCTTCGAGCACGCGCTCGCCGGCGACCTCTTCGGCGGCGCGGAGGAGCAGGTGGTGGACCGGCAGGCCGACCTGCACCGTCAGGTGGAGATGCGGATGGAGCTTCAGCGGATCGCGGGCCTGATGCACAGGCTCACGCCGGATCAGCGTGAAGTGATGGCGTCGCAGATCTACCAGGAGGTCGACTGCGCCGAGTTCTGCGCGCGCCGCGGGTGGACGCACGAGAAGTACCGCAAGGTGGCTCAGCGAGCGCGGTGCCGGTTGCGCGAGCTCGTGAGCTCTCACGAATAGCTCAGGAAATTTGTCCCGTTTGCCGGCTCGCCGTCGGATCTAAAGAACAGGGACCCACCTATGACTATTACTCCCCCCACTCATAGGCACGTCCCTCGGGACGCCGGCGGTCGACTCCATCCGCGACCGCACGGTGAAGCCCGTCCGGCATCCGACGGCTGGGAGCAGGTGGCCCCTGCACCCTTGCTCCCGGCCGTCGGGATTACTCTCGCCAGCGGAGGGCCGCGAGCATGAAGATGCCGCGCCGCCGGCCGCGCGCCGTCTACGAGGTCTACGACGCGGACATCGCCCTCGGCGAGTGCGACGAGGAGCCGATAGGTGTCGCGGCCGAGCCGGCGGAGGTCAGGACGCAGCCGGCGGAGGTCGGGACGCAGCCGGCGGACATGGAGACGGAGCCTTCGACGCGGCCGGCCCAAGCCGCGAGGGCGCCCATGCCGCCCATGCCGCCCATGCCGCCCCCGGGCGCGGCGCGGCCACGATCGACCGGCCGGGCATTCGGACGCGCGCTCACAGGCGCGATGCTCTGCGTGGTCGCGGTCTGCGTGATCGCGGCCATCTCTATCGTCCTCCTGCACATCCTTAGTGGCCCCTCCGCCGCGGGGCCGCGGACTGCGCAGCTCGGCAGCGGGGCGTTGCGAACCGGCGCCCAAGGCCAGCGGACTTCGTTGCCGGCGGTGCGGCGGCGCTCGGTCGACGAGCCCGCGGTGCGATCGGCAACGAGCGCGAGAGCCGGCTCACGACCGCGCGCATCGGTTGCGCCTCGGCGCGGCCCGCGGCAGCGTGTGGGCGCAGGGCAGCGTGTCCGCGCGCGGAGGCCGCCATCGGGAACGGCCCCGGAAGGACCGCCGGCGGCCGCGGCAGACCTGCGCCAGACGGCGCCACCAGCCCAGGCAGGCGGGCTCCAGCGCGAAGAAGCGGCGACCGCTTCCCCGCCGAGCTTTCCAGGCGCGGTCTCCGCCTGCGCCTGCGCGCCCGCAGAAGTCGAGTTCGGTTTCGAACGGTGAGCGAGATGGAGCGCAGCCGGGCGGCGAACGTGTCGCTGAGAGCAACACCGCTCTGGCGCATTCGGGTCTTTCAGGACCTGCCGCGCTGGCTGCTGCGCGCCACAGCGGCGGCCGGCCTGATCGCGAGCGCTCGCTTCGCGATCGCGCCGCCACGGACACAGGCCGCGGCGCGACACGGCGCCGGCGTCAGGCCCGCCGACCCGGAAGCAGCGGGCTTCGCGTCGCTGTTCGCGCGCGCCTATCTGACCTGGCAGCAGGGAGATCCCGAAGCGCGCCGCAGGGCGCTCGAACAGTTCGGTGGCTCGGGCCTTGAGCTCGAAGCCGGAACGCAGCCGCCGCAGCAGGGGTCCCAGCAGGTGCTCTTCGAGCAGGTGGTGCAGGAACGCGAGCCGCAGACCGATCTGCACGTCTACTCGATCGCCGTGGAGACCGAGCCGCAGGGCCTTCTCTACCTCACGGTGCCCGTCCTGCATCGGCCTGGTGGCGCCCTCTCGCTCGCCGGATATCCCGCCTTCGTCGGCCCGCCGATCTCGACGCCCGCCCAGCCTCTGCTGCAGGCAGGCGAGGAAGTGCAGGAAGCGGCGCTGCGCACGGTCGTGGAACGGGCGCTGCGCAACTACCTGGCGCCCGCCCCCGGCGACCTGGCCGCCGATCTCGCCCCCGGCGCGCGCGTCTCCCCGCCCGCGCAGGGCCTCACCTTGGAATCGCTGCAGAGCCTGACCTGGGCGGTCGCCGCAAGCGACGCCGTGATCGCGCAGGTGGCCGTCACAGGGCCCGGAGGCGCTCGCTACACGCTGGCCTACGAGCTCCAGGTGCGCGACGTGGCGGGCCGCTGGGAGGTGGCCGCGATCCAGATGGAAGCCACGTGACCACTCGCAAGAGAACACAACGACCGAAGGAGTCACAGATGAACGTTCACCGCCGCCTGCTGGCATGCGCCTGCATCCTGCTCAGCGGGCTCGCAGCCTTCGCGCCCACCGCGGACGCCTCCGCGCGACGAGCCGATCAAACCGTGGCGGCAGCCGCCGCGCCGCTGCCCGCGGCCACCGCCGTTGCCGGAACCGGCGGAGGCGGGATCTCGCTCGAAACCGCGGCCACCAAGGCGGGCGAAACCGGGCGCAACGTCGCGATGAGCCTGATCGGCCTCGCGCTCGCGGTGGCCGCGATCGTGCTCGCGTTCAGACGGGACTTCCGCGAGGCGGCAGCGGTGTTCGCGGTCGGGATCGTGTGCGTCCTGCTCGCGACGCCGGCCGGCGAGAGCCTGCTCAGAGACACAGTCAAGGCGCTCGTGGGGTAGCGAGAGGATGGAGATTCGCTCCTACCGGACCGTCTTCGACCTGGAGCGGCGGGTCTACCGGATCGACAGGCTGCGCCTGAACCCGGCGGGGGTCCCGGTGCGCGGGGTCGTCTACTTCCTGGCGATCGCCGCCGCGATCGCGCTCGGCGCGACGCTGCCGGGTCTTGGCATGATCGTGGCGGCGCTGCCGTGGTACTTCCGCGAGATCGCGCTGCCGGCCGGCCTCGCCTGCCTGCTCGTAGTGCTGCGCATAGACGGCCGGCCGTTCCACATAGCGGCTCTCTCCCTGCTGGCCTACGCGGTGCAGCCGCGCGAAGTGCTCGGTCAAGGCGGGGCGGGCTCCTGCGAGCCGTGGCGCCCGGATCGACTGCTGCTGCTGCCGGACGGCTCCGACGCGCGTGTGCGCAGGCTCAGCTACACGGGCCCGGGCGCGGTGCTGCTCACCGTCGCCCACGCGCGCTGCGAGCTGCGCGGCGGATCGCTCGCCGGCCTGGCCGGGCGTCCGCTGCTGGTGGTGCGCGAGCTGCCCGGACGGCGCCTCGCGCGCCCCAGGCTGATCGAGCTGTCAGACGGCGCGCGCCTGCGACTGCGATGAGAAGAGGCGGGCTTCCGATCTGGTTCGTCTACGGCAACTGCGTCTACGGCGAGGGCCCAGACGACGCCTGGGCGGCATTCGCGATCAGGACCTCCTCCTACGCCTGGCGCTCGGAGGCGCAGAAGCGCTCGCAGATGCTCGACCTGCTGGCGGCGATCGAGGCGCTCGAGGCGGACGTGCAGATCCTGCGGGTCAACAGGGCGGTGGCCTCGCAGCCACCGCAGGCGCCGCGAGCAGCCCGCACGCCCACGGCCCTGCGCTCCTATCGAGACGCGGAGGGCCGGCTGCTGGCGGGGGCCCGCGCCAGCCAGCCGGAGCTGTTCGTGCTGGTCAGCCTGCGCGAGCCCGAGCGTGACGTCGCAAGCTACGTCTCGAACCTCGCCGAGTCGCATCCACGCCAATGGCTGGCCGCCCTGCGAGACGCGTTCTCCTCCGGACGCCGCAGGCTGCCGAGCGCGGCGGATCTCGAGCGCACGCGCGTGGCCGTCGACCGCATCCACGATCGCCTGGCCGCCTACCTGCCCGTGCGACCCGCGCGCGGCGTCGAGCTGCAGTGGCTCGTGCGGCGATCCTTCTGCCGCGGGCTCGGCGAGCCGGAGGTCGAGGGGCTGCACGAGCCGCGCGCGCTCGCCTTCGAGCGCAACGGCGCCGCCGTGCTCGCGCCGCTGGAGGCCGACGTGCTGCGGTGGATGAACTGCGTGGTGCATCCGCGCGGGCGCAGCCTGCGGATCGAGTCGGAGCTGGGGGAGAGCTGGCAGGCGCATCTCGTGCTTGGCGCGCTCCCGGAGACCGTCGTGTTCCCCGGGGCGGGGGCGGAGCTGATGTTCGCGCCGGTGGAGAGCCTGCCCTTCGACGTCGACCTTTCGCTCAACGCTCACTTCCTGCCCAACGAGCTTGCGCTTCGGATCGCGCGCCGGCGCATCCAGGACGCCGACCAGATCGCGCGCGCGGAGGCCGACGGCGATCAGGGTGTCTCCGATCTCGGCATGCAGCGCAGCGAGCAGGCCCGGGACCTGCTCTCCTACCTGCAGTCCTCAAGCCGGCCGCCGCTGCTGCGGGCAAGCCTGGCGATCGCCGTGGGCGCGGCGGATGAGAGCGAGCTGGAGGAGCGGGTGGAGTCCTGCCGCCGCAGCTACGGAGAGATCCGCCTGCACAGGCCGATCGGCGAGCAGATGCAGCTTCTCTTCCAGCACCTGCCCGGTCAGCGCACGAGGGTCCGCGGCTACGAGGACACGCTCACTCCCGAGCAGGTCGCGGCGATGATGCCCACGGCCGCTCATCGGGCGGGCGCGAGCACCGGTTTTCACCTCGGCACGACGCTCACGGGCTCGGCGCGCCCGGTGAGGTTCAACCTGCGCGAGGGCTCCGACAGCAACCGCAACGCGGCGATCCTCAGCGTCGGCGCGCTCGGCTCGGGCAAGACCACGCTCGACCAGAAGCTCAAGTACGAGGCGTTCCTGCTGGGGGCACGGGTGATCGACTGCGACCCCAAGGGCGACCACCGCTTCCATCTGCTGGAGGAGGTGGCCCCGCACACCGAGTGCCTGACGCTGCGCCCCGAGCGCCGCCTGCGCGGGATGCTCGACCCCCTGCGCGTCGCGCCCGAGCACCTGCGCCACGACGCCACCGTCTCCTTCCTGCGCGAGCTGCTGCCCGCGCGCGCCGAGCCGGCGTGGGAGACGGCTGTGCTGCGAGCGGTGGACTCGGTGATGCGCTCGGCATCCCGTCCTACCTGCATGGAGGTCGTTCGCGCGCTGTGCGCGGGCGACGAGGTGGACGTGCAGGTCGGCAAGACGCTCGAGGTCTACTCGCGCTCAGGCCTGACGCAGCTTGCCTTCGAGCCGCCGGGCGCGCGGCTTCCGGCTGCCGGCCAGGCTCAGGTCACGTATCTGCCGATCCGCGACCTGCCCGGCCCCGACGCGGGCACGCCCCGGTCTGAGCACTCCCAGGCCGAGCGGGTGGGCCAACAGATCGTGCGCCTGATCGCGATGTTCGCGATGCACCTGATGTCGCTCGAGCGCGAGCGCCTGAAGATCTTCAGCTTCGACGAGGGTTGGCGGCTCCTCAGCGATCCAGTCGGCCGCAGCCTGCTGACCTCCCTGCAGCGGATGGGTCGCTCAGAGCTCGCGGTGCCGATCATCTCCACGCAGCTCGTGAGCGACACGATGCTCGGCGAGCGCTCCTCGCTGGAGAACCTGGTCGGCGCGACCTTCGCGTTCGGGATGCGATCGGAGGCGGAGGCGGCGCGTGCGCTCGCGCTGCTCGGCCTCGACCCCGAAGACGTGCGGGCCCGCAACGCGCTGCTGGGATTCGACTCGGGCCGCTGCCTCTTTCGCGATCACCGCGGCAGGGTGGAGGCGATCCAGGTCGAGCTTGCCGTGCCGGCGTTGCTGGCCGCCTTCTCCACGACGCCCGCGCGCGCGGCTTGAGTGTGCGGGGCGGCAACGCAGCGAGCGTGCGGCTTGCGCTCTGCGTCCTGATCCTCGCCGGCGCTGCGCTCTGCCCGCAGGCGGCTGCGGCAGCGACGGCCAAGCATGCGCCGCGTGCGCCGGGCGGCCCGCCGCTGGTCTCCGGCTCCTCCGCCTACGCGGCGCCAGCGCAGGGGCACAGCCAGGGCAGCGAAGAATCCGAACCGGAATCCGCGGCCGCCGGCGAGGACCCGCTGGTCCGCAACGGGCTGGGCAGCCCCCTGTGCCGGATGCCGGCCGGCGAGCTCTCCAGCACGGCCGCCGGCAACTGCCGGACCTCGGGCTTCGTGGGCTCCAGCGCGCCCTCGGAGAACTACTCGTTCGACGTGAACATCGACACGACCTTCGGCGTGGACGTCGACACGGTGCTGCAGGACTACGTCGTGCGCCCGATCTGGATGTTCTTGATGTGGCTCGTGCGCCTGGTGCTCGTCGCGCTGGAGTGGGCGTACAGCCTCGAACTGCTGAGCGGGCCGATGGCAAGCGGGCTGGGCCCCCCGCTGCGCGCGGCACAGGCTCAGTTCACGCAGCCATGGCTGGCGAGCGTGCTGGCCTGCGCGGCGGTGCTGGCCGCATATCAGGGCATCGTCAGACGGCGGGTCGCACAGACGCTCGGCGAGGCGCTCGCGCTGCTGGCGATGATCGCCGGCACGCTGTTCATGATCGCGGATCCGACCGGGACGATCGGGGCGCTCTCGCGTTGGGCGCAGCAAGCGAGCGTGGGAAGCCTCGCCGCAATTGGCACCGGCAGTCCCGCGCGTCCCTACCGCTCGTTGGCGACCAGCATGCAGGCGCTCTACCAGGCGAGCATCGAGGGGCCCTGGTGCTTCCTGGAGTTCGGGAACGTGGCCTGGTGCGACGAACCCTCGCGGCTCGATCCGCGGCTGCGGAAGGCGGCCACGCGCATCGCCGCGCACCTGGAAGTCGAAGCGCAGGGCAAGGGCGCGTCCAACGGAGTCGGCGCGCGCGATCTGATGCGCCGCGTCGAACTGCTGCGCCAGGCGCGTACCAACGGCGAGATCTTCCTGGCGCTGCCGGCGAATGGTCCGCTGCGCAACTCCGTCAAAGAAAGCACGTCTCTCTTCTACGCCCTCTGCGGCGGCGGCAGCGACGCCACCGCCTGCCGCGGGCCGACCGCCGCCGAGGCCGAGTTTCGCTCCGGCTCGGGGACGCTCCCCAGGCTTGCCGGCGTGCTGGTGATCGCCATCGGGCTCGCGGGCATGCTGCTGCTCGTCGGCTTCATCGTCGTGCGCCTGCTGGAGGCGGCGCTGATGAGCATGGTGCTTCTGCTGCTGGCGCCCGCGGCGGCGCTGGCTCCCGCGCTCGGCGAATCCGGCCGTCGGACGTTCCGAACCTGGGCCGCGCGGCTGCTCGGCGCCGCCGCCGGCAAGCTGCTGTGGTCGGTGCTGCTGGGTGCCCTGCTGGCCAGCATGCGGATTCTGCTCAACCTCTCCGCGCTGGGCTGGTTCGTTCAGTGGTTCCTGGCCGGAGCGCTCTGGTGGGGGATCTTCACGCAGCGCCACGCGCTGCTGAGCGGCGCCGGCTCGCAGCACTGGATGCAGGGCACGCGCCGGAGCGGTCCTACCAGGCGCGCGCGAGAGAAAGTCGAGAGGTACGCGCGAAAGCAGTTCAAGAAAGACGGAGAATCGGTCGTCAAACGGGCTCTGCCCAAAAGCCTGCGGGACCGCGGGAAACGGCGTGAGGAACAGGAAGGCATCGCCTCGACCGCCCCCAGCCTGACCGAGCGAATGGCAAAGGAGTCCGCTGGCCGGCTAGCGGACGCGGGAGAGCGGCGGCGGACCGGATCGACTCGCGCGCGTGACGCGGAGCCGCCACTCGATCACGGCGCAGCGCAGGCCGAGGACGCGCCGCCGTCCCAGAGGGGCGGGGTATCGACACACGAGCCGCAGGAGCAGACCAGAGACGCGCTCGAAGCACGACTCTTCACGCTTGGGGCGGCGCACGCTCAGGCGGTCGCGGACGGGCAGAGGCGACGCGCGGTCAGCCTGGACATGCGCCGGCGGCGGGTTCGCGAGCAGCTTGCGGGCGCTGGCCGCTCGACGGCGTCGTCAGGGACGGCGGCGGCGCGGCGACCCGCAGGCCGGGCAGGCGAGCGCCGGCGCAACGCCGGTGAGGATGCTCGCGCGGACGCCCATGCTCAGCGCGCCGGCGTCGCGCGGCGCCCCGCCGGCAGGTCCAGCGAATCGGACGGCCAGAGACCGCCGGCCGTCCCCAGGAAGGGACAGGCAGACGCCGCGCCGCGTCCCGCGCGTCCCGCGCCACAGCCTCCCGCCGCCGCGCCGGGAGGAAGCCGGCCCGAGCGGCAGCGCCCCGCCACCGGCGGCGCGCGAGCGCAACGCGCGGATCTGGACCGGGACATCGCGCAGCGCAAGGAGGATCGGGACCCCGTGATGGCGGACGCGATCGAGGTCGCTCGCCGCCGCCGACGTCAGCTCGGCTGGAGCTGGAGAGAGGAGAAGTGAGGTGAGGCTGCTCGCCAGGTCGATGCTAGGCCGGAGCCTGACGATCTCGCTCGCCGGCGTCGCGGCGCTGATGGCGCTCGCGCTGCTGCTGCTCGGCGGCGCGGCGATCGCGCTCGCGGGCGGCGGACCCTCGCAGGCGGCGACGCCGAGCCCGCAGGCGAACGTCTCCGCGCTTGCCAGGGCGGAGATCCCCGCGCGGTATCTGCGGCTCTACGTCGCCGCCGGGCAGCGCTATGGGCTCGACTGGGCGATCCTCGCCGGCATCGGCAAGGTCGAGTGCGATCATGGGCGCGATCCGAGCCCGTCCTGCACGCAGGAGGGTGCCGAGAACTCCGCCGGGGCGGGCGGGCCGATGCAGTTCCTTGCCTCCACCTGGGCGCTGTACGGAGTCGCCGCCGGCGGCGGTCGCCCCGATCGCTGGGACCCGGCGGACGCGATCTACTCGGCTGCCAACTATCTGCGCGCTTCGGGCGCTCCCGGCGACTACCGCGCCGCGATCTATGCCTACAACCATGCCTGGTGGTACGTGGAAGATGTCCTGTCGTGGGCGTCCCGGTACCGCGGGAACGAGCAGGCTGCCAACGGTGCGGCTCCGCAGGAAGCCGCCTCGCCCGCGCTGGAGGCGACCGGCGTCCGCGCGATCTCCCAGTCGGCGACTCGCACGCCGGTCCTCTACGTGCCGGGCGAGCAGGCAAGGCTGCTGCGCGGCGATGCCCACGTGGCGTTGATCCCCGAAGCCGCGCCCGCGGCTGTGCAGGCGATGATCGTCGCCGGCAACGAGCTCCAGGACCTGCCCTACGGCCCGGCGGGCCATCCCGACCCGCTTGGGGCGCAAAGCGAGGACTGCTCCAGCACTGTCAACTACGTGCTCTACAAGGCGGGCGTGCGCTCGCTTGCCGAAATCGTGCGGGAGAACCCGCTCGCGCAGGACTACGTCCACTGGGGCGCGCCCGGCCCGGGAAGCTGGGTGACCATCTATGCCACCGATCTGCCGACCCCGCACGTCTTCATCGTGATCGCCGGCCTGCGCCTGGACACCGTCGGCGGTGGCACCGACGAAGGACCGAACAGCGCACAGGGAGGACCCCGCTGGCGGCTGCTCTCCTACATCCCGACCTGGGCCCACTGGTCGGTTCGTCATCCGCCGGGCCTCTGAGCGGCCGCCCGCGCGAGCGGCGCATCGCGTAGATTGAAGGTCATGGCCTCCCAGAGAGTCGAGTACCTGCTGATCGGTGGAGGGCTTGCCTCCGCCAAGTGCGCTCGCACGCTGCGCGAGGAGGGAGCGCAGGGGCGCGTGATGATCGTCGGCCGCGAGCCCGACCCGCCCTACAACAGGCCCAACTGCTCCAAGGGCTTCCTGCGCGGCATCGAGGCGCGGGAGGAGTCCTACGTGGACGACCCCTCCTACTACGAGCAGGCGGGAATCGAGCTCCTCACGCGCGTTAGCGCGATGAAGCTCGACCCGGCGGCGCACACCGTCAAGCTCTCCAACAAGGAGGAGATCGAGTACGGCAAGGCGCTGCTGGCCACCGGGGCCAACGTGCGCCGGCTGAACGTCGAGGGCTGCGACCTGGAGGAGATCCACTATCTGCGCACGCTCGGCAACGCCGAGGCGATCAGGAGCTCGGTGGCCGACGCGGAGGACGTGGTGATCATCGGCGGCTCCTACATCGGCTGCGAGGTGGCGGCCTCCCTGGCGATGATGGGACACCGCTCCCACATCGTGATGCAGGAGCGCGAGCCGCTGGAACGCGGGTTCGGGGAGCAGGCGGGCCGCTTCTTCCGCGAGCTGCTGGAGTCCCACGGCATCACCTTCCATGCCGAGGACTCGCTGGCCAGGCTCGAGGGAGACGGGCGGGTCGCGAAGGTGATCACCGAACGCGGCGTCGAGCTGCCCGCGCAGACGGTCGTGATCGGCGCCGGCGTGGCCCCGGACGTCCAGCTCGCCAGGGCCGCCGGCCTGCGGATCGGGGAGAGCGGAGGCGTACTCTGCGACTCGCGGCTTGCCAGCTCGGCGCCGGACATCTTCGCCGCCGGGGACATCTGCGAGTACGACTCGGCGATGCACGGCGGGCAGCTCCGCATCGAGCACTGGGACGTGGCCTTCAACCATGGCGCGACCGCGGCGCGCAACATGCTGGGGCAGGACTTGCCGCACACGGTCGTCCCCTACTTCTTCTCGGTGCTCGGCGACTGGGCCGAGCTGGAATACGTCGGCCCGGCGCGCTCCTGGGAGAGCGAGATCCTCCGCGGCTCGCACGAGGACGGCAAGTTCACGCGCTGGTACCTGGACGGTGGCGGCTCGGTGAAGGCGGCGCTGACGGTGGGGCGCCCGGAGGATCTGGAGCACGCGGGCGCGATGATCGCGGCCGGCGCGCCGCTGAGCGCCGAGCAGCAGGCCGCGCTCGCCGATCCGCAGGCCGATCTGGCTGCGATCGCCTCTTCGAAGCAGTAGGATCTCCCCGTCCAAATAACGGTCGGTGGTCAAGGGAAGCCGGTGAGAGTCCGGCGCGGACCCGCCACTGTGACCGGGGATGCCGACCGCGACGCGATCAGCGAGCCACTGAGAGGCCAAGAGCCGCTCGGGAAGGTGCGGAAGGTGGTCCCGGGAGCCAGGAGACCTGCCGTCGACCCAAAGCCCACAAGCCCTCGTGGAAAGGGGTGGCTCATGCCAAGAAGTCGTGTCCTCTCGCGCCCTGCAGCAGCCTTGGCGCTCACATGTCTGACGCTCGGCGGCGCCGGCGCGCTGGTCGCGCCGGTCGCATCAGGCGCGAAGGCCAAGCCGGTCAAGGTGAGAGTGGAGGTGGTGGGCAAGCCGCCTGCCGGCAAGGTTCTGCTCAACCGCATCGTGACGTTGAGCTCCAGGCCGGTTGACCGGTTCGGCGGCTCCTGCACAGGTGAGAGTGCAGCCGGCGCGCTGCAACTGGCGACCAAAGGCGCCTGGGGCGGCACCTGGGATGCCGAATACTCCGATTACGAGGTGACCAAGATCGCAGGCTTGAGCCTGCCGTTCAGCTCGAAATCCACCGCGAACTGGTACTGGAGCGTCCTGGTCGGCGGCAAGGAAGCGAGCGCAGGCGTCTGCGACGTCAAGCCCAAGAGCGGTCAGACCTTGGTCTTCAAGGCCGCCTGCTACGGCAAGCGCTGTCCGAAGACGCCCGTCAAGAAGAAAGCCGGCGCGCTGGTCGGCGACGCCGGCAGGCATTCCTGAGGGGCCGTGTCGCTTCGCCGTCCGCTTCTGGCTGCCGTCGCGGGATCGCTCGCGGCGGCAGCGCTTGCCGGCTGTGGCATCGGCCCCGGCACGGCGCCCTCCGGGGTGCACATGCTGGTCACCGAAGACTTCGGCGCCAAGACCGTGCTCACGCTCTCCAGGCCCGATGTCGGAGGCGCGGAGACCCCGATGAGCCTGCTGATGCGCAACGCGAAGGTGGGCACCGAATACGGAGGCGGCTTCGTCGCGAGCATCGACGGCCACTCCGAGAGTCACGAATACGGCAAGCCGCTCGACTGGTTCTATTACGTCAACGGCGAGGAAGCGCAGAAGGGCGCCGCCGACACGGTCGTGCACTCCGGCGATCACATCTGGTGGGACCTGCACGATTGGAGTCAGTCCGAGCACATCCCCGCCGTGGTCGGGAGCTTCCCCGCGCCGTTCCTGAACGGCATCGGCGGCAAGCGCCTGCCGGTCAGCCTCGAATGCGCCTCGCCCCAGTCAGCGGCCTGCCACGCCGTCTCTCGCAGATTCACCTCGCTGGGCATCGTCGCCGGCTTCGCGGCGGTCGGGACCGTGGGTGAAGTCTCAGAAGAAGACAGCCTCAAAGTGCTCGTCGGCACCTGGGCGCAGCTTTCACGCACCGCGACCGCCCGGACGATCGCAAAAGGCCCGGCAACCGGCGGTGTGTACGTGCGCGTGCTGGAAGGAGGCAGCCGGCTCGCGCTCCTGGCCAGCAACGGTGTGGTGGCGCAGACGCTCGGCGCGGGCGCCGGGATGATCGCTGCGACCAAGTACTCGGGCTCCTCGTCGGAGTGGATCGTGACCGGCACCGATCAAGCCGGCGTGCAGCGGGCCGCCGCCGCGTTCGACTCCGCCTCGCTGGACGGCCACTTCGCGATCGCCATCGCGCCGCACGGCTCCGGCGGCGAAGTGATCGGCCTGCCAGACGCAGGGGGCTGAGTTGAGGGCGGGCGCGCTCTCATACCGCCCGTCGGCGAGCCCGCTTCACGCTGCGCGTGCGACCGCCGGCGCCTGCTGGGCGCTGTCGTTGACGGTCGCCGTGGTGCTGATCGATCATCCGTTGATCCTGGCCGCGATCGGAGCAGCCGGCCTGCTGGCGGCATTCGCGGCCGGCGTCGGGCGACAGGTGGCGCGCACGCTGCGCCTGGCGCTAGCGATCGGCATTCCGATCGTGCTCATAAACGTGCTGGTCTCCCGCCAAGGGCTGACCGTCTTCGCGCGGCTTGGCGATCTCGGTCCGTTCGGGCAGGGCGACCTGACGCTGGAGGCGCTGGTCTACGGGACCGTGATCGCGTTGAAGGTGAGCATCGTGATCCTGATATGCGCCCTGGCCAGTCTCGCGGTCGATCCAGACGAGCTGCTGGGGGCATGCCGGCGGATCTCGTTTCGCTCGGCGCTCACCGCGTCGCTGACGCTGCGGATGGTGCCGCTGCTGGCCGCGGACTCGCAGCGGCTCGCGGAGGCACAGCAGACCCGCCCCGACGCGCAGGAGACCGGGTCGCTGCGACGGCGAGCGCTGCTGCTCGCGGCAAGCGTCGGCGGCGCCCTGGATCGGTCGCTTGACGTGGCCGCGACGCTCGAGCTGCGCGGCTTCGCCGGCGCCACCCGTGTGCGCCGCCGGCGAGCCCCGCTCTCGCGACACGACCTGGCCTTCGCCGCCTCCGCGGGATGCATGCTGGCGATCGCGATCGCGGCATGCTTCGGCGCAGCCGCCCGCTTCGACGCCTATCCGATGCTGAGAATGTCGGTGTCGACGGCGACGGTCGGTCTGTGCGTGGCGATTCTGGCCGCGACGCTGGCTCCCTTCATCAGCAGGCGAGGGATCGACCCGGTGCGCGGCAGATGAGCGCCATCCTCAGCTTCGAGCAGGTCAGCTACCGCTATCCCGGCGCCGCCGCAAACGCCCTGCACCGCGTCTGCCTGGAGGTGCAGGAGGGCGATTTCTGCCTGCTGGCGGGCCTCTCCGGCGATGGAAAGTCGACCCTGCTGCGCGCGGCATGCGGGCTCGTGCCACATTTCCACGGCGGCTCCTTCTCGGGTCGTGTGAGCGTCTGCGGCCACGACACCCGCGAGCATGGGCCCGCTCAGGTCGGCGCGCACGTAGCGGTGCTCTTCCAGGACCCCGAGACGCAGCTCGTGATGAGCTCGGTGCGCGCCGAGCTCGCCATGCCGCTGGAGAGCAGGGGACAGGGCCCCGACGAGGTCGCGCGCGGGGTGGAGGAGGTCGCGCTGGCGATCGGCGTCGATCAGCTTCTCGACAGGCGCACCGCCGAGCTCTCCGGCGGTGAGAAGCAACGCGTCGCGCTGGCGGCCGCGCTCGCCGGCCGGCCCAGGCTGGTGCTGCTCGACGAGCCGACCTCCCAGCTCGACCCGGTCGCCGGCGAGGAGCTGATCGGGCTGTTGCGGCGACTGAACCAGGAGTGGGAGACGACGATCCTGCTCGCCGAGCATCGACTCGAGCGCTGCCTGCACGTCGCCGATCGCGTGATCGCGATGCGGCAGGGCGGCATCGCCCACGACGGAGACCCGCGCTCCTTCCTGACGTGGGCGAGCGCGAGCGCCGAGCACCTGCAGACGCCCGCCGCGCGGCTGCTGGAGCTGGCCTGTGTGGACGCGCCGCCGCCCACCGGCGTTCGCCAGGCCCGCAAGAGCCTGCGCGAGCGCGGGCTGCTGCCCGGTGAGCCACAGACGCCGGCCGCGGGCTTGGCGGCATCGCCGGAATTGGTCGCATCCGCGGGCGCGGCAGCATTGCCGGGCTTGGCGCCGGAGCGCCGACGGGCGCTTGCGAGGCTTGCGGGTCTGGGTCGCACGTCGCTCCCGGAGCCCGCGCTGCGGATGCGGGGGGTCTGGCACGAGCTCCCGGACGGCCCGTCGATCCTGCGCGGAGCGGATCTCAGCGTCATGCCAGGCGAGAGCATCGCGCTGATGGGACGAAACGGGGCGGGCAAGTCGACGCTGCTGCGCCATGCCGCCGGGCTGCTGAAGCCGACTCGCGGCAGGGTGCAGAGCTCCGGCCGCGTCGCGCTGTTGCTGCAGAACCCCGGCGACTACTTCCTGCGCGAGCGCGTGGAGCTGGAAGCGTCGGCCGGGGCGCTTGCGCGGGCGCGTCTATCCGATCTGGGCGAGCGCCATCCCCGCGATCTCTCGGGCGGAGAGCGCCAGCGGCTTGCGCTCGCGATCGTCACCGACACCTCGCAACCGCCGGCCGTGCTTGCCCTGGACGAGCCGACTCGAGGCATGGACAGGGGCGCCAAGGCCGCGCTGGCGCAGGAACTGAGGCTTCGCGCGCAAGAGGGCATTGCTGTGATCGTCGCCACCCACGACCCGGAGTTCGCCGCCGCCTGCGCGAGCAGGGCAGTGCTGCTCGCGGACGGGCGCGTGATCGCCGACGCCCCCTGCGCGGAGCTGCTCAGCGGCGGCTGGTACTTCGCCACCGAGACAGCCCGCGTGCTCGGCGGCCACGGCGGCGCGCTGCTGCCGAGCGAGGGCGCTGCCGCGATCGCGAGCCTGCTCGCGGGAGCGCGGGCGGCATGAGCTGGCTGGCGGCATCGTTTGCGCTGATCGCCTGCGTGCTGGCGATCGGGTGGCTGGTCTACGAGCGCTCGCGCCCGTCAGCCCGCACGGTTGCGCTGGTCGCCACGCTCTCGGCGCTGGCGGCGCTCGGCCGCGACGCCTTCGCCGCGTTCCCGGAAGTCAAGCCGATCACGGCGATGACCTTCGTCGTCGGCTACAGCCTGGGTCCGCTCCCGGGCTTCGTGGTGGGGGCGGTCGGCATGCTCGCCTCCAACGTCGTGCTCGGCCAGGGGTCCTGGACTCCCTGGCAGATGGCGGCGTGGGGGATCGTCGGGTTGCTGGGCGCGCTGACGGGCAGGCTCACGCGCCGCCGCCTCTCACGTCTGCCGCTGGCGCTCGGATGTGCCTTTGCGGCGCTGGTCGCGATGGGGATCATGAACCTCTACGAATGGAGCATCGGCGCAAGCCACACGCCCGCTGCGCTGCTGGCCGAGGTGGCGCAAGGGGTCCCCTTCGAGGCGGTCGACATCGTCTCCACGCTGCTCTTCGGCCTGGCCTTCGCCCCTGAGCTCGCACGCCTGCTGGCAAGGAGCAGGGCGCGCATGGAGGTCGACTGGCAGGCGGCGGGAACCGGGATCGCGGCGGCGCTGGTGGTGTTGCTCACCGGGAGCGCGGCGCTCGGCGCGCGGTCGGCGCGCGCGTCGGTCTCCACGCGCGCGTCGGTCTCCACGCACTCCGCGCTGACGCGCGGAGTGCAATACCTGCTCGCAGCCCAGAAACCCGACGGCGGCTTCGGCCAGCAGGCGGGCGCGTCCACCACCGAGATGTTCACGGCATGGGGCGCGATCGGCCTGGCTGCCGCCGGCCGCGCGCCGCTGCACGTCCGCAAGGACGGCCACACGATCCTGACCGCGCTTGCGGCGGGCGCGGGCTCGCTGAGCGACGTCGGTGCGATCGAGCGCACGATCCTCGCGTTGCACGCCTGCGGGCTGCCGGCCGGCGCCCTGGACGGCCACGACCTCGCTGCCGAGCTGGCGCGACACCGCAGGCGAGACGGGTCGATCGAGGACGAAGTCAACCACACGGCGTTCGCGATCCTCGCGATGCGCGCACTGGGCGATCGACCGGCAAGCCCGGCGATCCGCGCGGCCGGCAGGTGGCTTGCCGCCCAGCAGAACGCCGACGGCGGCTTCAGCTTCGGTCCCAGGGGTGATCCCAGCGACGTGGACGACACCGCCGCCGCGCTCCAGGCGCTCGCGGCCACCGGAGATCCCAGCCCTGCCGCGATGGCACGCGCGGTCTCCTACCTGCGTCACGCCGAGAACAGCGACGGCGGCTTTCCCCAGGAACCCGGACAGGAATCCAACGCCTCGTCCACCGCCTGGGCGGTGCAGGGCCTGCTCGCCGCCAACCGGCCCCTCTCGCAGGACGGACGCTCACCGATCGCCTACCTCGAAGGGCTGCAGGCGCCGGACGGCAGCTTCCGCTACTCCGCCGGGGTCACGCAGACGCCGGTGTGGGAAACCGCGGAGGTGCTTCCCGCCCTGGCGCGGCGGCCATTCCCGATCGCGGCGCCGGCGCCGGCACGAATGCTCGCCAGATCGATCGGCGTCACCCACGCTTCGAGCCTCGCGGCCGCCCTGGCCGCGGATGTGAGCAGGATCGTCGATCGCTGCCTGGAAGGCCTCACGGGCGTGAGTGAGGGCTGAGCGCGGGTCACCGCGACCGTGCTGTGGTCCCGGGCGCGCCGTTGGGCTCTGAGCCCGCTCGCGGCGCTTCAGGCGCGCTCGCCGGACTCGTGCGCGCCGGGCTGCCACAGCGGCTCGGCGCCGGCCTTTGGCCCCTCGCCCGCCGCGCGGGCGAGCACGAAGAGCATGTCCGAGAGCCGGTTGAGGTAGCGCAGCACTTCCGGGTTCGCGTCCTGCACCGCCAACGCCCGCCGCTCGGCGCGCCTGCACACGGTGCGGCACAGGTGCAGGCGGGCGGAGGCGTCGGTGCCGCCCGGGATCACGAAGGACCGCAGCCGCGGCAACGTCTCGTTGACCTCGTCGAGCGCCTGCTCCAGCCACTGCACGTACTCGGGCGTGATGCGCAGCCGCTCCCGCTGCTCGGCCTTCTCGTCCTTGGGCGGCGGCACGCACAGGTCCGCGCCGAGGTCGAGCAGGTCGTTCTGGACTCTGCGCAGCCACTCCACGAACTTCGCGGGCATGCCCTGCGCCAGAATCGCGAAGCCGACGTTCGCGTTGAGCTCGTCGACGGTGCCGTATGCCTCCACGCGCGTGTCGAGCTTGGAGACGCGGCTCATGTCCCCCAGATGCGTCTCCCCGGCGTCGCCGAGCTTGGTGTAGATGCGGGTGAGTTTGACCGTCACTGCGGTTCGAGTGTCGCACAGAAGCATGCCCCGCGCGGGCCGGTGGCGCCTGGCATCCGGTTGCCCCGCGCCGTCGGCAAGTCATGTCGCCGCGCGATCGGATACGTTGCCGCACCAAGCTTATGCAGGTAGGAGTTCCCAAGGAGACAGCAGCAGGAGAGATGCGCGTGGCACTTGTGCCCGACGTCGTGCGCCGCCTGAAGAGCAAGCAGATCGACGTGCTCGTCCAGGCCGGGGCCGGCGAGGGCGCACTGCTCTCCGACGACGCGTTCCGCGAGGCGGGCGCGCAGGTGACCGACGACGCGGCCGCGGTGTGGCGCAGCGACGTGGTGCTGAAGATCTCTCCGCCCAGCGAGCAGGAGACCGGAATGCTCGGGCAGGGCTCGCTGCTGATCGGCTTCCTCTCGCCACTCGGCAGCCCCGCCACGACGACCGCGCTCTCGAAGGCCAAGGCGACCGCGATCGCCGTGGAGTCGATCCCGCGCATCTCGCGCGCCCAGGCGATGGACGCGCTCTCCTCCCAGAGCAACGTCGCCGGCTACAAGGCCGCGCTGCTCGGCGCCGAGAACATGGGCCGCTTCTACCCGATGCTGATGACCGCCGCCGGCACGATCCCGCCCGCCAAGGTGCTGGTGCTGGGCGCAGGCGTCGCCGGCCTGCAGGCGCTGGCGACAGCCAAGCGGCTGGGCGCCCGCACCACCGGCTATGACGTGCGTCCCGAGGTGGCCGAGCAGGTCCACTCGCTCGGCGCCGCATGGCTCGACCTCGGCCTGGAGGCGGCCGGCGAGGGCGGATACGCCCGGGAGCTCACCGAGCAGGAGCGCGCTCAGCAGCAGCAGGCGCTCACGGAGGCGATCAAGGGCTTCGACGTGGTGATCACCACGGCCCTGGTGCCGGGACGGCCCGCGCCCAAGCTCGTCACCGCGGAGGCCGTGGAGGGCATGAAAGCGGGCTCCGTGATCATCGACCTGGCCGGCGAGACGGGCGGCAACTGCGAGCTGACCAAGCCCGGCGAGAACGTCGTGGTCCACGACGTCAGGATCGTCTCGCCGCTGAACCTGCCCGCCAGCATGCCCGAGCACTCCTCGCAGCTTTTCGCCCGCAACGTGCTCGCCCTGCTCGAGCTGATCGTCGACGAGAATGGCGCGCTGGCGATCGACTACGAGGACGAGATCATCAAGGGCTCTCTGATCGTGCGCGACGGCGAGATCGTCAACCCCGGCGCCAAGTCGGCCGTCGAGAGAGCGGAGGCATCGTGATCCTCGCAAGCGTCCTGACCACGAACCTCGCGATCCTCGTGCTCGCCGGCTTCGTCGGCTTCATCGTGATCTCGAAGATCCCCAACACGCTGCACACGCCGCTGATGTCCGGCACGAACGCCATCCACGGCGTGGTGCTGCTCGGCGCGCTGCTGCTGATCGGGCTGCCTGAAATCGGCTTCCCCAAACTCGACGCGTTCAGCCAGGCGCTGCTCGTGATCGCGGTGATCTTCGGCACGATCAACATCGTCGGCGGCTTCCTGGTCACAGACCGCATGCTCGAGATGTTCAAGACCAAGCCCAAGCCGCAGGAGCAGGGCGAGCAGGAGCCGGCGGGCAAGGACGGCAAGGCATGAGCTCGATGCCGTTGGCCAGCAGCTTCCTGCAGTCGGAAGACTTCATCTACGTCCTCTACATCATCGCCTTCGCGCTGGTGATCCAGGGCCTGCGCGGCCTGGTCGGCCCCAAGACAGCCGTCAACGGCAACCGCATCGCCGGGCTGGGCATGGCGATCGCGGTCGTGGCGACGCTGCTGATGCCGAGCGAGGGCAACTGGGCGCTGATCGCGATCGGCGTGCTCGTGGGCGTGATCGTCGGCGTGCCGGCCGCGCGCCAGGTGAAAATGACGGCGATGCCGCAGATGGTCGCACTCTATAACGGCGCCGGCGGCGCCGCTGCAGCGGCGATCTCGACGCTGGAATTCTTCGTTCTCGCAAGCGGCAACGGCGAGAACGCCGTCGTTTCGGTATCGCTGGTTCTTTCGGCGATCATCGGATGCTTGAGTTTCGCCGGTTCCATCATCGCGTTTTTAAAACTCCAAGAGCTCATGACCGGGCGACCGATCACCTATCCCGGCCAGCAAATCGTCAACGGCCTAATCTTATTGACGATTCTCGGGCTCGCCGGGTGGTTCGTCGTCACGCTGGGAACGATGCCGGTGCTGGCGTTCGTCGGGCTGCTGATCTGCGCGCTCCTGCTCGGCGTGCTCTTCGTTCTCCCGATCGGCGGCGCCGACATGCCCGTCGTCATTTCACTGCTCAACTCGTTTACCGGTTTGGCAGTCGCCGTGACCGGCTTTGAAATCAATTCGACCCTGCTGATCATCTGCGGCGCCCTCGTCGGTGCGAGCGGAACGCTGCTGACCGTGATGATGGGGAAGGCGATGAATCGCCCGCTCACCAACGTGCTTTTCGGCGCCTTTGGTTCGGGCGGCGGCAGCGAACCCGCAGCGGGAAGCGGCGGGCCGCAGCAAATTCGCAGCGCCGGTGCCGACGATGTCGCGATCATGTTAGCGTATGCATCGAAAGTCATCTTCGTTCCGGGTTACGGTATGGCGGTCGCGCAGGCACAGCATTCCGTAAAAGCGCTCGCCGACCAACTCGAGAAGCGCGGCGTTCAGGTGCTCTACGCGATCCATCCCGTCGCCGGCCGCATGCCCGGGCACATGAATGTCTTGCTCGCCGAATCGAACGTGCCGTACGAACAGTTGCTCGACATGGAAGATGCAAACCCGGAATTTTCGACGACCGACGTCGCCCTGGTTATCGGTGCGAACGACGTCACGAATCCCGCGGCGCGGAGCGTGAAGAGCTCGCCGATCTACGGCATGCCGATTCTCGATGTCGATAAAGCTGCGAACGTCATCGTGCTCAAACGCTCGATGCGCTCGGGTTTCGCCGGCATCGACAATCCGCTCTACGAGATGCCGAACACCTCGATGCTCTTCGGTGATGCGAAGGCAAGCGTCGATGCGCTCACCTCGGCAGTGAAGGCGCTTTAGGAGATGCGAGTGCTACGGAACGTTTTGCGAGCATTCGTAGCGCTCGCACTCTTCGGCACCTCCGTCGCCGCCGCGGAGCGCACGACGACGACTCCGGTCTCGTATGTCGATCCCTTCGTCGGCACGTCGGGAACGCCGCTCGGCGGCCCGATCGACGATTTTCCCGGCGCCGACGTTCCCTTCGGCATGCTCCAGTGGAGCCCCGATACGCCGTCACAGAATGCCGGCGGCGGCTATGAATTCAACGATTCGACGATCACCGGTTTTAGCATGACGCACCTCAGCGGCCCCGGTTGCAACGTCTTCGGAGATTTTGCGGTGCTGCCGCTCGTCGGCTCGCCACCGAGAACGCTGCAGGGTATCTCGCAGCCGTTCTCTCACGTCAACGAAATCGCGGTGCCGGGTTATTACGCGGTAACGCTCGGAAAACCGGGGATTCGCAGCGAACTCACGGTGCGATCGCGCAGCGGGTTGGGCCGCTTCACCTTCCCTCGTTCGCAAGATGCACTGCTCGCCGTCAACCCCGCCTCCGACCAAGCCGGCGTCAGTAATGCCACCATCCGCATCACCGGAACGAATGCGCTGGAAGCAAGCGCGCAGAGCGGACATTTTTGCGGCATGCCGGATCGCTTTACGATCTATATGGCGGCACGTTTTAACCGCCCCTTCGCCGCATCGGGGCTCTACGATAACGGTGCCGGGCGCACCGCAGGTGCTTGGCTGCGCTTTGACACGACAACGCATCGCAGCGTTCGCATGCAAGTAGCGATTTCGTTTGTCAGCGAGCGCGGCGCGTGGCGAAACCTCCGTGAATCGGCACGCTCCTGGAGTATTATCGCGGTTCGCGATCGCGCGCTCGAACGCTGGAATCGCGTCCTCGGCCGCGTCCGCGTCTCCGGCGGCAGCACCGAGAACTTGCGCACGTTTTATAGCGCGCTCTATCACACGATGCTGCACCCCAATCTCTTTAGCGATGCCGACGGCCGCTATCGGGGTTTCGACGGGAAGGTGCATCGCGTGGCGGCGGGGCATGCGTTTTATGCGAATTTTTCGGACTGGGATATTTATCGCACCGAAATTCCGTTGCTCGCGCTGCTCTTTCCGCATCGCACGAGCGATATGATGCAGTCGCTTGTCGATGCTGCAGGCCAGGGTGGTTGGCTGCCGCGGTGGGCGCTCGCCAACGCGCCGACGAGCGTGATGGGTGGCGATTCCGTCGATCCGGTTATCGCCGGTGCATACGCCTTCGGCGCGAGAGATTTTTCGCTCCACCGCGCGTTAACCGCGATGGTGAAGGGTGCGAACGATACCAACGCCCCTCCGGCATTCGGCTGGTACCAGGAGCGCCCCGCCGGCGGCGATTTCAATCGTCTCGGCTATATCCCCAACGTCTACACGACCTCCGTCTCTCCGGTTCCAAACGGCGCATCCGAGACGCTAGAATATAGTCTCGATGATTTCGCGATCTCCGCATTTGCGCGCGCGCTCCACGAACGCGCCGTCGCCGCGGCGTTTCTTAAAAGCAGTTCGAATTGGTCGCACCTCTTCGATCGTTCGCTCGGAGAGATCGCGCCGCGTGGCCCCGGTGGTGCATTCGAACGCACGAAGATCGGGGAGAATGGGCAGAGCGGCTTCCAGGAAGGGAACGCCGCGCAATATACCTGGATGGTACCGCAGGATCTCCGCGATCTCTTCCAAGGTATGGGCGGCCGCGCCGCGGCGCGAAAACGCCTCGATACATTCTTTACCCATCTCAATGCGGGGCAGAGCGAACCTTACGCGTGGCTCGGGAACGAGCCGAGCATCGGCAGCCCGTGGGCCTATCTTTCGGCAGGCGCGCCGTGGCGTGAAGAGCGCGTCACCCGCGCGGCGATGACGCGCTTATGGGGAGATCGCCCCGATGGGCTCCCGGGTAACGACGATCTCGGAACGATGAGTGCGTGGTACGTGTGGAGCGCTCTCGGGCTCTATCCGCAGAACCCGGCCGAACGCTATCTCGATCTCGGTGCGCCGCTCTTTACGCATGCGGTCATCACGCCCTCACACGGCCCCGTTATCACCATCGATGCACCGCAGGCCGCACCGAATATGCCCTACGTTCGGAGTCTCGCAGTCGACGGGCATCCGTGGAGTCGCCCCTGGATCGCGCTGCCGCAGAGCGGCAGGTTGCATCTTGCGTTTACGCTCGCGGCGCAGCCGAATCGCTCGTGGGGAAGCGCTCGCGCCGACGCTCCGCCTTCTTACGCGCCCGCGAACGTACATTTTCCCGCATCGACGACGATGACGATTCTTCGCACTCCCGACGGATTCGCCATCGCCAATCC